>JAJEFJ010000086.1 GCA_022820485.1 Candidatus Latescibacterota bacterium
CTCGTAGAGTTGCTTTTGGCTGGTATAGCCCAAATACGGACCGACCAACTCGACGGTCAGGCATTCGCTGTCGCTTAACGCCGGAGGGAACCCCGCCCGACGCGGCAGCCCATGCTGCTGTAAAAACGCCGGATACAACTCGTCCTCCAAAAGGCAATAGATGGCAATGACAAATTCTTCTACATTATACATGATGGTGATCCCTCCGTGATAAGCCCTATCTGTTTGCGTGCACAAATAAGATAGGCGAGGGATCGCCATCAACGAAAAAAAGTCACACATCACGTATACAAAGTACTGGGAGACTCAACGCAGACCCACCAGCATGGAGGCGAAGAACAGACCCGAGGCCTTCTGCTGGCGTTTGCCGCCGACCCTTTCCAGGGATCTCCGATCGTAGCGCATGCCCACCTCGGTGGTCAATTTGTAGCCCAAATAGGTAGTTGGATTCGTGAGTTGGAGCGCCAGCACCGTGCCGCGAAAATCGCCGCTGAGCTGTCCGACTTGCAGATTTTCTTCCGAGTCTAGGACATCGTAGAAGAACCGCTGTTCCAAACCGCCTTCGATCTTGGTCGTGCGCAGGACGAAAAAGTGGATCTGCAAAAAGAAAAGCGCGTCCCAAGTGCGGCGCTTGTCCAGTGTCCGGTCGAAGGGGGTCTGGCTGAGGAACTCGCTTTTTGCTTTGGGAGCGATGGTCAAACCCCGCCACGAATACTGGTATTCCGCCTTGTCGATTAAGCCCAAAAATCCCGAAGACCGGCGACCGTTGCGGCCTTGTGGACCGAGGGGGTCGTAGATAGCGACGGGTTCGCCGCCGGTGCCCATTTGACTGCCCTCGTCATCGACGAGTTCGTCCACGCCCGTATTGCGCTGACGCCAAGTTTCCCATTTAAACCGGTGAAAAGTACTCCACTGGTTTGGACTGGCGTATTTCCAGTCCGCATAGAAGGTGTTGATCCACGTATCTGCGGCCGCTAGGCGATCTGGAACTTGGACATGGTGCCCACTGTCGATTCCCGGGTCGCCAAATTCGGGCGTGGATACGATCCACTGCGACAAGGGATCGGGAATATCGTCTTTGGCCAATCTCAACATATCGAAGAGGCGCAGGCGGCCCTTGTCCGGCAGATCCTCGACTGCGGTTAGGAGGCCATAGGTCGTCAGATTCTCCTCGCCCGTCTCGCGTTTTTCCTGCCGCAGTTGTCCGAGAGTCAGCTTGGCTTGCGGACCGAGTTGGAGGCCACCGTAGGCATTGTAGCCCCAGTGATCTTTTTTGTACGGGTAATCAGGCAAATCGTCATTCTCGAAGCGATCGACCCAATTGTTGTTGTTCAGATCCATACCAAAGAGAAACTCGGGCCGGTCGGAGTGGTAGCGCAAAAACGGTTCGTCGTAATCGGGCAGCAGATTGCGGCGGATGGGATTGTGGTTCTGGTTGAAATCAGAGATAAAATCTCCGTTTTCGTCGTAACCTGGGAAGACTTCTGGGTCGGCGACGCCGGTCTGGTCGATGTTAAAATCGCCTACTTGTGGCGGCACCAGACTACCCTGATTGAGGCGCTTTTGATCGGGTTGGCGATCTTGGTCGTCGTTGTCGTCGACAAAATCGTATAAAACCTCGGTGGCTTCGGGTGCGTAGTTGGCCACTCCAGATGGGGGCACCGGACGGACGCTGGTGGAATAGGAGTCGTCCATGCCAAAGCCTTCCAAGAAGGCCGACCAAGGGTAGCTTTGCCAAGAGAGATTAGCCAGCCAGCCCAGCGACCTTTTGTCATCTGCAATACCCGCAATTGCGCGGTGATGCTTTTTGCGCCGATTCGGGTATTTTCGATAGTTGGAATTGATATTTACTTCCCCGTAGAAATCGAAACCGCGCATATTGCGCCATTCGGCGCTGAGGCCGTACAGCAGATTGGCCGTGGGCAGGCCGTAGTCGAAAACTACTTGGCGGCTGTTGGTTTCATTCTTGATGTTGCCTTCGGCTCTGGTGACCGGCAGGAATTGAGGCACGCCAAAGCGGTTGGTCTGCCGATCCGAGCTCATTTCCACGCGGTAGTCATTGGCCAATACTAGGCGAAAGCGCACATTTTCGATCGCTTGGATTACATCTTGGGCCTCTGCCAAGCTCAGATTTAGTCGCTGTTGCAGCAATAGCCGCAAGGAGCCTTTTTCGCTCTCGCCCTCCGTAGGGGCGAAGACGTAATGCAATACAATGCTCTCGGCCCCATCGGCCACGAGCAGACCGTTCCGCACCGAACCACCCTGAATGTGGGTGGCGTCGAAGCCAAAAGAACTGCCGACAATGAGGGTGTCCCGCTCCACTAATACCGTTGGGTCAGCAGGGGAAGGACGTTTGAGCTTGGTTTTTATTTCGATGTCCCTGTCGATGAGGATGGCTCCTGCCTCGCCGTCTTCTGGCGAGTCATCGCTGAGCCGCACTAGGACCGAGCGCAGTGCGTCCTCAAGCTGGCCCGTCGATAGCTCGCCCTTGAAGGGGTTGCCGGCGAAACTTTCCCGACTGCCATTAGAAGTGTGGGAATTGACCAGATTCAGTCCTATGGTCAAGCCCTTGAACAGATCCACTTCGCTGCGGCCCGCTACCAGATTGGTGGAGTTGACTCTGGGATCGACCAGCCCCACGGTCTCTAGCAGCACTGGTCCCGAGATGCGGGAAAAGAGTCCTGTGAGGCGCAGGCGATTAGTCGCCAAGTTGGCCATGACCCCATTGAAGCCGGCCTTTCTGAACGTCATCGGCGTCAGTGTAGTATTGAGTTCATCGCCGACGAGGATGGAGAAGCTGTAATCTCCCTTGCTATCGACGGCCAGCAATTGCCTGTTGAACCATCGCACGTACTGGCTCGCCTTGAATATCTGTGAGCTTTCGGCGATGCGCGGCTGCACCTGACGCCAGTCGTAAATGAGCCAGCCGCGCGTGATCAGGCTGCCAAAGCCATCGTAGAATACATCTCCTTCCAAGCTGGGGCTGACGTAGCGCAGAAAGTGATCCCGAGCGTAGTTGGTGTATTCCCATTGGTGGTGGTTGTCGGAGAATAAACTGGCCGGTAAATACCAGCGCTGTACTGTGGGTTCTAGGGCTTCGGTATAAAGCGGTACGCCACGGGTGGAATAGACGACGTGGTCGCCGACTCGTTCGCCTAGCCGATAGCCGTACTCTGGCTGGGCAGAGGCGGCACCGGCTAGTCCTACCCAGAGGATCCAGGTGCGCGAATTCATCTTTACTCGACCCCTGCGAAAACCGTGATAAAACTGGTCGTTTCCGAGCGCCCTTTACTCCTTTTCTCAAAGACGCCCGGCGCAGTTTCGCTAATGCGCTCTGTGCCGATGCGCCCGACCCGCAACCCGACCTGGGTGGTGAGGATATACCCGAGGTATCCCGAGGTGACCGACAGTTGGATGGCGACCTGAGTCGAAGTCAAATCTCCGGTCTCTGCCGCGACTCCTCTGGCGAGCATGTCGTCTTCGTCGGCGACCAGATCGCGAAAGCGCAACAATTCGAGTCCCGTTTCGATTTTGGTATTGGGTGTCAGCCGCGTCTGGGCCAACACTTGGGCGATCCCGGCCCAGTGTTGGTGGGGTTCCTCTTCCTGCAAGAATTCGCTCTGCCGGAAGTACTCGCTCTTTAGGCCGGGTCGCAGCAAAAAGGAACCCCATTCCGCGGTATAAGACGCTTTGTTGATCACACCGAAAAAACTGGTAAAATCGCGGAGGGGCCGTTCATTGAGGTCCCTTGGATCGTCTAGCACTTGATGGTAAAAGTCGTATTTCAGCTTAGAGGTTAATTCGAGGCCCGGCACTCCGAGGTGATCGACGGCGATGAACGACGAGTTGACATAGGTATCCGCGGCTGGCAAAATATCCGGCACCAGCGGTCGGGCCGGGGCCGTTAAGAACGGCGTTGGTGCCCGGCGATCGTCCGGGATGGTGTCTTTAACCCGCTTGAGCATTTCGAAAACCCGCACACGGCCAAAACCCGCCCAATTGCGGTCAAAGGTGAATAATCCATAGGTGGATTCGTTTGCTCGCTGTTGGGAAAACATGCGCTCGTCCACTCGTCCCAGCAAAAGACGCACATCTGGAGCGATGTCGAGCCCCACAAAGGCATTGTACCCGCGGCGATCGGCCTTGTAGAGATAGTCCGGCAGCACATCGTCTTCAAAGCGGTCGATCCAGTCGTTGTTGTTGAGATCGATGCCGAAGAGAAACTCCGGACGGTCCACTGCGAATCTCAGAAAAGGTTCTTCGTAATCGGGCAAGCTATTGGGTATGGTGGCGTTGTCGTTCTGATTGAAGTCGGAGATGAAGTCGTTATTTTCATCCCAGCCGGGAAAGACAATATTATCGCCGACTGATTGCCCCCGGCGCACCCAATCGGGTAAACGGTCTTGATCGTCGTTGTCATCGACGAATTCGTAGAAGGCGGTCGTGGGCGAATCGTAGAGAATGTCACCGGAGTGATCGACGACGAATGCCGCGGTCGTCGAATAGTCTTGGGCGATGGAGTAGCTCTCGAAAAAACCGAACCACGGGTATTGCTGCCTGGATAGGTTGAAAAACCAAGCATCGGCGTGCAGCGAAGAGATTTCGTGATTGCCGCTAGCTGAAAAAATGGCGGGATTGGGATACTGAAAAAAGCGCAGATTGCGGTCCCACTCCCCGTTGAAATCAAAGCCGAATACATCTTTGCCCTCAATGGTGAAACCCCCAACCATATTGGCGGTGGGCAAACCGTATTCATACCGCACCCGTTGCAAGTTCGATATATCTCGCACATTGCCCTCCGCCCGCTGCAGCACAATCAGGGCGGGTTCACTTTCCTCGATGACTTGGTTGGTGATAGGTGGTGCTGGGGTGGAGCGCCGACCAGTCTGCTTGTTCGACCACATTTCTACTTTGAAGTCATTGGCTAATACGTAGTTGAATTCGACCTTGACGATTGAGAGTGGATCAGGACCGACGTAAGCCGGGCTCTTGAAATCGTAGTTCAAGACGATGCGCTCGTCGCCGTCGGCGGCCGTGAATCCCTCCTTGGGAAACCCGCCAAAAATGACCGGCCACTCGAGCCCTTCGCGCACCACTTGCTGGAGCGTGAAAACGGTCTCTAGCTCTGTATCAAAATTGCGGGCGGTGATGCGAATGTCGTGACTGAAAAGGGCGGCTCCGCCAATCCCGTCTGCTGGTGAATCGTCGCTCAGCACTATGGCGATGGCGGTGACTGGTGTGGAAGACTGGCCGGCCGTCAGGCTGCCGGCGATCAGATCGCCGCCGAATACGTCCAAGCCAGTATTGGCGTTGCGGGCGTCCACCAAGGTGCCGCCGAGGGTGATGAAGTCGCCCACTTGCACGGTAGCCCGTCCGCCAATGAGACTGGTGGAATTGGAGACTCTAGCTGGCTGTGGGGTAACGCCCGTAGCCGGATCACTTATGCGCGAGGCAATGATGGTGGCTTGGTATTTATCTGCCGCGAAGTCCATCTGTAGCCCATTAAAACGCGGCTTGGAAAATGTCATGGGGGTGAGGGTGGTGCGGATCTCGTTGCCGACGGTGATCGCATAGGAAAACTGGCCCTCGGAATCGCTACTCACCGTGAGATTGTTGAACCAGTCGTTGAAGCGGCCATCCTTAAAGATGCTGCTGCCGAGGGCCTGGGGTTGGTCTTGGTGCCAGTCGTACACCAGCCATCCGCGCGTGACGTAATGGCCGTAGATATCGTAGAAATAATTGCCTTCGAGGGCGGTATTAACATAGCGCTGGTAGGGCTGCCGCGCGTAGTTGGAATATTCCCACTGACGCCACTGGTATTCGTTGTACAGTTCCTGCGGCACGTACCATTTGCGCACCGATGGGTCGAGCGCCCCGAATAGGACCCCTGGGCCGCGGGGTTCAAAGCTCACCTCGCCACCGCGCTGGGTCCCGAGGCGAGATCCGTAATCTTGGGCCTCCGAGCCGCCAACACCGAGCAACAGCGACAACAGCAGGAAGAATCCCCCCAACTCACTTCGGTTTGCCCATAGGCCCAATGCAGATGCCATGCTCACCTCGTCGGCTTTTAATAGACAACGCCGACGGTACCGAGCCTTCTGTCAGCGCCGGTATCGGCGTTCAGCGTAACGGTGTATATGTAATGCCCCGGAGTCACGAGCCGACCCTCATCATCGGTACCCTCCCAAGCAATGGCAAAACGCCCGCTGGTCTGTTTTTCCATTTGCAGAGATCGGATCGAGCGGCCGGCCAAGTCAAATAGTTCGATCTCCACGAGAACGGGACTAGCGATATTGGTGATATCGTAGTGAATAGCAGTGCGATCGTTGATTTGATCCCCATTGGGTGTAAATACGACTGGCTCAGTGCGCACATTGGTCAATAGATCGTCGCTTATGGCCACCTCTACGGTCAGATTGGTGGGCACAGGAGCGCCAATGCGGGCTAGATCGGGATCTACTAGTGTCTCTCGTCCTAAATCTGCCGCATTGCCCGCGAGTATGTTTTGTCCTACTGCGCCGACTTCGGTATTGAACGCTCGAGCCGAGAATACCGTGCCAAAACGCAAAACCGCTGTTGCGAATTCTACCTTGACGAGCGCATTGTTTTCGTTCACTGGCGGCAATTGCAAAAGTAGGCCGTGGTCTGAGACGGCCAGCACTGCAAAGCCGTGGCCTGCTTCGATGGGGAGATGGTCCAATGAGCGCGCTGAAAAATCGGCCGATTCGATCTCGCCGTTGGGCCTGTGGACCTCTACCATGCCAATGGACTCCACCTTGAGCGGCGTCTCGATCTCCAATTGGTCAAAACCGGCTGTCGTCTGGCCAATCTTCGCTAGGACGGCGTAGGTGAAAACAGTCGCTGCACCGACGTCGGCGTGCCGGGGAAACACCTCTCCGATGAGGGTATCGGCTAGAGCCGGCGTGGACAGCTCAAAGGCCAAGGCTCCCAAGCCGGAGGCCGCGTCAAAGCCCCGGCTGGCAAACTCGACCATAAATTGAAAATAGCGGCGGGGACTGGGAGAGAGTATCGGCGTTCCCGACCCGGGTGTTCCCAAGGCTTGGGCCTCGACTATACCGGCGGCCGAGTACGGGGGAGACCAAGGACTCCAGTTCGTCAGATCATCGCGAATCGGCCCCTGCTCTTTGATCTTGCCGTACTCGGCTTGCGAAATTTCGAGCTGTGCTCGCAGTTTTAGTGGCAACTGGGTCCAGGCCAAAAGCGCCTCTTCTCCGCTCAGCAGATCGTCCTCTAGCTCGGTTTCGACTAAAGTTCTAAGTTCGTCGTCGTCCACGTCTTGCGGGCGCTTCCAGGGCACTTTGACCCGAATTTCTTCCAGATTCGACACGCCCCCCACCGTGCGGCTCACCTCGGTCAGTCCGATGCTCTGGATGCCGACTCGGGTAAACTCGACCGGCTCGGGATCCATACCCGTGCGCGTGCGGATTTGTATATCCGAGAGCACGGAGTCACCGATGGTTTCTTGGATCCAGCGCAAGTGGCCCAGCAAGGCCGGTTCGCCAAAATCGAATACGTTGGACAGATAGGTCGCCTGCGGCACAAACCCCTCGGCAAAAACCTGGAACTCGGCAATCTCGAAGTCGGCTGTCGTAAGCGATTTGAAGCGTATCTGGCGCACGAATTGGGTGGGGATGCTCAGATCGACGACCGCTGCCTCGTTCTGGCCTTCGAGGGCGATTGTCGTCCATATCGGTCGATTGTTGAGATAGGATTCGGGCCGGCCGTCATTGATAAAAATCTCGTATCCCTTGATAAAATCGTTGTGAAAGGGAAAGTCAGGTGCCGGCAGTTCGGGAGCGGCATTGCGGGGAAAAAATCGGATGCGATTGACGGCGAATAGGGCGTTGAGATCGAATTCTAAGATCAGACCGAGCGCACCGGCACTGGAGGCGCTAGAAGTAGCTCTTACTTCCAGCGCTGTTTGACCGTCGGCGTCGATCAATTTCCTATAATCGTTTTTGAAACTGACTTGGGCACTGGGGATGGGACTGCTGATCGAGCCGCCGCGCTCTTTGCTGGTGAGGCCGATGAGAATGTTGTCGGTTGTGTCAACTCTTTGCGGAAAAATCCACCCGGGGAAATCGATGGACTCGAAGTCGATTACTCCACCGGGGGTATTGGTCTGATTGACGGTGGACTCATCCAAGATCGCAGTCGCCGCAATGGTCCCACCCCCCTCTTGCCACGGCAGTGATCCACTGCTGCCAACTAGGACGATTTCGTCGGCCGCGCTTCCGATATTTGCCGCGCTCAGACAAGAAATTATGAGCAGGGGGATTCTCTTTTTCACGTCAGTTCCTTTTCGGTGAAACCAACCGAGAACGCGGCCACAAATTCACTGACGGTCGGGAATGTACAGAAACGGCAACTGCCGCTCAACCGCCTTGTTGCGCGGTAATGCCCCCTTGCCATAGCTGCGTCCCGATTGGCCACAAGAAAACATTGACTTGCAATCTATAGATGGTTATCTATACTGAATAGCTACAAACCAATCCATAAGCTCTCTTGCCCTTCCACAAGGAGGAACCTATGAGCAAGCTTTTAAAGGGTGTTGTGTCCTTTGCCATAGCACTTGGCTTTACCACATCCGCTGGTGCCCACGATCCGCCGGGCGTGATTTTCGAGATGTGGCAATGGCCCACTTCGCACTTACCGGTTCTGGATGCCGATTTGTCTGAGTGGGAGGTCGTGCCAGAGGAGTTGTGGATCACCGAACAGGATCTAAACAACCTCTTAATCACCCAAATTGATGTCACGGATACCGAGCCGGATGCGTCTGACTTAGCCGTGCGTTTTACCTTTGGCTGGAACGACGAAACCGAGCGCATCTACTTGGCTTACGATCGCTACGATGACTATTGGAGCCACCAGCGCGACGATATCGAACTAGCCGTCGATGCCGATCATTCGGGCGGGCTCTACTGGAGTTCGGAAGGGCAGAGCGATGAGGAAGCGCAACGTCAGCGCAACCGCCACGCCCAGATTTCCCACTTCTTCTTCCACAGCAAAACGGAAGAGGTTGGAGTACCTTGGAACTGGCACTGGATGACTCAGGCCGATTGGTATCGGGGGGAACCTTATTCCGATGGTGCCTATCAGTGGACCGAGCCCGAACTGGGTCAGGAATACAACTGGCAAATCGAGCTGTGGCACGTGTGGTGGGACGATTTTAACTGGCAAGATCCCGAAGGCAGTATTATCCACGATCTGCAAGAAGGGGAAATCATCGGCTTGGCAGCCCGCAACAAGGACGGGGACGTGGGCCTGTGCTGCGGCAATGAAGAGACCGGCGAAGTCTTCTCCGACTGGGCCCTCAACTTCAATGAATCTTCCGAAAACGCCGATTTCCTACCGGACTGGATTCTCTTGCCGGTCAACGAGGAACTGCTAGCGACGTCCGTCGAAAACGATACTTGGGGCCATATCAAGGCATCTTTCAGTCGGTAAAAGCACCAACCATTTAATTTTTCGCTATAAACTCTCCCGTTGGCTCTGGCTACAGCGGGAGAGTTTGTAGTATTGGTCCCAGTTCGATGCCGGCCCAACTCATAAGCGAGAGGTGAATGGGTTGACTGAGTGGCAGCAGGCCGAATACGAAGGCCAAGGATATCTCCTCGTCGAAGAGGCCCTGAGTGCAGATGAACTCGACCGCGTCCGACGCGCTTTTGCCGAGGCCGCGCAGGTAGGCGCTTTAGAAGATCTGCCCAATCAAGACGACTGTTTCATCCACCTAGCAGAACATCCGAATCTGTTCCCAATAATCCATCGGATCTTATCCGACGATGTGTCTTTGCGCTCCCTGGCCGCTATATCAGTCGAGCCCGGAGCAGCCGGCAGGGGTTGGCACCGGAAGGTCGCCGGCATGCTCGGGGTTCACCATGCCGCCTCCAACCTGTGCCTCCAGCTATTCGTGTGCCTAGACGATACCCCACCCGACGGCGGCTGTCTGGCCGTGGTTCCGGCGAGCCACCGTTTCAAAGCGGAAGTCCCGTTTCCCGATATCACCTACATAGAAGAAATGCCCCACTACCTGCCGCTGCACCTAAAGGTGGGATCGGCCGCAGTGTTGCACGGCAATCTCTGGCAGGCGCGCACGGGCAACCGCGCGGATGCAACTGTGCGACTGCTCGAATACACCTACGTCCATAGCTGGATGCGACAGGCCTTGCCAGAGCTAGCGCCGCAGGCGCTGGAGACGATCGCTGCCAGAGATAACCTCGCCCACCTTTTCGGCGTCACCGCCGCGCCCAGTTATTGGACGGGCAAGGTAAAGGGCTATCCGAACTCGGATGGCCTGCCGCAGAGACGCTACTCGCCGTTGAGCAGCGTCGGCAAGGGCACCGAGCCAAATTATTAAATCGCCAAACTTTGTGAAAAACGGGCCCCAATATGACACCCGAACAAGCTAGGCAACAGTATAACTCACAGGGATTTGTCTTTATCCGCGGGGCGCTGTCGGGTGCCGAGGTAAAGCGGGTACTCGATGCCTTCGACCGGGCGGCGAAGAATGACTCGCTGTACGACCTGCTCTATCAGGACGAGGTGTTCGTCGATATGGTGGATCACCCCGCCATCTTCCCCGTCGTGCGAGCGGTGATAGGGGAGGATGTGCAACTGCGCTATGCTCATGGAGGCGTCAGGGAAGCCAATACCGAGTCGGGCGGCGGCTGGCACTGCGATCTTTGCGACATAAAGGGCGTGTATTTGCCGGACTCAGTGATCATGACCAAAGTCTTCACCTATCTGGTGGACGTCCCCGAAAACGGTGCCACCTTTGCCATCGTTCCCGGCAGCCATCGCTTTGAGATGGGACATCCTTTGCCCGACATTGAAAATCACGAGGACATGCCACATCACGCCAAGCTAACGGCTAAAGCCGGCGACGCGGTACTCTTCAACGGCTACTGCTGGCACGCCCGCTTTCACAACCGCAGTAACAGCGACCGCAAAGTACTCGAGTATTCGTACGTCCGCTCGTGGATGAAGACGCAGTACGACTATCGGGATTTGCCCGCGTCCATTCAGCAGCGGATTACCCAATCCCACAATCGACGCCAGCTCTTCGGCGTCCCAGAGCTTGGAGTGAGCGATTGGGAGCGGCGACTTGAAGGCGGTGAACCCTATCGCCCAATCGAAGTCGGCATTTGATCCATTCACATGTAGGTTATGACATTGCCGCTCCCGCCCAGCAGCGTATCGATGATGGCCCAGAAGGCGGCGACGGAGACTTCGCCTAAGATCAATCCCAAGAAAAAGGGCTTTAAAATGCGGTAGAGTTTGGGACCGCCAAAGTGCAGAATCGTCAATTTGCACAGATAGGCGAGCATGGCGGCAAACCATATTTCGCTGGTGAGCCAGCCAATGGCCAAAGGAAAGCCCAAAGGGTGGAATGGCCACCAGTACCAGCGCTTCTGAGCGACCATCAGAAAAGCCTCAAAGGCGGCACCACCGCCAGTGAAGATCCAACCGCGTACATCCACCTCTCGGGGATTGTGCACTAGCGACAACCACAGGTCCCAGTTGCCGCCAAAGCCGGCATAGGATCCTAGGTTGATGCCGCCATAGGTGTACCCTAGGTGCAAATTCATCATCGTCCCGCCGATCATACTGCACACTAGAGCCAGTAGCAGGGCCAGAAAAAGGCGCCTCTTCGAGCCGCGGATCGATTCGGCTAGCTTAAGCGCGTTAGCGCAGGCGAGCATGGGGAAGAGGCGCATTTCCGCCTGCCACACCATAGTGAAACACAGGGCTACC
Source organism: Candidatus Latescibacterota bacterium (assembly GCA_022820485.1). Classification (GTDB taxonomy): domain Bacteria; phylum Latescibacterota; class UBA2968; order UBA8231; family UBA8231. Next base: position 11,776 of record JAJEFJ010000086.1, read on the forward strand.
ATGCCTTTGGCGCCCAGAATCGAAGTGCCTAGTCCCGAAATAATGAAATAAGGTGCCACTAGTGGGGGCCGAGCCGTGGGCACACCACCGGCCGAGACGACCCGGGTGATGAGAATGTAGTAGATCAGGCAAATAAAGAGAAAAACGGGAATGACGACGGGGGGAAGCCCCGAGCGCCACAGCCAGAAACAGACAAAGAGCAAACTGGCGATCAGACCAAAAAAAGCCAGGCGGTAGGACATCAACTCCTCGCTGTCGTCGACGCCACTGGCCGGCCGCCAAGCCGTGGCTACCACATCCCGCAAGTGGTGCCTGGCCGTCCACAATCCAAAGAGTACGAAGACTATGCTAGCGCCCACGGCCTGATGGGTCAGATCTGCCAACTGGGAGTACTCGTACTGACTTAGCTGCTCGGTGCTGTGAATGCCCAAGGTGCGGAACAGTCCGTCTTGGAACTTGCCTATTAAAAAAAAGAACCAAATGCTGAGGGAAATATTCAGATCGACCAGGTAGAAAAACCCGAGCCAGGCGTAACTGAGCGCCAAGCCTTCTCCCCAAGTGTTGATATCGCGAAACCAGTGAATCCAGGCGATGTAAAAGGGAAATTCGGGCACGACCGGCAGGTAGTGGTTTAACCCCGAAAAACTGAATAGAATGAAAGGCACGGCAAAGCCGAGCCACATTAATTTTTTTTTAAAAAAGGGTGCCACCTGCCCCGGACTCGTGCCTTCGATCATCTGCAGGGGCAGTTGCGTCATAGGATAACTGAGACGCTCGTGGGCCGACCACTGACGATGTAGAATAGTGGCCATGCATATCATCATAAAGCTCAAGCACAAAAAGAAAGCAAACCAGTGCGATAGGGGTTCGATCCACGCGGCCCAGGGTATGGATTGGCCGCTTGGCAATCCCTCGTAGAGTGCAAAAATGGCCTGTTCATCTTGGGGTACCATCCAGTCGGGGATATAAGGCAGATAAACTTCGGCGAAATTGTTCTCCGGCGAGGCCATGTAGTAGGGGCCAGAAATCATGCCGATCAGATAGTTAAGGAAATTGTAGGTCGGCAGGGTTACCGCCATCAGCAGCATGGAGTAAACGAGGATGAGGTCGGCCCGGCCCAGGGCAAACTGACGCTTAATCAGCCCGAGGACGACGTTGACGAAGAGGGTGAGCACAAAAAAGAAAAAGATGGCCCCGGGCGACGAACTGTTGATACCCATGGAGGAGGCCTGAAGCATAAAGACAACAAAAGGTGCGCAGAGGCTGACTATCAGTGAGAAGATGGCCCCGACGACGATGCCTTTGAAGGTGAACGGGGATTTAGCGGGTTCAGGTGGCATGGGTGAGGTTGGGCAGTATTCAGCGCTGGACGTACTTGTAGGCAGCAGCAGTATTCTGCCACCAGTATTTCTGTGCTGCTAATGTCCCTTTGGACTCGAAATAAGTGCCGACAATGGCCTGCACGGTGGCGTGGTCGCTCGACATTTCACACACCGGCCAGTTGGAGCCGTATATGAGCCGGTCCTCGCCGAACGCGTCCCACAACACTTCCAGCGTGGGCAGGTAAAATTCGAGGGCGGCCGGGGCTGGCTGCACCTGACTGTACTCTACTAGGCCGGAAACCTTGCAAAAAATCTGCGGCCAAGTCGCGGCTGTGCGCACGTATTCGGCCCAGTCGGGATCGGGCGCTTGGCCCTCTATCTTTGGCTGGCCGCAGTGGTTGAGCACCCAGCGCAGATCGGGCACTTGGCGCGCCACCACCCATAGCGATTCGGCCTGCTGGGGGGACACGCTGATATCCACTTGTAGGTCGTGGTCGGCCATTGTCTTGGCGCGCTCGATGGCACCGCCGTCGTCGGCGACAAATTCAGGGCCAGCGCGAATACCTCTGTACAGCGGGTCAGCGGCAAAACGCTCGATGTGGGCACTGAAGCCGGGTCTGGAATCGACGTACCCGACGACTCCAACGATCCAAGAGTCGTTGGCGGCCAGGTCGAGGAGCCACTGGTTATCTTCGAGCCAGACACTAGCCGCCGTCACTACGGTGCCGCCGACGCCGGTGGGTTCGGCTACTGCTCTGTGGTGCTCCGGCAGTACGGTCCGGTAAATGGCCCCGTCCTCTTTATTGGGCCAAGGCACTCCCTGCGGGCGATGGGGATCGTAGAAATGGGTATGAGCGTCGATGATCACTAATAGGCTCCCAACGCCATCTGATTGTCGATTCGATAGAACAGAGCTATTTTTCGGTTTGGCAAGGAGGAGTTGAACTCATGAAAGATGGAAAACTGCACGGAAAGCGGATCGAGTATTACGAGAGCGGGAAGATACGCAAAGAAGGCACATACGACAACGGCCATGAGGACGGACAATGGGTCGTCTATTACGCCGATGGTGGGGTAGAATACAAGGGAGAATACAAAAACGGGAAAAAGCACGGTAAATGGGTCGGATATTTCGCTAGCGGTGAGTTGCGCTACGAGGGCCGCTTTGAGGATGATAAAAGCGAGGGAAGATGGGTTGAGTATTACAGGGATGGAAAAGTAAAAGAAGAGATAAACTATAAGAACGGGCTATTTGACGGGAAGTGGACTTATGTGGACGAGAACGGACGACTAAGAGGGGAAGGCACTTTTGTCATGGGAAGCGGGAAGTGGGTCGAATTTGACCCAACTGGGAAAGAGGCCCAGGAGAGACTCTATAGAAACGGAGCGTATATCAAGACCGTATCTGCATAGGTGAGTCCCACAGAAAAACCGTATGAAGGCTCTGGCGGCTTGGCAACAAGGTGAATCTGAATGATGGTCCAGCAATCGGATCCTCCTGCGGGTCTAGTACCATTTCAAACAGCAATTTTAAAAGGGAATTCTTCATGTCACAGCCTCCCATTTTCGTCCCCGATAACAAGGAAGACATACTCGCTTTTTTTCAGCAGTATAAGTACGCCGTAGTTGCCGACGCCCTGCCTCCCGCCGACATCCGCACTCTCAACGCCTTTGTCGATCGCTCCAAGGGGAAAATCCCTCGCGAATGGGGCCCCGACCACTTGGGCGTCTTTTCGCACGGGCAAATTTTGGTTCACCATCCCGAGTTGGACCGCTTTATCCAGCCGGCGATCTCCTATGATATAGTGCAGACCATCATGGCACCCCAACCTCGCTTTGCCCAATTCGATTTCCGCGATGTGCCCGCTGGCAAAGGCGACGGCGAGATGCGCTTTCATCGCGACCGGCCCTACCAACCCACCACCGAGACCGAGCCCGAGCGTCCCTACGAATGCACCTATGTCTGCGCCATCCACTACTTGAGCGACGTGGAGGCCGGCGATCCCTGCTTTTGCGTCGTGCCCAACAGCGGTCCTTACGAGACAGTGGACGAGGCCCGCGTCCAATTGGGGTCGGACTATGAAGAAGTGCCCATCCGCGGCCCGGCTGGCACCTTGGTTTTGTACGACATTGCCATTTTTCACACCCGCCTGCCCGGGCAACGCGCCCGCGCCCGGCGCACCTTGCACCACTACTACAGCCGCGCCGCCAGCCAGCCGCTGACCAATTGGGTGCTCCTCCCTCAGCGTTTGGCCGAACATCCCGATCCCGAGCAACGCACCTTTTACAGCCAGTGGTCCGCGGCCACCCAAGCCTACGCCGAGGCTGGTTTTTCCTCGGAGTACTACGAGGAACACGTGCTGGAGAAACTCACCTAGACAGCACGCAAAATCCCATCGCTAAAGCACGCCTTCACGCAACTGTGGAGAATTGATTGTGGACCCACTAGCTCTCGACAAATCGCAGCACCGCACCGCCCTCGACCACTTGCAGGAGTACGGCTATGCGATCCTGCCCGGAGTGCTGGACGGGGAGTGCCTCGCAACGCTGCGGAACCAAGTCGATGCTGCTTTGGCCGCTGAACGCGCTACGCCCTTCGATCCCGGCGACGGAGCCCCAATGCCGGACGACGAAGCTATTGAAGCCTTTCTGGCGGCTAATTACGCGGTTAGTTCCGAGGAACAGGCTCGCCTCATGCGGCGCATTCGCCATACGCGGACTGCCCAACTCGACACTCCTTGGCCGGTTGAGCCGGACCAAGTGCAAAAGCTCTTCCTGCACTTGCCGACCTTGTTCGACGGCGAGCGCTCGCAGCGGCTGTGGAATCTGCTGGACAAGTGCGAGGCTGCCCCTGCCCTAGTCGAACATCCCTCGATTCTGGGTCTGACGCGGGCGGTCTTGGGAGCCGACTGCGTGCTGTCCGATTGCAGCGCCACCAGCATCGGCCCTGGCACCGACGACGGCGGAGCTTGGCATGTCGATGTGCCGCTGGGCCAACTCCCCGAGCCGTTGCCCGATTTTCCCCTGACGACCCAAAACGCGTGGATGCTCGACGATTTCACGCCCGACAACGGGGCCACCCGCGTGGTGCCGGGCAGCCACCGCTGGCGGCGCAAACCGCCTTGGGGAGGCGGTCCCTTGGCAGACGAGGTCGCTCTCACCGGACCGGCTGGTTCGGTGGCGATGTGGTTGTCCAACACGTGGCATCGCTCCGGTCCTAACCAGACCCAAGCCCCTCGTCGCGCCGTACTGTGCTACTACTGCCGCTCGTGGGTCAAGCCCTTCAACGATTTCCACAACAGCATTGCGCCGCACAAGGCACGCGCCTTGTCGCCCACTGTGCGCTACCTGATTGGCTATGGTGTGCACGGGCCCGTGCGCGGCTGAAGCCCTTTCCCACAGGAGCGAATCGTGCAGATACAAGACCTATTCATCTCTGGCCAAGAAGGCTACCACACTTATCGCATCCCCGCTTTGGCCGGAGCACCAGACGGCACAGTGCTGGCCTTTTGCGAAGCGCGCCGCCACACCGGCCGCGACGACGATCAAATCGACATTCTCCTGCGCCGCAGCACGGACGGGGGGCGCACTTGGGAACCGAGCCAGCGGATCGTCGCCGATGGTGAACGCACCTGTGGCAACCCCTGTCCCGTAGTTGACCACGACCGAGGCGCGGTGTTGCTGCCCTTTTGCAAGGACAACCAAGAGGTCTTTGTCAGCCGCAGCACGGACGGGGGGCGCACTTGGGCTGACCCTGTGGAAATTACCGCCCAAGTGAAGGCTCCTTCATGGACCTACCTCGGCACCGGACCCGGCCATGGCATTCAACTGCAAAGCGGTCGCTTGCTCGTGCCCTCTTGGGTCGATGAAAGCCCCGGTCCGGCTACTTGGCGTCAGCCGCCACCCACTTGGGGCCAAGTGCAGTCCTCCATCGCTTTTTACAGCGACAACGGCGGCCACACTTGGCAGGCTGGAGACAAATTGACACACGATGCTTCAGACGAATGCGAGGCTGTGGAAATGGCCGACGGCTCTCTGTACATGACGCTGCGCAGTCGCAATGAACGCCGCTGCCGGGGCTGGTCGCGCAGCCGCGATGGCGGTGCAACTTGGTCTGCGGTCGCCTACGAGCCAGCCCTGCCCGAGCCTTCTTGCCAGGGCAGCATTGTGTGTCTCGACGACGGACGCATCTTAATGGCGCATCCCAGCAAGCCCGACGAGCGCGCCGAGTTGACCTTGCGGCTGAGTGAGGACCAAGGGCACAGTTGGCCCGTAGCGCGAGTGCTTGAGCCGGGTGCGGCGGCGTACTCCGATTTGGCGGTGGCTCCCGACGGGCAGGTTTTGTGTCTATACGAGGCCGAGCACTCCGGCTGTTTGCGCTTGGCTCGCTTTGCGCCGACGTGGCTTGAGGAAGGGCCTTAATGGGGGGATTTGGTTCCCCCTTTAATACCCTCCATACCCGTCTTTACGGCAACGGTTGCGTCCGAGTGGTCTCGAAATCGATCTGAATCGCGCCGATACTCGTTCAGGTTGAGACCAGAATCTACAGGGGGACTGTCAGTAGTTGCCGTGCTGCGATTCTAATAGATCGGCCTCGCAAGTCATCAGCCCTAAACAGATCGGAGGATTAAAAGTGAGAGTGGTAGATTCCCAAGACCACGGAATATCCTGCCTGAGAAAGTGGGAGAGCCGTATTTTCAGTAAGCCCTCGAAGAAACGGCATTGGAAGCCGGGCCGTAGCGCCTACTCTCTGGCCGATTTCATAATGGACCGGAACGGGGCTAATCATCTGGAATCGCGTATTTCGTGCGTCCTGTCACAGCCGGTCAAGTTGGAGAAAGCCGAGCCGGAATTTGGAGCAAGTTTTGACTCTTATCCAGGACAGCCGAGCCGCCTCGACCTTGGAATCATCGGTCGCGTCGGTTCTAGGTCAAGCTTGTTTATTGGTGTAGAAGCCAAGGTTGATGAGCCCTTCGGACCCACTGTCTGCGATAGGTATAGAGCCGCTATCAAGACCCGGGATAGTGGAAAATCAACGAGCGCGGATAAGAGAATAGTGGATCTGCTCTCACGCTATTTCTCGGAGACTGATGATCCACTTTCCTCTAGGTTTGCCAGCGTTCGTTACCAGCTACTGACTGCAACCGCCGGAACAGTGGCAGTCGGGAAGGATATATCCGTATTCTACGTTCTGGTATTCAAGACCTGCCTGTACGACGAGTGCAAGGGTTCGGCGAATCAACAGGATTACAAGAAATTCATGCAAGTTGCTGGCGGAAAACTCCTGTTGCAGGACGGCGAGGGATTCCATGCACACGAGCTTACGCTGAGTGGGAAACGGCTAATCTGCATATACGATCACGTCAGTATCCGAAGCTAACCTAGGCAGATGCTCCGGTCGAAGTGGGCCAAGATAATATGCTGGTCAATGCACGAGCGCTGGTTCTTGACACCCATCTCTTTTGTTCCCAAATTGGTAACAAAGGCTTCGTCAACGGCCAATGCATGTAATTACTCGGAAAAGGCTCCAAGAATTCTGGCGGGATCATCCAGAGTCGGAGAAATCTCTCAGGGCTTGGTTCGCCATCATGCGATTAAGGCGCTATTCCACTCCGCACGAAATACGCCAAGATTTTCCTTCTGCCAGCTTCTTGGGACAATGGCGCACGGTTTTCAATATCGGCGGCAACAAATATCGGCTAATCGTGGATATGCGCTATGATTTGGGAAGAGTGTATATCCGCCATGTCCTCACGCACTCAGAATACGCTCGTCGGACCC
>JAJEFJ010000081.1 GCA_022820485.1 Candidatus Latescibacterota bacterium
GAGAGTCAACTGGCTACCTTGGAAGGACATACAGGTGGGGTTTCTTCGGTGTCGTTTTCCTCGGATGGGTCTCTGCTGGCGTCCGGGAGTTGGGACGGCACGGTGATTCTTTGGGATGTATGGAGCGATAGTCAGCTAGCCACGCTGCAAGGGCATACGGACAGGGTTTCTTCGGTGTCGTTTTCCTCGGATGGGTCTCTGCTGGCGTCCGGGAGTTGGGACGGTACGGTGATCCTTTGGGATGTAGCGAGTGAGAGTCAACTGGCTACCTTGGAAGGACATGAGTATAGGGTTTCTTCGGTATCGTTTTCTGCGGACGGCTCCCAGTTGGCGTCCGCAGGGGGATTCTACATCGTTTTTTGGGACGTAGCCAGTCGCAGTCAACTGGCCACCCTGCGCGGGAGCGGTCCATTGTCCTTTTCTCGGGATGGCTCCCTGCTGGCGTCCAGAGGACGGGACGACGATGTGGTTCTTTGGGACGTAGCCAATCGCATTCAGCTAGCCTCTCTGCAAGGGCATACGGAGAGAGTCGAATCGGTATCGTTTTCCCCGGACGGCTCTGTGTTGGCAGCCGGTGGGGGGGTTGATGTAGTTCTTTGGGACGTAGCGAGTCGCAGGCAATTGGCTACCTTGAACGGGGGCAATCTGGTGTCGTTTTCCTCGGATGGCTCTATGTTGGCAGTCGGTTGGAGGGGTGATATAATTCTCTGGGACGTAGCGAGTCGTCGGCGACTGGGCTTATTGGAGGGAGGAGGTCCGGTGTCTTTTTCACCAGGCGGTCCGGTATCGTTTTCCCCGGATGGTTCGCTGCTGGTGTCTGGGGGGCAAGACAACGATGTAGTTCTTTGGGACGTAGCGAGTCGCAGCCAACTGGCCACCCTGCAAGAGGATACGGATAGAGTCTGGTCCGTGTCCTTTTCTCCGGCCGACTCCATACTGGCGTTTGGGAAAGTAGATGGCACGGTAATCCTTTGGGACGTAGCGAGTGGCAGTCCATTGGCCACCCTACAAGGGCATAAGTCTGTGGTCGAATCCGTGTCGTTTTCTGCGGACGGCTCCGTGCTGGCGTCCGGGGGGCGGGACGGCACGGTGATCCTTTGGGACGTAGCGAGTGGTAGTCAGCTAACCACTCTGCAAGGGCATACGGAGAGGGTTGAATTCGCGTCCTTTTCCCCGGACGGCAGGCTGCTGGCGTCTGGGGGCTGGGACGGCACGGTAATCTTTTGGGATGTAGCGAGTGCCAGTCAGCTGACCACCCTGCCTCATACAGGTCGGATCGAATCGGTGTCCTTTTCCCCGGACGGCACGCTGCTGGCAACCGGGTCAGGCGACGGCACAGTCCTGCTCTGGCGGCTTACTGCTATAGTTCCAAGTCAGTAGGAAGGCGACGGTGGAACGCCTACTGTTACAGGGGGAGCAGGCGGTCGCGGTAGTGCGCTAGGCGGCTGGCGAGCATGGAGTCGAGCGCAGCGGCCGAATGCGCCAGCCCCGCGCCAATGCCGCGCTGGGCTACGTGGACGAGCAGGCGCACCAGCCCGTTGGCATCGTCGAGGTGGATGTACTCTGGGGCCAATTGCTCGCCCGGCCCCGAATTGTGATAGTTGCCGAGAGGCAGCGCCACCGCGCCCGTGCGATAATCGGCCTGCATAAGCGGAGTGGCTTCGCAAGCACCGCTGTCCATCAGCTTGCGTTGATAGCGGAAAGGGGGCTGTTGGGCGGCCAATTCGTCAGCCAGTGCAGCCATCCCGCTGCTGATGTCCGGGTCGAAAACCCAGAGCCGGTCGCCCACCCGCAAGATCGGCCCCGCGCCCAACACCGCCCCAGCCGCCACACTGGAGCACTCGATGTTGATGTAGCGTGCACGTTGCGGCAAGAACCCAGCCTCCAGCGCGGCGAGCATGCCGACGAAACCCACCTCTTCGGCGCGCGTGAGCAAGACGCCGAGGCGGACCGAGGCTTGCTGACGAACCAGGGAATCCAAGACGCACAACGCCACAGCCGCGCCGGCCAAATCGTCGATCGCCCGTCCATGCAAGCGCCGACCCCGCACCCGAAAGGCAGGCAAGTCCCACATCGCAAAGGTGCCCGGTCCTTGGGGAATATCGCGTGCTGTGGCTACTTCAACTAGAGGATAGCGCGTTCCTTCTGCTTCTACCGTGCTAACGATGGTCCCGGGGATTCCGCGCTGGGTAGCCGAGCGATTCAGGTCGAACAGGCGCACGCCCGTCGCTAGCGCCTTTTCCAGTTCGACGCCGCCGAGTATCTCGAACAGTGCGCGGCTTGGCCCCTGCGAGCTTCTCCACACTAAGCCGGGGTGGTCGAGGTGGGCGGTCAGGACGATAAATTCGTCCTCCTCCTCTTGGGCTCCGCCGTCGTAGAGCAGCAAACTGTTGCCACAGTGGTCGTGGAGCACTTGGATTAGAGGCCGCGCGGCTGCGAATGCGCGCGCGATGCCGAAGGCAAAATGTTCGTGGAAAGGGGCTGTGGGGGCGCGGAGGAGCGGCTTGGCGAACTGGAGGAAGTCAAGTTCCATAGACCAAGAAAAAGCCCCTAAATGCCGATGTCGTCAACTCTCGTTGTCCCAATCGGTTAAGCTGCTTATTATAACACGCCATTGCGATACAGCAGGGAGTTCCACTTGCTAAGACGCTTGCCGACTCACTACCTAGACCACCTCGCCGGGCGCGATCAGGCCCTGCTGGCTCCGCCCGGTACCCAGCAGCTAACCATGCGTGCGTTTTGGGTGGGAGCGTTTCTCAGCTTTTTCCTCGCCGTCGGCGCTCCGTACGGCAACATGATTATCCGCGGCTCTTACATGGCCTTGGACTTCAGTACGCCAGGGGCCATTTTTTTATTTCTAGTACTCATCGGATTGCTCAATGTGCTGTTCAAGGTTGCCGCTAACCCGTCGGGCGCAGCAGCGTGGGCCTTGATTTCGTGCGTACTCTACGGCTTCTATTATGGTTGGGTGGCCCCCCTAGACCCCTTTGCCCCAGGTTTTTTCTTTGCCACCTTCATCCTCGCCTCATCCCTGATCAACATGCTATTGGTCTCTTTCGGGCGGAGTTTGGTCCTCAATCGGGCCGAATTGATTCTCGTGTACGTCATGTTGTTGATCGTCTCGGCTCTTTGCACTATGGGTCTGAGCGAACAAATTCTGCCGATGATCACGGCGGTGTTTTACTTTGCCTCGCCGGAAAACAAGTGGCGGGAAGTGCTCTTTCCCCATTTTTCCGCGCGAGAAGTGCTGGTCAACGACGGGAGCGACAGCAAGACCTTTTACGAAGGGTTGGCACCCGGCGAGGCGATCCCCTACGCGGCGTGGGTAGAGCCTTTGTGCTGGTGGGCAGTCTTTCTCTTGGCCCTGTACGTGACTATGGTGTCGGTTGCGGTCATCGTCCGCCGGCAGTGGATGGAGCGCGAGCGGCTACCCTATCCGATCACACAGGTGGGGCTGGCGATGGTGCGCGGCGAGGAGCGCGGGCTTAGGATCAATACCTTTTTTCGCCAGCCGGCCATGTGGCTTGGTTTTAGTCTGCCGATTTTTTTTGGCAGCTTGAAGGCTCTGCACCGCTACGACCCAGCTTTTCCGGTCTTCCCCTTGACTTCGGCAATACCCTTAGTTGGCAAGCAAACCTTGGAACTGACCGTCAGCTTTGCCATGGTCGGCTTTTCATATTTCATCAATGCCAATATCGCTGCCGGCATTTGGTTTTTTCACCTGTTGGCCAAGTTTGAAAAGGAGATCTTTGCGCTTGCTGGCGTAACGTCCGAGCAGAAGGTAGTCTTCGGCGTGGCCGACGTTTCCCTGATGGCCTACCAGGGGGTCGGTGCCTTGCTGGCCATGGTCGGGATTGGCTTGTGGGTGGGGCGGGAACACTTTTTCAATGTGTGCAAAAAAGCCCTCGGCTTGGCACCAGAGGTGGAGGATGGGGATGAGATCATGTCCTATCGCTGGTCTTTCTTCGGCGTTGTAGGTGGGGTCTTGGTCATGTCGTGCTGGCTGTGGATCATGGGGACGCCGCTGTGGGTGGCATTTGTTTTTGTCGCCTTGGCTTTAGGCATCTTCCTTGGCTTGACGCGGATTGTCGCCGAGGCCGGCTTAGCGGCCGTGCGCGCCCCGATGACGGCGCCCGACTTGGTGATTCTGGGACTGGGGACCGACTTAGTGACCCGGATCGGAGTGTGGAACTTGTCGTTGGCCTATATGTGGGGCGCGGATGTGCGGGTGTTTGTCATGGCCACTTGCACCAACGCCCTCAAGCTGATCGAGGAGATGGAGCCGCGGCTGCGGAGGCTGGTGTTTTGGGCTATTATTCTCGCGCTCTTTATTGGTGCTCTCGGTGCGTTTTGGATGATTTTCCACATGGCCTATCAGCACGGCGGAGTGAACCTCAATAGTTGGTTTTTTAAAGGTGCGCCCGAAACCGCGTACAACACCGCGTTCCGCAACATGGAGCCGGCGGGCGTACACTGGCCGGGGCTAGGCTTTTTGTCCGGCGGCGCGCTGGTGATGGGAGCGATGATGTGGGCGCGGCAGCGTCTGCCTTGGTGGCCCGTGCATCCCATCGGCTTTCCCATTGGAGCCAACGGCATGCTCAACTTCGTGTGGTTTAGCGTGTTCTTGGCTTGGTTTATCAAGAAAATGATCATGCGCTTCGGCGGAGTGGCCTTGTATCGTCGCAGTCAAATGTTTTTCTTGGGACTGATCTGCGGGCAGGTTTCGTGTAATGGAATTTGGTTGGTCATAGATTACTTCACAGGAAAAGTGGGGAACTCCATTTTTTGGGCATGAGGCACTCGGTTTACTACATCATCTGTGCCCTCGTGCTGACCGCAACCAGCGGTTGGGCGCGCGAGGACGGGGTGCGCGAAACCGTCGCTTATCTGTCGTCGCTCGGCTCTAGGGTCAGCGGCTATCCTGGGGCGGCTAAGGCCGCGGATTACGTCGAGCAGCGCTTGCGCGAGATCGGGTTTGCAGAGGTCGCGTGCGAACCCTTCTCGGTCACCGTGCCCATTGACCAAGGGGGCGAGTTACTCATCACAGAGAGCGGGGAGCGCTATGGCCTCTACAGCCTGTGGCCGAACTTAGTCCGCACCTCGACCCTGCCCGAATACGAAGGCGAGATGATCTACGGCGGAGACGGCGAGTGGGAGGATTTCGCCGGTTTTGAACTCGACGGTCGGGTGGTGCTGATGGAGTTCAATAGCTGGAGCCGCTGGTTGCAGGCCGCGTCGCTGGGTGCGCGCGCCATCGTCTTCATCGAGCCGGAGGAGACCACGCGCAATCAAGCTACCGCCAAGTACTCCACTGCGCCGCTGGACATCCCGCGCTTTTGGCTTGAAAGAGCCGCCGGCTTACAGCTCAAAGAGCGGTTGCTGCAGCAGCCGACTGCCGTCGTGCTCAAGGGGCGGATGGATTGGCAGCGCAAGCAGGCTTGGAATATCTGGGGCCGGTTCCCCGGCACTGACCCGGCGCTGGCCGATGAGACCATTGTCATCGAAACCTACTACGACGGCATGTCGGTGGTGCCCGCCTTGGCTCCAGCAGCCGAAGCGACCAGCGGCATCGCCGCGTTGTTGGAGTTAGCCGAGCACCTAGTGCGCCATCCTCCACGCCGGCCGGTGGTGCTGGTGGCCACGGGCGCGCATTTCCAAGCGCAGCAGGGGATCGTCCACTTCCTCGAGCGCCACGCCCGCCTCCATCCCTACTACGCCGAGCGGATGACAAAACCGCTCAAGCCCAAGCTCTTCATCTGCATTGACCTGACGAGTCAGTCCGACGGGCTGGGGATCTGGAACAATACCCTTAGCTACGACCTCAAGCGGTTCTTCGTGCCTTTTGGACGGCGTTTTACAGCATACGCCGAGGAGGAGTCCGCGCGGTTGGGCTTGGATCAGGAACGACCGCTGGCCAATGGGATCAGCCCGATTCGCGGCATGGACTGGTCAACTTTTGTGCCGGGCGGGGTCTCAGTCAGTGGGCAGCAGGCGCTGACCGCCGGAATCGTCTCGCTGTCGTTTGTTACGGTCAACGACGCCCGCTACATCGTCGATACCCCGTTCGATACGCCCAAGCGGATGAATATCGACAATCTGGTCCGCCAAAGTCGCCTGCTCAACGCCATGCTGGCACGGGCCGTCAACGACGAGGATCTGTTTGCCGATCTCGAGGACTTTGGCCCGGTGCTCAAAGACAAATTGCGCTCCCTACGGGTCAAGGTCCGCTCGTTTCCGCGCCGCAGCCAAGTGCCGGACCGTCCGATTGCCGACGCCATTGTCGTGGTGGATCCTCGGTTCAAAGCGCACAAGGGCATGCGCTGGGCACAGTACCACCTCACCGACGGCCAAGGCGTCGCCGATATCGCCGGCTTGCGCACCGGGGCCTATCCAGTGGCGGCTTATCAAGTCAAACCGGCGACTGGGGAGATCGCATTCGCGCCCGACCTGTCGGAAAGGGCGCAAAAATTCAGTGGCGGGATCGTAAACGGGTGGATGATCGACAGCAAAATTCGCTGGAATATCAACGAAAAGCTCATCGTCGTCTTTCCCTCCATTTCGCGGCCTTTTTACAGCATGATTGACCCGCGCTATCTCCGGTCGTTCAAGGGGATCAAAATCGTCGATCGCAGTGGAGTGGCCCCCCGGCAGTTCGGACTAGCGCGGGGGATTGACGATGTCGAGGCCGTCGGCGTGGTGTTCGGAGCGCAGGACGCCGACGAGGACGACAGCATCAAAATGATCATCGACAACCGCCTGCTTCTACTCAACAGCGAGGGCGACGAAAACGAGACGCAGGCGCGGGGACGGGGCTACGCGCTCCGAGAGGAATCGCTAAGCCGCACCGGGATGCTGGCCGTCGAGGACATGTGGCAGCTCAATGAGGCGCGGCTGCGGACCTTGCGCGAGCACGCGATTGAAAACCAGCGCTTGGCCCGGTTGCATCAGCGCAGCAAGGGGCTAATCGAAGAGGCGCGGGAGGCGGAAGAGGCCAAGGATTGGGAGCGCTATGTCGAGCACGTCCGGGCCGCCTTGGGGGTGACATCCCGTGCGTACCCGGAGGTGCTACAGACGCTCAACGACGTCATCAGCGGCATGGTGTTTTTTCTCGCCTTGGTTATCCCGACGGCCTTCTTAGGCGAGCGGTTGCTGTTTGCCGCATCTGATATTCGCTGGCAGCTAGCCGGGTTTAGCGGGTTGTTGCTGTTGATCTGGATCGCCATCTCCCAAGTACACCCGGCCTTTGCCATCGCCCATCCACTGGTGATCTTGCTGGCCTTTGCGATCATGGCGATGGCGGCGTTTGTCATGTCCATGATTAGCTCCCGCTTTAACCGCTATATGAAGGCCTACCAAGCGAAGGAAGCCCACGTCCACGAGACCGATATCAGCCGCGCCAGCGCCAGCTACGCGGCCTTTATGCTCGGCATTTCCAACATGCGGCGGCGCAAGCTGCGCACCGGGCTGACCTTGCTGACCTTGGTTCTGCTCACCTTTACGGTGCTCTCGTTCACCTCGTTCAACACCCAGATCCGCTACATGGCCTTTGCGATGGACCACGAGGGTACCTACGAAGGAGTGCTGATCCGCGACCGCAATTGGAACGTGCTGAACCGCCCGACGCTCGACTACGCTCGCTCCCACTTTGCCACCGAGGGCGTGGTCGTACCGCGCAACTGGTATGTCGCCTTTGACGACGAGCAGAAGAAGTACATCGAGGTCTTCGGCGATACCGCGGAGGTGCGGGCGACCGGGATGCTGGGGCTGATGCCAGAGGAAGTGCGCGTCACCGGCATTGATCAGGCGTTGGTGGGCGGGAGCTTCTTCACGAGCGAGGACGAGTCAAGCTGCCTGATGGCCGCGGGCATGGCCGAGGCGTTGGGCATTGGTCTGGCGGAGCTGGGCACGGCGACGGTGCGGGTGTTTGGGCGGGATTTGGTGGTGCGGGGCGTATTCGATCCCGATCTCTTTGAGGATATTCGCGACCTCGACGACGAGCCGCTGACGCCGGCGGATTTCCAGATGTCGAGTGCTCAAGCGCTGGGGCCGGTGGCCGAGGACAAGATGAGCATCGCCGTAGATGAATCCGCGCTCGATATTCGCCCGTTCGTCCATCTAGAGGCCGACAACGTGCTGGTCTTGCCCTATGGAACGCTACGGGAGGCCGGGGGCATGTTGCGCTCAGTAGCAGTGCGGATGGAGGATGGAACACGCACCCAGGAAATGGTCGAGGATTTTCTCCTGCGGCTGGCCATTACGCTCTTTGTCGGCCTGCAGGAGCCGGACGAATCCGCCATGAAGGTGTTTTCCTACACCTCGATTGGGTCTCCCGACGTCGAGGGGTTAGGGGACTTGGTGGTACCGATGTTTATCGCGGCGCTGATTGTGCTCAATGCGATGATGGGGGCCGTCTATGAGCGTTTCCGCGAGATCGGCATTTATTCGTCGGTGGGATTGGCCCCGCTGCACATTGCCCTGCTTTTCGTGGCCGAAGCCTGTGTCTATGCGATTATTGGCGTTACCTTGGGCTATATTCTCGGCCAGAGTTTGGGCAAAGCACTCCTCGCGTTGGACTTGTTACAGGGAGTGAGCCTCAATTACTCGTCGATGGCGGCGATTTCCTCGGCCCTGCTCGTGATGGCCGTGGTTTTGCTTTCGACTATCTATCCGGCTAGGGTAGCGGCTCGCACGGCCGTGCCCGATACGGTCCGCCGCTGGACGCCGCCGGATCCTGATGGAGATCGCTGGGAAATGGAGTTTCCCTTTATGGTCAGCGAGGGGGAAGTGCGGGGCCTGTGCGGCTTTTTGGCCGGGTACTTCAGTGCCTATAGCGAGGAGTCCATCGGCGACTTCTACGCCGAGAAGGTTCAGTTGGTCGAGGAAGCCGGCGAGCGCGGGCCGGAATACGCCGTGCAACTCCTGCTGTGGCTGGCACCGTTCGACATGGGGGTGAGCCAGTTCATGCAGCTCGAATTTTTGCCCACCGAAGTCAAATCCGTCTATACAGTGGAGATTTACATTCAGCGGATCAGTGGTCAGGACACCTTCTGGCAGCGGGTCAACCACCGCTTTATCAATGGGTTGCGGAAAGAGTTCCTGCTCTGGCACACCCTCGCCACAGAGTCCAAGGCCCACCACCGCGGAGTCGCCGAGCAGATGTTGGCCGAGTCCGCAGAAGTTGAGCAAGTGGAATGATGGAAGCGTTTTTTCAAAGACTGTCTGCGTCTTTTCAGCAGCTATTTGATCGCAAAGAAAAAAAGGAGCGCCAGTGGGCCGAGGTCAATGAATACCGCGACTTGCTCCAAGCCCCCGACCGCTTTGAGGAGGGCTTTACGAGCCGTACCATTATCGGTGTGCTCTTCATCTCGCTGATTATGACCCCGGGCGAGATGTTTCTCGGGCTGTACGCGGGTATCGATATAATCGTGGCGGCGCAATGGGTGACGGTGATTCTCTTTTTAGAGGTCTCGAAGCGATCATTTGCCGCGCTCAGGCGCCAAGAGATTTACCTGTTAGTGTACGTCTCTGGTGCCTTGATCGCCGGCGGCGAGGGCGCGTTCCACGGCTTGCTCTGGCGTCAGTACTTTGTGACCTCGGCCGAAGCCGAGCTATTCGGGATAGCGCACCGCTTGCCGTCGTGGTGGGTACCCGCGCCCGATTCGGAGGCCATTGCCGAGCGCACCTTTATTCACCGCGACTGGTTGATTCCGATCCTGCTGTTGGTGGTCGGGACGATCATGAGCCGCATCGCTTGGTTTACGACCGGCTACATGCTCTTCCGGCTTACTTCCGACCGCGAGCAATTGCCCTTTCCCACCGCACCCATGTCGGCGTTGAGCGCCATGGCACTGGCCGAGGATTCGGGTGCCGAGCGAGAGACGTGGAAGTGGCCAGTGTTCAGCATTGGCGCGGTTATCGGTGCGTCATTCGGAGTCATCTATGTAGGGGTCCCGGTCATTACCGAGCTCTGGGGTTCCAAAGTGGAGATCTTGCCGATTCCCTTCTGGGAGTTGAGTCCCTATTTCGGCAATATCATACAGGCTGCGCCGCTGGGGATCTCCACGAGTTTGGGGGCGGTATTCGCCGGGTTGTTCATGCCCTTCTGGGGGGTGATCGGCTCCTTTGCCGGGGTGATGCTACACACAGCCATCAGTCCCTTTCTTTACGCATGGGGCTATCTGCCGCGCTGGGAACTCGGCATGCACACCATTCAAACTACCATCGTCACTGGAATCGACTTTTGGCGCGCCTTTTCCATTGGCATTACCATCGCGGTCACCATCGTCAGCTTTCATCAGCTTTTTTCCATTGGCCGAGAAAAGAAGGCCGAATTGCGGGAGAAGCTCCGGCTCGAAGGGGCCGACCAGTCGGGGATGTGCAAGCACTCGGACTGCCACCGCCCGGCCGAAGTGAGAGGGTACTGCTTAAAACACCTAGGCCGCGGCGATTTCAATATGTGGGTTTGCGCTTCGCTGTTTTGCGTAGCGGCGATCTATCCGATCGTGTTGGCCAAGACCTTGTTTCCCACCTTGGTCAGCACCGGCCTGTTGGTGCTTTTCGTGCTCATCGCCTTTGTCTGGGCGCCGATCATGTCCTTTGTCAGCGCCCGGCTCGACGGTTTGGTTGGCCGAAACATTTCGATTCCCTATGTCGAAGACGCCATCCGCTTTATGACCGGCTTTCGCGGGGTCGAAATCTGGTTAGTGCCCTTTCCGACCCGCAACTTTGGCGGAAATGCTGAGGGGTTTAGGGTAGTAGAGCTGACCGGGATGAGGTTTACCAGTCTGCTCAAAGCCGAGCTCTTTATGTTGCCCATCGTCTTAGGGGTCAGTCTGATGTACTGGAACTTCCTCTGGCGCTTGGGTCCCATTCCCTCGGAGAGCTACCCATACGCGCAAGTCTATTGGCCGCTGGAGGCCTTTGACCGAGCGCTCGCCTTCTCTGGCACGATGTACAACAAAACGTGGCGCGCCGGAGAGGAGTTGGAAGGGGATATTGTGCCCAATGGCCAAGTCGTGTGGAGCCCGCCCAATTTGGAGGACGGCCGTTGGTGGTACTGGCGGGGGAGGATCACTAGGGATTTAGAGGTACCGGATCCGGTAAAGCGCGACTATGAACCTTGGTCGCAGACCGGCTACTTCTACACGGACTTCAGCGGCGGGGACGCACCACCGCCGCCGGAGGCCGCCCAAAGGATCGACGCCGAGGCGGGTACTCCGTCGGATGGCCCCCAGCTACTTTGGCCCCCCAACGGCATGGCCATTGCCACGCCGAACCCCAACTTCCGAGCTGCGATCAATTTGGCTCCGGGCGATTCGGTTGATTTCTACTTTGAAGTGGATCGCCTGCCCAGCTTTGACGGCGAGGCTTTGCAACGATCCTCGGACATGCCCTTGCTCTTTGAGGTTCTGTGGCAGGACATGCGCTTTACCGGTAACCGCAAGGACGACGACGGCGACCTCAATATCGCGGTTCTCGTCGAGAGTGTGGAGCCGGAGGGGTTAGGAGGCCAGCTTGGACTGGCCGACGACGACCGCCTCCGGGCGATAAACGGCGTCGAACTTCGCGTCCCGCAATGGGATACTGAGCGGATTGATCGGTATTTTACCCAAGGAGCGGACTCGGTGTTTGCCGCTTGGGAACGGGATGAGAAAACCATGCGTCGCGCTGTGGTGCGCCGGCCGGGGGAAGCTCTGGGGCTTGGGTTTGTTGCGGACACGTCATTCGTAGAGAGTTGGACCGAATATGACGCGGTGCGCGTCGCCACCGTAGCCCAAGCGGGGCTAGGCCACCGTTTGGGCTTGCAAGCCGGCGACTACCTTATGACGATCAACGGCCAAAGCATTGAGCAGGATACGTGGCAGAGCGAAGAGGTAAGGGCCGCCTTTGCTGCGGTTGTGGAGGAGACCGCGACTACGGTGCTAGTCGAGTGGGAGCGGGATGGAGACCGACTTCAAGGTTTGGTGGCCGATGCGTCGTCTCTCCCTCTAGGCTTGACCTATCGGGAGGGGGCCATCGAGGGCATTGACGAAGAGCTGGTCAACAACCGCGACGACGATGGCGACGGCCTGATCGACGAGGATACGCACCATCCCCTCGGCGGTAGGAAGTGGCCCATCATCATCGGCGCAGCCAGCTTCGGCTTGGCGGCGTACTTTGCTCTGACCTTTTTGGGAATGCCGATCTTTATGATCTTTGGATACGTCCAAAGCGTCAACGGCATTCCGCATTTTCTCATTCCACAAGTCATTGGTGCCTTGCTGGCTAGGCACTACTTCTGGAAGCGGTACGGCAAGCAGCAATGGCGGCAATACGCCATGGTCTTGAGCGTAGGGTTTGGGGTTGGCATGGCCTTGGTCGGCATGTTCAGCGCGGCTTTGTCGATTATCAACAAGGCCGTCTCTTCCCTCGCCTATTGAAGGGGTCGATAAGAGCTATTAGCCCTTGTATCTTCGCCATTTATGGATTTGTTTGGGTGCCTATTCCGCCCAAAAGGTATGATTAGCCTCGGCTGGCCTAGTGCGTCTCGAATCCGGCTGCCACAGCTAGCTATCGCAAGTGCCAAGTCGCTACCTAATTTTCAAACGAATACACTATCTACTTTCAAGGATTAAAAGAAAGGGGATATAACGATGAGTAAACGAACTTGGGGCTTGGGCCTCGGGGCTTGGGCCGTAGCATGGGTACTACTTGCTTGGTCGGGCTTTGGCGGACCAGGGTGGGCCGGCCACGCGGGCCTCTTCCTCAGCATACTCACAGGGCTAGGCTGCTTGTGGGCCTACGCCCATGAAGGCACGAGCACGAAAAACAGCAGGAATGAAGATCAGACTACCGACCGCAAACGCGCCTAGCGCAACGCGGCACTGCAAAGTATGCGGCGGGGAGTACATCAACCCGGAACCAGCGGCGCGGCTGTGCTCCGACGAATGCCGACGGCTGGCACGGCTGGCCTCGCGCCAACGGGCAAACAGACGGGCAAAATCACGTCTTAACTAGCGGTTCGTCGATGTCGCGTCTGCCGAGACAACGGCAAGGTCAAGCGGCGAATTGCTCAAAGAGAGCTTTTCAGGTAAGATTTCGGGCTGTTTTGATCAATAGAAAAGGGGTATGAGAGCACCGCCAGCCGAGTGCCGACGGCGAACGAGAAAGACGTGATGTGTGACTTTTACAGTTGGACCAATCCGTCGAAATCCAGCGGAGTCGCCGAGCACCTGCGTTGGGTTGTACAGGCCGGTCGCGACAGGTGCTGTGATGGCCATAGGCCAGCAAAAGCGGCGCGTGGACAATCACCGCGACTAAGGGGCCGTGTCGAAGCCCAAAAACGACGTAAGTGTAGGAAAAAAAACTTACGTGTCAAGTACTTTTTGCAGTTTTTTGCAAAAAAAATGCGGACGAGAGAATCAGCCTCTCGCCCGCGTTGAGTTTAATCGGTGTTATCGGTAGTTTACTTTCCCATTAAAAAGGCCGTTTCTTCCCTCGCCTATTGAGGGGGTGGACAAGGACCACGATCCCTTGTATTTTCGCCATTTATGGACTTACTTGGGCGCATATTCCGCGTCGTGCGGGCGCATACTGCGACTAGCGAGTCGAGTGATGCCTACAAGCATTGGCAGCCTCCAACGACGCCCCCCACATCTGCCGCACCTGCCGAAGACCCGGTACTCGCTGGGTATTACGCCAATTTGGAGCTTCCCTATGGGGCGAGTCTGGAGGAGGTGAAGGCGGCGTGGAAGCGGTTGATGAAACAGTACCACCCCGACCGCCACGCACAGGACCCGGCCAAGCGCGAGGTAGCCAACGCGTTGTGCGCCCAGTTGACGCACGCCTATAAAGAGCTGGAAAAGTTCCTGACGACCCGTTAATCAAACTAACATTGGAGGCAGCTTATGGCTGATTTTACCACCGTAAAGGAGTACGTCCTCGAGTTGGGCCTTGCCATCGCCGAGGAGATTCCCGCCGAGGAAATCATCATTGTCAACGACGAGGAGCGGGGGGTACAAAACTTAGTTATTGATTGCGAGGAGACAGTGCTGGTGATTGAGCAGCTTATCCTCCAGGTCGCTAATGGAGCTGCCGAAACCTACAAGCGGATTTTGCAGATGAACCGCGATTTGGTCTTTGGTGCCTTCGTCCTCAATGAGGAAGGCGATTCGCTGCTCTATCGCAACACGCTGGCGCTGGAGAATTTGGACTTAAACGAACTGGAAAGCACGATCAACTCCCTCAGTCTCGGCTTGGCCGAGCACGGGGAGGAATTACTGGGGTTCGCCGCCAAATAGGAGGATAGGACATGGCAGGTATATTTCAACGCTTGTTTAAAACCGGGCAGGCCGAGGCTCACGCCATGGTGGATAAGCTCGAAGACCCGATCAAGATGAGCGAGCAAGCAATCCGCGACTTAAAAAAGGACTTGCAGGAAAGTCTCAAGGCTCTGGCCGAGGTCAAGGCGATTTCCATCAGGCTCAGCCGCGAGTCCGAAGACCACCGCCGGCGCGCCGAAGACTACGAGCGCAAGGCCATGCTGCTGTTGCAAAAGGCCGAATCTGGCCAGATGGAGGAGGCTGAAGCCGACCGCTTGGCGCGCGAATCCTTGACCCGCGTCGAAGAGGCCCAGAGTCGGCACACAGAAGCCTCTCAACAGGCTCAAGCCCAACAGGCGATGGCCGACAAGCTACAGAGCAATGTCAACGATCTGAAGTCAAAAATCGCCTCGTACGAAAACGATTTGGTTACCCTCAAAGCGCGCACCAAAACCGCCAACGCCACCCGCAAAATCAACCAGCACTTGGCCAACATCGACTCCAAGGGTACCACGGCCCTGCTCGAACGGATGAAGGAAAAGACCGAAGAGCAGGAAGCTCTCGCCGAAGCCTATGGCGATATGGGCGACGCGGCGACGAGCGTTGACGACGAGATCGACAAGGCCCTCGCCGACAGCAAGGGAGCCAAGGTCGATGATTCGCTGGCCCAACTCAAGGCCAGAATGAAGACGGCAAAATAAAGGTTGCCGCTCGCGCCCATGGGATGAAGGCCCTTAGCCGCAGGCAATTTTTCGGTGCGCTCGCCGCCGCTGGTAGTTGGGCCGCTTGGAGCGGTTGCTCGTCTGACCAGCAGCAGCGGCCGATTCCCGGGCGGATCGTCAACGAGGGACCGCCGCGTGGGCACCTGCTGCGCGATGTGCATTCCTGGGCAGACTTTGCTGCGGCTGAGCCCGCGTGCGATGTCGCCATTGTCGGCGGTGGGATCTCTGGCTTGGCGGCGGCGTGGAAGTTGCGTCGGTCGGGAGTGGAGCGGATTCTCCTCTTCGACCTCGACGACCAGCTAGGGGGAACCAGTCGCAGTGGCCAACGGGGCGATCAGATATTTCCCTGGGGCGCTCACTACATCAACATCCCCCCTGCCGAAGCCGACTGCATCCACGAAATACTGCAAGATCTAGGCGTCATTGACGGCTACGACGCGGCGAATAAGCCGATGGTCGCCGCTGGGACGATGCTGCGCTGGCCGCACGAGCGGCTGTTCTATCGGGGTCGCTGGGTCGCTGGGCTGGACCCGTTTGTCGACGCATCGGGTCGGGAGCGCGAAGCGTTGTTGCGCTTTGAAGACGAGATGCTGCGCTGGGCCTTGCATCGCGGTCGGGATGGTCGCCGGGCCTTTGCCATGCCTTTGCGCTACAGCACGGCCGATTCACGGGTGCGGCGTTTGGACCAGATCAGCATGGCCCAGTACCTCCGCGAAGAAGGCTGGCACGATGACCGGCTCCGCTGGCTGGTCGATTACGCCTGCCGCGACGACTACGGCAGCACGGCAGCCCAAGTCTCGGCGTGGGCCGGAATTCACTACTATGCCTGTCGGTTCTACGACTACCGGATCGAGGAGGCGTATCCAGCGCACACGCTGACGTGGCCCGAGGGCAATGGGCACCTCGTTACGCAACTCGCTAATAGGTTGGGGAAGAACGAGATAAAGCGACAGGCTCTAGTGGCTCGTCTAGCCGAGGAACGGTCGCAGGTGCGGTTGGGGTACATCGACTTGGCGACCGGGGAAAAGCGGCAACTGACCGCGCGGGCCGTGGTGTACGCTGGCAAGCTCCACACGGCTCCTTATGCGATCGTGGGCTTGCCGGAGGCACAAGCCGAGGCTATGGCGGCCATCAAGTATAGCCCTTGGCTGGTAGCGGCGATTTTTCTCAAAGAACCGCTCTCGGCCCAGCAAACTACTTGGGACAATGTTTTGTACGACAGCCCATCGCTGGGCTATGTAGTCGCAGACCACCAGCAGGGTGACGGCCGCGTGTTGCTGTACTATTGGCCTTTTGTCGATCAACTCGCAGACGCCCGGCACGCCTTGCTCGCGCAGAACCATTCATTCTGGGCCGAACAGATCATGGCCGACCTGCGCCGCGTCCACCCGGAGCTAGACGATCTCGTCGAACGCATCGATTTGTATCGCTGGGGGCACGGGATGATGCGGCCTAGTCCTAAGTCGCTGTGGGGACCGATGGCTGGTTGGCGGCAGCAGCCCATGGAGCGGATATTTTTCGCTTCGTGCGATGCGACGGGGCTGCCCCTGTGCGAAGAAGCGATATTTGCCGGTATGCTGGCGGCGGAGCGGGCCATGGACTGTCTTGGCATGACGTATTCTTCCTCGTTGGGAGGGCTTGCGGATGCCTAGGCTGGGTGCGCTGTTTTTGCTGGTGGCCATTTTCTCGGCTGCCGTCTGCGCCATCGTCTATCAGCTACTCATCGGCAGCGTGTCGTCCTACTTCCTCGGCAATAGCGTCGAGCAGTTTTCCCTGACCATTGGCTTTTTTCTCGCCGCGATGGGGCTTGGCTCTTGGCTTTCGCGCTTTGTTGCCGACGACTTGCTGTTGACGCGACTAGCCCAGCTAGAGATTTGGCTGGGGCTTTTGGGTGGGATTTCCGTTGGCGTGCTCTACGTGCTCTACGGATACACCGACCACTTTAGAGTCGGCATGTTGGCGTTGAGCACGGCGATTGGCGCGTTGATCGGCCTAGAAGTGCCGCTGATCACCCGGCTGTTGCGAGGTCACGGCACGCTGCGCACGGCGCTGTCTAATGTTTTGTCTTTGGATTATCTGGGGGCCTTGTTGGCTTCGTTGCTCTTTCCCTATATCCTGTTGCCCTTCCTCGGTAGCCTGCATACGGCATTGGTCGCCGGCTTGGTCAACGCGGTCCTCGGCCTTGGCGTGGTGCTTGCGTTTAAGGGGGTGCTAGAGCAGCGCACCTTTCGCTGGCTAGGGGCGCAAGCGCTTGTGGTTATCGCGGTGCTAGGGGCGCTGGCTTGGCAGGGAGAGGGGTTGCGGGCGCGGTGGGAAAGCGACCTCTACGAAGACCGCATCGTCCACAGCGAGCAATCGGCCTACCAGCAAATCGTCCTGACCCGGCGAGACGAACACCTCCGGCTCTACCTCAACGGGCACTTGCAGTTCGCCTCCATCGACGAACATCGCTACCACGAAGCCCTAGTCCATCCGGCTATGGCGCTGGCTCTCTCTCGCGAAAGGGTTCTCATCATCGGAGGAGGGGATGGGCTGACGGCGCGGGAAGTGCTCAAATACGCGGAGGTCCAGCACGTCGATTTAGTCGATCTCGACCCGGCAGTAACGCGATTGGCCCAGCGCAATATCCACCTGACTCGACTCAACGACAATGCCTTGAATCGCCGCCAAGTGCGCGTGATCAACGAAGATGGCTTTGTCTTTTTGCAGCGCGAGCACGTGCCGTATGGCGCGATACTAATCGACTTGCCCGATCCCCGAGAGGAGAGCTTGGCCAAGCTCTATTCGGTCGAGGCCTATAGGCTGTGCCGCAAGTTGCTCAGCCCGCAAGGCGTCTTGGCGACCCAAGCTTCTAGCCCGTATCACGTACGCGAGGCGTATTGGAGCATTGCCGCCGCCTTAGAGGAAGCGGGCTTTGCCGTCCACTCCTATCACTTGCACGTGCCCTCTTTTGGCGAGTGGGGGTTCCACTTGGCTGGACCCGATGGGCTGGATCCGACGGCAGCTTCCTTTGCGGTTCCCACGCGCTATATCGACCGCCAAGTCTGGAGTGCCCTCGCGGTGTTTGACGGCGACATGGCTCGCTTGCCTGTGCAGGCCAACCGACTTGATAGGCCGGTGCTGGCGCGTTATTATCGACAGAGTACGAGTACTCAGTTTTGAAAGGACATACGAGATGGGTTTAAGGAAATGGTTCGGTGGTCGTCAAGACGAGGACGAACCGACCTATCAGGAGTATTCGCTCAGTACCATGAAAGTGGGGTTCTTGGTCGATTACGACCTCAAAACTTGGCAAGTCACAGGCCGTGGAAGCTATGACTACGAAGGCTACAGCACTGAGGAATGGGAATTGCAGGCCGATGATCAGGTGCGCTTCCTCGAACGCGGCGTAGAAGACGGCAAAGCCTATTGGACCTTGACGCGGGCGATTGGCATCGACGAGATCGAGGGCGATATTGCAGCGGCGATCATCGCCGCCGCCGACCCGCCTGAAACTGTACGGTTTGAGGGTGATGAATATGTGGGGAGCACGAGCGACGCGGGCCTGTACCGCAAAGACGGCACCGATGCGGAGCGCGAGTTTGTTAGCTGGTCGTTTGAAGGGGAAGAGGGCAAAGTGCTTTTTATCAGCCAATGGGGCGAGCGCGACTTTGCCGCGTACGCGGGTTCGGAAGTAGAGGAATACCAATTCACCGACATCTTGCCGGTGGAGGAGGGCACTTGAAATGGCTTGGCGCGTAGCGGCCTTGGCGTTGTGGGGCCTGATTGCCTGTGGGTCAAAAGACCCAGTGAAGGAACTGGTGCGCGACTTAGATCGCTATCCCGAGTATTCCCTGATCGTCGATGATACTCGTATCGAAGGATCGTTTTTCCCCGACTACGCCCTGCGCTTTCAGGTGTTGACGGCTGCGGGGCAGCGCGTTGCTGGGCACGATACCGTCGTGTACGAGGAACGCCGCACGGATTGGATGAAAGTCCGCGAAGAGACCTTCTACCGCTACGAAAAGTACGTCGGCATGGTCGTGGCCTCCAAGTCGCTTGACGGTCGCCGCACGGGAGCCAATCAAGCGCACCCGCCGGGCTATCAATACGTCGGCAATCCCCAGTACGGGTTTTGGGGCGGCGGTGGGTTTTGGCAATTTTACGGCCAGTACGCGCTGATGAGCAGCTTAATGGGGGGGTGGAATGTCGGTCGCGGCGATTGGGAAGACTACCGCCGCAACCGGGAACGAGGCCGCCCGTACTACGGGCCGACGAAAGGAGGCCGCCCCACTTTTGGGTCGCGCGGCTCGCAGACCCAAAAGACGCGACCGCAATTCTACCAGCGTCAGCAAAGCCGCCGGCAGGCCTTCAGTGGCCAAGTCAAAAACCGCATGGGCCGCACCACCTCCGGGTGGGGACGCGGTTCCTCGCGCTTTGGAAAATAGGGGGAACCAGTGGATACTTTAATGACGATGGCTCAGAGCTTAGTCTATCTCTTAGAGGCTTTTGTCCTGCTCTTTATCGCCAAGCAGGTCTATGCGCGAGTTTTTCGCCGGGTCAATCTCAAAGACGAACTCTTCGGCCGCAACAACCACGCGCTGGCTGTTGCGGTAGGTGGCTATTTCTTTGGGATTTGCCTAGCTCTGGGGGGGGCGTTGAGCGGCCCTTCGCTGGGCTGGCAAGCCGATCTGATTGGCATTGCCCAGTACGGTCTCTTGGCGATTGTCCTGATGGTCATCGCCGGCGTGCTCTGCGAGCGGGCGCTCCTGTTCCACTTTGACAACCGCAAGGAGGTCATCGAGGATCAGAATGTGGGGACGGCCTTTGTCGAGGCGGGGATGCACATAGCCAATGGCCTGATCGTGCTGGCCATCATACTGGGCGAGGGGCCGCTGTGGAGCGGCGTGGCCTTCTGGCTCTTGGCCCAAGTGGTGCTGGTGGTGGCCGGGCTACTCTACGAGTGGATTACCCCGCATTCGATTCACAGTGAACTAGAGCGCGACAATGCCGCGGTCGGCTTGGCGTTCGGCGGTGTGCTGGTGGGCATGGGCAATATCGTCAGCATCGCCGCGGCTGGCGACTACGCAGGGTGGCTCGAAAGCCTCAAAATTTTTGGCATGGACGTGGTCTTTGGTTTTGTCGCGCTCTACGCTATCCACAAGTTGACTGATATGCTCTTGGCACCCAGCGTGCGCTTGGGTGCCGAACAGGTTGAGGAGCAGCCGAATGTGGGGGCCGGGCTGATAGAGGCCTTCGGCTACGTGGGCGGATCGATCCTAATCGTCTGGATCTTCTAAACTATTCTGTCGGCTGCGCTGCCATTGCCACAGCAGGGTTGGGCCGCCGAGGAAGACGTAGGTCAGGTTCGCTAAAGCATGGGTCAACGTAGCGCAGGCCAAGGCGGTGGAGAGAGGCACTGAGTAGAGGCGGTGCATGGCTTCGCCGAAGAGGAGGTGATATGAACCGATCCCGCCAGGTGTTGGAATGATCACCCCGATAGACGATATGGCCATGACCACTAGCGCCGCTGCCGCGTCGAGATCATATACTTGGTCCAAGCCCATGCCGACAAAAGCCGCGTAAATAATAAACACGTACGCTGCGTTGAGCAGGACCGAACTGACTATAATTTCAAAGTACGCCGTCGGCTGTTGCCGCAGGGCGGAGAGTCCGCCGATGAAGGTCTCGATGATTTTGAGGATCAGCTCGCCGCGTCCCCAAACGCGCCGCGCAAGCAGCGGGCGAATTCCAGCCAAAATTTTTTCCCGATAAACCGATACCAAGACCAAGGCGCTCAGCGCGACTAAGCAGCCGGCTAGGGCCAGCAGGCCAATGGTGTCCCGATCTGTACCGACCAACGTCCAAAGCGCGGGTAAGGCGATATCGATATAGACGATGAGCCAGAACAAGACGATGAGCCAAAACAGATCGAGAATGCGCTCCACCACGATCGTGGCCATCAAGGCGCTGATGCTCGTCCGAGTGGTCCACTTGAGGCTGACGCATCGCAAGATCTCGCCCGATCGCGGCACGGCCACATTGGCCGCATAGCATATAGCTAGGGCGAGCGACGCGTTGAGGTTGTTCACATGCGGCGCAAAAGGACGCATCAGGACCATCCAGCGCCAAGCCCGCAATACCAAGGTCCCCAGCGTTGCGACGCACATGACAGCGGCCCAAACCGGCGAAATACCGGTCATGGCATCCCAGAGTTCCCCGCGGTTTATTCCCTCAAAGGCCCAATAAATAAAAAGCCCCATCAAGCCTAGGCTTAGCCCATACTGGAGGATTTGTTTCAGTATCTTGTGCATCGCACTGGCAAACGCAAAACAGGGGATCTGACGATCCCCTGGTGCATGGCGGAAGGAATAGGCTAGGTAGGTTTGTGCAAGCCTATACGGATTGAATTTTGCCCATTTTCTCTAATAGGTCGATAACCTGCGCGGCGGCCTCCGCAGGGGTTGCTGTGTCAGTTTCGATGACCAGTTCGGGACTTTCAGGCTTCTCATAGGGGTCTGAAACACCAGTAAAGTTGGGTATTTCACCGGCTTGTGCCTTTTTGTAGAGGCCTTTGGGATCGCGCTCGGCGCATACTTCGACCG
This sequence comes from Candidatus Latescibacterota bacterium, assembly GCA_022820485.1. GTDB lineage: Bacteria > Latescibacterota > UBA2968 > UBA8231 > UBA8231. Next base: position 21,607 of record JAJEFJ010000081.1, read on the forward strand.
GGGCGCTGACGAAAATTTCGACGAAATCGCCCTCTGCCATCAGCGCCCGCACTCCGTCGCGGTCGGCTCGATAGGGGCTGACAAAGCTGGCGAGGGTTAGGAACCCCCCATCGACAAAGAGCTTTCCTACCTCGCCGATCCGCCGGATATTTTCCGCCCGGTCGTCAGCGGAAAAGCCCAAGTTTTTGTTGAGCCCAAAGCGGATGTTGTCGCCGTCTAGCACATAGGCCAAATGACCACTCGCGGCCAAAGCGTGTTCGACAGTATAGGCAATCGTGCTTTTGCCCGAACTCGGCAAGCCCGTCAACCAGATCAACACCCCTTGTTGGCGCAACAGGCTTTCTCGTTGCTGGCGGCTGACATGTCCCTCGTGCCGGACGATATTAGTTGCTTTAATAGCAGTCAAAGTTCACCTCGTGAGTTGAGAGATAAGTTCCATAGAAAACTCATAATAACGACCATCCGGCCTTGATTCGTCAAGGAATTGGTCGAGGCGGCGGGCAGGGATGTTTTTGATTGACGAATCACAGATTATATATTTATAATATGACAATACATTACAAGCGCATCTCACCAAGCGGAGGAGGCAAGCGTATGAAAATTGCAATTAGCATCATCTGTGCGGCCCTGCTGGCAACGGCCAGTGAGGGGGTAGTCAACATTCAGAATGTGGGTTCGGGTGCGCGTGCGCAGGGGTTGGGCAACAGCTTTGTGGCGGTGGCCGACAACGCCGATGCGGTGTTTGCCAATCCGGCTGGGTTGGGGCAAGTGACCCAGCGTCAGGTG
>JAJEFJ010000091.1 GCA_022820485.1 Candidatus Latescibacterota bacterium
CCCGACGGCCTCCGGCCATCTATCACAAGGAGAATGCAAATGAAAACGCTCGCAGTTCGCACCCTGTACTTGACCTTTGCTGTAGCTTGGCTGTACTGCCCCGGCAAGGTCGTCGCCGAATACGGCGACTTTTCGTCCGACAGTCTTCAAGGCTTCTACGACTACATTCACGGCCAAGAAATGGTGAAGGTCGAGGCTGGGGGCCCATTGCGGCAAGCCGTAGAGGCCGTGCCTATTGATCTGGGTACGGCTATTGATCTCGAGCAAGAAGCGGGGCTACGCGACTGGCTCTACGACTTCTTGGTCGCCTTTTCAGCTTCGGGCAACGATAGTCTAGCGGCGGCTTTTTATTTGCGCGAGGGTGTTAATAATCCAGCCCTAAATAGAGACGATCCGGCTTTATTTGAAGCGATCAAAGCCGCACATCAGCAAACACTCGCGGATCTAGACTGCGACTACTTTTTTGCCAACGTATCTTTCGTCGATAGCGAGTTCAGGGTATTCGCCATGCAGGAACCGTACGATAGCTATCAGTCCTACGCCCAAACCCATGGTATGCTGCCCAAGGGCCTAACCACTCGAATACTCCCGCTGCGCGGTGAAGTTGAGGAGCACCTAGCGGAAGATGAGCAGATGGTCTTCGCCGACATCATGTTCATCGTCGAAGAGCCAGAGGAGTTCACCGCATTTGAGACCCCAGGACGAACCCCATCCTTTTTTCGACTCGCGTGGGACCCAAAACGGGCCGTGTGGAGAATCGTAGAAGCCTTCTTCAGTAGTGGCGTACCGCAACAATTTCTGTTCGGCATATTCTAGCCTTTATCAATGTAAAAGGGCCACGGTGGTAGCCAAAGGGAAGGCTTTGATACTCTTCCCAACAGCAGAATCAACTTGGGAATACCACAGAAAGGAGGGGATGCTTATGAAACACAAGATGCAAACTGGCTTAGATGGCCAGAGCTACACCTCGGCTACAATGCGAAGACCGCCTCCGAAGCCAGCCACCCTTACCACTCCAAGAACGAGGAGCTCATTATGAACCGGATCCGGATAAAGATTATCCAAACAGCAATAGCGTTGACGGCTATGGTGATCAGCTTTATGCCGCAGAAGGCAGAGGCACACGCGACATGCGATACAGGCTGCTGGAAAGCAGTTGTAAAAATAATATTCGTGGGCAAGATCCCTGTAGCTATACCTACCCTAGAGTATTCCTCTTGTAGCATAACGGGCGAAACTGTCTCGTGCGAATGCGTTGACGGTAAAGCGGTCTGCACTGCATAGGATGAGGTTCGTTATTAACGGTGGTTAATCTGCCATTTGGGAGGGATGAGTGATGTAGCTGATCACTCATCCCTCCCAAGACCCCTGGTGCCATAGGTCGCAACACCATAACCCATCTACCCCACCATCCCAAATGAGGTAATACAATGAAAAAGCTAATGCACACTCTATGCCTATCTACAATCGTCGTCTTCGGCGTCGCCCACGCCGAGAGGCAAAGCCAATATGGCGGCTTTTCGGCCGACAACCTCAAGGAGTTCCATACCTACCTCAACGGCCTAAAGGCAATCAAGGTTGAGGCAACAGACAACTTGAGACAAGCTGTAGAGGCCGTGCCCATGAATCTGAGTACGGCTATTGATCTCCAACAAGAAGCGGGGCTACGCGACTGGCTCTACGATTTCTTAGTCGCCTTTTCAGATTCGGGTAGCGACAGCCTCGCCGCCGCATTCTACTTGCGCGAAGGGACCGATGACTTCAGAATCGAGAAGGTTGGATACAAAATGACGAAGCTGCCCAACTTGGAAAATCTCAAGCAGGGAGGCGCAAGTGGGGACGGAGTTGGGATTTCTCCTGCCCCTTTTTCCTTCTTCAAAACCATGCACAGGCTCATGCTCGACGGTCTAGAACGAGACTACTACTTCGCCAATGTGTCCCTTGACGATAGTGAGTTTAGGGTATTTGAGCTGCAGGAAGAATACGAGAGCTACATCTCCGAGGCCCACATCCGCGGCATGGTCCCCAGCGGAACCATAGAATTCACATTCAAGCGACGCCGAGAGGTTGAAAAAGCCGTTCAGGTCGATGAGAAGGTAGTCTTGGCCGATGTCATGTTCATTATTGAAGACTCCGAAGAAACGGCCGGATCCGAAGGACCAATACGTACTCCATTTTTTTTCCGTTTGATGTGGGACGATCAACAAGCTACATGGTGCCACGTAGAAGCCTTTTCCAGCAAGGAGATGACGTACATTTTTCTTTTAGGCCTCATATAGCAGCTATACGCACCGCCCTAAGTACGCGACAGTAGAAGCAGTATGGATTCATACCTGAAGGTACGATGAAGCGCTTGCACTCAGCATGATAAGACAGGCGAGCGGCAGCCTCTGTCATGCTGAGCGCAAGCGCAGCGGAGTCGAAGCATCTGATACCTAGATACTTAGATGCCTAAATACTCTCCTTTTTACTATCAGTATCGCCTATTCTCGGAGCACGGGCATCCTGCCCGCATCCAAGCCGAGCAGTATAGTCCCCGAGTGCGATAAAACATCGCAGCAATGCGCTATTTCATCGCATAACTGTGTTATCTTAGCGCATCCATAGGCTGCAAAACCGCATCTACTACGCAGCCGAGCATCTACTATCGATTCCTCTAACATATTGTTCAACAGCTAGTTAGTCAGTATCAACGGGCAATTAGCATTCTGTTGGCACACTTATTGCATATCTATCTCCAAAGACAATCCGCTGTAAACGCAGCGAACACCCGACGGCCTCCGGCCATCTATCACAAGGAGAATGCAAATGAAAACGCTCGCAGTTCGCACCCTGTACTTGACCTTTGCTGTAGCTTGGCTGTACTGCCCCGGCAAGGTCGTCGCCGAATACGGCGACTTTTCGCCTGACAGTCTTCAAGTCTTCTACGACTACATTCACGGCCAAGAAATGGTGAAGGTCGAGGCTGGGGGCCCATTGCGGCAAGCCGTGGAGGCCGTGCCCATTGATCTGGGTACGGCTATTGATCTCGAGCAAGAAGCCGGGCTACGCGACTGGCTCTACGACTTCTTGGTGGCCTTTTCAATTTCGGGCAACGATAGTCTAGCTGCCACCTTCTATCTACGTGAAAGAATTAAGCACCCGGACCCTAAGATAAAGAGTGGCATTCCAGAACTATTTGAAAAGGTCAAAGCCGCACATCAGCAAACACTCGCGGATCTAGACTGCGACTACTTTTTTGCCAACATATCTTTCTTTGATAGCGAGTTCAGGGTATTCGCCATGCAGGAACCGTACGATAGCTATCAGTCCTACGCCCAAACCCACGGTATGCTTCCCAAGGGCTACACCGCTATAACGCCCCCAACGCACGAAGAAATCGAAACGCGCTTAGCGGGAGGTGAGCAGATGGTCTTCGCCGACATCATGTTCATCGTCGAAGAGCCAGAGGAGTTCACCGCGTTTGAGACCCCAGGACGAACTCCATCCTTTTTTCGGCTCGTGTGGGACCCAGAACGGGCCGTGTGGCGAATCGTAGAAGCCTTTTTCAGTGTTGGCGTACCACAAATCTTTCTTTTCGGCATGTAAGAAGCCTACCCCCAGTATTGACTCCCCAAAGGAGGATCCCATGAGCATCGATATTTCCGTCGTCATTGCCACCCACAACCAGCTAGCGCGCCTGCGCTTGGTGTTGTGCGGCTTGGCTTGCCAGCATTTTCCCCAAAATCGTTTTGAGGTCATCGTCGTCGATGATGGCTGCACCGATGGTACGGACGCCATGCTAGCCGCTGAATATCCAGAGGTACACGTGGTGCCGATGCGGCCCAATGTGGGGCGCTGCCGGGCGCGCAACGCCGGCGTCGAACAGGCGCGGGGCGCGTTGGTGGCCTTTCTCGACGGCGACGCCTTGCCACATCCCGATTGGTTGGATCATCTGTGGGCAGCGTGGGAGCGCGGGGGACACCAGCGCTATTTGTGCGGCTTCATGTATAGCCTGCCCCTCATCGAATATCTGCCCGACCCGCAGCAGGCCGTCTTCGACCAAGAACGCACTCCGAGCGTTTTGGCCGACTTCCTGCTGATCAATCAGGAACAGGTGCTAATCACCGAAGACCAAATCCGCTACGATTTTGCCGGCATCCACGCCCGCGCCCAAGAAGGCGGCTATCCCTTTGACGAGCTAAAGGCCATGCAGGACCAAGTCGAGGAACTGTACGCGGCGCATCCCGACTCGCCGGTCGGCTTTCTCGGCTTTTATCCGCACAACAGCGCAGTGCCGCGCCAAGCCTTCTGCGAGGTGGGCGGCTTTGCTGCGGACATTCCGTTTTCCGAGGGGTGGGATTTGGCTTATCGCTTGCAGCGCGCTGGCGTCGGTCCGGGCTTTGCCCGCCACGCTCTGACCTATCACTTGTACCACTATCACGAGTTTTCCGACCCGAGCAAACTCGCCGACGAGCAGCGCACGCGGGACCAAGCCATCGACTACATGGTACGGGAAAACCGCGATCCCAAGCTGCGGATGATCGACCTGTGGCGGACTGGCATCTGGCCCGATCCGCTCATCCCTGACGAATTAGTCTTGCGCGACCTATTGCACTTTCACGAGCGTTACAGCGAGGTGCAGCCCGACGAGCTAGCCGAGATAGAGACTGTGCTGCGGCGGCATCCCGCTCGGGCAGCCTGAAATCGGGGTGCCATAGCCATTCGCCTTCCACCGATAGGAGCTGAACCATGATAGGCATTGTGTTCAAAAAAGAGATGCTCAGCCATCTGCTGAGTCAGCGCTTCGCCGCTTGCACCGCCCTCGCCGTGGTGCTCATCATCGCCAACGGGATGCTCACCAGCCAAGCCTATGTCCAGAAAAAGGCCAGCTACCTCACGCAGCGCGCCGTCGAGGAGACCAAACTACCTGAAATCACTTATTATTCGGTCCTAGGCTCGGACATGGACAACGCCGACGCGTCTCCACTCCTCGACAAGGCGGCCCCGCGTGCTCTACGGCCCCCGCGCCCCTTAGAGGTGTTCGCCCAAGGCGTCGAACAAGAGGTGGGACAAGCCGTCGAGGTCCTGCTCTTTGAGGTGCCCTACCAAACCGAGGCAATTGCCCCCTTCCAGTCGGGCAATCCCTACCTCGCCATCTTCGCCTCCTTTGACATGGTGTACATCTTCCAACTCGTGCTCTGCCTGCTGGCCATCCTCATCGCCAGCGAGACCGTCTCCGGCGAGAAGGAAGACGGCACTCTGCGGCTGATGCTGACGACCAACGTCAGCCGCGCCCAAGTCCTTGCGGGTAAAATTCTCGCTGGCCTGACCACGCTAGCCATTCCAACGGCTCTTGGCTTTATCTTGCTGACGATCTTGCTATTGGGCACCGAGCAGATCGAAGTCGGAGTTGGCGAGTGGGTGCGGTTGGCACTGCTGTTCGCGCTGTCGCTGCTGTATCTGCTGGTGTTCTACCTGATTGGACTGGCCATCTCGTGCGCGACGCATCGCTCGGCGACCAGCTTGATTTACGCGCTGTTTACGTGGGCGTTGCTGGCGATTGTGCTACCCACCAGTATCACGGCCTTGCTCAACGAACAGGCCAACATGGGCGAAAAGCACAAGCAAGCTCACCACAAGGCCGCGCAGGTATGGAAGGAGTTCGCTCAGGAGGTCACGGACCTCACTCGGGCGCACGGCCAGCCCAAGTACCCTCCCGTCCGCATGGTCGAGCGGTTCCACACGGTTTACGGAATGAAAACCGTGTGGGGAGACCCTAACGAATACGAATACGGTAACAAGCAGCGGCCCCAGTTATATCTATCTGGTGTCGTCGATTCACCCGCACTTGCCGAGTTCCAAGACATCGTCCGCTCCGGCGAGCGGTTGCGCCTGAAATACGCCCAACCCGCTTGGAACGCCAAAGCGCCCCTTATCGAAGACTTCCCCCGCCGCATCCAACGCTGGAACACCTATATCCAACGCCTCCTACCCGCCGGAGCATACGCCCAAGCCGCTAGTGCTTTCGCCGGCACCAGCCGACGCGAATACTACGACTTTATCGACCAAGTCCGCACCTATCGCGGGCAGATCATCACCTTCTTAGAAGAGCGCGATGCCTTCGGCTCCCGCAAGTGGTTCAACGACGACCCCGGCTATCGCGCCGACCTGCGCGACCTGCCGAGGTTTAAGGAACGCGGCTGGACGGTCGCCCAGAGTCTGCGCCACGCCTTGCCGGATCTAACCGCGCTGTTGCTGTATGCGGTCGTGCTCTTTGTCCTCGCCAACCGGCTCTTTGCGCGCTACGCCGCCCAGTGATCTGAAACCCCATTAAGGAGCAAAGCGGGCAGTCCGGTCTATGGGCTGCCCGCTTTCGCGTCCGGACACACCGGCCCTGAGAAGCCGCCCCCCAAGCCCCATCTACCCGTCCCGCACCCACCGCCTATCGTCAAAGCCAAGCGTGTCCGTGCGATGTTTAGGCGCATCAAACGCGATGTTTAGACGCATTTGTGCGATATATTGTCGCATTTTTAGGCCATCAAAAGGCTTCGCAAAGGGCCTAAGAGACGACGATAAAATTTAGTTCATTTTTTATAAAACATTATATAACAATAAGTTATGATTCATATAATCAGAGAATTCGGCGAGATCGACGCCCACTAACCACTTATTGGCACGATACTTGCAATAGGTCTTACCGAAGCAACAACTCACACTCGTCCACAGCAACAGAAAGGAGGTAACGCCTATGAAACACGTCGCCTAAACTGGCTTGGGCTTGAAGCCTCCAGCCACCCGTACTTAACCTCGGAGATCGCCTCCGAGACAACGCAGCAAACCAGATCAAAGGAGATCATCATGAAAAAGCGTATCATCAACCTAACCATTGGCCTCACCGGCCTAATCGCCAGCTTCCTGCCGCAGAAGGCCGAGGCTGCTGTGTGCGCTATAAGTTGCGGCGACGATTGGTGCTTCGCAATCGGCACTCAGGTTGAGTGCAAGTGCGTAGGCGATGAGGCGGTATGCTCCTCCTAATCAGCCTTCAGGGGCGGCTGGTCTAAGCCACTAGCCTCTCCATCTAACCCACCCCGGGATAGTGGCTTAATCGCCGCTATTCCGGGGCAATCCAACCCAAACCCAGAAGAGGTATAAAATGAAAACTTTGTATTTCACCCTAATCGCCGCTTGGTTCGCCGCCTCCAGCGTCTCGGCCGAGCCGAAAGCCCAGTACGGCGGTTACTCCATGTACCCCTCCATGACCATGGATAGCGTCCAAGTCGTTCTCCAAGTCTTTCACGACTATGTCAACAGCTTGGAGATGATAAACGTCGAGGCCGGCGACGAGTTGCAGCAGGCCATCGCGGCCATCCCCGTCGCGGGGGACACTCCTATCACTCCCGCGCAAGAAGCCGATCTACGCACTTGGCTCTATGATCTCTTGGTCGCCTTTTCGGTTTCGAGTAGCGACAGCCTCTCCGCCGCGTTTTACCTCCGCGAGGGCGTCAATAACCCCGAAGCGATAGAGAAGTTAAAAAACCAGCTTGCAAGCAAGGGGCTCCTAAAAGGCGAGACGCCTTTTGATATCCTCAAAGCCGGACACCGGAAACGCCTCGACGAGCGTGAATACGATTACTACTTCGGCAAGGTATCCTTTTTCGACAGCGCGTTTGAGGTGTCCGAGAGGAAGACCGAGCCTAGCCCTTATATGGGGTCCCTTATGGAGCGCGGCATGATTCCACCTGCGGCCGCATCGACCAGCTCCTCCAAAATGAAGAGCGAGGTCCAAGAGCACCTCCAAGCGGGCAAACCGCAGACCTTTGTCGAGGTCATGTTCATCGTCGAAGAGCCCGAGGAGTTCGCCCCCTTTGAGGGAGCGGCGCGCACCCCGTTTTTCTTCCGCATGGCTTGGGATCCAGACAAGGCCATGTGGCGCCAGGTAGAGATCGTTTACTGCATCGGGAAGCCGTATTTTCTGTTCAGTGACATCTAGGCCAATCCCAACGGAGCTTAAAGAAAAGGTGTTTACAATGAAAACCTTATCCATTCGCGTCCTATATTTTGCCCTGATCGCTGTTTGGTTGGCCCAGTCTGCGTGCGTAGAACAGGAAGGCGTCTCCAGCCTTACGGCCGCGCCTCCTAAGTCCCACTACGGTGGCTTTTCATCCCACCCCGACAGCCTGCAAATTTTCTACGACTACATCCACGGTCAGGAGATGATGAAGGTCGAGGCCGGGGCCGCATTGCGGCAGGCCGTCGAGGCGATCCCCCTCGATCTGGGTGCTCCCATTGACCTAGCGCAAGAAGCTACATTGCGCGATTGGCTCTACGAATTCTTGGTCGTCTTTTCGGCTTCGGGCAGCGACAGCCTCGCGGCCGCGTTTTATCTCCGCGAGGGCACATATAACCCCGAAGGGATAGAGTTCCTCAAAGAGTTTCTCGCTAGCAAAGACGCCCCCATCGGTGATACGCCCTTTGCCCTCTTTGCAGTCGGGCACCGGAAAGTACTCGACATAACGAAGCGCGATTACTTTTTCGAGAATGTGTCCTTTTTCGACAGCGCGTTCAAGGTATTCGAGATGCAGGAGGCGTACGATAGCTATGCGTTCTATCTCCAGACGCATGGCATGATCCCCAAAGCTACCTTGAATTTTCACCCCAAACTACGCGGCGAGGTCGAGGAAGCTCTACAGACAGGCGAGTCGTTGATTTTCGCCGACGTCATGTTCATCGTCGAAGAGCCGGCCGGGGTCTCCCCGTGGCCGTGGCAGGGACGCACCCCGTCCTTCTTTCGGCTGGTCTGGGATCCAGACAAGGCCATGTGGTGCCATGTAGAGGCATACTTCAGCGGCGGCGTGCCGCAGGACTTTCTGTTCAACTTCATATAATCCACCTTTGCCGCTGACTCTAAAGAAGGAGGCTTCCCAATGCTAGCAGCCATTGTAAAACGCGAACTGATTGATCACCTCATCAGCCTGCGCTTCGGCTTGGCCCTCGTGCTGATCGTAGGACTGATGGTGCTCAACGCCCTCGGCTTTGTCGGCGGCTCGTACGAGTTCCGGCGCGACCACTATCTCGAACAGGTCCAAGCCGAGCAAGAAATCGGCCGCAGCAACGCTCAAATGGGCCTGTGGAAGCTGATCATCCACGGGGGGCAGGACTATATCTATAAGAAACCCAGCCCCCTCATGTTCTGCGCCGTTGGTGCCAACGACGCCTTGCCCGAGCGCCTCTGGACGCCGAGTTGGCAATCCGAGTACAACGGCACCAAGTTCTACGATCCCTTGCCACTCATCTATTGGGACATCGTAGGCATCTGGGCACCCAAGACTAGCCAACTGATGCAGACCCAAGCCATTGACTGGGTCTTCATCATCGGCAGCCTACTCAGCCTCATGGCCTTGTTGTTCACCTTTGACGCCTTCATCGGCGAAAAAGAGCGCGGCACCCTCAAGCTGGTCATGGCTCAGAGCCTACCGCGCCACACCCTGCTGTTGGGCAAGTTCCTCGGCGCGATGCTGGCCCTCGCCATCGTGCTGAGCTTAGCCATCCTCGTCAACTTGCTCATCGTCATCGCACTCTCGCAGATGAACTTGGGCCTCGTCGAGGCCGGGCGCTTGATCGGCATGGTCGGCTTGGCCCTACTGTATCTGGCCTGCTTCGTCGGGTTGGGTCTGTGGGTGTCGATACGGAGCAGCACCACGCGCTCGAGTCTGGTGGGCGTACTGTTGCTGTGGACCTGCGGGGTGTTGCTCTGGCCCTCGGCCGGCGGTGCCCTAGCCTCCCGCGTGGTGATTCGCGAATTCGGGGACGCGGTTGTAATGGAGTGGGAGTTCAATCCTCCAGAAAAAATGAAAGTTAGTAGGCTTCGGAGCAGTGCGCGGAGGAGCGATATGAGAAAACCCGAAAAGTTGCGCCAGCATGCCGAGGCCGAACTCGCCAATCGTCGGGTTATCCAAAACCGGGAAGACGAGTTTTTGGCCTACAGCCTCGGCGAGGTCGAAAAAGCCCGCCACATCGTGCGCCTGTCGCCAACGGGCTGCTTTCAGTACGGCATGGAGGCTCTCGCCGGTACCGGGATAGCGCGCCACCGCAGCTTTGTCGAGCAGGCGCGCACCTACGTCCAGCAATTCGAGCAGACCATGCTAACCCTTGACCGCGACGATCCCAAAAGCCCGCACATCCACATCGCCCAAGGGCTGTCGAGGCAGAAGATCAACCCCGACACCCTACCCGTCTTCACCGAGAACATGTCGGCGACGATCTTGCTGCGGCACGCGGTCGTCGATGTAATAGGTCTCTTTTTCTTTGCCATTCTCACGTACATGCTCGCCTACCGGTCGTGGCTGCGAGCCAGCATTGTCTAAAACGACATAAAAAAGGAGCATAAAATGAATAATCTAACGCTAAAAGCAGCGGCTCTAGTCGCCGTATTTTACACGGGCTGGGTCCATGCCGACGAACTGCCCCTAACCGCCGTGTACGGCACCACCTACGACAGCGAGGGCACTGCCGGCGAGGTGCGCTTTGTCGCGCCCTACGACATGGAAATCGTCGCGGCCGAACCCGGCTGCGGCTGCACCGGCGTCGAGTACCCGCAAGGGCAGTTGAAGGCTGGCGAGACGTACTCGATTACCTACCAGATCGACACTTCGGGCCGAGCCGGAACCTTTGTCCCTCGCATTGACTTTAGCGTGGCTGGCCAAGCCGACAAGTGGCAGTTGCAGTTGGAGGGCCAAGTCGTGCCCATGCTACCTAGCAAACAGCAAATAGGGCTTATCCAAGGCGACGATCTATCCTCCATTATCCGCCGCATTCCCCTCGCGCAGATCGAGGGGCAGCCGCGCCACATTCGCCGGGTTCAAGTCTCCGGAAAAGGCATAGAGGCATCGGTGGTGGACGGCGGCACAGCCATAGAGATCACCCCGGCGGCGGACCTGACGTGGGGAGACCGCATTATCGCCACCATCGAGGCGACGATTGCAGCCGAAGGCGAAGAGTACTCCCGTTCCATCGAAGTGCGCGGACGAGTCAGCCCCCGGTTTAGCCTAGAGCCGCAGAGCGCATCCTTCGGCGTGGGTACCGCGCAGCGACGCGAGACGCGCCAAGTGCGCGTGGGCTTGCCAGCGGAACTAGCCGACGCGCCCGTCCAAGCGTCGCCCGTGTGTGGCGAGGTGGAGCTGGACATCGAATACCAACGGGAAGCGGCCAACAGCTTAGTCGTCCAGATCCGCAATACAGGCGATTTCCCCGCTGGTACGCTGAACTGTGGGATAGAGGTGCAAATCGGCGCAGAGCAAGTAGTTATACCCGTACTCGCACTGACGCGATAAGGAGGCTACCATGAATCCGCCAAAAACAACCAAGGCATGGACGCATCTCGAATGGGGTAATACCTGCCGGAAAAAGGGGCAGCACGAGCAAGCAGCCCCCCACTATCAAACAGCGCGTCGGCTCTTTCGCGCCAAGGAATGCCAAAAGGGGATTTTTGCAGCTTGCACCCAGCTCGGCCACCACTGCGAGATCGCCGGCGACCTCGATGGATCGCTACAGTACTTCCAAGAGGCACTAGCCGCCTGCTCACCTAACCGCTCTCTGTGCGATTTAGCCGAGGCCGAAGGCAACGTGGGCTTCATCAAACAATGCCAGTCCCGCTTTGACGAAGCCACCGCGTACTACCACAAGTCCATGCAGCACGCCCAAGAAGGAGGCGATGCCGCCCTCGCAGCCAAGATGGCCAACAACATGGGCAACCTCTACATGCAGCAGAACGACTTGGAGGAAGCTCAACAGTGGCTCCAGCACAGCCGCACCCTTTATGACGACGACGTGCCAGGCAACCTGCTCAACAGCTTGGGACAACTAGCACTGCGCCGCAACGACCCCGAGCAGGCCCTACGACATTTTACTGCGGGACTAGCGGTGGCCCGGCAGCAAGGGATGCCCCTCGAAGTGGCCCTACAACTCGGGTCCATCGCTTCGGTCTGCCGCGACTTAGGCCATCTAGAACGCGCCTTGAGCAACGGCAACGAAGCCCTGGACATCTACGTGACGCAAGGTCATGCCCAAGGCCGCTGTGGCATGGCGACCCTGCTAGCAGATCTCTACATGACCACCGGCAACCTAGCGATAGCGCAACGACATATACAGGCTTCGATGGACCTGTGCCTACAGTTAGGGAACGCGAGGATGCAGGCTTTCAATTACGTGTCCTTGGGCAATCTGTACGCCCGGCAAGACGGCGACAAGCAGCGAGCGTTGAACGAATGGGTGACGGCGTTGCGACTGTTTAGACAGCTCGGCATGGAGATGCAGAGCCAAGCGGTCATTAGGGCTATGGCCGCTTGACTCAAAAAAGATCTTAAAAGCGGGCAGTCCGGCCTATGGCTGGGCTGCCCGTTTCCTTGCCCAAATCCCCGCAGTCTATCAACCCGCACCAACCTCCAACCCCATACTCATGCGATGTTTAGGCACACCAAAAGCGATGATTTGACGCATTTATGCGATATATCCGCGCACTTTTAGAGTACTAATCGAGCATTGCAAAGGGCCTGAGAGACCGGCGAGAAATTTATTTCACTCTTTTTAAGTCATTATTTAACATTTATTTATGAACTATAAAATCAAAGGAATCGGCGCGATGGTCGCCTCCTCGTTACTAACTGGCACGATAATTGCAATATACGATGTAGAAGAAGCAACAACCTATGCTGGCCTATCAAGCCAGTACCCTCTAGAAAGGAGTGCCGCCATGTCTTCCATCTTCTATATCTTCGGACTGCTGCTGTGCGCCCTCGCGGCCCAAGCTGAAAACTTGACCAAAGAACAGCAGCGCATCCTGCTCGACCTCGAAGAGGCGCACTTAATCCTAGAGCAGGCCAAAGCGCGCGAAGCCGAAGTCGAAATCGAGCACGAGCAGATGATCGGCCTCAAGGAGCGCGGCGTGGTCACCGGCCAAGAGCTGCGCTCGGTCCGCGAGGACTACGAGCGCGCCCGCGAAGAGCGGCAA
>JAJEFJ010000072.1 GCA_022820485.1 Candidatus Latescibacterota bacterium
GGCCTTCTGGGCGGCTGTCATCGCCGACCTCGCCGACCCACAGCGGTGGGCTGCTGGGCTGGACGTGTTGGTGGGGCGGTTGGGGTTTGGTGTCGGGGCGGTTCGCGAACCGCCCCTACGGCCCCGGAATACGCCTTAGTCGAGCAGGGTTTCCCCGTAGGCGAATAGCAGCGGCGTTCCGCCGGTGTGGACGAAGACGATGTTTTCGCTGTTGCGGAAGCGCCCTTGGCGCACCTGATCGATTAGGCAGGCCAATCCTTTGCCCGAATAGGTGGGATCGACGAGGATGCCTTCGCTTTGGGCGAGGAGGCGGATGCTGTCGAGCGTGGCGCGGTCCAAATGACCGAAGCCCGGGCCGACGTACTCATCGGTTACGGCGATGCACTCCGGGTCGGGTGCGCATTCGAGGCCGAGGTGGGCCGCGGCTTCTGCAGCGGATTGCGCGATGCGCTCAGACACTCCTTCGCGCTGGCCCATCTTGCTCTGGGGTGTGCCGAGGAAGCGTGCCGAACGTCCCAAGAGGGAGAAGCCAGCCACCAACCCGGCCAAGCTGGTACCTCCCGACCCGATTACCAAGTCGTCGGCTTGGATGCCTGCGGCGCTCACTTGGGTTTCGATTTCCAAGGCACATTGGATGTAGGCAACGCGTGACAATAGCCCGGACAGGCCGCTGAAAGGTTTGTACCCCTCTTCTTTGAGCCGCTCCACTTCCTCGGCTATGGTTGCGCCGACGCCCTCGGGCGGAGCAAAGCGGATGCGCGCCCCGCATAGCTGGTCTAAAAGGTGGTTGCCTTGGACTGGCGACTTGTGCCCCATGATAGAATCGTTCTCGCGCAGGACGACGACGCCCTTGAGGCCGAGTTGGGCGCAGGCCGCGGCGAATTGGCGGCAGTGATTGGACTGGACGACTGCGCTCAGCAGGGCGGCATCGCAGCCTTGGGCCGTGGCCTCGGCGAGGGTGAATTCGAGATAGCGGGACTTGTTGCCGCCAAAGGCGAGGCCGGTCAGATCGTCGCGCTTGATCCATATCTGCGGCCCTTCGAGCGCGGCCGATAGCCGCGGACAGTGCTGTAAGGGCGTTGGCAAATGCGTCAGGCGGTGGCGGGGCAGCGCGTCGATGGCGCGTTGGATTGTTTGGATGTCCATGGTGATTATCCCTTTGGGTGCGTTGTACATGTGTGTGGGGGCGACTCTTAGAGTCGCCCCCACATGCCATTTATTTCCACAGATGGCAGTGCGTGCTAATCCATTCGAGGTGGGCACGGCGGATGAGTCCGTAGTTGTAGAAGGCGTAGCCATTGACGCCCGCTTGGTGCAGCGCGGTCAGGTGTGCGCCGAGTGAGTCGCTATCGGCGAATCCCCCAGGGTTGACGATGGCGCTGAGGTCGGTATCGGTTGGGAATTCGCCGCGCAGGGTGCGGACGCTATCAGCTAGGGCGTCCGGCTCGCCGCCCACGCCGGCGTTGACCATGTACACGTTGCGGAGGACGCGATCCGAGTCAAGCCCGTTGACGGTTCGGTCGCGGCCCCCGAAGAACGAGGCGCGTGCGCCGGCTTGGTTGGCGATGGCAATGGCTTCCTCGACCAGCGAAGTTGCCGTTTCGACGCGGGCGTCGAGGAAGGTCTGCAAGCGACCGGAAAAGGCGGTGGCGAGGAATTCGGCTCTCGGAGGCTGCATGTCTTCTGGGGTAGGCTCGGAGGCGAGTTCGCGTGCGAGGTATTCGGCGACATCTGCACGGAAGCTCTCTCCGTCCAAGCCGAGGGCACCGGCCCGTTGCAAGCAGTGTTGACAGTAGCACAATCCCATCAGCAGTTCGCAGAAGGGCGTGATTTTTACGCCGACTTTGGGATTGCGGAACCCGTAGCTGAAGTGCAGGTAGCCCAGCGATTCGAGGTGGAATTCGTCGGGCTGGAACTGCGCGGCTATATCGCGGCAGAGCGCGCGCGCGTAATCGCGCACTAAGGGGCTGGCCGGGCATAGCTGGGCAAAGTTGATGTGGCCAAAGGGATCGCGCTTGGCTGCGTCTGGATAACGCTGGGGCAGGTAGTGGTTGTAGTTGAAGACCAGCCAACTCGTCAGGTCGAGGCCGCGTCCCCTGATTTTGTCCGCGATTCGGCGCATGTAATCCGGGCCATCGACGACGTTGCTGATCAGGGGCGCGATTGGACTTTCGTCGTAAAAGGCGGCGGACGGCTGGAAGTAGAGAGCGCCTTCTTCGCCCCAGTAGAGGGGCCGCCGAGGATTGTGCGGTAAAAAGTACGTCGATACGTGGTAGCTTTGGGCCAGGCTGACGCTATTGAGGCCGGCTGTGTGGGCGATGGTGTCTAGGGCCGAGTCAATGCCTTCGTCGGTCAAGTCCCAGGGGTATGTGTATATGGTCGCTCGCATGGTCATAGTTACTCATTGATCCTCCTCAATTGAGCTTCAGCTTGTCGGATACTTCAGATAGTAGCTCGTTGATCTTTTCCACTGCCTCCGGGTCGGGCGTGGTTTCTCCACCGAACTCGATGCGGATGTTGAACTTGAGGGGAGTTCCGACAGCAGCCTTAATGAGGTCTGGAATTTGATCGGCCAAATCTTGGATGCTGTTGGGGGCAAGGACATCTTCGGCCATGAGGAGTCCCCGTGGCTTGGGCTCAGAGGGTTCTTCGCGTGCTGTGGAGGGTACCTGGAAGATCACCTGTTGGGCACTGGCCAAGTCGCACGGCCACGCGGCGCTCTCACTGCTCAGCTCGATCCAGCGCGCACGGATACCATCTTCTATCGCCGTCTGCACTGTGGACCACGGCAAATTGACGCCCTGCTTGGTCGAGAGCGCAGTGGCAATGGCGAGGGCGTTGGTCCTGCTGTCTTTCCAAGCATCGGGGATTGACTTGGCCATCAGTTCGTCCACGTCAATCCGCTCGGGTGGCGGCCTTAATATCGCGGCGGTGCTGAGCACTCCAGCAGGGACTGGCTCCTTCAGGATTGAGGCTGGTCCGCTAGTCAGCCACACTAGTCCCTGCTCGACGGCTTGTGAGATCGCGGTTTCGACGGCCGCTGGTTCGCACTTCGGGATGCTGATCTCTTCTTCGTAGCCCTCTCTGGGCACGCTCACGGTGTGGCTGCCGGAGAAATAGTCGTACACGTCTTGAACGCTGATCTCCTCAGCCGACCAAAGCCCCGGGAGTTTTTGATATGCGAGCAGATCGGGCGCGAGGTCGCTTAGGGTGGCCGCTTCGGGTAGCAGCACCTCCAGACCTGAGTCCTTGAGGGCTGGCTCGTCGATGGCCGTGCGCCAGAATGTCCTAGCGGTGCGATCTGGACGCACGACTCGCGCTACCCAGATTCCTTGCTGGACTCCTTGCACGACGGTATCCAAAATCTCCTTCTGGCGCAGCATTTTGGGCAGCTTGGGGAACTGCGCGAAGGCACCGACCAGATCCTTGACCCGGCGAGAATCCTCTTCTTCGCGCCACAAGTCGTAGGGTCCGCCCGGCATCATCGCCTCCGAACTGATGGCGGTTTCCTGAATGCGCGCTCGCGGATCGGCTTTAATAGTGGTGAACAAGGGTGCGTCGGTCACCACGACTTTGAAGGCGTGGATGTCGTTGCTCTCGTTGACAGTGACAACCAAAGAGTACGCTTGCCCGATAGCTCCAGGGATGTGCTTTTTTGCCGCCTCTATCTCCTTGATAAGCATTTGCTCGCGGATTGGGTCAATAGACTGATCCTTGAGTTGCTCGCGGACTTCCTCCCAACCGAGGTACTCCCGCGCCCGCCTGCGCGCCGCTTCGAGACCTTCCCGGGAAGGGACGGCGAGGACGATGGCGTTGCGATGGACTCGGGGGCGGTCCGGCGCGGTCGTCTCGTTGATGAACCGCTTGGCTTCGGCGCTTGGTTTGCCAGACTCCGAAGCCGCTTGCGGGCCGAGGACTGCGTAGTGGAACTCGCCGTCGTCCGCGATGTCGCGCGGTCTTTCTGGCAGGTTGTGGACCTTTGCGCCGGCTGCGGACGCACCTGATGTGAGTGCCTTCAGGTTTCCGATGGCATCGATGATTTGCGATTCCACGAGAGGGGACGGTACGCGGGTAGTACAGGCATCGTGGTGCATCTGCCGTAGGTTAGGGCGATTGCCCAGCCGCCACGCCTTCGGCAACCCCTCGTCTTCTAATTCAATAGAGACTTCCTCATCGTCGAGAAACCAGGACAGTTCAGTCCAGCGACGCAGGGCCTTTTCCAATTCTATTTTGTCCGGCTTGGCCGCTCCGATCAGCACCATCAGCTCCTGAGTCAGCGCCCTGTGGCCAATGGGCTGAGAACTCAGAAATACTGCAACAACGGCCTGCTCTATCTCCCGGTGGCCTAAGCCGGTCGTCTCGGACTGAATGGTGCGCACCTTGGCTAACTCGCCTTCGAGAATTGGCCGCCATTCTTGGTGCTTGCCGGTATCTGTGTCAACGCTGGCAAAGGAAGCAAGTTCACTTGCGGCTTCGGCCAAGTCGTTCTTGTCCGGCTCGTTCAAAAACACATTTGGCCCGACCAGCGGGCTTGTGTCCCACTTCTCGGCATCGCGCAGGGCAATGGCAAATGTCCGCAGGATGCCACGAGTGCGCTGGAAGCCGTCGAGTTGGGTCCAGCGGGTGTAGAAGACGTCGGAGAGGTCTGGGTGGAAGGGGTAGCTGTTTAGATAGCGATCCTCTGCGCTTCCCCGCTCTTTCTGGGTCTGTTCGTCGAGCGCGGCGATGCTGCTTACTACCGAAGTGACGTGTGGGCGGAAAGCGCCCGGATCGCTGATCGACTCAGGTTTGAAAAAACGTCGCCGCAGCACCTCTGCCACGTCCTCCTTACTCACCGGACTGGCGTCTTCTTCCATCTGGCGGCCAAAGACTTCGGACACTTCTCGCAGCAGTTTGTTATCGTCCTGCTTCCTCGGATCGGAGGCGAGCAGCGAGGCCACCATGGCGCAGCGGTCCACTTTTACGACTGCTTGCGTGAGGTACTGGAAAAAGTTGATCAAGCGCCCGCGCGAGTCTGAGGCGGCTTCAACCTGAGCGCGGATATACATCAACACCTCGTCGAGCAGCACCAAGGTCGAGAGATCGTCTTGTTGCGGTTTCGACAGCAGCTCTA
Organism: Candidatus Latescibacterota bacterium; assembly: GCA_022820485.1. GTDB lineage: Bacteria > Latescibacterota > UBA2968 > UBA8231 > UBA8231. The sequence goes on from JAJEFJ010000072.1 coordinate 5,114, forward strand.
CCACGAGCGGTTCCGCCGGCGGGGTGTCGCGCTCGGCGTCTTTGCCGTCGGCGTGGATGAGTTTGAGGCCGTCTGCTCCCGCTAATTGGAAGGCGAGGATGCTCCACGGATGCTTGAGCATCCTGACCGTACCGTCGGGACTTGGCGTTTCGACGCCCTTCTCTAAGTCAATCTTGTCGAAGCACAGTGCCGCGACCCGCGCCTTGGGCGCTTTGGAGCCAATGGACGCCTCGAACTCCTCTACCGCCGGCAGGTTGGGGAGGGTGGCTGGATCGTGGACTAGGTGCCTAAGCGTGATGAGCGTATGGGTTTTGCCGCCGCCGTAGTTGACCGAGAGCTTTCGGTACGCTTTGTCGCTTTTGCCGGCCAAGCGCAGGGCCACGTCTTTGACCAGTTCTCGCAGGTTGTAGGTGGGATAGGTGAGGGCGAAGAATTCGGCGGGATGCTCGTACACTGGCCGCTGGCCCTTCTGCATGATCACGTCGTATAGGTCGGCGGCGAATACGGCTAGCGACAGTTCGCCGGTCTTTAGGTCGTCGCGCAGTTGTACGACTTCGTGCCAGGGTTTATAGGAAGGCTTTGTTGTCATATCAGACCTCGTTCAGGTGTTTTGTATCGCGGCTTCGAGACGTTGGGCAAGGGCGTCAAAGTCCTCGGGACATTTCTGCCGAATCGCGTCAATCCGGCGGGACGCTTCTTCTGCTAAAGGCTCTCGACCACCGCCGGGCTTGTCCGATAAGTTGAGCAGAGCGACAAGCGGCTCAAAGTACTGTTCTTTGACCTGTACTTCGGCTCGAACGGTCTTCCAATTCCAATCCGTGGGTAAGTTCAAGCCTGCGAGGACCCAAGTCTCAAGCTCTTCCCAAGCGTTCTCGGCCAAGAATATCCGAACATCCCCAAACTCCGTTTCGATCTGGTCGAGTCTCTGACGCCGTCCTTTTTCGCCATCACAGTCAACGCACGGAATGAAGATATCCATCATTCCTTTATAGCGCTCTACGATTTCCGAAATTCGGTCCGATTTCATTGCTTCAGCAATGCCGCCAAGCCGTGGGTCTTGGCAAACCCGAATACGTGCCCTTGGCTTACCGATGGATCGAAGAAGCTGACTGAAGATCGGATTCAGAATGTATTGATCTTTCCGGTCGTCTTCCGGGATGACGAGGACTCTCACGAGCCATCCTCCGCTTCGTCGTAGTTTTCGGTAAAGAAAAGTGCATCCTCCATCCATCCTGATTCATGGAGCCGTCCTAGCCCTTGGTCCCGCCGCAACTCCTGCACGTTAGGAAGTTCAGCAACCGGGCGGATGATTGCCTCGGAAGTGTCTTCTAGGCGGCAGACGACAGAGGTGTTCTCGAAGGTATTATCGTTCATTACGGTCAACAGGGTTGGCGCGTGGGTCGTGGTGAGCACCTGAGTACCGTTCTTCGCGGTTTGCCGTTCAATTAAATCCATCAACAAGTTCAGCCGCACGGGATGAATGCCATTGTCGATTTCCTCAAAGAAGTAGAGGCCAGCCGGGTTTGTACCGAGTAGCGCAGCCAGCATGGCGAGAAAACGTAGCGTGCCGTCCGATGCGCCATATGCAGACACCCGCCTGTTGTTCGCCTCCTTAAAAACGAGCTGGACCCGGCCAGAGGTCGGGTCGGTCGGAAACTCGAAGTCTCGCACATCCATTGGCGTCAACTCGCGGATCCAGTCCGCCAAGATATCTTTGCGCTTCGGGTCGTCGCAGATTTCTCGTAACACTGTTGGTAAGTTTTCACCGCCATCGCCTAATACGGTCTGGCCGGGGAAAGCAGGCTGTCGCATTCGATCCGGCACGAGGTCTAAGAAACGCATGTTCGCGAAGGCTTCTATGGCTTGCTCAGCGAGCTCCTTGTGGGCCTTCACGATGCGTCGATGCTCCCGAAGCTGTGTCAGGGCTGGCTGGTCTGGTCTCACCGCGATTTTATGGCCGAGTCTTCTCTGGGCTCCGGTCTTGTCCATGCGAAGGAGCAGGTGAGTGTCGTCATTTTGAGCATTAACGGGGTCGTACCGACCCGGGTGGCTGGTGTAGATTCTCCACCATTGTCGGTGTTTGAGTTCTTCCCTTGTAACTCGGAATAGGCCGGGACTTGCTTCATCGCTACCACTAACTTCGATCAAATACTCAAAGTCATTCATTTTAATCTGAAGGACGAAAGCCGACTGGCCGAAGCGGATGATTTCATCGGCAGCACCGCGGATCGGTTCCCATTCGGACTGGCCACCGGCCCCATATTTGCCGCCGATGATTTCCGCTAGCGTATAGCCCCGGCCGATGCCATGCAGGAAGCGGAAGGCGTCGCGGATGTTGCTCTTGCCGCTGGCGTTTGTGCCTACGATTACGGTGAACGGGCCGACGCGCAGGGTTTCGTCGGCGAAGTTCTTGAAATTTACGAGGCGAATCGACGTAATCATCAGTCTTCCTCCTGTGGACTAGCGAAATTGCTTCTGGCGCGGTTCAGCCACTCGCGGGGATCATCCGGCGGAAAACGTTCAGGCGGCTTCATACACCACTCTTCCTTCTTGTAGTGCCGGTTTGATGACTAACGCATGGCTATCCTTGTAGCGTTCTACATCCGTCGGCGAGACCAGAATCGCATCAACCGCGACGCGTACACCGTACATCTTCTCGTAAATCTGAGCCCTGAGATTCGCGTCGCCACCCTCCTTGATGATGAGAAGATCTACATCGCTGTTCCGGGTCATGTCGCCTCGGACGGCGGAGCCGAAGAGGATAATCCGCTCCGGCTGAGCGACCTCTACTACACGTCGGATGATGTCATCTAGGGTCTTCTGATCAAGCACTTGTCTTTTCACTGATTTTCCTTCCCGGGCTTCCAATGCTGCATTTCACGGCGATTGTCTCTTTGAGTCAGGTAATCCATTGGATAACTTGGGTTCGTAAACCGTAATGATGATAAGGATATTGGTCTTTCTCACCTTCGTGGCCAGTAAAACGGAACAGAGAATCCTGCATCACCTGCCGTTCCTTTACCGGGGCAGAGGTCAAAGAGAGCTCTTGCTCCGATGTTTCCAGTATTCCCATTGAAAGCCAGATAGTCTCTGACATGTTCTCCGTCCAAAGCTCGCTGAACAAGCTGCTGATTCGACCCCGGAGAATCGTGTTCTAAGAATTCTCTATTCGCAGTTTCCAAATCGTTACGCAATGCTCTTGTCGTCGCTCGGTTCTGTAAGGCATGAATATAATTCTCGTCGGCAGCAATCGCTTCGCTGTAATGATCGAGGGCCTCTTGGTAATTACCTCGTCTTGCCTCAGCATTACCAAGATTGTAGTGGGCATCACGAAAATCGTTCTTTAGTAAAATAGCCTGCTTGTAAGAAGAGATAGCTTCGTCCCAACGTTGAGTTTTAGCGAGAACATTCGCTAGATTGAAGTACACACTTTCTATATCTATGTTCCAAATAAGACTCTCCACATCGTCAAGTTTTTCTTTAATGCACATCCGGTAATCCTCGATCGCTGCATCGAAGTTCCGTAACTGCGCTTGGGTGTTTCCGCGATTGAATAATACGGCCGGTTCAATAAGCATATCCTCCGGTCTGAGCTCCTGTGGAAGTTTATCGATAGATATATCATAATCCTTAATCGCTTCCTCGTACTGTCCCAAGGCAGCCTTGGCCTGTCCCAAGGTAGCCTTGGCATACGCCCGGCTGAAGTATAACTGAGATCGTTCGGATTCGAGATAAATCGCCTGATCAAAACTCTGTATAGATGCATCGAAGTTCCCTTTATTGAACTCATGTGTCCCACGGCAAATGTAATCCTCAGAAGTGTCAATACCTGTAAGTGGTGATTTGCGGCTGTTTGCGTCAGCGAAGCCATAGATATCCTTAAAGAGAGTCTCCCTAGTGATGCCATGCTGAGAACACAATGCTTCAAGAATATCCATCTTGTTTGCTGCGGGAATCACTACAGACTGTGCAGTCTTTTCCGGGAAAACCATATGACCGAATATGAACAGACTGTGTTGACGCAGCATACGCGGCGCGACATCCTCGACCATTGGCGGATCCCAATGCCAAGACATGGAATTTCGGGGAGGAGTTCCAGAGGTAAGGAAGACCTCACCAAGGTTATCTTTACCCTGAGCGTCCTGCTGGGTCAGTTCCCGAAACGTAGCTATGTCATTGGTGTTGACTGAAAAAATCTTTCCGTCCGTTTCCTTGCATTTCATAGTTCGTGGTTGACAGGCAAACCATAGTGCGGTTAACGAACTGCGGGTGAAGTCCAAGAGACACGTTGCTGCGCCGAGGTGCTGAAGTTTGGCAAGAATTTCAAAATCTCCAAGCTCTCTGCCTCGATCTTTATCAAAACCTTCGTGCCTAGCTCTCTTAATGAGATTCAGCCTATGGTATTGAACGAACCTTTGTTGGGCCTCTTTTTTTGACTGTGAAGCATACCTCTTTCTCAGTCGTAGAGATGCACCACACTCTAAAGACCATGTCGCGTCTTCTTGGCCTCGGAATGCGTAGTGGCCAGTTGGCACCACTGTTTCTCCGACCCATTCAAGATATTGTTTGACAGTTGTGACAATCCTGCTGTTTTCGTCACCCATTCTCATTTCCTCTTACACTGGTGATTCTACATAGTATAGTCGTTTGACGGTACTGCTTTGCCACGGCTAGCGAGGTAGTCATAACGCTTCTCCAAGTTGAAGCTGACTGGGTGCCTGAACACCACCTCGAGCGGCTACGTGGTTGCTTAGGGCTTCGAGGATGGAGCGTTCGTCGGAGCCGGCGTCGGCTAGTTCGATGAGGGCTTGGAGGATTTGGTTGAACAGGGCGTTGCGCTGGAGGCCGCGGGTATCGAGGTAGTCATCGACTTTGACTTGGTCGCCAGCGCGCCAGAGGTGCATGAGTTTGTGGACTTGGTCAATGAGGGGGACGGGGCGTCCACCTGGGGCTTCGAGGCCGAGGTTGCGGCCCTGTCGCCGGTTATAGGGTTTGAGCTTGACTTTGGCACCGCCGCTTGTCGCTTCTGCGTCCTCGGGTGGGTTGTCCTCTTCGGGTTCGTCGCTGGAGCCTCCTTTGCCCGCTTGGGCGAGGAGGTCGTGCTGGTTGACGAGGGCGGAGTCGGAGAGGTTGCACGATAGGGCGTAGAGGATGCAGCCGCCGATGGGGGCCTCTGCCATGCCGAAGTCGTGGCGATGGAGCAGGTAGTAGGTGGTTACGTCGTCGAGGCCGGTTGCGGCTTCTTGGTCGCCGTCTTGGGTCAGCACGCGGCCGACGACGAAATCGACGACCATGCGCCGCACTTCGCGCAGGAACTCCGAGACGGACATTAGTTGGTTGGGGTCGTTGGCCTTCTTGACTACGGGGTGCTTGCTGAAGGCTTCGAGGGCCGGGCCGGTTGCGGCCCATACGAAGTCGGGGCCACGGATGCCGGCGTCCCAGAAGTCGCGGAGTTGCTGGGTGATGTTGTCGCGCATTTCGTTGAGAACGGTGGTGTCCCAGCCGGGGCGAGCGGGGGGGCGCTTTTTGCAGACGATCCAGACCGAAGATGACAAAGCGGCGGAGGCCATCGCGCGAGTTCTGGTGCCCATTTCTGTCTGGATGGGCCAGGAGCCGTCCACGACGAAACCGGCCCGAATTAGAGCAGCTACCAACGTCTCCCAAGCATCGGGATGCTTGTTGGCGAACACGACCACGAGGCGTCCGTCTGGTTGTAACGCAGTATGACAAGAGTGAAATGAACGGGCCATGCCGTCTTCATAGTTTTGCTTGGACCGTTCTTTGTCGCCACCAAATCTGCTGGCGTCGTCTATGAGTTCGCCGTCGTCGGTGCCATGATCCCATTTGGGGCCAAGGGCATCGGAGAAGACCGATTCGACCTCAAAGGACAGCCCCGAGACCGAGCGTCTCAACCAGATATAAAAAAAATCCATCAGGTCGGAATAGGGGATCGCATCATAGTAAGGAGGATCGGTTAAGATCAGATCGACACTATCGACCGGACAGGAGATTGCCGACCCCAAAACGCTCTCTCCACTTCGTGCTGAATCGACACTTTCTTGCAGATGTTCACATACCTTAGAAACCCAATCGAGTGCGCCGAGGAAGTTGCCAGAAGAATCTGATAACGGATTGAGTTCGGTATAATCCCAGACGATAGGCAAAGCAAATCGCCCAAAGGTATTTCTAATTACTTCTCTTCCGTTGTGCCAAGAGCAGATAGCGCTGGAGTAGTCGGCCAGCCGATCATTCACGAGTGCGAGATTTGCAATCAGCGCTTCGCGCCAACTCTCCGGCCAACCATCGAGTTCTTGCATCAGTCTCCGAAGGGTCAAAACGAACCCCCCAAGCGCTAATAGCTGTCGATCCGTAAACAGCTTGCGCCAATTGTCGAAGCCGTATAGCGGTACGCGGAAGCCGAGGGCATCTTCGCTCGCCAAGGGTTCCTCCGGCAATCCAAACGGGATGTCCGCATACAGCGTCTGAAGCTGTTCCTCGGTCACTTCTGCCACCGCCCGCTCATGGTCCGTCGGCAAGCGGTATTCCTTACCCTTGCCCTTTGGCCCATCCACCACCACAGCCGTCATCACCGCGCCCAATCGCCCAGCGCGTCCTTCAAAACGGATATCCTCCATGGTCGTGATCGCACCGCAGCACGGGCAGGTTGCGCCGGTGCGCGACATGGTGCCTGCTCCGATGCGCTTGTCGTGCTCCCGCCGCTGCGCCGCGTTGCCGCCGTTGTGCGGCACGTCGCTCTGCACGCCGAAGACAACGCCGGTCTGGTCGTCCTTCGGCTCCATCGTCAGCAGCACGCGCTTGCGATCCTTCTTGCACAACCAGCGCGTCTTGAGCAGCGGCAGCGTGGCGCGGCACTGTTTACAGGTCACAGTCCGCGCCCAGAGATAGGCCACCGTTGGCTTGGCGATCCAGCGCGGATTGAGTGGGTTCTTGAGATAGGCGGCGTCGAACTCGGCGTTGAGCGGATCGACCTGCGGAACTCCCTCATCATCAACCTCTAAGAGCCGCATGGGACGCGGCTCATACTCCACGTCTGGCTTCAGCGGCTCGAACTCAGCATAAGTCGGATAGTACGCAGCCAACTCCGTGCGCGCCTTAGCCAGCACCCACCGGCCCCAAGCCCGCACGTGCCAAGCGAGATCCGCCTCAAGTATGGGATCGTCCTGTTGCAAGAGATCGAGTTGGATATCGCCGCCATCGCCGTGGCCGAGCCGCTCCAAGAAGGTCCGCAAGCTGGCCCCCTTAAACCCCTTCGCCTTCAGGAACGCCTCCATGAATTCGCCGTCCTCCAGCGCGAATTCGGGTAGCGGGCGGGTCTGACCGGCGAGCTTCTGCGGATATTCGAGGGTACACTTGAGGATGAACCAAGCCACCGGATTGATGTCCATAGCGGTCACGTCGCAGCCGAGGCGCATGGCTTCGAGCGGAATGGCACCGCCCCCGGCGAATGGGTCCAGCACCTTGGGTGCCCGCCCGCCGTACGCCTTGCGAATCTCGTCGCGGAACCACGCAAGATCGGGGTCATTCTCGCGCCCCCAATGAAGAATGCCGCCGACCGTCTCCTCCTTCACCTTCTCAACCACACGCCCACCCACCTTCTTGCGCTCGATCTTCTCGACGACGCGACCGGCCATGCGCTCTAAAATCTCCTGCCGTTGCTTGGGATCGCCGGGATCGGCAAGCAACGTCGCAATCAGCGCCGCCCGCGACGCGGCCAGCGGTCGCCGCGCCGGCCAGATGTACAGCGTAGATATGTGGCCATGGCGCACGTTCTTCTCGTGGACAGAGTCGAGGGAGACCTGCTTCAGGGGGAAGGCGACTTCGATTAGGCGTTTGTCGTTGGGGGTCATGGTTGCCAGCCTTGAAACGTATTGCGGAGATCCGCCACAAAGCGCCTGAAAGACCTATCCACTCGTGCGGCGCGGTTGATATTTATCTGCTCTACAATGTCTTCCGCATATTCGATACCGCCAAGTCTAGGTATTGTTCCAGTGGCATAAATGGCCTCAATCAGCCGCTGTTTATAACGCCCACGATCGCATTTCTGATCGGGTGCGTCGCAACCCTTACCGAACACAGCCTTGAAGGCCGCGCCATCAAGCAGCAGCCAACGCTCAATATGCGGATCGGGAATGGCAAGGATCATCGGCGCAAGGTCATCTCGGACGGTGACCTCCCGTGCACGTTCGTTCAATCCTTTGCAATTGGCGTCGGTAGTAACGACGATCAAGTCGGGCCAAGGACTACCCTGCTGCTTCAGATCCCGCATGTAGTCATTAAGCTCCGTGATGACTTTGCCGTGGCCGCCGACTGCGACGCGCCAGTCCAGCCTTATAGCGGTATTGCATTCCACGGAGATCCGCCGCACGAGAGCACCGATGATTTGCTGATGCGCGTAGTCCTCGACGAAGAGCGCAATCTCACGCATCGAAGTCCCCTCTCAGAATGCGCTCGGATACGGGGAGCGCCTCCTGTTGCTCCGAGAATGCCTGATCGATATCACTGCGCCGTCCCAATGGTCCCCAAGTAGAAAACGGCTCAATTCGCGTCTTGCGGTCGATCCGGTTCGTCACAAACAGGGAACTGTCCGCGAGCAGATCGGGCAGGATCGGCGAGTGCGTGGTGACGATGTACTGAGTCTGTTGCAGGGTATCCTGTGTTTTCAGCAATTCCGCGATCAACTGGATGCGGCGCGGGTGAACGCCGTTCTCTGGTTCCTCGAACCCGACCAATGCCGGGGCTTCGTCAACGCCGGTCAAAGCCAGAAGCCCGAGCATCCGCAGCGTACCTTCGGAGAGTACGCGAGCCGGTATCGCAACGCCGCCTTCTTTGAGGCGAAGTTCGACCTCGCCGAGGTCGCTCACCTCCACCTCAATGCCGTCAATGTTCGGCATCAGCGCATGTAACGCCTTCTCGACCCCCCTGAACTGTCTTTCATCGGTTGCCTTCATGGTGTTGAGGAAGGCGGCGAGTTCTTCACCCATCAAGCCGATATGGCGCACTTCCTTTACTGGATTGGCGGCGCGCATGCGTTCGCGTGGCTCAAAGTAGAAGAACAGCCAGCTCTCCAACTCGCGCCGCGCCGCCGCCAAGTGGGGATAGTGCGGCGGATAATGTGGCATGGAGAGGATGCTGTGATCCAGATAGCGGTCATAATAGGTAGGGTGCGCCTGTCCTTCGTGCCGCAGGTGGATTCTTTCGTCTTGCCGTTCGAGAAAGGGCTTGCGTTTACCCGTAGGCTCGCCCTTGCTGTTCAGGGCAGCCAAGTATTCATCGGCCACGCGCAGGAGACCCGATCTGGGCAGCATCTCCACCTCGATGCGGTAGCGCAAGTCACGTTCGCGGACGCGGGCGGGGAGCTTGCTTCTCTCTTTAGACTCGCCCTCGCCGTGCGGACGACGCATTTCTAGTATCTGGCGATTGACGGCCTCAACGACCGCGTCCGACAAGCTCAGGTCAGCTTCAATTGAGAACGATAGCCGCTCCTGTTCGAGCAGCCCCTTGATGCCTTTTTGCCCGATGGTAAAGGATTCGAGCGGCTTGCCGCGATAGGGTGGATCAAAAGCCTCTTTGAGCGTCCGGCTCGTCCCCAGCTTCGACAGCAGTTGCAAAGCATCGAGCAAATTGCTCTTACCAGCGGCATTCGGCCCGAACAGAACCACAAGCTGGGTTAGACACACTTCGACGTCTTCAAGAGACTTGTACCCTTGGATGTGTATGCGCTTCAGCATGTTGGCGTCTCCTATGCGACTTCGATAAGGCGTTTGGCGTTGGGAGCCAGAGTACGGTCTTCATACCGTGTTGCTAGCTGAGCGTTCGCCGCTGTACTGCAAACTCAGCATCGTGGATCAACTCTTTCACTCTATTTTCACTCATGCCTTCATAGGTTCTCAGTAGGCTTAGGTCTTTGCGTACCCCTCTACGCGCAATAGCCGAAGCTACAATTTCTAACGCCTCAAGCGACTGCCGATCGTCAAGCCACGCTATTAGAGCTGCAAGAATCTCACTCCAAGAAACACCGGTCTTCAGACTTTGGTCAATCCAGGGACCGATCCAATACTGCCGCTTTTTCTCAACCATACTATCGAGTTCCTTAATGGCACAGTCGAGGTTCCATATTCGTTGCGCGAACGGTGGCTTTAACCGACTATCCAAGAGTTTCTTACGTGTAGCGAACCAACCACGATGATTGCACTCCTCCCAAAGTATCAAGATGTCCATGTCAAACAGCAGGTCCAAGTAAGGGGTGAGAGCGAGCACTTGATTCTCTCGATTAAGGCCCGGGTGGCCTTCTGTCCGTAATCTCATACCCCAAAGCATCATAAGTCTGACTGGCTTTGGACAGTCTCTGTGTGCAGCGGATGCGACCTTCAGAAGGGGATTTGTCGCAACGTAAAGCGCCGCTTGAAAAAAGTAGGCTGAGAAGCAGAGATGATTCCAGTGTTTGAGGAGAAGCCGTTCGGCATCCTCAGTCGGTAATCGTATGATGAGGTCACTCGTAATCCGGTCAGCGGCACAGTGTTCGAACCAAACCCGCTTTGCTTGCTCACCCCGATTGACCAAGAATCTATCTAACTCGTCCGTCAATTCCGGTGTCCATAGGTAGCGACCAAACCGCCACCAATAGTCGTTATCGTTTGTTCGCAGCTTGTCAATCATAGCCGGGATTGCTTGCCGGTCCCCGCAGACTAGCCGCTGTGCGAAGATGCGCCCGGCAAGCTCATCTGGTACTGAGACTGTTCGGAGTACGTTCAGGTCATCATCTCGTTTGGTTGCCGCCCATAACGAGAATGCCTCAGTCCTAAGAAATTTGTCGTTCTCATCATCTAGCCAAAGTCGAAGGAGAAATTCACGCGACTCATCCGACATAGGACGCCCCTCTTCCTGAGCGCGTCGCCATTCATCTTCTGTCTTGAACGTAAAATAAGAAAACGACTCGGTTCCTTCTATTTGCCGACGAACCGCGGCCAGCTCCTGTACCACGAACTCCAATGCCTTTGGATGATCTATACCATTCAGCATAACGGTGATTGGCCACTTCAGATTGTCATGAGTCGCACGCTGAACAAAGTAGTCGATCGCTGTATGGGGTGGCCATCTACGGAAGGCGAAGCGAAGCTCGTAGGCTGCTAGATCCTCTCGGGGCGAGGATTCACCTTCACTTTTGGGTTCGTCTGGTAACGCCGCCCAAGCGTCACAGACCGGCCCAAGAAAACGTGCTGGCTCATTTCCGCAGCACTGTCCGAAAGCCCACAGATATTCGGCAAGATGATTAAGTTTCTCATCGTCGATGTTCCAACAGGTTTCTATAGCGTGAGCCAGACTTGGATCACCGATATGACCAGCCAGCCGCAAGGCTCCGAATCTTATCGAACCGTTCAGGTCATCCCGTCTAAGCAAGTCGTCAAGATCTCTGCTCAGTTTGGTACCGTGCCGAAGCTTTGCGTGTTCTATCTGGACGTCCCGCCACGAATCACTAATACCCGGTCCCAACGTCACACATAATTCAATTCCACCGCTAGTGTCCCCGTTGCGCAGACGGGCTAGTTGGGTGCTGAACGTTCGATCTGGAAACTTCCTGACGATCAAAGGGATGTGGTGAGAGTCCGTTTCCGCCAACATGGCTAACGCCTCCAATCGCAGGCAGAGATTGGAGCGGTTGTGCATAGCTGGATTGTCGAGCCAGCTATCAATCGCCTGAAGTATAGCATTGTATGAGGACTGGGTTGTGTCTCCGAAAAGACGTAGCGCGTGGAATAACGCAAGAGGGTTGGCCTTGGCAACACGACGCAGGAAGCTAGATCCCAGTGAACTTGAAAATAAAACAGCCCCTATCACTTCGGCATAGTAGGGTTCCGCAACGATACAAGTTGGCAAGGCATTTCTGCGCTCAAGCTCCACCACAGCATCGGCGAGAATCCAATCTCTCACCCGATCATGGCGAAACACGAGCCGTTGATTCACAGTTGAATCCGTGAGACGGATCAGTTCGCCGTCGTATGCAATGCGGCTAATCAAATGTGACGGTTCGCCTTGAACATCCTCCCAATCACTGACATTAATCCAGTGTGGGTCAATTTGCCGATGAACGAGCATCCCTTCCGCGAGCACGCGTAATGCCTTGCGGTATTCGGCTGATGGATGGTCTTTAGCCGCTGCCGCAGTCCGAGATAGCGAGGCGTCGACGAATTGGCCGATTACTTGGCTTGGGTCAGGAGTATTGTCGAAGTCGTAGAGAGCGATGAGGAGAGGATCGTGGCCGAGAGACTCAGATATCGACAATGCGCTCAACGGACTGAGTTCGTTATCAACCAGCCGTGCTCGTGCGAGAACTGCATCTCGGCCCTCGTTCTCGCTGAAACTGCCAGCGGATACAAGGAGCGGTTCGATGCTCTTCCGGGCTTGATCTCCCAGCAAAGCAAGCGTTTCTGGCCACAAGGGGCATAAGAGATGCCATTTAGTCTCCCAACTACTCTTGTCTTCTGTCTCTGACTTCTTGTCTTTTGTATCTGCCTGTGTGTGGCTCCACCTAGCAATTTTTTCCGCTAAAAACTGCGTTCGGTCCGCTCTATTGATGTCCTCGACGACCAGCAGCAACGGACGTTCGGGAGAACAAATGGATAAAGCTGTCTCCTCATCAGATGCCAGAGCGGGGTAGAGTTGGCGTAGTGTGTTAGCGATTGCCTGATCAAGTGTCATTGCCTCAGCAACGACATCGTGCGACAGGACTAGTCCGAATCCTCCCGCTTGCACATGCGAGACAAGCCTTCGATAGCAAGCTACTGATTTGCCCTGACCGGTCCCTGCTACTAAGAAGGTTACGTCGCGATGAAGACTTAATGCGAGAGTCTCGTCGAGGGCACGCGGTATCCAAGCTTCGGCATCGTCAATCGGACGATTAATCTCCAAGCTCTTGAGTGAAAGTTCGTGGAGCAATTCGGGAGAAAGGAGTTCCTGCTCAATTTGCAGAAATTGGCGTCGAATCCAATGGCCAACCGGGTAATTATCCAGAAAGTGCGCGAGCCTTGAGCATGACCAAAGATCAATTTCAATGTCGTGGACGTGTCTCGCGGCTTCGACTTCGCTTATGACCGTTTCAGAAGGTTCTCGATTGGTTGTCAAAACCAAGGTGGCCCGTAAATCTGGAACCTTTTTTCGTTCTTCCGCCACTATTTTGGCTGTCTTGATAAAATCTCCAGGAGGCGTCGATGATTTCTTCGATTTATCAGGAAGTGTCGCTGCATCTGGATCGTATAGCCATTTCCTTTTTAGACCATTACGCGCAGAAGTCGTATGATGAACCGCGATTAGGTGTGGTGGTCTAGCTCCAGAGATAAAGCAGATTCCGTCCAAGGGAGCCTTAACAGGCCTGCCATCAACATTGATGCCTGTTTGAACGAGCGACTTATAAAGTGGGTCGGCTTCACGCAGGATAGTCGTAGCAAGACGCTCAAACAGTCCCTCGTCGGTGATAGATGCAAGAGCTTGTATAGTTCTATCAGCGTTCATTTTTTACAATCTAACCCCCGAGTTACCATGGGACGCCCAGCCGATGCAGCGCCTGATGCCCAATACGCACTAACCACGGCTGTGCATCTGGACAACGCGCAAAGAGTTGGTCGGAGGCGGCAAGGGGATCGTCCCCCACCTCGAACTCGCCCGTCTCAATATCAATCGCCACGATCCTGCCTCTGTTGCCTTCTTCCACCTGCGGCCTCACTCGTTGCTCATAGAGCGCCTGACCACGCCGGGCGAACTCCTCTTTGCTATAACGCGGCTGTCGTATCCCATGCTGTGCTCCTTATTGTCCGTAGGCTCTTGAGCCGTGTTGCGAACTCGCCCGCACCGTTTGGCCCAGCAATGATCAGTATCCTTTTGGAAGCCGTCATCCGCTCACATTCCCCACACCGTGACCGGTGCGCCGCCTTCAGTTTCCTCGCGGCGATACACCTTGTCGTCCCACGACTTGCCCTCGCTGCGGTCGAAGAGCACGAGGTGCCCTTCTGCCGTAGTGCAGCGGTCCATGTAGGTGCGCGTCTGCTCCAGCCCTTCGCGCAGCGTCTGCTCCAGCCCCCGATGCAGTACCTTGCACTCAATGACGACCTTCTGCGTCTTGCCGCGATCTTCGCCCACTGGCCATATTAATAGTTACCAAAAAGTCCGTTGACACTTTTCCCTTGTCCTCTCAGCTTAGTTGTATGCTTGGAGGCCATTTATGACTCAGTTTTCTCTTACCCGCCGCGAGCGCCGCTTGTTAGAGGCGTTGGTCGTCCAAACCACGGATGCGACGGTCTTACGTCGAGCGCAAGCCCTGCTTTGGGTGGCGGCAGGCGATTCGGTAACGGATGTTGCTCAACGTCTGTGTGTTACGCGTCAAGCCATCTATAAATGGCTCCGGCTGTTTGAGCAATCGTCGATCTCGAATCTGGCGACGCGCCTTCAAGCCGCCCCCCGCAGTGGACGACCGGGTACCGTAAAAGGCGTGATTGAGCCGCTGCTAGACGAAGTCATCGATCATGATCCTCGTCTTTTCGGCCTCAATTCAACGGTATGGACCGCGTCGTTATTGGCGCAGTATCTACAAGCAGAGCATACCCTCTGCGTTTCGGTGTCCAGTGTCCGCCAAGCGCTGATCCGATTAGATATTAAATGGAAACGGCCTCGGCATACCTTGTCCTTGCGCTCACCGACTTGGCGGCAAGCCAAAGGCGGGTTAAAAAGGGGCTGGCGACGCGGAAACGCACCGTAATCCTCATGCTGGATGAAGTCATTCTCACCCAAACGCCGCCGTTGTATAGTTGTTATGGGCGCAAGGGCCAACCGGTGCAGGTGCCGATCACCGGCCAGCGCGCCAAACGGATTCTTCACGGTGCGCTTAACATCAAAAGTGGCGAGGTCGCGCTGCTGATTTCGCAGGAATGGACGCAAGATACCCACCAGATTTTTCTGCGTCTGATCCGCGCCCACTGGCGCGGATGGCAGATCGTCCTCTTTGAAGATCGTGGCTCGCCCCATACCGCGGAAGGCAGTTTGCGGTTGGCAGCCGACTTGAATATGGAAATTCGTCTCTTACCACGGGCAACCCCAGAGTTGAATGCGATGGATCATTTATGGCGTTGGGTCAAAGGACGCGGATTAGCTAACCAACCCACCGCCTCCATTGATGAGTCCGCTGATAGGGCCTGCCAGTATATCTGGCGATTGAGGCCGCAGGAGCGATTGCAAAAAGCGGGCGTCTACGCTGATAATTTCTGGCTGAACTCATAAACCTTGTGTAAACAAACTTTTTGGCACCTACTTAGCAGCAAATCCGTGCGCCCCCGACCCAAGCCATACTCGCGTTCGATCCGTCCGCCGCTGTTGACGATGCGCTGCAAGAACGCTTGGAGTAGCAACTGCGGCCCCGCCTCCTTGTACTGAAAACGCTCTACCCAATGTTCAGAATGCTCGCGGAAGAATTCTTGGAACGCGGCTAGTAGCTTGCCCATCTGTAAGGTGCCGTCGGTATCGACATACCAAGCCGGATCGTGATGGATCGACATTTCCTGTGTGGTGTAGGTGAGGTCACGCGGGATGACCTCGCGGTAGATGGGGTTGGCGATGGCAACGGGTTTGCCGAGGCCGACCAGACCAAGATCGCGCACGTACTGGAGGTCGTCGTCTGCAAGCGCGGTGGTGGCGGTGCCGCTCAGCAGCGGCTCGACCACCCGCCGCACCCGTTCCTCTTGCAGCTTGTCGGTGAGTTGGTCCAGATGCGTCTCGCGGCGCAGGATCAACTGCTCGCGGGCGTCTTGAATGGCGTCGGCGGTGATGGCTTGGTTGCGGTCGCGGCCGGCCTTGTTGCCCCAGCAGGCTTCGTAGGCCAAGGCGTTGACCAGCCACGGCTGGCCCTGAGTCAATTCCCAGACATCTCGTCGGGCCTCGTCCGTGAACACTTGGCCGGTCTCCTCGGTGTGCTGTGTCAACAGCGATTCGACCTCGTCGTGCGAGAAGTCGCCCAAGCGCAGGGATTCGGCGCGGATGTTGAAGGCACTGCCCCCGGCAATGATGGCGTTTTCAGCAGACGAGCGGATGCGGTAGTCGCGCACATCGCGCACCCCGCAGAGGATCACGCTTCGGGGAAAGCGGCGTGGGCGCTCTGGGTAGCCAGCTCGCAGTTGCCGCAGTACGGATAGCAGGGTGTCGCCGATCAGTGCGTCAATCTCGTCGATCATCAGCACCAGCGGCTTTGGATCCGCGGCCGCCCAGCAGGCAAGGGTCTCCCCCAGTGCGTCGTTAGGACCCGCGTCGTCGAGAATACCGCGCCATACGTCGGTGACGAACAAGTCGTCGAGCGCGTGGCGTGCTGCACGAGCCAATGCGCTGAGAATCGCCTGAATGGCCGCGGCCACATCCTCCCGCGCCGATTGGCCGACCTCGACATTGACGTACACGCAGCGGAACTCGCCGCTGGCGTTTAATTGATCCCGCAAGGCGAACAACGCCGATGTTTTGCCCGTCTGGCGCGGCGCGTGTAGGACGAAGTACTTCCGCTGCCGGATGAGCAGCAGGAGGTCGTCGACGTCGAGCCGCGCTAGAGGCGATATGTGGTAGTGTATTTCCGTCTTGATGGGACCGGCAGTGTTGAAGAAACGCATGGTTGTTGTCGTCATGTTACGACTCCTTGCTGGTAAGGGTCCTGCCGGCTGTCGGGCCACCAGTGCCGCCAGGACCGCTTACCTCACAATTTCCCCTATGAGTTTGATTCGTGCAATCACTCGGCTGCCTCTATGACATCCCCTAAGTTGATAATGTAGGCGATAGACTCGCGGCTCCTGACAAGCAGCTTGGCAAACGGGTCGCGCACCCGCATCAAACGCGGGTGAGACGTGGCGCAGTCAAAGACGACGTAGAGCCAGTATTCGTCGCGGAGATTGCAAGCCTTGGCCCATTCATTATCACTCATTTCAATGCCGCCGGTACCAGCCCGTCCCTTGACTTCTATGGCGCGTCGTGCTTCTCCGGCGCGGCGAGAAAGCAGATCGAAGCCCGGCCAGTCGGTCAGCCCAGCGCGCCGCGCCAATTCGGGCCGCGAAACATCCTGCACCTCAGCGCCGAAGCCCTTCTCATAATCGGCAGCTACCTCCACGGCAATGGCTTCGACATCGGCATCGTAGCGCTCAGCCTCCTCGGAATCTTGGGTCGGCACCACGAGGGCGTGAACGAGGAACTCGATCTCACCGACCTGGATGAGGTCTGGTTCGGCTTGCAGTTCAGCGAGGCGATGATTGCGGGAAGCCGTTAAGCTTCGCTGCCGTTCCTTGACCTTGGAGAGTTCCCCTTGGGCGCGGCGATTACCATCGCGGACCATTTTGCTAAGGTGGGATCGGATGGCCGCAAGTTCAGCAGCCTGAAAATCGAAGCCGCGATTGACAAACTTTAGGCGTGCGGGCAGATCGTCGAGGCGGCGTTGGCGATGGGCTTGTACGATGCGCTCGCTCACTTCCTCGCGGACGAACTGGTCAGCATTAGCGACCATGTTGCGAGCCAGAGTAGCCAGTGGCACCCGGCTCGGCGCAAAGCCGTGAGCACCTCTGAGCAAAAGCAGATGCTCGACCGGACATTCCTCTGCCGTGCCGTCGCTCAATTGACGCAGCCCAATCAGGCGCGATTCGAGAGGCTGCGGATCGGTCGGTCCTGCGTTGTCTTGGCTGTGTTGTTCGACGGCAATCAGTACGATATAAAATAGATATGCCTCGGTCGCATAAGGGTCGGTAAACACGGCACCCTTGAGCCCGTCGCGCCCGAAGCGACTCAGGACCGTGGCTGAGAGGCCGTCGAACACCGGCTCGCCGGGGTGCATCCAGACCGCGTTTTCGTGGTCCGCTGGTTTGTACACCGTCAGCCGCTCGCGCGCTTCCTCGGAATAGACCTCAAGTGCGGGCAACAAGGCATCAGCTGCGCGGGGTCGGTCGGGCACCAGCGCAAAAGTGGCTGCTAAGTCGCCCTCGATGCGCAAGTCGAGCAGGGGCGCGGCTCGCTCCACAAAACGACGCACGTATCCGGGCAGCAATCGGCGATAATTTTCCTGCTCTACTTCGTCGTTGAGATGCGCCAGTCGTTGGCGTACCTCGCCGCCTTCTCCAAAGAGTACCCGCTCCCGCTCCGCAAGAGCTTGAACTTGTTGCTCCGTAAGGTCACCCTCCAAGCTCTCGGCAACGATGTCGGCGTCTCCAGTGACTGCCTGCTCCAGATAGTCCCGCATGGACAGCCCCTCAAACAGACGGCCCACCACATCGAACACCTTATCGGATTGAAGCTGACGGCGGATCGCTTCGAGCTTGTCGAGCAAGATCTTCAGCACTCGCCCCTCGCGCGTACCGCCAGCCACCAAATTGACGATGACCACTGGATCGTGCTGCTGGCCGTAGCGATGGATGCGGCCCATCCGCTGTTCGAGCCGCGCCGGGTTCCAGGGGATGTCGTAGTTCACCATCAGCCAGCAGAATTGCAGATTGATCCCCTCGCCAGCGGCGTCGGTGGCCACTAGATAATTGGCCTCGCCTTCCGCTGCTGGTCGGCGAAAAAACTCGACTTGGCGCTCGCGTTCTTGGTAGGGTAGGCCGCCATGGATTAGGGCAACTTGACCGGTGAAGCCTAGCCCTTCGAGCCGGCGCACCAAAAATTCCGCAGTATCGCGGTGCTCGGTGAAGATGATGAGCTTCTCGTCGAGGTATTGCGGATCGCTGAGCACCTCGCGCAACTTCTCAAATTTGGATTCCTCGCTGGTGTTGAACAGGCTCTGTGCCTTGTTGAACAACGCTTCGACTGTGAGACGCTCTAC
Source organism: Candidatus Latescibacterota bacterium (assembly GCA_022820485.1). Taxonomy (GTDB): domain Bacteria; phylum Latescibacterota; class UBA2968; order UBA8231; family UBA8231. The sequence continues at coordinate 23,955 of JAJEFJ010000072.1, forward strand.
CTCCAGCTCGCTGAGGTTGACCGCGATGGTGCCGCTTAGGGCCTTGCTCTCAAACTCCTCGTGTTGCTCGCCTCCGTCCTCGCTTGCGGCGTCCTCATCAGCAGTCCGCGTTTCAAAGACGTCGTCGAGCTTGTCCAAGCTCCGTTGCTGGCGCATGAGTTGTTCTTCGGTGAGCCGCCCGTTCCGAATGTCGTCAATCAGCCCGGCGAGCTTCTCTTGGCGGCGCTCGAAGGAGCGCATGAGGGCGTAGGTGGAACTGGCGAGACGCCGCTGGAAGACGCTCATCGCCAAGCGGGCAGCGGAGCGGTTCAACATTCCGGCGCGATTGTAGTGATGCTGGAGGTACTCGGTCGTCTCGTCGTAGAGCTCCTGTTCACTCTGCGGTCCCTGCGAAAGCTCATAGCTCAGGGTGGCGCAGTTTCGCTGTGGATACAGGGGAGAACCATCGAAGCGGACCATTTCCTCTTTGGTCCGGCGGATGAAATGCCTCTGCCGAGAGTCGGGGGGAAAATCATTGAAAGCGTCGTAGGTCGAGAGCGCGTCCGGCAACAGCAGACGCCACAGGAAGTAGTAAGGATCGTCCTTGCCCATGTGTGGTGTGGCCGTTAGCAACAGCAGGTGTTGGGCCGACCAAGGAAGCTCCCAGCTTTCATCCTCTACCTCAGCACCGGCTAGGGCTTCCGCCAGCTTGTACCGATCCGTCTTGCGCACCCGAAAATCCGGCTGGCGATCCGCAGACAGCTTGTGCGCCTCGTCGAAGACGACGAGGTCGTAGGCCTCGGTTTGCAGGTCTTTGAGGTGGCCAAACATGCGTTCCCCGGCCAAGGTGTCAATGCTGACGATTACTTGGTCGCTCTCTGGGCCGAGGAAGGGATTGCCGGCGCGTGCGTCTTCGCCGCTGACGATGCGGAACGGCAGGCGGAACAGAGTGCGCATCTCCCGCTCCCAGTTGCCGACCAAGCCAGCCGGCGGCACGATGAGCACGCGACGGATGAGGCGACGGGACAGCATCTCGCGCACGTATAGGCCCGTCATGATGGTCTTGCCGGCTCCTGCGTCGTCGGCCAGCAAGAATCGCAGGGGGGCCTGTTGCAGCATCTGCTCGTACACGGCAATCCGCTGATGCGGGAGCGGATCAATTAGCGACGTTTCTGCGGCGAATGCCGAGTTAAAAAGGTGGCCATAGGCGAGACGATGCGCCTCGGCAACGGCCGAGACCGCATCCGGATCGGCAGAGAAGTCCATGCTCGGCGGCACCACAGAGTCTCTAGACATAATCCCTATTCCTTCACCGCACCTGCCGTCAGCCCCTGCGTGAAAAATCGCTGGGTGAAGAGGAAGAACAATACCGTCGGCACCAAGGCGATGATCGAGGCTGCTGAGATGTAGCGCCAGTTGACGCCGAAGACGCCTTGGAGGCTGGCCAGCCCCAATTGCAGGGTGTACAGTTCGCGGCTTTTGAGCACTACCAGCGGCCACAGGAAGTCGTTCCACTGGGCTACGAATGTAAACGCCGCCTGAGCGGCGAGAGCTGGTTTGACTAGGGGCATCATAATGCGCGCATAGATGGTCCACGGGCCGCAGCCGTCGATGCGCGCGGCGTCCTCTAAGTCGGTGGGAATGGTGGTGAAGGCTTGGCGCAGGAGGAAGATGCCAAAGGCGTTGACCGCCACTGGCAGGATGACGCCGGCGTATGAATCCACGAGGCCGAGCTTTAAGGTGACGATGAAGAGCGGGATTAAGAGGACTTGGAACGGCACCATGGTCGTGGCCAGTATGCAGTAGAAAATGGCTTGGCGGCCGCGGAAATTCATGCGGGCAAGGGCGTAGCCGGCCAGCGAGCAGCACGTCAAGTTGAGCAGGACCGTGGCGATGGCAATGTAGAAGGTGTTGAAGAGATAGCGCATAAACGGGAGGATGTTCCAAGCCTTGGCGAAGTTGCCCCAGACGATGGGATCGGGGATCCACTGCGGCGGATGGGCGAACAGATCGGCCGACTCGGCTTTGAGTGCGGTGGACAGCAGCCAAGCGAAAGGGGCGAGCAAGACCGCGCCGACCGCGCAGAGGATTGCGTAGAGCAGAATGCGCTGGACCATCTCAGTCTCCTCGACCGGCGATGCGAAAGTTGAGCAGGGCAAAGATCAAGATGACGACCAGCAAGCACAGCGAAACGGCTGCGGCGTACCCTACTTCGAGGTATTTGAATCCGAGCGTGTAGATGTAATAGGCCAACAGGTTGGTGCGATGGAAGGGGCCGCCGCCGGTCATCACGTACACTTCGCCGAAGGTGCGCAAGGCGGCGATGGTGGCGATGATGGAAACCACGAGCGTGTAGGGCTTGATCGTTGGGATGATGACGTGGCGCACGACCTGCCACCAACCAGCGCCATCGACGCGGGCGGCTTCTTTGAGTTGGGCTGGGATGCCCTGCAAGCCGGCCAGATAGATGATCATGTAGTACGGCGCGGCCTTCCACACGGTGACCATGGCCACGGCAAACAGGGCAATCGCTGGCTCGGTCAACCACGCGGCTTGGTTCTCCACGCCTAGCAGGCCCAAGAACGCCTCGGGGACGCCGCGCACATCGGCCAGCCACGATGGGCCGCTGACGCCTAGCCCCTTGAGAAAGGCGTTGAGCAGGCCGTCGGCGTTGTAGAGCCACTTCCAGACGATGCCAGCGACGACGATGGAGGTGACGACCGGAATGTAGTACAGGGTGCGAAATACCTTGATCAGCCGCAGCGAGTTGTCGAGCAGCAGTGCCATGAAAAACGAGAGCACGACGAGCGCGGGCACGACGATGATCGCGTAGAGCAGGGTGTTGGCCAAGACCCGCCAGAACAGTTCGTCGCCCCAAGCGCGGCGAAAATTGTCGAGGCCGACGAAGGTGGGCGGCGAGAAGATGTTGTAGCGGTGCAGGCTGAGATAGAGCGTGTCGAGCAAGGGATAGGCGAAAAACACGACTAGCAGCAACAGCCCGGGGGCGACGAAAAAGTAAGGTGCGTAGCGTCCGTACATGGTCAATTGCGAATTAGGAATTAGGAATTGCGAATTGGATTGGTTTGGCGACTCAGTAATAAGGTCATGGTTTGGTCTCAATGGAAGCGCGACAGGTGGTTCCACTTGGATTCGATGCGACTCAGGGCTGCGTCTGCGCTTTGTTGACCGGCTAGTGCCTTGGCGAATTCCTCGTGGAGGATGTCCTCCATCCGGCTCCAACCCTTGACGTCGGGCGGGGCCATGACAAAGGAGTGGGCGATGTCGGCCGCGGAAAGCTGGTTGGCGGCGTCGGCCAGCGTGGCGGGTTGGCGGCGGAAGTAGGGGTCGGCGGCCGCTTCTACGGTCGAGGGCAAGATGGCGACGCGGCGGCAGAATTCGAGTTGGTTGGCGTCGTTGGTGACAAACAGCCCGAAGTCAACGGCTTGCTCTACGTGGGGCGAGGCTTTGGGCACGACCAAGACTTGGCTGGTGGCTGGCACTTGGCCGAGGCGGCCGCGCGGCATGGGCGCTGGGACCGCCTTTTTGGCAAAGGAGTCGTCGAAGTAGCGGGTGATCCAGCCGCCGGAAAAAGGCAGCATGGCGGCGCGCCCCTCGATGAACCAATTGACCTCGTCGCGGTGGGAGGCGGCGAGGGCCTCGGGTGGCACGATCTCCTGCTGATAGGCGTCGATCCACTGCTGGAAGATGGCCTTGGCCTCGGGGTGGTTGATGCGGGTGCGGCGGGCATTGGGAACGAAGAGCGGCCAGAATCCATCTAGGCGTAACAGCGCCCAAGGTGGAGCTACGAGCGAGGGATGCAGCCGCCAAGAGACGCCGTATTTGCCGGTGCGCTCGCGGATTTGGCGACCCATGGCGAGCATCTCGTCGATGGTAACGGGTGGGCGCTCGGGGTCGAGGCCAGCTTGGGCGAAGAGGTCCTTGTTGTACCAGAGCATGGTGACGCCGACATACCAGGGGATGGCGTAGTTGCTGCCTTGGAAGTAGCCGACGCCGCGCCAGAAGTTTTCGAGCCGTTTGGCCTTTTCGTCTGGTGCGACCGCTTCGTCCATGTTGACGAGGATGTCGTATTGCAGGAAGCGAGGCAGGTCGTAGATGTTGGCCAAGTCTGGGGGTGCGTCGCCGACCAAGGCGGCGAGGAACTTTTCGGCCACTTCGCCGCCGCTGACATCGACCCACTTGACTTTTACGCCGGGATGCGCCTGCTCGTACTCGTCGATCATGCCCAAGATGTAGTCGGCGAATGCATCGCCGAGGGCAATGGTCCAGAACTCGAGGGTGATGGTGGCGTCTTGGCGCGGCTCAGGGCTACAGGACGAAAGGACGAGGAGGAGCGAAAGGGCTAATGGCATGAAAAGGGTACAGGGCCTTGTTCACAAAAATAGAATTGGTCATTATCGCACGGCTCGTGCTGTTGACAAACTACGTTTAGGTGCATCTGCAATCAATGCGCCAATCCCGAAAGGACATTCTATGCGTCTGTTTTTCTCCATCCTGATCAGCGCGGTCTTTTTCGCCTGTGCGGATAATCCGCTCTTAGAACAGCGGCTCGACGAAGTTGAAGCCACTCAAGAGGAGGACCGGCAGAGCCTGTTGGCGCGGCTCGATGCTCTCGCTGAGACAGCGGACAATGCCGAGGAGATCGGCGCAGTCCGCGCCAAGCTGAACCAGACGGATATTACGCGGTCAGAATTTGAGGAGCTAGAAGAGCGCGTGGATGAGCTGGAAGGTCAAATTGGGGATTGGAGCGGGATCGTCCATTTTTTGCAGTACTCCGTGTACGCCGTGCTCCACGGGGTGTACAACGAAGATATAGAGGATTGGACTATTACTTTTATCGGCACCAGCTTTGCCGTGGAAAGCGGTACGCTTGTTACCAATGGACACATCATAGATGGACTGATTGAATTGGACGGCCAAGTAGCGACATTTAACAGCAGGTATGGAACCGATTTACAGGGTACGTGGATCGTGGTGCAAAACCTGACGACCGATCTGTCATACCAAGAAAATTATTTCTTCATTGGTGATTATTGGTCGCACCCGCAATGGGACCCCGAAAATCTGAGTTCGCCCGATGTGGGTACGCTGCATATCTCCGAAGGTTTCATTGGGCGGCGCGCCCGCTTGGCGACGAGCAACGCAGTTTATCGCTTGAGAGTTGGTGCCCCGATCGCGACGTTGGGATTTCCCGGCGAGCTACAGGGCGGCGAGCTATCTCGTCTCTTCCCGATTGGCACCTTTAAGAACGGCACGATCAGTGCCTTGCGCCCGCCCTTCCAAGGCGAATCGTACACCGCGTCCGACACTTACGTCGTCCAGCACAATCTCGACCTGTCCGGCGGCACTAGCGGTAGCCCTATTTTTGACGCTTCGGGTCAGGTGGTGGCCATCAACAACGCGGGTATTGAGAATGTGGTGCTCAACATAGGCGGTGTCCCTGCGCGCATCTCACAAGCTGCCTTGGGCTTCGGCATTCGCGCCGACAAAATTCACGAGTTGCTCGACGAGGTGGGCGTAGTGGCCAAGCCGACGACGGACGCTAATTTCAGCGAATTAGCCAGCCGTTTAGATGGGCGAGACATTAGCTCACTCGACATAGTGACGACGCAGGAGGACTTGGCGGCGCGGTTGGCCGGGATGGAGTAATGAATGTGCGACAACCTAAGATCCCCTTTCATCCGGGAGAGATGCTTCTCAAGGAGTTTCTCGGCCCCATGGGGATCAACTTGACGGCATTTGCTGAGAAAATCGGCTGGTCCCAAGCTCGACTCAATGCGTTCATTCGCGGCGAGCGCGACGTAACGGCCGATGCAGCACTTGATCTTGCCGAGGCCCTCGGGACATCGGCGAAGCTCTGGATGAATATGCAGTCAACGTACGATTTGGATAGAGCTGCCAAAGCACGTAGCTTAGCTATTTCCAGCACTTAGCAAATCCTGTTCGGCTGTCGATACCAAGAATGCGTCTAGCGTGAAACGCACCCAAATACCCACCCTTCAGAGCGAGAAAACCGCATGTTGACACACATCCGCCTTGAGCGGTTCACAGCCTTTGAGCAGCTCGATCTAGAACTGAACCCGGGAATTAACGTCTTCATTGGAGCCAACGGCACGGGCAAGACCCACCTCCTGAAGGTCGCGTACGCCGCGTGCGACATCACCAAGACGGAAATGGACTTTGCCGAGAAGCTAACGAGGGTCTTTTTGCCCTCGGGACGTGTCATCGGTCGGCTGGTCAAGCGTCAGCAGGGAAGGGCGATGGGATTCGCCGAACTCAGGCGCGAGGCTTCCCATCTTCGCGCACTTTTTTATAACGACGCCGAGAGACCTTCGAAGGTCGTGGTCACTAGCCAGAGTGAATGGTCGGGAAAGACCATTGAGAGCGTCTTTATTCCCGTCAAAGAGATGCTTTCACATGGTCCTGGTTTCCGTTCCCTCTACACGCAACGAGAGGTCCACTTTGAGGAAATTTACGCCGACATTCTCGACCGGGCCTATCGCCCCCCGTTGCGCGGCCCAGTGGGCAGTGCCCAAAAGCAAATTTTGCGAGACCTACAAAAGGCGATTGAAGGCACCGTAACGATCAAAAACGAGGAGTTCTTCCTCCAGAACGAACACGGCGACCTAGAGTTCACATTGCTTGCAGAGGGCCTACGCAAACTGGGACTCCTTTGGCTCCTCGTCCAGAACGGAACGCTGCTCAACGGGTCTGTCCTCTTCTGGGACGAGCCGGAAACGAATCTCAACCCAGAACTCTTCCCCGTACTCATTGACGTCTTGTTGCAACTGCAACGATTAGGCGTTCAAGTTTTGATCGCCACTCACGACTACGCGATTCTGAAAGAGTTGGAGTTGCAACTGACAGTGGGCGACCAAGTTCGCTTCCATGCGCTGTACCGCGACGAGTCGGCTGGCGAGCTAAAATGCGAATCGGCCAGCTTCCCGTTTGAACTGCAACACAGCCCGATAGACGAGGCATTTACGTCACTCTACGACCGCGAGATTGAACGCTCGCTGGGTAGAGGTGTCAGTCGCGGATTTGGGTAAGGCTCTTTCGGGTTGTTCCGCTAGCCGGAGACCCTAAGAAGCTGTTGAGTTCGCCCCGCCATATCGGACGCCAGATCAATCCGTTTGAATTTTGAACGACTGTACCTCGATATGCTCGTGATCCGACATCCGCGCTTTCTTTAGGGCGTGCTCGGTCAGTGGCAGGTAGTAATGGGTCTCGGCATTGGCTTTGATAAAGCCCTCGGCGTAAGCGCATCCGGCGGCTGTGCCGAAGGCCCCGTCGCTGGTCTCGATCCGCTTGCGCGCATACGCCCCGCCGTAGCCTTGACTTTCTAGGCAATCCAGTGCCGCCAGCTTCTTGGCTACCACGTCGGTAATGTCGATAAAGACGTCGTTGTAGTAGCCGCCTTCCGAATCCCAGACACTGCGCGGAATTGACGCAGCCCCGGTGCCGAAATAGAAGACTTGGGCGACTCGGTGCGGTGGACGGCTGTCGCCGGGATCTACCCCATAGGCTAACGCGAGCGCGTGGAGGACGATTTGCCCGCAGACGGCATGGGCGTTGGTCAGCCCGTCGCCTTCCTTGGGAAAGTGGGTCAGTACTACATCCGGTCGGAGTTCGCGCACCAGTCTCGCTAGGCGGCGCACAGCTTCTTCGGTGACCCGCAACACGGCGTCGTCGGCTCCGAAAAAGTGGATTTCCTCGACGCCGAGCAGGGCACAGGCCCGCCGCACTTCGTCGGCCTTGACGTCGGCGCGCTCGGCCATCAGCTCCGTTAGTTGGTCGGCTTGTGGGACTTCTGACCGGTGGAACATCTCGTCGCTGATCACCTTGTCGTGGACTCTTGCGCCGTGCGTGAGCACCACGCAGCCGACCCAGTCGCCGCGGGCGACGTGATGGGCCATGGTGCCGCCCGATTGGTCGAAGATGTCGGCTGGATGTGCGCCGATGGATAATAGCCGCAGATTATCACTCATGTTTGTTTCCTTTCGCGTTTTGTCTGCACTCACGCCGAGACCACGACTGGTACTCGGTGAATGACGTTGCCGAGGTAGCCTTTGGGGTTCCAAGGCTGACGGAAAGGCTGGGCGTTGCCCGCATCGTCAAACGCCCGCGCCCAGATTTCGTAGTAGCCCTTGTTCGCAAATGTTAGCTCGGTGGACCAACCATACCAAGCGTATTTATTGGCTGGCGGAGTTAATTGGGCCTCTTGCCACTGAATGCCGAGGTCGGTGGAGACGAGCACCTTGGCCACGCTGCGCTCGCCGGCCCAAGCGTGCCCGCTCACGCTGAGCGGAACGCCCGCTTGGACGGTTGCGTTGGCTTGCGGTGCGGTGATGAGCGACTTGACGACCCACGAGGTGGCAATGACCATGTCGGCTTCCGGCGGCGGTTCCCCCGGTTCCACCGGATAGGCTGGGACGCGGTAGGAATAGCCGCTCATTTTCTCGGAGTCGTGGACGGTGTCGCGCACCCATATACGATTGAGCCACTTCTGCATGGAGCTGCCGATCCAGCCTGGAACGAGCAACCGGGCGGGAAATCCGTGGGCCGCCGGTAGCGGCTCGCCGTTCATTTTGAGCGCGATTAAGGTGTGCTCGTCCATGGCTTTCTCGATGGGAATGCCGCGCGAAAACGGAGGGTCGTCCTCGCCGTAGTTGGCGAGATACACGGCCTTCTCGGTTACTTCGGCCGCTTGCAATACATCGCGCAAGCGCACGCCCGTCCACTCGCTACAGGCCACGGCTCCGCGAATCCACTGTGTTCCGCCCACAGTGGGCGCGAATGAGCTACGACCGTTTCCGGCGCACTCCAATACGACCTTTAGGGTGACTTGCGGTAGGCTGTGCAAATCGTCTAGTGAGAAGGCGCGTTGATTGCGGACTTCGCCGTCAACGGTCAGGCTCCAGCCTTGGGCATCACGGCGCAGGGCGCGTTCGGGGATGCTGCCGTTGTTGCGCACGAAATGGCGCGCGGTCGGCGTGACGTCTGCGGCGAGAAGATGCGGGGGAAACTCGCCGTTGAATGGGTGTTGCGAGTGGACGATCATGTCCGGCTTGGGCAGCCCAATCCCATCGGTCGCTGGCTGAACAGGTCCTTCGCTGTAGCTTGGGCCAGCGCCGAAGACGCCGAGGCCCGCCAGCGCGGCTCCCTTGCCCACGGTCGCTAGGAAGTGCCGCCGCGAGGTGATCCGGTCAAAGTGCGCCAATTCGTCCGCACGCGTCCCGTTTTTCGCTGGCAGATAGCTTTGTCCGTAATTCGATTCAGGCATGACGACCTCTTTTGCTCCAATCTAAGAAGCTGTTTAGTTAAACGCGAATATCGGGAAAATCAGGCGATTTGCTTTGCCGTACTTGATGTTTTAACGCGATTAGGTTATGGTGTTTTGTATGAATACGACCAAACGAAGCACCATCTACTTTGATCCAGAGATTCACCGAGCCCTCCTGCTGAAGGCAGCCCAAGCAGACCGGTCAATCTCTGCCTTGGTCAATGATGCAGTAAAGCGCTCCCTAGCCGAGGATGTCGAGGATTTGAGCGCCTTCGACGAGAGGGACGCCGAACCCAATTTGTCATTCGAGGATGTCGTTAAAGACCTCAAGCGCAGTGGCAAGCTATAAAATTCTAATCAAGCCCTCTGCCGTCCGGGAAATTGAGGCAATTCCTCAAAAAAAACAAAGACAACGCATTATCGCTAGGATTCGCGCTCTAACGGATAGCCCTCGGCCACGAGGGGCTGAGAAACTTTCTGGCTTAGACCAATATCGAGTGCGCCAAGGAGCTTATAGAATCATCTACTCAATTGGGGACGAGGCCCTAATCATCTATGTTGTGAAGGTAGGGCACCGTAGTAGCATTTATAGGTAGAGAGCGTCGATATTTTTTTCAAGGCCGCGCTTTTCGTCGTCCTCACTTGAACAGGCTCTTGCGGCCTATCCTGCTGCACAAAGGGCACTCGGTCGGCTGGTGCCCGCGCGCTGGACAATGTTCGCGGCCAAAGTAGATGATTTGCAGGTGCAGGTCGTTCCAGCGCTCCTCGGGGAAAAGGCGCTTGCAGTCCCGTTCCGTTTGCTCAACGTTCTTGCCGTTGGACAGTCCCCAGCGGTAGATCAGCCGATGGATGTGGGTATCCACGGGAAAGGTCGGCACGCCGAAGTTCTGCGCGAGCACGACTTGCGCGGTTTTGTGCCCCACCCCAGGCAGGCGTTCGAGTGCGTCCAGATCGGGCGGGACTTGGCCGTCGTGTTCGGCGAGTAGGATTTGCGACAGCTCCCAGATGGCCTTGGACTTGCGCGGGGCCAGTCCGCAAGGGCGAATGATCTGCTCGATCTCTGCCACGTCCAGTTCGATCATGCGTTCGGGCCGGTCGGCGCGGGCAAAGAGCGCGGGCGTTACTTGGTTGACGCGCGCATCCGTACACTGCGCCGAAAGCAACACGGCAATCAGATGCGTGTAGGGGTCTCGACGCTTGAGCGGCACCGAGGGATTGGGATAGAGCCGCTGGAGTACGTCGAGGACGATCTGAGCTTTGGCCGTAGTTGTTAGCACATTATTCCCTACATGGACGGGTGTAGGGACGATTCGCGAATCGCCCCTACGTGGATGATTCTTTGGCCGCCCATTGCGTTTTCATCTGCTCCATTTCCGCGTTGGGGCGAATTTTCTTACTGGTGATTTGATTCGCTGGATCGTCCAACCACTGGCCTTGGTCGTCGCGCAGGACGGGCAGGCGCTGGGCGACGGCGGGGGGTTCGGCCACGCGGGTGGGTTCAGCGGCATACCAGTAGGCGACGCTGCTCATCTCGTTGCAGAGGTGATTGCCGTGGCCGTGTTCGATGGTGGCCTTGATTTCCCGCTGGAAGTGAATCGGGTTTTCGAGGTGGTGGACGTACGACGTTTGGTAGCCGTTGGTGTTGCTTTCGTGGATGGAGGAGCCGTTGCGCAAAAAGGCGTTGTCCTGCATGCCCCACGCTTGGTTGAGATAATCTTCGCTACCGGTGCCGTGCAACTCGGGGGGCCACTTGTAGCCATCGACCCAGATCATGTCGTCGCCCTCGCCCCACCAAGTGCCTTGGAAGTTGGTGACGCTGATGTTGCAGCCGATGTAGTGGCCGCGGCCTTGGGTCTCCAAGATGACGTAGTTGTTGTCCCAAGCCGTTTGTTCCTTGTTGGCGATGTTGGCCTCTGGCGAGTTGACGCGGATTTCGTGGCCCCAGCCGCCGAAGGGGTTTTCGCGGCGGAACTCCGCGTGGAAATACCCGGCCTCGCTTGGCACGTCGCCGCTCTCGTAATCGACGTAGAAGTACTGGCGGTGCCGTTCGCTGCTCTCGTTGACTAGCTCGACGACGGCGCGTTGGCGGAAGGGCATTTGCGCGTACGCGTTGAGGGCACAGCCGGTGTTAAAAACGTTGTTGCTGCGCGTCGAGGCCGAAAAGAGCAGGGACTGGTAGGAGTTGACGATGCCGTGACCGAGGCCGAAGAAATCGCCCAAAGGGCACACCACGCTGGGAGAATCTGCGTCGTCCCAAGTGATCTTGAGCAAGCACTCTCGGTAGTGGTTGGATTGGGTCAGCCACAGGTGGGTGATGCGGCCGGGGCCTTTGATGTCGGCGAGGATTGCGCTCTCGCCGGGTTCGATCCACCAGGCGTCGCTGTTGCGGCCGGTTTCCTCATAGGACGAGGCGCGCCCGGCTTGGGCATTGCGGAGATTTGCTAGTTGATCGAGCATGGAGCGTCCCTTTCTAAGCCTTGAGTTTGCCTTCTTTTTGCACCTGTTCGTAAATCCGCGCGAATTCCTCGGACCCGTCGTCGTTCCAGACCTCGGTGCGCACGCCGCGCACATTGCCCTCGACAAAGCCGGTCAGCCGCTCGACCGACGGGATGCTCGGGGTGTAGTACGTGGTGCCGCCGGGCAGGTGCAAGACGCCGACGTGGCGCGGCAGTTCGCTCTTGGGCCGCGCGGCTAGCTCTGCTAATAGCTGCTCATCTACCTCTACGCCTAACCCCGGTCCCTCGGGTACCGGCGTGCTGCCCTCGCTGACTTCGAGGCGGCCCCCGGTCACATCCTCGGCGTATTGATCGTCTAAGTTCGTCGAATGCGAGACATTGGGAATGACCGCGCCCAAGTGCATGGCCATGGCCTTGCACAGGGTGCCGCCAGTGAGCTGGACCACGGTCGAAAGGCCAGCGGCCGCCGCGGCCAAGCCCCGGCGGATGGACTGGCCAATGCCTATTTCGCCGATCATGTAGAGGTCGGCCACATCCCGCTGAATCTCCGGGCCGCCTCCGAGTTGCGGCACGTGCATCAAAAGCGGCAGGCTCGTCTTGGAGCGCAACAAGCGCCAGCCTTCGATGTCATAGGGATAGAGCGGATCTTCCAAGAAGCCGACGACCGGAAATTTTTCCAGTTCATCGACAATGCGCAGCACGGCGGTAGAGGGCCGATTGTGGTTGAAGTCCCAGTGGACCTTAAAGCCATCCGGCGCGACTTCTTGGGCGGCGCGCGTTTGCTCGATCACTTCGTGCTGTTCGGCCGAGTGCATCTTGAAGATGGTGTAGCCCTCTTGAGCGGCGCGCTGGATCTCGCTGGCAAAGTCCTCGGGGGCCGCGGGTCGGGTCCACGCTGCCACGGGCACGCGGTCGCGGACCTTTTGGCCCAACAGCTTGTACGCCGGCTCTTCGATGGCTTTGCCCATAGCGTCGTACAGCGCGCCCATCAGGCCGGTGCTGAGCGCGCCAGCGACATAGTTGAACGGCGATTGGTCGATCATGCCCGCGATTTGCCCTTCGGAGAGCGAGGTGTGGCCGCGCTCGTCGCCGTAGCCGACGACGCCGTTGTCGAGGGTTACGCGGAAGACGGTCTGGGTGTCGATGCCGGAGAAGCGAACCTCGTGGCCTTGGTAACGGTCGCAGAGGCGCGGGTTGAGGTGGAAGAATTCGACGTTGGTGATTTTCATGGCGATCTCTCTAGGTTGAGGGGAATGGTGGTTTCAAATGCGCAGGATTTTGCCGGGGTTCATCAAGTTATCTGGGTCGAGTGCTTTTTTTATGCGGCACATGACCTCGACGCCTGGGCCGCACTCGGCTTCGAGTGCGTCGAGTTTGCCCAAGCCGATGCCGTGTTCGCCGGTGCAGGTGCCCCCGGCTTGGAGTGCCCACTCGACGATTTGCTCGCCTAGCCGCTGGACCTGCGCGAGTTCCTCGGCGTTGCCCGGTTCGATGAGGCAGACGACGTGGAAGTTGCCGTCGCCGACGTGGCCGAAGAGCGGCGCGGGAAAGTCGAGGTCGGCCAGCGCGGCTCTCGTCTGGTGGATGCAGCGGGCGAGGGCCGTGATTGGCACGCAGACATCGGTTACATAGCCGACTGAGCCGGGGCGGAGCGCACGCGAGGCGTAATAGGCATCGTAGCGCGCCTGCCACAAGCGGTCGCGCTCGCCCGCGGCCGTGGCCCAGCGGAAGGGGCCGCCGCCTCGCTGAGCTACGTACTCGCCAGCGGTTTCAGCTTGTTCGACGACTCCTTTTTCCGTGCCGTGGAATTCAAAAAAGAGCGTTGGTGCTACCTCGTAGTCGAGGCCGGCGTATTGGTTGCAGGCCTGCATTTGCACTTCGTCGAGCAATTCGAGCCGCGCGACGGGGATTCCCGCGCTCAAGACGTCGATGGCCGCGGCGACGGCCGTGTCGAGACCGGCGAAGGGGCAGACGGCGGCGGAGATGGCCGCCGGCAGTTTGGCTAGGCGCAGGGTTACTTCGGTGATAAGGGCTAGGGTGCCTTCGGTGCCGACGAGCAGGGCGGTCAGGTCGTAGCCAGCCGAGGATTTGCGCGCCCGCCCGCCCGCTTCGACGATGGTGCCGTCGGCAAAGACGGCCTTGAGGCCCAAGACATTGTCGCGCATGGTGCCATAGCCGACCGCGGCGCTGCCCGAGGCGCGGGTGGCGGCCATGCCGCCCAAGGAGGCGTCGGCTCCGGGATCGACTGGGAAGTGCAGGCCGGTATCTTGTGCCCGGAGGTGTTCGTTGAGCTGGTGGCGGGTGACGCCGGCTTCAACCGTGGCGTCCATGTCGGCGGCGCTGACGCGGAGGATGCGGTTCATGCGCGAGAGATCGACGCACAGGCCGCCGCGCACGGCGACGATCCCGCCTTCGACGGCCGTGCCGGTGCCAAAGGGCACGATCGGCACTTGGTGCGCGGTGCAGATCCGGGCGATTTGGGCTACTTCTTCGACGCTTGTGGGAAAGGCTACGGCCTGCGGCGGTTGCGGGGTGTGGTACGAGGCGTCGGCGGCGTGGGCGCGGCGCACCTCAGAGGTCGCATTCAGGCGCGAGCCAAGGAGAGCGGCAAGCGCCGACAGGGCTTGGGGGTCTATGGGGTTCATGGGCGGGTAATATGGCCAACGGCTGGGGGGGCGTCAAAAGAGGAATAGCTCTTGACAAATTGTTCGCTATTTGCGAACATGACCGATATGAATGCGGGGAAAGGTTTGACGATTGAATGGACGCCTAAGGCGATTAGGGATATGCGCCGCCTCGCTGCGCAGGACCGCGAGAGAATCATTGCCAAGGTCGAGCAGTATGCCACAGATCCGGCCTCTTTGGCCAATCAAGTGATTATGCTGACCGACAGAGAGTATAGGCGTATGAGAGTTGGAGACTATCGCGTCATCTTCGGTATTGAATACAACAAGACCACTGTCATGGTGGTCCTGAGAGTTCGGCATAGGAGGGAAGTCTATGACTGACACTGGAACCATTACCTTGCCTCGGGCGGAATACGATGCTCTGGTCGCCCGCAATGAAGAGCTCGAAGACAGGCTGGCTGCTATCGATGCGGACGATGGCAGTCGCGTCCCCCACGACGTGGCGCTTGCCATCATGCGCGGTGAGAATCCCGTGGCCGCGTTCCGCAATCATCTCGGCATTACGTTGCGCGACCTGTCCGAAAGGACGGGGGTCACCGCGAGCTATCTGTCCGAAATCGAGCGTGGGCTCAAGCCCGGCTCTGCGGCAACGCTGGCCCGGATCGCCCACGCGCTTGGCACGACGATTGATACCTTGGTGGCCGAGCCTTGATCCTCGGTGGGAAGGATAAGGCCCTTGCATTATCGTTTTCTTTTTGTAGCTCACCTCTAACCGGAGCACAAATAAACATGTCACATCCTCTTCTCAGCGCCGCCGAGAGCCGCCAGAATCGCGTAGATGAATTGTGGGGACATCTGACTTGGTTGGCGGGCCGTCCACAGGGCAATGTCGAGGGTCTCACGTTGGGCCGCGTCGTCCTCAAAGCCGGCCAAGCCAACCCGCGTCACGCCCACCCCAATTGCGAAGAAGTACTCTATTTGCTCGCTGGCCGCGTAGAGCACAGCTTGGGCGATCAGTCGTTTACGTTGGAAGCTGGCGATACGCTCGCCATTCCAGCCGGCGTCTTCCACAACGGAATTAGCCTCGGTCCCGAGGACGCGGATATGATCGTGGCTTACTCGGAAGGCGACCGCCAATTCGTGTTAGAAGAGGATGGCTCGTGACTCGCAACGGCTACCAACACATGGTGCTCGAATACGCCTGCGGGCGTTGCGCGCTTGGGACGGCATCCGCTCCTTCGACTACTTGCTCACCGCCCGGAAGTCGATCCACCCTCGTCGGACTGACGGGCAATCCTAATCGCGCGATGCGATGGACGCCTATACCCAAGCCGAACTACAGAGCCATTTAGAAGCCCTCGGCGTCGAAGCGGGGGATGTGCTCTTTATCCATTCCTCGTTCAAAAGCCTGGGGCCTGTTGCCGGTGGAGCGCAGACTGTGGTTGATGCGCTCCAAGCTGCGGTCGGCCCCGACGGGCTTATCCTGATGCCCTCGTTCCACCTGATAGAGCGGGGCGAACGAGCGCGCCGTTGGGACTGGGCGACTACTCCTTCGACCGTGGGGTGGCTGACCGAGTTCTTTCGCTGCCTGCCCGATACTTACCGTTCGGATCACTACTCTCACTCGGTAGCGGCCCGAGGGCGCGGCGCGGCGGATTTTGTCGCGGATCACTTGCGCCAGGAAGGCTATACGTCGTCTTGGGATCGGGCTCCTTGGGGACGGACCTATGGCACTCACTCACCCATGTTTCGCGCCTATCGACGCGGCGGCAAAATTCTCATGCTGGGCGTGGATTACCAGACTTCTACCTACGTCCATCTGGTCGAAGTGCTCTACTGGCATCACTTGCGACGAACCGATCCCCAAGCTGCTTATCCCGCCCTAGACCGACCGCGTCTGGGGGACTTTTGGGATGCTACTGGTCCGCTGACACAGGGCCTCGTCGGCGCGTCCCCGTGCCGACTTTTTGCCATAGATGTGTACGTCGATACTCTGCTGGCCGAGGTCGTGACAAACCCCGAGTGCTATTTGGCCTGATTCTAACGGCTGTGATCAGACGCGCATCCGCAGCATGGGGCGGCCAAAAGATACTTCGAGGAATTCTCCGGTGTGCGCCGACCGCGTGCCGGGGGGCATGAAGTGGATGACAAAGGCGCGGCGCTGGCGATCTGTTTGGTTCGGCGGGGTGTAGTGGAGGGTTTGGCAGTGGTGGAAGAGCGCGCCGCCCGCGGGTAGGTCGATGACAGCGGCTTGGGTTGCATCGACTTGGTCGCCGTAGTCGAGCAAGGCACTGGTCTGCTCTGAGCGCTCGTGCCCGACGGGCGTCAGGTGCGATTCGGGCAGCAGGTGCATGGCGCCGTTGGTCACATCGACGTCGTCGAGCGTCATCCAGCAGCTAACCAAGTTGGCCGGCATACATTTCCAGTAGGCGTTGTCTTGGTGCCAAAAGACGGGGCCGCCGTGGTGAGCGGGTTTGTAGAGGGCCTGGTCGTGGAAGAGCTGGATATTCGGGCCGATGAGATCTTCGGCAATGTCGAGGATGCGGGTGTCGTAGAGTAGTTGTCGAAAGTGGATGCTGCGCTCGCACATTTGCATGATCTGCAACATCTGCTCGTCGGCGTTGTTCTTTTCGTTGAGGTCGTTGGTGTCGCTGATGGACAGGTTGCGGAAGCGCCCGTCTTGGCGCGCCTCGGCAAAGAGGCGGTCGTATTCATCGCGCAGCAAGGCGACGAGATCGTCGTCTAGCAGCTTGCCGATGACGATGAAGCCGCGCCGGCGGAATTGGTCTATTTGCTCTTGGTCCAGTGCTTTGTGGAGTTGGGTAGCGGACGGGGCTGTCGTCATCTGTATTCTCCTGGTGAGGCGTGCAAATTAACAAGGGCGGCGACGGATCACAACCGGCTGATGGGTCGTCCTCACTCCACGTACACTACTACTTCCTCCCCTTCGCGTCCTGCCGCGTACGTCTTCACCCGCATGGTCTTGTCGTACAGCGCCTGCCCGGTGGCCAAGTCGAATTCCCACTGGTGCCAGGGGCACTTGAGGACCAAGCCCTCTTGCTGATAGGCGACTTGGTACACGCCCGGCGATATGACCAAGGGCCGCAACCGGCCTTGGCACAAGGGCCCGCTTTTGTGCGGACAGTTGTTGCGCAGGGCGTAGTAGCGGCCTCCGATGTTGAAGACGCCGATTTCTCTGTTGCCTACGCTGACGATCTTGCGCGCTCCAGCGGGTAGTTCCTCGGCTCGGGCGACCACATAGCGCTTAGAAGCCATAGAGTTCCGCGGCGTTTTGCGCCATGATGCGGTGGCGATAGTCCGCGTCAAAATCGGCGAGGAAACCGGTTGGCTCGTCCCAGTCCCAGTGCGGGTAGTCGCTGGCGAAAACTAGGACCTGATCGGCGTGCAGCCACTCCAAGAAGCGCTTCATATCGTCGCGCGTGGGCGGTTGGATCATGGGCTGGGTGCCAAAGCGGATGTGCTGCCGCAAGTACTCGCTGGGCAGGCGCTTGACCCACGGCGTATAATCGCGCAGGCCCTTCCAATCGGAATCCATGTGCCACATCAATCCCGGGACCCAGAACACATCGTGCTCGACGAAGAGGACCCGAAAATTGGGGAATTTTTCAAAGACGCCCTCGCAGATGAAGCTGACTGTATGCGCCATGGCGATCTGCGGCCGGGCCATGCGCATTTCTAGATAGTGCGAGGGATACCCCGCGGCCGTGGGCGGCGCGGCAATGCCGGCTCCCTCGGCTCCGAAGTGGATGCTCAGCGGCAGACCGTGACGCTGACAGGCCTCGTAGATTGGGTGGTAAAAGCGGTGACCAAAAGGCTGGCGCGAACCAGCCGGCATCATCACTTGGACGCACTCGGGCTTAGGGCCTAGGCGGTCTATTTCCGCCACGGCTAGCTGCGGGTCTTGGGGGGCAATGTGGATGGAGGATCTAAAGCGCGAGTCCGCTCCCACCCAATGCTCTAGGGTCCAATCGTTGAAGGCTCGGCAATAAGCTGCTGCATAATCGCAATCCGAATGCACGGCCGCGCTGTACGGCCCGCCCGTCAACACGGCCACGTCGATGGCGTATTCGTCGAGATGTCTCTGGCGCGCTACTTCGACATTGGCCGCTGGATTGGTCTCTTGGTCCTCCCACAATTCTTGGCGGTTGCCGTGTTTGGGCATGTTGGTATGGCCCAACTGCGGCATCATGGAGCCGAAGTCCTCAATGCGCTCGACATAGTGGCGCGGCAAGTAGGGAAAGAGGGCTTTGTCGTTGGGCAAGGTGTGATGCACGTCGCAGTCGATGAGGCGAAATTGGGTGGCCGCGCGGCCGTTTGTGGTCGGGGTGGGTTGGGCATTGGTAGTCATGGATTATCTCCAAGGGATGGGCGCGGAAGGATAGTGTAGATAAGAAGCGTCATCCGTAGTGTGTCAAGGGGATTTAAAGGCGGCTTCATGCAGACCCATCCCGGCTCAACGTAAGTACCGCGATTTCGGAAGGGGCACCGAGCCGCAGCGGCGGTCCCCAATAGCCAGTGCCTCGGTGGACGTAGATCCAAGTGTTGCGAAATTTGTGCAGGCCCGCGACATAGGGCTGTTGCAGGGGAATTGCGTACTTCCAAGGTATGAACTGGCCGCCGTGGGTGTGGCCCGATAGTTGCAGGTGGCAATCGGCTTGGCTGGCAGCCTCTATGCTGCGCGGTTGGTGCGCGAGCAGGATGCGCACATCGGCTCCGTCGCTCGCGGCAAGGGCCTTGGCCGGGTCTGATGCGTGGTCGGGGACTAGCTCGCCGGCGCTGAAGTCGGTCGTGCCGGCCAAGGCGATCCGCCCACCGTCGCAGTCGATCTGGCGTAGCTCGTTGATCAGGACGTCGAAGCCGAGGCGGCGCGCCTGCTCAGTCCAGCTTTCCACGCCCGAGTAGTATTCGTGGTTGCCGGTGCAGAAATAGACTCCGAGTGGTGCGGTGAGTTCGGCTAGGGCGACCGTGTGTGGGGCGAGTCGTTCGACAGTTCCGTCGGCGAGGTCGCCGGTGAAGGCGATTAGGTCGGGTTGCAATTCGTTGACGCGGGCGACGACGCGCTCGACAAAAGGGGCTTTGATGGTCGGGCCGACGTGGAGATCGCTGATTTGGACGATGCGCAGTCCGACTAGCGCGGGTGGGAGATCTGCGATAGGGACATCGACGCGGCGGACCGCTGGAGTGCGGCGGGCTTGGTAGTAGCCGTAGCACGCCGCGACCAAGGCTAGGGCAAAGGTCGCCAAGTCGATGCTGGCATTGAGCGCTGCGTCGATGGGATAGATCAATCCCAAGAGCAGTCCTCCAATATCGCGCAGGACTAGCAGCGTCGAGCAGACGGTGAAAAAGCCCATGCCGAGATAGGCCACCCAGGAGAGGGGATCTGTCAGCCAAGTTAGATGCGGACGGGAGCGCAGGCGAAAGAGCAACAAGGGCGTCAATAGTAGGAGCACTAGCGCCAATGCAGAAGCGATCTGTGTGGACGGAGGGAGATAGGGAATGAGCCGCCAGCCCGAATAGCCGTAGATTGAGCCGAGCAGCGATAGAAAAATCAGCGCAAACATGCCATGGTCTTTGTTTGAGAGGAAGTGCGGCCTTTTATTGTAGAGGCAAGCCAAGACCTTTACAAGTCGAGGTACGCTGGCCGACGGGTCTTGTCTCCCGTCGGTCGAGTCGTTATTAAAGGACTTGGAGGCAGGGAAGAAAACGTAAACTAATTCAAACAGAAGGAGACTAACTGTGAAAGTGACTAGCCAACAGCTCGACTTTTTTGCGGAAGAAGGGTACGTCATCATCAAAGGGGGGCTTACCGACGACGATCTCGCGCCGCTCATCGAGGATCACAATATCATCGTCGATGAAATCGCCCGCGATCTACACGGCCAAGGCAAGATTGCCAACCTCTACGAAAACGAGCCTTTTGCGCGGCGCTTGGCGTGTCTGGCCGAAGAGTGCGACGAGGTCGATGGCTGTCCCGACATAGGGGAAACCCGCCGGCGTGGCACCTTTGAGTTTTTGCGCAATCAGAACCTCGTCGATCTGATTGAGCCTTTTATCGGTCCAGAAATTACCTGCAATGCCGTGTCGCACGTCCGGCCCAAGCTGCCGTCAACAGACGTGATCTTTCATCAGGATGCCGTGTTTACCACTCAGGAAGCAAAAGGTATTCTACAGGTCACCGTTTGGATCCCCCTCGTCGAGTCAACCGAAGAAAACGGCTGCTTGCAGGTTCAGCCTCGGGTCCACCAGCGGCGCATGGTCTATTGGCGGTACGGGCAGGACCTGCCCCAGACCGAGCGGGTTAGCCTGCCCATGCAGAAGGGAGACGTTCTGTTCGTCCACAAACTGACGCCCCACGGCTCAGGCCCGAACAACACCAACGCCGTGCGTTGGAGCATGGATCTGCGCTACCAGAAAACGGGCGAGCCTTCCCCGCGGCCTGAATGGCCTAGTCTCGTCGCCCGCAGCCGGCGCGATCCCGCTGCGGAGACCGTGTATGAAGACTGGCGCGACCAATGGGCCGCCGGACTCGAAAAGACGCCTAAACAGATTCACTACGAGCGTCCAAACAAGCCTCTGCCCTTCACTGGAGAGATGTTTCTAGCGCGTTGAGAAAAAGAACGACAGACGCACCGCAGTTCCCCGAGCGATTCCTGCGCTACGCGACTAGAGAATTTGGCATAGCAGGAGAGGCGTGGCTTGCGGAACTGCCGTCCATTCTCGCGCGGTGCTGCGCTAAGTGGGGTCTGACACTCGGCCAGCCGACCGAGGAGATCAAGGTCAACTATATCGCCTACGTCGAGATGGAAAATGGGGAAGAGGCCGTGCTCAAGGTGGGCGTCCCACACGGCGATTTCAGCGCGGAGATGGAAGCGTTGGCGATCTACGAGGGCCGTGGGATCAACCGGCTCATCGACTGCGACAAAGTGCTCAACGCCATGCTGCTCGAACGACTGCGGCCGGGCAAGATGCTAGATTCTGTTGAGGACGCGCATGAGCAAAGCGAGATTGCGGCGCGTATCCTCCAGGAGCTACACGCGACTCCGCCGCCGTCGCACCACACACTACCGCACTTTATGGATTGGATGCGCGGTGCATTCGCGGACGCTAGAAGCTGCAAAGATTCCGTGCGAGCGCGGGGCTATATCGAGCAGATTCCGCGCGTGGAATCCATGATGGGAATCCTGATGGAATCGGATGAACCCCAGATACTGCTACACGGCGACCTCCATCACTGGAACATTCTGTCCGACGCAGATCGCGGCTGGATGGCGATTGATCCGAAGGGCGTCATCGGGGCCTCGTGCCTGGACGTCGGTCGGTTCATCAACAACGCGATGGGATTCGGCGAGACTGCGGCGGAGAAGCGGGAGATCTTGTTAGAGGCGGTGACGGTTTTTAGCGATGTGCTGGGGGAAAACGAGGAGCGGATGTTTGCGGGGGCCTTTTGCGACAAGATCATGGGTTCATCGTGGGGATTGCAACAGGAGCCCGATGAGCACGAGGCGAGCTCGCAAGAGGCGCTTAAGGTAATGGTTGAGGTAGCGAGGGATGTGGATGATCGTCGGCTTCGATGGCGAGCTGTCTAGCGGTGCAGACGCACCAAGCCACATCGCGTTGCACCTACTCGCGTAGATGCAACGCGCGTCGTGCGTGGCTGGTTGGGCATTGAGGCGGACTTGCGCTTGCAGCCACTCATCCGCCTGTCATTGCTAACCCTTGAGCCGGTTGATCGCCCTTCTGACGAGGATGCTTATGACGGCGGCGTATAGAGCGATGCTGACCTGATCGACGATGGCGTCTAAGCGATCGCCAAGCGTGTCGAGAAGTTCTTGGTCCAGCACGTTCGCACTTGCAGCAGCGCCAACCGCAATGGTAACCGCCAAGTAGGCCGTCGCGTCCTCGGCGTCGATCGCTATCGCCCCGTATATCAGGCCCAGAACGACTAGCGCGAGCGTCAGGATGCCTCCTCCGATCGGGGCACCTGCCGCACCCTGAATGATGGCCACAAGAGCCACCAAGCCAACGATAATCCTGACTGCCATTTCTCCCTCCTGGAGTAAGTTGGTAACGACCAGCGCCCTCAACCTCCCGTGACGGTCACCGAAGGTATAACGCGGTCGCAGGAACCACACCGCCAATGGAGAAAAAACTGTCTCAGAAAAAATCGATTATATGCCTATATGTCGTTCCGCCGGGATCGAATCTGTAGCTTGGTGCAGCTTGGTGCAGCTTGGTTAACTTGGTATAGGAATAGCCGAACCATGCAGCGCCGCACCAATAGTTCGGATGGATAATGTAGAGAGATACGGTATTATCGGACGCGCATCAAGAAAATAATGATGCGCCGTAGTACAGGAGGACGTTTATAGGGGCGCTAAGCTAGGCGATGATGCCGCCGCCAAGGCAAATTTCACCGTCGTAGAACACGGCGTGCTGGCCTGGAGCAATGCCGGGATCGGGCGTGGATAAGGCGACGTGGGCGCGATCCGGCGCGAGCATCTGCACCTGACAGGGGATCAGGGCTGGCCCATGCCGGAGCTTGACATGGAGCGCGCCGTGCTCCGGTGCTCCGGCGATCCAGTGGATTTGTTCGGCGATTAGTTCGCGGCGTCCGGTTCGCGTTGGCGCGCTGCCGTGGGCGATGTACACGATGTTGTTGGCGACGTCTTTGTCGGTCACATACCAAGGACCGCCGCCGAGTTGCAGGCCGTGTCGCTGGCCAATGGTGTAGAACCAATAGCCAGGGTGTTCGCCCTTCTTTTCTCCGCTCGCCTGCTCGACGATGTCGCCTTGGGCCTCTCCCAAGTGGAAGCGGACGAAGTCTCGGTAGTTGATCTTGCCCAAGAAGCACATGCCTTGGCTGTCGGGGCGGTCCTTGGCCGGCAGGTCGAATTCTGCGGCGAGTGCGCGCACTTGGTGCTTGTGCAGGTGGCCGATGGGCAAGCAGAGTCGAGCGAGTTGCGCTTGGCTCAGGTTGGAGAGGAAATAGGTCTGGTCTTTGACCGGATCGGCGGCGCGCCGGAGTTGATAACCGTCCGCGTTTTCCTCGACGCGGGCGTAGTGTCCGGAGGCAATTTGCTCGCACTCGTTGGCCACCCGCTGATAAAAGGCTCCGAACTTGACGCGCTGGTTGCACCAGATATCTGGGCTGGGCGTGCGCCCCGAGCGCAGCTCGGCCAACGCGTGTTCGACTATCTGCTCCCGGTACTCGCTTTGCAGCGGCACGATTTCGAGCGGCACCCCGAGCTGTTCGCAGGTGGCGCGGGCGTAGGTCAAATCCGTTTCCCACGGGCAGTCGCCGAGCGAAAACAGCTCGTCCTCTAGCCAGATCTTGAGGTAGTAGGCTTTGAGGGCGAGCCGCTTTTCACGCTGGAGCAGTGCGAGGGCCAACGAGCTATCGACCCCACCGGAGATCAGGACGGCGACGTTCATGGGATGCTAGTAGCGATAGTGCTCCGGCTTGTAAGGACCTTCCGCTGGGATTCCCAAATACGCGGCTTGGTCGTCGTCTAGTTCGTCGATTTCGACGCCCAGCTTTTGCAGGTGGAGACGCGCCACTTTTTCGTCGAGGTGCTTGGGCAACATGTACACGCCGACTGGATACTGCTCGTGACGGGTGTGCAATTCAATCTGCGCCAGGACTTGGTTGGTAAATGAGTTGGACATGACAAAAGAGGGATGCCCGGTGGCGCAGCCTAAATTAACTAGGCGGCCCTCGGCCAACAGGATGACGCTGCGGCCATCGGGAAAGGTGAACTTATCGACTTGCGGCTTGATCTCAATGCGTTCAATTCCGCGATAGTTCACTAGTTCGGCTACTTGGATTTCGATGTCGAAGTGGCCGATGTTGCAGATGATGGCTCCGTCTTTCATCCGCTCCATTTGGTCGATGCGAATGATGTCGCGGCATCCCGTCGCCGTAACGAAGATATCGCCTTCGGCAATGGTGTCGGCCATTTTCTTGACCTCGTAGCCTTCCATGGCCGCCTGCAATGCGCAGATGGGATCGATCTCGGTGACGATCACCCGCGCCCCCAAGCCCCGCATGGCGTCGGCGCACCCTTTGCCGACATCGCCGTAACCAGCTACTACCACGACTTTGCCGGCGATCATTATGTCGGTAGCGCGCTTGATGCCATCGGCTAGCGACTCGCGGCAGCCGTAGAGGTTGTCGAATTTCGACTTGGTGACGCTGTCGTTGACGTTGATCGCTGGTACGGCAAGCGTCCCGGCTTCGAGCATCTGGTAGAGGTGGTGGACGCCGGTAGTCGTCTCTTCGGAGATGCCGCGGAGGTCCGGCAAAAGCTCTGGGTGCTTCTCGTGGATCCACTTGGTCAGGTCGCCGCCGTCGTCGAGAATCAGGTTGGGGCCAGCGCCGTCGGGCCAGCGCAGGGTTTGCTCGGTACACCACCAATACTCGTCCTCGGTCTCGCCCTTCCAGGCAAAGATCGGGATGCCGGTGGCGGCAAGGGCCGCGGCCGCGTGGTCTTGGGTCGAGAAAATGTTGCACGAGCACCAGCGCACCTGTGCCCCAAGCGCGGTGAGCGTCTCGATGAGTACCGCGGTCTGGATCGTCGCGTGCAAGGAGCCGGCAATTCGCGCACCTGCGAGTGGTTGGGCGACTCCGTACTCTTCACGCAAGGCCATCAGCCCGGGCATCTCTTGCTCGGCGAGAATGATTTCCTGTCGGCCCCATTCGGCCAGCGCTAGGTCGGCGACCTTGTAGTCTAGGTCAGCGGTCTTTTGTGCCGCGATTTCCATTGAGTTCTCCTTATGTGCAGTGAATGGTTTTTTTTTGTGGCTATAAATTAGGCAATTAATGATATACGCGCCTGCGAATGGGCAAGTGCGCCGCAAGTTGACGGTCTAACTCCCACACCCTACCTTGCCCCCATCCTCACAATCCTGCCTATCGCGTGCTATATCCAACCTATCATGCAATCCCTCGTCTCCCCCTCCGTCCTGTACCGGGATAGCTTCCTAAAGGGAGCGGCCGAGTTTTTAGCCGAAGGCCGTTTCGACTCGACGTATGCCCGATCCCTCGGCTACGACAGCGACTCCCTCGCCGACCAGTTCCCGCAATTCGTGCGCGACCTCAAGGCTCTGGCCGATGAGACAGGTTTGCGGGTGCGGTACCCAGATCGGGTGCTCTGGCTTGTACACGACGGCGACTACATCGGCCAAACCTCTATAAGACCTGAGCTCAGCACTCCCTATCTGCTTACTTACGGCGGGCACATTGGCTACAGCATTCGACCCTCGCGGCGGTGTCGCGGTTACGGCAAGGCCATCCTCGCCCTGACGCTGGAGGTATCGCGGGAAATCGGGCTGCGCCGCGTGCTGGTCACCTGCGACTCGGACAACATTGGCTCGCGCAAGATCATCGAACACAACGGCGGCCAATTCGAAAGCGCGATGGCCATGCCCAGCCAAGCATTCCGCGCCGAGGGCCGCAAACCCGCGCCGCTCATTGAAAAGTTGCGCTACTGGATTGACTTGTGATGGGAATTAGGAACTAACGTTACGCAGCCTTTGTCATGCCTGCGTAAGCAGGCATCCAGAAAGTCCCATTGGTGGCCTAGGTGCAGACTGGATTCCCACTTGCGCGGGAATGACCATTCGGGACAGCAACGGCAGGAAGCCGCAAACAATAAAACTGCGTAACATCAGGGCTTAATTTTTTCGCTACTTTTTTCGCTAACATTTTCCGCGCGTAAAACTTTTTGTGCTCGGTCTTCGTCTTAGAGGGTATGAGCGACGCCGATCTCATCCTGCGTTTCAGGGCTGGTCAGCACCAAGCGTTCAATCTCTTGGTATGGCGCTGGCAGAATCGCCTCTACCACTTCGCGCTCCGCTACAGCGGCGATGTCGAAGACGCGCGCGACCTCTGCCAGCAGAGCTTTATCCGCGCCTATCGTCAGTTGCACCGGCTGCGCGACCCCGAGCGCTTTTCTACGTGGCTCTATCAGATTGCCGCCAATCTGTGCCGCGACCACCTGCGCCAGCGAGTGCAGCACGTTTCGCTTGACGCGTACGAGGAAGCAAGCGACCGGCCGCATCCGGCCCTGTGTCAAGCCGCCGATACGGACAAGGGTGAGCTGCGCGATCTGCTCAACCGTGCCTTGCAGGCTCTGCCCGAAGAACAGCGAGTCGTCGTGGTGCTCAAGGAATACGAGGGGCTGAAGTTTCGGGAAATCGCCGAAGTGCTCGACGCTCCGATCAACACGGTTAAGTCGCGCCTTTACTACGGCCTCAAGGCCCTGCGAAAAACCTTTAACCAGTGGGACATTGACCGAGATGGACTGTAACGTAAAAAAAGAAGACTTGATCACCTTTTTCTACGGAGAATGCGAGGAAGGTGAACAGGAGCGCATGAAAGAACATGTGGCCGCCTGTGCGACGTGCCGCCGCGAACTCGACGCGCTTGCCAGTACGCAGGCATTGCTGCGGGCTTGGCCGGACGAGACCCCGCGCCTCGACCTGACGTTTGTCGAGGCTGAGGTGCCGCGTCGGCGCTTCCGGCTGATGGCGGGTTTGGCCGCTGCTGCTGCGGCCGCTGTGGTCCTCTTTTTCGCGTGGCCGGAGTTTGAACTCAGCTATCGCGCCGGCGAACTCGACCTCAAGTGGGGAGAGACACTGGCGGACGAACCTCCCACGCGGGCGGATTTACTGGCCACACAGGAGGGCACCGTCGCGTTAATGAACCAACTGCTGCGGGCTTCTGAAATGCGCCAGCAGCGCGTCTTCGACCATTTGCTGACCGAGATTCAAGCCCAGCGCTACCAAGACTTGCAACTCATCAACCGCCAGTTTGAACAATTCGACCGCGAGATCTACATCCACTTGCGCCGCGACGAAGCACCCGTGATGGAAGTGCTGCCGGCAATGCGCTATATCGACCCATAGGAGATTGCCATGACTACGCTCTACCGAACCATCCTAGTCGCTGGCCTCTTAGCTACTACCAGCCTCGCTGACATGGACCCCCAGCGCATGCAGCGCGACATCCGCATCATGGAGGGGGTGCTTGGCAACTTACATCTCGACGCGCCTGATCCGATCGACTCTTCCCCCCGTGGTTTGTACCTCGACAGCTACGGAGTCCTCTTTCTTACCGAAAGATCATGGCCTAGGCAGGCACATCCCAGCCTATCGGCCGCATGGGATGAAAAGGGCGTCAAGTTTCTTGAGTTAAAATCGGGGGGCGGCCCCTCATCGTACGAGAAATCGCTGGCAGAAATCCACGACCTAGTCGCCGAATTTCTGGGCAACTACGCCGGCAACATCGGTCAGCTCGACTCAGACGACCGGATTACGGTCTGCTACCAGCTTGCTCGTCCAAGCGACCTAGCAAGCGTCCTAGAAAATTACACCGATGGCTATATAGTCAGTGTAGATTCCGCATCTTTCGACCTTACCAAACAAATCGAAGCCATTATGCCCATGGCTGTTGGGGAGGGGGCCTTCGATTTTGAGAAGTTCGTCCTGACCTTTGGGGATTCTGTGTCGTTCTTAGACACAGACAAACAAGTCGCGGCGATAACCAGACTGAGGAAGCACCTAGAAGAATTACCCACGGAGAGCGAAGTCGAAGTCAAGGGAATAGTCGTGGGGGTAAGAGACTCTCTGTTGGCTGACGTTGCGGAGGCCGATACGCCCCCCCACGGATCCATAGTCGCTCAGGTCCACGGCCTTACTCCCCGCCATCATCGCGCTGCCGCTGCTGCCTCTCTGATCACCGCCACCGCCAAAAAATCAGCCATTGACGCCTTTCGCGAAGGGCGTATAGACTCGGCTGCTTTTCGCCAGCGCATCGCCTTTTCTGAGCACAGTGCCTCTAAAAAAATCGACATCATGGCCGGCATCCTCGGCCAAGTTTCGGGACAAGATCGTCATCCCTTAATTGGTAGCCAACCCACTCTGGGGATGTATCAGCCAAATTTAGGGGCTCTTTTTCTTATTAATGACTCGGTGTTCCGCTTCAGACCTCTACCCCTCGACGACGTCAAGGCCAACATCGTCGAATCCGTTGCCGATTACGGCCCGACCCTCAGCCAAGTCCAATCCGACGAGCACGTCATCATCGAATATCGCACTGGTCGGACGACCCATACTATGCAGGGCTCTGAACCCAAAGCCATCAAATACGACCCAGATCAAACTCACCTTCTGCGGGTCCCGAAATCTACCATTGACGCCTACGCTCGCGGCGACTTGGATCTCGATGGCTTCCGCGAAAAGGTAGTGTGGGAAACGCGGTAAATAAAAAAATCGCCTGTAGTCTGTCGGGTATAGTATAGCCCACTATAGCAGTCCTAAATGATTTGAAAGCATGCGTTCATCAGCCCGGTCTCTTTTACCTATGCGTCATTCCCGCGCAAGCGGGAATCCAGTCTTGAATGATTTAGGGTTGCTATATCGCCGTTTGCAGTATAAAATCGCCTGACAATATCAACCCATCTTACTGTCGCGTACTTAGGTCGAAAGCTAAAGATCCCCTAGCTAAAGTTTGTCTCTGCCGTGTACGAAGACGTCTCTGGTCGTTTTGAAGTAGATCGACCTATATCTTCAATTTCTTTCGTGCTCCGCAATCTGCCCCGTTTTTAATTTTTTTGCTCTCCCGGTAAAACTTTTCTCCGCCGATATCCGTCTCATTAATAGAAGCTCACAATAGCATACGCAGGGAGGCTTGCTATGAAAACGCTAATGCTATTTTGTAGTGCATTTATTATCGGCCTAAGTTCGCTATCCTCGCCGAGCCAAGCGCGAGAAGGAGGGTATGGCGGCTTTACTAAAGAAAACATACGGGAGTTTAACAACTACATAAACAGCCTTGAGATGATTAAGGTGCAAGCAGGTGAGGAGTTAGACCAAGCCATCGACGCGATACCGATCAACTTGGAAACGGCCATCGACTTGGAGCAAGAGCGTGGCTTGAGAGATTGGTTACGCCAGTATTTGATTGCGTTTTCCGAGTCGGGCAACGATAGCTTGGCAGCGATCTTTTATCTAAGGGCGGGATTTAACAAGGAAAGATACATAAACCAAAGTATGGGATGGGCTAATTTCGCTCGGGAAAATGCCCAAAATCCAAGCATCATCATCAAAGGGCCAGATGGTACCCCACTAACAAGCGAAGAAGAGATAGAGAAGGTAATTAAAAAGTTCATTGATGATGTCAGAGAGCAGGCTGAGACCGCTGCACAGGAAGGGGCACTACCGTTTTTTCGCTCAATGCACAAAAATGCAACAAGCAACCACGAATATATTATAGAAAACGTATCGTTCCACGACAGTAGCTTTAGGGTATTTGAGTTGAGGAAAGAGGATCCGACATTCGTACGCTTGGCATCTGATCGAGGAATGTTACCTATGGGATATAGACATTATCCGACAGATCTAAATGGTAAACTTCCAGCACTTTTAGAGGTCGGGAAGAAAATCATCTGTGCGGATGTATTATTCATTGTAGAGGAACCACTCGCGTTTACACCTGATCCAGTCCCAAAACCAAAACGCACATTATCGTTTTTTCGTTTGATGTGGGATCAAGACAAGAAGCTGTGGCGTCATTTGGAAGTATTCTATAGCCCTGGAGAAGTAGGAAGGACCTACTTCTTTAACTTACTGTAAATCTTTTACAGGAGGAATTCACCATGAAGCGGATATTCGTACGAGCAGGGCTCACTCTCGTCGGCCTAACGGCTTGGCTCTTACCGAATCAAGCAAAGGCCGAGGAGACCGAGGAGAACTGCAGCGTAACAGCGGGTGGCCACACAGTAACGTGGTCATGCCCTTCTGATGACCTGTGCAGGTCGACAGTTACTTTCAGTAATGGTAATGTTTCCATTGAAACTAGCTGCGCATAGCACATAGCACATCCATCTAGCAAAGCTAGAGAGCAGGTAAGCTCGATCAATATTTGCTTACCTGCTCTCTAACCTATCGAAGGTGGCCAGTATGATAAAAACCATTTGGAAAAAAGAGTTGCTAGAGCAGCTAACCAGTCGGCGTTTTATCTACTGTACCCTGATTGTAGT
Organism: Candidatus Latescibacterota bacterium; assembly: GCA_022820485.1. GTDB lineage: Bacteria > Latescibacterota > UBA2968 > UBA8231 > UBA8231. The sequence goes on from JAJEFJ010000072.1 coordinate 54,379, forward strand.
ATCGCTTATATGGGTCATTGGACTGCTGCGCCTAGCAAGTTACGAAAGAGCACAGGCCGAGCAAGATCGCATAGTCGCAGAAACGGCCGACGAACTCCGCAAGATAAATAGCTACCACAAATTGCGGACCAAAGTTGTCCGCACACCGAGTCCACTCGAAGTCATGGACCGGGGCGTCACCGAGCAAAAGAACTCGGTAGTGCCCATTGAGATATACGAGATACCCTACCTTGCCGATAAAAATACCTTATCGACCACCGGCAATCCCTTACTCGCCATAATAGGTTCATTTGATGTCGTTCACGTCATCCAAATTTTTTTAGCACTGTTGGCTATTCTCTTCGCCTGCGAGTCTATTTCAGGAGAAAAAGAAGACGGCACCCTAGCACTGATGCTGGCGACGAACGTCTCCCGAATGCAGGTCGTGATAGGCAAATTCTTGGGCGGTATTACGCTCCTCAATATACCTATCTTCCTGGGCTTTCTTGGGCTGGCAATTTTTTTCATTGCTTCTGAGCATGTCCAGCTTACAGGAATCGACTGGGTAGGCATCATCGGGACTTGGCTGGCTTCCCTGTTTTACATCGCCATATTCTACCTAATTGGCATGGCTATTTCGTGCTACACCCACAACACTTCGACGAGCCTGATATATAGCCTATTCATCTGGACTCTTTTGGTGATTATTATGCCGAGCGGCATTACATTTTTAGTCAATCAGCAGTTTCACCGGCAGGAGGATACCCAGCAAGCCAAGGCTATGGAAAATGAACTATGGAGCAAGCACAAAAAACAAGCTAACGACTTGGTGCGTACAGCGGGGCTGGGCGATACCTATCCGCCATTCCACTTAGTAACTTATGGGTATGGATATAGTGGTGGCAGCACGCCGAATTTCCAGATCGGAGGGATTCGGAAGGATGGTCGTATAGCCGACTTCTTAAACATGCTGAGGGCCGGGGAGAATCTACGTCTCCAGTATGCCCAAAAAGTTTGGCAGGCTTGCAGTCCTCTTTGGGAGGGCCGGCCCCGCTCACTAGTCCGCCTAAACGCCCAATTGCAGAGGATTACGCCGGCGGGAGCTTACCTAGAGGTTACTGGTGGCTTGGCCGGTACGGATGCAGGGGTTTTTTATGATTTTATCCATCAGGCTCGTCAGTACCGAGAGCAACTCCTAGAGTATCTAAGGGCGCACGACGCGTTCGGGAGCCTAGAATTTATAGGTATTCCAAGTATGACCCGTGAGGAAAGAATGGCTAAGAGAGCGGCTCTCGACCTCAGTGATCTTCCTGTATTTGCCGAGCGCCGTGAGCCCCTCGCGCAACGGCTAAGTAGAATTGCGCCGGGCCTCCTGTCCCTGTTTCTCTATGCGGGCCTAACTTGGCTTGCCGTAATAAGGCTCTTTTCTCGCTACGATATTAGGCGGTGAACGGATCATGCTGACGACTATTATCAAACGGGAATTCATCGCGCATATCCAAAGCCTGCGGTTTAGTCTGACGCTGATGCTATGCGTTGGCTTGATGGTGCTCAATGCGCTCGTCCTCGTCTATAGTACCCATCGATTCGAGCGAGATGTATATAGAGAAAATATCACACAGCAACACCAAACGCTGCGCGACAATGGTGCCGCAGGCCTGTGCCAGCTACTGCTTGAAGGTCCTGGGGTGTTTTATAAGAAACCCAGTGAATTGGCGTTTTGTGCTGGTTTTGCCGACAACAAATTACCAGACAAAATAGGTGCTGAATCATACTTGGTCTATATGGCGGTATATAGCGAGGGCAGGAGCATTGATAAAAGTTTTTATTGGCCGTGGATTCTATCTTTTCCGACCGAGTTAAAAGATGCTCCCCTACTCTCTACTTTTATCACCATTGATTGGGTTTTCGTCATCGGCGTCTTGCTGAGCTTGGCCGCCTTCCTGTTTACACACGACGCTATTGTCGGCGAAAAGGAAAGCGGCACCCTCAAGCTAGTCATGGCCAACAGCCTGCCGCGCCATACGCTGCTGTGGGGCAAATTTTGGGGTGCGCTGCTGGTCTTGAGCGGGGTATTGGTACTCAGCGTGGTGCTCAACCTGTTAATCGTCTTGGTACTCGCCGAGCTGTCGCTGGATTTCTCGCATGCCGTGCGTATCGCGGTCATGGTCTTAATCTCGGTGGTCTATCTGGCGGGTTGTACCTCGCTAGGGTTGCTCATATCAGCCCATAGTTCCACTAGGCGGGTCAGCCTGACGACAGTGCTCTTCATCTGGGTGAGTATGGTTTTGCTGTGGCCGCAGACCGGGAAGACTATAGCCGAGCTATTTCACCAAGAGACGCATGAGTTAGAACACACCAAGCATGTGTACGAGCACGGCGACGGCACTTTCATTTGGCATCCCATTCGGGGGCATGCTTTCGGCTTGGCAGAGGAAAATAATAATCGGCTCGATCCTGCGTTTATCAAAAAATTTTCCAGCGCATTGCGGTCAGAACGTACTCATCACCAAGAATTAGAAAATGCCCAGCTACTGCGTCGGATACAACAGGTCAATTTAGCACAAAACATCGTCCGAGTCTCTCCCATGGGAGCCTATCAATACGCGATGGAGGCAATGGCGGGTACTGGCCTGCCGCGGTATCGTCATTTTATCGATCAAGCCCGAAGTTATGCACAGCGTTTCGAGGAAAGTCTGCTCGCCCTAGATCGGGCCGACTCGCGCAGTCTGCATATTCCATTTGTAAAGACCGGGCTATCTACACAAAAGGTAAAACTGGATCAGATACCGGTATTTGCAGAAAACCTCTCCGCAGCGTCGTTAGCTAGCTCGGCCATCGTCGATTTAGCTCTACTCGGCTTCTTTGCAGTATTCACCTATCTGGCCGCGTACTTGGTCTGGTTGCGTTCGTCTATTGTCGATTAGGGCTCACTGTAACCGCAACGAAAGGTGTTGGTTATGTCCCTGCTCATGCTTTTGTTGATCGCCTACCCGATAGGTGCCCAGTTGCCCTCAGAAGTGGTACTGGATTCGGTTTATAGCGGCCAAAACAGCATACACTCAATTGCGTTCAAGCCCACCACCGATATCGAGATAGAAAACGTACAGACGGGCTGCGGCTGCACCGGGGTCGAGTTCCCCACGGGTGTGCTGAAAGCCGGTGAAGAATATCAGCTAAAAGTCGATGTAAATACGGCGGATCGTTCAGGCTCCTTTAAGAGCCATGTTGCAGTCAAAATCGCCGGCGAGGATTCCCTGTGGGCGCTGAATCTCCAAGTACAGGCCGTGTCGCCCTTTCCCGCTGAAATAGACTTCGGAGAAATAGACTTCACTACCCTGCCTTTAGAGCGCCACCTATCGCTTGCCCAGATTGCCGACCAACCACTCGTGATCGACTCGGTAGCAGTGCAGGGCGAAGGCGTCGTGGCATATCCTACCGATGCGGGTGCGGGGTTGTTGATTCGGACAGACGAGGCGTTGACTTGGGGCAGCCGAATCGACGCCCTAGTCGAAGTCCATTTGGCAGGAAGTGCCCGGACACTGCGGCAGACCGTGCATATCCAAGGAAAGGTACTAGACCGGTTCCAAGTAGCTCCATCCGCTCTTTCTTTTGGCATGGGCAAGCCTCACCGACGGCAAATGAAAACGGCCGCGGTGCGCGTTGCACCCGATGCGGCGCGGGTCCCGGTGCAGGTGCAATCGAAGTGTCCAGCCCCCACATTCGCTTTCGACTGGAGCTGGGAAACGGATCGGCGGCTAGTCGTCGAAGTACGCAACGAGAGCAACTTCCCGATCGGCCAGACCGATTGCGAAATTATCGTCCATATTGGGGATAATCCGGTAGCGATTCCCATATTCGCCCTGACGCGGTAGGCGTCCAATAGATCGAGGCTCTATGCTACATTCCATCACAGCTAAACTTGCTGAGCGATTGCTGCTTTGGGATCGTTGGCTCCGTCGATGGATGGAACTGGACCAACTGACGCGGGACCAACGAAAAATCCTCGTCTTTTTTCACGGGTACAGCTTGGCGCACACCATCCGCCCGCTCGTGCTCGCTCGCGCCCTGCGGGGGCAAGGCTATCCGGTCGAGTGCGCCGGGCGCGGCCCCCATATTGAGCGAGTCACCGATGAAGGGTTCCCCGTACACGATGTCGAGACCTTGCCGCAAGAACGGATGGACGAATACGTGGCCTGGGGTGAATACGGCTATTACGACTTGGAGTGGATTGATCGCTGCGTTCAGTCGGAACGGAGCTTGATTCAAGCCATCAAACCGGCCTTAGTAATCCAAGATATGAAGCCGACCCTCTCCATAGCGGCTCAGCTTGAAGGGGTTGACGAGGCCATCATAAGCCAAGCGTATAACCAGCCGGGCTATCCGTTTCCCATACGGCTGATGTCGTCGTTCAGCACCGAGCCGGGGCCGTTTGGTGCGTATCTCAAGAGCAAGGCCCATGAGGTGAAGCCGCAGAAAAAACTGTACCTGCTGGCGGACATGCCCGAATTCCATCCGCCTCCAGAACAAGCGGCTCCAGGGTATCACTACGTCGGTCCTTTGCTGGATGCCCCACAGACAAAAGGGGCGGTTGCGATTCTTGACCAAGATTGGGATTTATCTTGGCCGCTGGTCTATGTGCCCTGTGGCAGCAGTGGGCGGCCTCCCAACTACTTGGAGGAGTTGATTGAGGCTGTGGCGCACGAACCCATCCGTTTGCTCATCACCACGGCTGGCCGCTGGGATGGAACGAGCCGTTATAGCAATGTCCGGGTGACGGACTTTCTCCCCGGCGAGTGGGTCTTGCAGCAGGCGCGGGCGTTAGTGGGTATCGTCGGCATGGATGCTATGTATCCGGCCCTGCGGTGCGGGGTGCCTATCATCGGAGCCCCTGAGGACTTGGATCAGGAATACCACTTGAATCGCGTTGAGCAACTCGGATTGGGCATAAAGCTCGACCGGAAGGCATTTCAGGCCGACGAGATTTTAACGGCCCTGTATCGAGTGATAGGAGATGATTCTCAGTTCGCGGCGTCGTGCCGTGCTTTCGCCAAAGCGCCGTCCCCATGGCACGGAGGCCACGCCGCTGCCGACCTAATAGATGGCTTCTTCCTCGCCCAAGAAAAACCGCATCAACTCGACTCGCGCTATGCTATGGAAAGACGGGAATTCGTCCGCTATCTGGTCGCTAGTACTCCCCTTTCAACCGAGGACGTAGAGGCGATTCTGCACGAAGGCACGGGCCGGGGACTACCGCACCACAAAATTCACGAGGCGTTGTATTACGATCGCATTGATTCGTGGAATTGGCTCTACGACCACGAGCCTCGCTTTTTTGAGGCCGATTATCGAGCATTGGAGCACAAGCGCAACCGATTTTTCATTCAAGACGAAAAGGGTATCCGGGGCCGCAAAAAATGGCAGCGATACCGAATGACCTATCAGTTGCGGATCGATCCAGCGCCGCTTCAAACCGGTCAGCGTACCCGAATCTTCCTGCCTTATCCCATCGAAGGGGGCGGTCAACGGGATATCCAATACATCACCTGCGAGCCTGATGGTATGGAAGCCGTGTTGGTGCCGACGATGGGCTTTTTCTACAACTACGAGCTGACCAAAGGTTCCGCTGAAAGCGAGACTTGGGAGCTGAGCTATATCTGCGAGTTGACTGTGGAAGAATTCCCGCTAGCTAATGGGTCTCAGCCGATTCCTCTAAGTCCCATCGAGCGGAAACGGTATTTGAGCCTAGACCCTGCTCTGGTGGATTGCCCCGAAGTCGAGGTTTTCCGGCAGGAACTAGGCCCTAGGGAAAGGCGCAGCGACGAGTATCGTGCCCGTGCTCTATACGAGGCCCTGATGCACACCAAAAGGTTCAAGAAAACCAAAGACCCCAGCCAGAGTATTGGGTACAGCACTCAAGCCATCTTGGGCGATACCGGCGGTCATTGTATCACGCTTTCCCGAGCGTTTATGGCCCTGTGCCGTCTAGATGGAATCCCTGTACGCGAGGTCGCCGGTGCCTTGATCGGGTATCCTAACGGGGACGATAGCTTTGCTATTGACACATATAGAGAGCCTATCTTCGGCCACACTTGGACTGAGGTCTATTTGGCGAAAAAGGGCTGGGTGCCCGTCGAATTCCACGGCATTGTCATCGGGCAGACCGCCCTGACGGATCACAATGTCGCCGACCCGGCACTGCGCCGCCTGATCGAGACGAACACTGACCCGTATTGGTCCTACTACTTTGGTCATTTGGATACCCAACGCATTCGGTGTTCCAATTCCGTCAAAAATATCCCGCAATGCCTCGTAGAGCGGCCAAACGCTCAGGCCAACGATCCCAATCGGTGGGACTTGCAGACCGAATTGCCGTATGAGTGCCACTTGCAGACCGAGATCCTCGATGAAGGCTGACCATGGAAATTAGTGTCGTCATACCTACGTACAACCAACGGGAACGGCTCCGCTTGGTTTTGAGCGGCTTGGAGGGCCAGACCCTTCCGCCCGAGTGCTTTGAGGTCTTGGTGATTGATGACGGCTCGACCGATGGCACGACAGAGATGCTCGATGCGTTGCACATCGACAATATGAAGCCGATCAGACTCTATCCGAACGAAGGGCGCTGCTCGGCGCGGAACCGAGGGATTAACCAAGCTGCGGGAGACCTAGTCGTGTTGCTCGACGGAGACGCTCTGCCGGCCCCTGACCTGCTACAAACGTATTTAGACGCCTTTCGAGAACACGGGTCAGATAGCGTATTGTGCGGCCAGCTATACTCGCTAGCCGAATTGGAGTTTTTCCAAGATCCCCAGCGCGGGTCGCTCGCTAATGTCGCCATCCCCAGCGTCCAGAAGTACTACCTAGAGAGCCACCGGGCGGAGTTGATCTTGACCGAAGCGATGGTTCGCCACGATTTCGCAACAATCCGCGAGCGTGCCCTCCCCGGCGGCTATCCGTTTCCCGAACTGGAACAGATGCAGGACGAACAAATCGATCTCTTTCGCCGCTGCCCGGACGCTGCCGTGGCTTGGCTTGGTCTAACGCCCCACAACAGTGCCCTTCCCCGCGAGGTACTGCGATCCCTCGGCGGGTTCGATATCAATATTCCTTTTTGCGAGGGATGGGAGTTGGCATACCGATGCCAACAGTACGGGTGTCGGCTCTATGGAGTTTCGGCGGACACCTATCATCTATACCATTTCCACGACTTCAACGCCGCAGCGACGGCGGTGCGCCATCGGGCCATCGAGTATATGGCTGACAAATTTCAAGAGCCGCGCATCCGCTTGCTCTACTTTTGGTTCGCTCACCTGTGGCCAGACCCGTTCCTGCCCGAAGAATCCCTAGTAGAGGACTTAGTCGAGTTCGACCAACGCTACCGGACCCTCACGGATGCGGACTGGCAGCAGTATCAATTCCTGTTGGACCATCGTCCGAGCCAGTGGGCTTTAGGCTGAGAAGGAGGGTATCTCGAACACATGGAAATCATTCCGTTAACTCCCGAACGCGACGTAGCGATACAGCGGGCGCGGGTCGCACAAAATCGAGATGTACGCACCCAAGCGAAGGCTTGTCTCCTGTTGGGCCGCTATTGCAAGGAACAAGGTGAACTCGACAAGGCCGAAGGGCTTTACCGAAGAGCCCTTGCGAAAGCACGGCAGTGGCAGGACCGGGAGATGGAAGCCGATGCGTGTAGCGGCTTGGGGCTTATGTATCAAGTCAAGGGGCAGATGAATAAGGCGGTTGACTATCTCGATGCGGCCTTTGAGATCAATAGTGAACGTCGTGATGAGGAGCGGCTGGCCGTCAGCTATAGCAACAGAGGCTTTGTCGCCCATCTCCGAGGAAAAATCGCTGAGGCGCGAGACCTGCATACCCGTGCTCAGCAACTCCACGAGGCGTCGGGCAATAGAGCCTATTGGGCGGAAGAATGCGGCAACTTGGGGCTGTTGGCACTCCAGCAAAACAAACTAGAGGAGGCCGAGGGCCTCTTCCAGCAGGGGCTGAACGTGTGCGAGGAACTCGGCGATCTGCCGGGTATTTCTGGCCACTATCAGGGCTTGGGTATGGTCTATCTCCAACAGCAGCGTTTGGCCGAGGCCGAGGACATTCTAAAAAAAGGCATTGAGATTGAGGAGCGACTCCAGCGCGACACGGTGGCGCATCACTACGGCGTCTTGGGGAGCGTATATAGTCAGACGGGTCGATTTGATGAGGCGGAAGCCATGTATCGTCGGACGCTGGGCATCCAACGAAAATTAGGCCATAAACAGTTTGAGGCTCGCGCCTTGGGCGGTCTGGGGCAGGTGCTATTGGAGAAAGGTGACACGCGAGAAGCTGCGGAGTTGTTCCAGCAGTCTAGGGTGCTGTTTGACGCGATTGGAGACGACAAAGGTGGGGCGGTACAAGCGGCCATTTTGGGTAATGCCTACGTGAAGGTTGAAAACTTTCATGCGGCAGAAGAGGCGTATCGGCAGGCCGTGCAACGGTTTGAGAAAGTATCGGACTTGAAGGCCGTAGCCGACGTTAGGGTTAGCTTAGGGGGAGTCTATGCGTCGAATCAGGCCCCTTATGATGCCTTACTTCAGTGGCGGCAAGCATTGGAATTATACCGCGAACTCCAGATAGACGACAAGGTTGAGTTCGTAGAAGAACTGCTGAGGACGAGCGGTCGAATGTAAAGGACAACTGAGTTGCTACCGAAAGGAGGACAGCAATGTCTTCAATCGTCTATATCTTCGGACTGCTGCTGTGCGCCCTCGCGGCCCAAGCTGAAAACTTGACTAAAGAACAGCAGCGCATCCTGCTCGACCTCCAAGAGGCGCACTTAATTCTAGAGCAGGCCAAAGCGCGCGAAGCCGAAGTCGAAATCGAGCACGAGCAGATGATCGGCCTCAAGGAGCGCGGCGTGGTCACCGGCCAAGAGCTGCGCTCGGTCCGCGAGGACTACGAGCGCGCCCGCGAAGAGCGGCAA
>JAJEFJ010000036.1 GCA_022820485.1 Candidatus Latescibacterota bacterium
CCCTTGTCGCGTCCCTTCTAGTGCGCCCGCCCGCATCTGCGGTCCAATCTGCCGCGCCGGGAAATCCGGCACCGGCAGCTCCAGCCGATCCGGCAGCGACGCCGTCGGTATCCGCAGCGACGCCGCTTGCAACATCGGCAGGGGACGCGACGCCGTAGGAGCCGGACGCTGCGCCACCACCGGAGCCGCTTGCAGGGCCGGACGCCGCACCAACGGACGCTGTTGGGGCCGTTGGCGGCGGGTGAGGCTTCGCTGCGGCGGCGGACGCTTGGTGAACTCGACCATGATCTGTGGCAGCACCGGGTATTGCGTAACCCGCTCGTGGGGCATGAGGCCGAAAAGCACTAGCAGATGCAACGCCAGCGATAACACCAAGCAGCTTTGCAGCTTGCTATTCTTGCGGAACGGAACTTTCCACGGTCGTTTCATGGTCTTATGTCCCTCTCTTGTCGGCAGGGCTGCCCATTCAATCGTCTGTTTTTGTCTGGTTAGACAGTATGTATAGGCCACTGCCCCCACCGCGCACGGCATTTTCCAGCACAGCCAAGTCTAGATCTCCATCTCCATCCACATCGCCGCTTATGATCGTTCCGCCCAATCCTTGCAGCGGGTAGTGGCCTTCCCGCCGTGGAACTCCATTCTTCCTTCCCATGCTGACGACAAGTGCTGGCTGGCGGAAATCGCAATCGACAAACACTGCGTCCAACAGACCATCTTCATCTAGATCGGAAAATACCATGTCCTGTTGCACGTACCCCCTTTCATACCATGCAACCTTGTCCAAGATGCCGTCTCCTCGGTTGATCAAAAAATCCAGTCCGGTGAGCACAGAGCCTATAGTCATAGAGGCGACGGCTCTTCCTGCAACCATATCGGTATCGCCATCCCGATCAAAATCGCCCGCATAGCAGATCAAATCGGCCGCCGCATCCACTCGGAGATACTCTTGGATGGTTTTCCCATTGTCGTCCAAATAGGTCGCCATGTAGTCATGCGGAGTGCCAACATCAGGGCCTCCCCAAAGCAATCCAGTCTTGCGGCCACCCGGGACGTGGTGGATCAGACGCATGGGAAACCAATCAAACTCGCCCAACTCCGGGGCCAGAGCCATTTGTTCGTCGAACCGTCCCTTCCCGTCATTGAGCAAAATGACGGCACGTGACGATGCCTTGGAGTAGAACTCGGTCAGCCACAGATCCTCGTCGCCATCCCCATCGACATCGCCTATACCCAAGGGAATCGCCCCATCCACTTGCCGCGCCACCGACCAACCGGCGGATGAATGCGCCAATAGGTCAAGTGAACGACCAAAACCTACTATGAGTTCCATGCGGGCATCGCCGAATAAATCGGCACCGACCAGCCTAGGGATAGGACCAATTTCGGGGAATGGTTCAACGCGGACCTTCGCAGAGAAACGCCCCCTTTCATTGAATGTGCATAGCCAACCGGCCTCACCAGAATCAGTACTGGGATTCCAGTCTTCCCATACCGCCGCCATGTCCAAGTCGCCATCGCCATCCAGATCGCCCAATTCGGCTACGGGCCGACCGCGCTGCCCTATGTCCAATCCATGCAGATCTAGAGGGTAGAAATGTGGTAGCGCAAAGAGCGTTCCCACGGGATGCGGCTCTTCCCCTCTCGGCGGTGCGCCCTCTGAGTCTGGCCCTTCCGCATGGGTCAACTCGATCCAATCAACTTCCACCGCCGCAGGGATTTCCCCCGGCCCCTCGACATCTTTCAAGTAGTTGAACAAGGGCAGGCGAAGGCGTATTTCGAGCAACTCACCTTCCCAGACGCGCCGATATACCTTATCCCCGCTTACGTAGGTCTTAGACGCCACACTATCGATCGTCACCTCCTGCCAATCCGCCGTGTACGTATGGCGTTGGCTCTTTAACAAGGTAATGTGATCAATCCCCGTTCCCGGCGGCGCGTTAATAAAGAATCCTAGGTGGTTCTTGTTCGTGGGATTCTTCCACAGAAGCGTAATCTGACTCTCGACCGGCTGTGTATGCAGTACGCGCAGGCGGACGCGCACTCGGTTGAATAGGGCCGAATCGCGGCCAATCGGTGGGGAGATCAATTCGACTATCGGACGGATACCGGGAGTAAAATCCCGGGGAGCAACGCGCCATACTCCGCCGGTCGTCTCCGAATGCAGCGGTGCTCTAATTATCGCGCCCGAAGCCTCACTTTCCCAAGCTACCCAACCTTGGGTATCACCTTCCTGGGCAAAATCCCAAGTGAAGGCACTGAGACGCGAAGGGGGTAGCAACGATAGGGCCACAAACGCGACCAACCCACCGGATCGCAGGGCATGTTTCATCGCTGACGTTGGCCACTTCATGGGATTCGCGCTCCGCTTGGTTCGGCCCATGTCGGGTGATGGGCCAATAATATCCGCAGATCGCGCAGGCGGCTGGTGGGCCAGTGCGCGTACGCATGGTGAAATTCTATCAGGTCTGCCAGCAACGTCTCTTCGGGCAGGAAGGGATCCGGCCATATGCTGGCGTGCCAGAAGTGAAATAGCAGCAACTTGGGATCGCCGTATTTCTGCTCCATGTACCGCATAGCCCGTTGAGGGGCGAGCGTCTCCTCATGCGCCTTGAGTGGGTTGGAAAAATCGTGGTAGTGATAGAGGTGATAGGTCTTGGCCTCGGGGACAAAGCAGGGCCGACACCCGTGTTGTTGCAGCCGATAGGCTAGGTCCCATCCTTCGCTAAAAGCCATGTCGGGATCAAAACCGCCCACCGCTAAAAAAGCCTCTCTAGAGACCACGCCGTTGTGCGGGAAAAAACCTATCCAACCAATGGGAGAATCGGGATGCCGGGCAAAGAGCGCGGCGATCTGTTCCTGCATGGTCTCAAGTTCGGGAAAGGGATACCCGCCCAGTTCGGCGCGGGCTTCGATGAGGTCAAAGGCTCCGAGGGCCATATCTTCCGTCAGGATCAACTCCTGTCGGTGGACGCGGAGATACTCGCGTACTACGCTCGGGGTCTTTTCCTCCATCGGCATACCATTCTGAGGATCTTGCAGATACTCCAAATCGGGCAGACTGTATTCGGCACCACACAAAAGGGACTCCCGCCCGCCCTGTTTTAGCACTTCGATATGACGTTGGAGCCATTGTGGATGAGGCAGGGCGTCCCCGTCCAAAAAAGCGACGAATTCTCCCGCTGCGGCGTCCACACCCCGGTTGCGCGCCCGGCAACGCCCTTCGTTGGGCCGCAGGCAAATCACCTTTAGCTCCATCTGGCGACCCACCTCGTCGAGCATCTCAGCCGTCCCATCGCTACAGCCATCGTCCACGACCACCACTTCAACGCGCTCAGCCGATAGGGTCTGGCCGCGCAATCCGGCTAACACTAGCTGCAGACGTTCCTGCTGGTTGTGGGTGGCTATGACCACGGAAATATCCATCTCAGATGCACTCCATGACGAGCTGGCACTCGTATTGTAAGCCCTCCGGCATGTGGAATTGCGGCCCGGACGCGGTCTCGCGCCGAGCCACCAGTTGCGGTAGGGCCTTGACCGAATTGGAGCACACCACGCGGTGGCAATCCAACTGGCCAAAGTAAAAATCGACATAGCGACTGCCGACTTCGGCGATATGACGGCGCAATGCAGCATCGGCGACATTGTCCTCCGTCGCCGCCTGTGGGCCAATGACAATACCGTGGAACTCCACCGGCATCCAACCGCGCTCCGGCGCAAACACTTCCGCCCACGTGTGCCCAAAGAGAATCTCGTTATAGACCGCCATCGCAAAACGACCCTCGTCAGCAGGGTACACAGCTAAGGCACCGGTGACCTCTCGCGCCGCGATTCCCTGTAAGCGGCAAAGGGCGATAAAGGCATTGGACAGTGTGATACAGTGGCCGCCGCCGTCGTTCAACACCATGTGGATGGAAGAGGCCAGGTCCTGCGATGGCTCCTTGGTTTTTTTAAAGCGCTTGGTCTCAGCCAATTGAGCGTAGATGCGACGCGCCTTTTCCACCGGGTCCTCTTCTCCGTCCAAGTCTAGTTCGGCAAAAAAGTTTTGCACCACCGCTTCTTGTGCCAGCTTTGGGTCGATCTCGCGGTAGCGGCGGTACTCGCGGTCTGACAGCCGGGCTGGACCCGTTGGGCCGCTACGCCCTTGGACGGTCAACTCACAGGTGTAGGAAAACTCCACCGAGGCCGGAGCGGGCTCCTCTACTTGGACGGGATAGCCGTAGAAAAAACCGGCCTGCGGAGCAAAGCACGTTCGCAGCTCGTCGGGCGCACAGGCGCACAACTCAATATCGCCTTGATGTGGACTGGGTATGGGATAGGGTAGAAAAAGCCGGGCGCTCATGTCTGATGGCAAGGTTGCTGGGTAGAGCCGATAGGTATAGGTGAGGCGGTAGCGCTGGCGCTGGCGATGCAGCGCGATATGGCCATTCACCGGCTGAAAAAAAGCGCGGCGTTTCTCTTCGAGGGCGCGATAATCGCTTTCAAAGAACACCGGCTCGTGGTCGTAGAGCCAGTTCCAAGAATACGCCCGGTCAAAGATCACCTCGCTGCCCTGTCGGATATGCGGCAGACCGCGACTCAGGTTGCGATGAAGCAAGCGGCGGATTTCCTCGCTGCCGAGGTTGGCCGGGGTGCTCAGGTTGAGGTGGTGGACAAATTCGGGCTCGGGCATCCGATAGACCGGCTCGATCTGGTGGGCGGAATGCTGGCTTACGAAAAAGGTGTCAATAACATCCGCCGCGGCCTCGCCGCCCTCCCATGCTCCAATGTGTGCGGCAAAGGACCGGCAACGCGAGGCAAACTCACCACGGCGAATCAGGAGGTCGTCTATGGCCTCTAACAGGGGGTCCGTCTGAAGAAACTCGTCCCAGTTGAGCTTGCATCCCAAGCCGAGGTCGCGCACTCGGTTGAGGTGGTACTCCTCGTCCAACTTCTCAGGTGCACCGAGCACGGGCACGCCTTGGCGCAAGGCGTGGTAGATGGAACCAATGCCGCCCACACCGACGAATAGCACCGCACGCGCCAACACCCAAGCCGCAGGCACAAAGTCAACGACGCGGATATTGGGTGCGGAGACCTGTCCTGACCAACGACCGGCCGTGGTCACCAAGACGCGGTAGGGCTTGTTAGCCATGCGGCGCAGTACCGCGTCGAGAAAACCGGGATGCTCGCCAGTACTACCGCAGTTGAAATAGACCAGCGGCAACGAATCGTCCCAATCGTCTAACGCTGCGATGGGACGGCGTGGTGGCGACTCGATCAATGGCCCTACATAGAAGTAAGATGGAGTCTGTTCGCCCGGTGGGTGGAATTGGGGCACATCGGCCACCAAGTAGAGGGTGTGGTGTAGCTTGAAGGTCGAGAGGTGGTTGCGGGCGTATTCGTCGAAGGGCTCGGTGCCCAATGAAAAGGCTGTGGGCAGACCAATGGGAAAAGGATAGTCTGGTTGATTGTAAGCCGCCTCGATCAGGGCTATGTCCACCCCCTCAAGAGAGGCGGTGAGCCGCAAGGTGGGCCGCATGTCTGCCAGCGCGAGGGCGGGCCGGAGCTGCCGGATGAGGGCGCGTTCAGCTTGTACGCAGCGGTCTATCCACTCTGCGTTGTAATAGCCGTAGTCGCTGCGGGCCATGTACTCGTCCATGCGGTGTTGCGGCATGGTTTCTACTGCATAGACCTGAAAGCCTTCGGCGGTGATCCGGTCTGAGTGCGGCCCCACCCCCGCGAATTCGACGGGGTAGCCGCGCTTCCGAAGTGCTCGTCCCACGACCAGCGGGCGGATGGTATGGGCCAAGCTGTAGCCGTGAAAAAAGATCAATACGGGGTACTCGTGGCGCGGCAGGCCCTCAACCGTGCCAGCCCGTTGCAGCCGGACGCTCAAATGATGCAAGCCGGCCGCTATATGTCGGCGCAATGTCTTCAGCATGTCAGCTCCAAGTTCGTGTGTCTATTCGAGTTTGACCATCTTGCGGATGCGCGTCTGGTCGGCCACCTGCAGCCGCACCACATAGACCCCGGCAGCAACGGACTGCCCCTGCCCGTCCCGACCATCCCAAGTTAGTCGGTGCTCACCCGCCGCCAATGGGCCGTTCCACACATGGCGCACCGGCTGCCCCAAGACGTTGTAGATGGTTACGTCCACATCGTCCGCGTCAGTAGCTACCGATACGGGGATGGTCGTAGCCGGATTGAATGGATTGGGATAGTTAGCACCGAGGGCAAAGGCCGATGGGGTGGCCGTCGTCTCCGCCGCAATGGCGGTGGCGGCTGGAACGTCTTGATTGAGAAAGACGAAAGCCCCGCCATCGCCGCCTTCCACACTCCGCCCCAACACCACCAGATCGGTCGCCCCATCGCCGTTGACATCGCCCGCAAGTACTTGGCTGCCCACGCCCGGCAGGGGATAACGCCCCTCGACGACCGGCACCCCATCGCGCTGACCAACCAAGACGATCAGTGCCGGACCCGTTGCCGGGTTGACATCCACCAAGGCCAAGTCCAGCAGGCCATCGCCGGTCAGGTCACTGGCAATGACCCCCCCACCAAAAAATGAATCCGACACGAGCACCTGCGGACCGAGCAGGTCGTGGCGTTCCACCCCGCCCGAGGCATCCACCCGCCACAGCGCCAAACCGTGGTAGGTCGGGCCGGCATTAAAGTCGAAGTATAGATTCCGCTCGGGCGTCCCGACCAATTCCACCGCCCCATCTCCGTCTAAGTCGGCGAGCAGGTGCAGATCGCAGGGATTGAATTCGGCCTCAAAAAACAGCGGCAGGCTAGTCGCCCATGGCTGGGTCAGACGAACCCCCCCAGCAGAGCACCCTCGGGTCCACAACACGCGCACGGCCTCGCCCCCTGATTGCCCGGGCAGTAGCTTAGGACTGAACGCTTCTTCGGCGTCGAGGACAAACCGATCGCTATGGGCAAACCCGGCCGCGCCATCGTTGCGCCACATAGTCACCTGAGACTCTAGTAAGTGGTTCCGTAGCTCATCGTATTCCCGGACCAACAGATCCACATCGCCATCGCCATCGCCATCAGCCAAGCCTAAGGAATAGACCTCGGATAGCTGGAGGATGGTTTCAAAGCCATCCTCGCCCCGATTGTGCCACAATTCGACAGTCCGATTAAGGCCCTGAGTACCTTGGCTAAAAACTAGATCAACAAGCCCATCCCCATCGAAATCGCCCCCCTCAATCCCCAAGAGGTCTTCGCCTGAAAGAAGCACCTGTCGAGTGGGGATTAAGCTGCCCAAATGGTCGCCGGACGCGACCGTCCAGCCCGCTTGGGTCGTCCTGTCAAACGTCCCTTCGGTCACTTTGACGAACGTGTCGTGTGTCCAGACCACCACCAGATCAGCATCCCCATCGCCATCTACATCGCCCAAAACACCTTGAGAGAATAGGCTACCGATACCCGGGCCCAACACAGAAAAACGCGGTTCGGCAAACAACGCCCCGGGCAACCCGGACTCGGCGATCTCCCGGGGCTGCAATTCCCCAAACAGCAACTCTTCGGCCCCCGTCAGTTGAATCCAATCCACTTCGACAAACCCAGGATGATCGGACGGACCCTCGGGGTTACTGTTCAAGTTTAGGTCTAGCTGCAAGTGGAAGAGGGTGTCCTGCCAAGTGACCGCAGTGTCCTCCCAAATGGTCGCAATCGGCTCTTGTCGTCTCGCTTCCAGACCGGCTTCCAAGGCGCGTATATCTATCGTGATGTTTTCCCATTCGATGGGATAGAGTTGAAGACGGCCTGTATAAAACCCCGACCGGCTTTCTAGTCCGCGGCCACCCGTTTCCTGCTTGCGGCGTCGGGACTCGCCATTGGACCAATACATCAGGAGGTTCCCCCTGGTGGGGCGATCGTGGATGATGCGCAACCGGAGGGTGACCCGGTCGAATAGGGCCGAGTCTTCCCCAATCAGCGGCGAGAGCAAGCGAATGGCTGGTATTTGCCCGTTTGGCACCGGCGCAATGCGCCAGACGCCATCTTCGATTTCGCTGTACACCGTGGTGGGATTAATATTGCCGAAGTCTAATTCACTCTCGTGGGCGGTCCAGCCCCAAGTAGTGCCCTCATCAAAATCCCACGTTAGGGCGAAAGCTCCCAGCGGAGCCGATAGTAATCCAATCGTAAGTAGCAAGCAGCCCATAATGCACCTCCAAAGTCAGTCGAGAAGTATTAGCCGATCGAACACCCTACCTCTATTCGAGGGATAGACGCAGTAGACCAGAGGATAACCAGCCCATGTGGCACCCGGCCCGAGAGTGCCACATGGGCTATATGTCTCAGTACTCACTGCGGAACCATCCTCTTATTTGGCCGCGATATACCCGGATGGTAGCTCACGGAGGGCAGGTGCAGGCCTTTGCCGTGCTTACGCATCCATCCTCCTGATGGTGGACCCATTTCTTGTCATACGCCGCCATGGGGTTGTCATGGTGATCCCAGTCGCACATCTCGTTGGAGCAGTGCCAGCCGGTGTTGCAGGGATCGGCCTGCGCCCGCTCGGCCGTGCCGAACATCACCGCCAGCCCAGCCACCACACTGCCCAACCACCCCAACGCCAACCCCTGACGCGGCTCCACATGCCCGCTGGTTGACGTGGCAAACTCCACCAGCGGGGCCAGCAACGACGCTTCCAACACAAACGTTAAGGACTGCATACGTCATTCCTCCTCGAAAGGGTAGGAAAGGGATCAGCAAACCGTTATGGCTGCTGACTTGGAATGAAAAACCTGCGAACACGTGATAGCACCTCCTTTCTAGACCATAGTGGTCATTGGACTATTACCTCAAGAGCCTTCGCTCGGCTGGAGTCGGCCAAAACCCCGGACAAAATCCCACGCCGATGGCCACCCCACCACAAAGTCCACCACCTTCCCCGCCCCATCCACCTGATACACCGTCGGCACTCCGGGCGTTTTGTATGCCTGTGAGACCGCACCAGCCGAGTCAATCAATACCGGGTATGTAAAGGAATAGGTCTCGCTAATTTTCCGCGCACCCTCCGCCCCGGTGCAGATGAATACGAGTTGTTGGTCTGCATTCAGTTCAAAGGCTTCGAGTTGCTTGTTTAGTTTCTGACAATACGGACACTCCGCCGTAACAAAGGCGAGCAGAGTGGACTTGCCCTGCAAGGCACTCAGTGCCACCGTGTCGCCCTGCACGGCCGGCAGCGCAAAGTCCGGCGCGGCATCCCCCGATTGCAGCACCTTGGACAGAGGATTGGCCGAGGGCTCGGTCCAGACCACCGGAGTGATCGCCGACGAAGAAGGACGCAGCACCAAAAAGAGCACGACCGCAGCACAGGCTATCACCGTCCACACCACCGGACGACGCAAGAGCGTTACAAATTGCATGATGCACCTATCCTTTCAGGCCCCTCCAGCCAAGTGTATTACGATGGTGGAACCTTGGTCGCCGGTTGCAGCCTTGGCAATGTTGCCTTCGGCATCCACCCATACGACGGTGGGAAAAGCGTTTACCTCAAAAGGCGCATTAGCCGTCAACAGGGAATCAAAGGCGACGGGAAACGAAAAACTGTGTTCCTCTATTTTGTCTTGCATCGCCTTCCGGTCGCCCGAAGCAATGAACAGGACATTCACCCCCTGCACCTGCGAGGCGCGCAGCAAGTGCGGATAGATGGCCTCGCAGGCCCGGCACTCCGGATCGGCGAAAATCAGCAGATAGGGCTGGCCCGCAAACGGCGCGTTGGAAACCTGCCCCATTCCCTCCAGACTTTCTAGTTCCAGTACAGCCGCTTGTGTGCCCAGCAAATCCCAAAACTCCACATCCAGCGGATCAATGGGAGGTGGATTGACGATCTTGGCCGCCAAGAAAATACACATTCCCAACAGGATGCCCGTGGCCACAATCAAGGTCGTAGCCCCGCGATCGGGTCTGAGAGCGTTCACAGTCGTTCCTCCTCGCTTGCCGGTGTTCCTAGCGGCTGCTCTCGCACCCACGCCGCCGCGGTGTTGAGCTGTTCGACCAACCCCCCGGCCGAAAACGTAGCCCCGCTGATTCCATCGACATTGGCCTCCAGCGCCAGTTCCTCGGCCACTGAGCGACCGGCGAATTGGCGCAAAAACTGCGCGGTATCCACCCGCTCGCCGCGCACCTCCCAATAGTCGAGCAGGAGTACCTGCACCAGCGCGTCGCCCTCGGCGTCGTACAGAGCGGCGGCCAACACGTCCCGGCATACGCCACAAGCGATATCGTAGCGGAACACCACCAGCCGATACGCCGCTTGGTCGCCGCGCACAACTTCGTAGGCGGCCACGAGGCCAGAAGTCGGTTCTGGCGCGGCGGTCCAGACCTGTTGGAGTTGGAGCGTACTATCAGATACAGCTTGCCCCACTTGCGCCAACAGGTCCTCTGGGGAAGGCACAGGCACCAAGGGCTTCGGCTCCAACTGCCGCACCCGCTCGTCGAGCGACTGGTAGCGGCTGGCCAACAGGAAAAAGGTCGGCAGCAACACAACCAATAAGACGCCAAAAGTAAGAGTTACAGGGTCTTTTCTATCCCGATTCATAATTACCCCACCAGAAATTGCTGAAGCGACGGCAGCCAAGGAGAAAACAACGCGATCAGCGGGGTGATCAGACTGCCGCCCAAGACCACGGTCAACACCCCAGCAACGGCGATTATCGGCGCAAACGGTATGGCCAGTTCCACTTCCAACTCATTGCCAAATGGCGCGAAAGAGCCCCGCGCTGATTCTTCGTGTAGCGTCCGCACTTGCCCCTTGGTCAACGGCCGACCAGCATAACACAGCACG
>JAJEFJ010000055.1 GCA_022820485.1 Candidatus Latescibacterota bacterium
GCAGGATTCTTCCAGAAGAGCGTAATCTGACTTTCAAGCGGCTGTGTATGCGGCACGCGCAGGCGCAGGCGGACGCGGTTGAACAGGGCCGAATCGCGGCCAATTGGCGGGGAGATTAATTCGACTATCGGCCTGATACCGAGCGCAAAGTCCCGGGGCGCAACGCGCCATATTCCGTCAGTCGTTTCCGAATGCAGCGGTGCTCTAATCACCGCGCCCGAAGCCTCGCTTTCCCAAGCTACCCAACCTTGGGCATCACCTTCCTGTGCAAAATCCCAAGTGATGGCACTAAGGTTCGAAGGAGGTAGCAACGATAGGGCTACAAACGCAACCAACCCACCGGATCGCAGGGCATGTTTCACCGCTGAAGTAGCCATATAGCAACCTTTCCGATGTAGCAGAGCTTGATTCATAGAGCACCACCAGTAATCATTTTTTGTATATCCTCTGCTTGCTCTATCTGGCCCCGTTGACGGAACATTGTCTGTGCCTGTTTCCAGTTCAATATCGCGTCGTAACGCTTGCCCCAAGCCGCGTACATAGCACCCAACCACACGTGAACGACAGCGCATGCCTCGGCGTTGCCTAGGCTCTTTTGGCAGGTCAGGCATCGGCGGTACATTGGCTCGGCGCGGTCGAACGAACTCTCGGCACAATACAGATCGCCCAAGAGTCTTGCCTGCCAAGCAATGCCTTGTACATGCTCTATTTCCTCGAACAACTGTAGCGCTCGCTTGGCCATCTCTTTCGCACTCTGGTACGCTTGGCGCTGCTGATATATCATGCTCAAATGGCCGGCCGCGCTGGCTTGGTTGCGCTTGTGGCCCAACCGCTCCTGCACCGACAGGGCTTGCCGATACATGGATTCGGCCTCGTCGAGCCGCTCGGTTTGGAGATAGATTTGTCCCAAGGTGTCGTATTCAATCCCCAGCCCTTCGAGACGACCGAGCGGTTCGTCTATGGCCAACGCTTGGTGCAACAATGCCTCGGCATGAGCCGTTTCTCCGCGAGCCATGTACACGCGAGCGAGGCTTTGGTACTGGTTGGCCATACCGGCGCGGTCGTCTAGCGCTCGGTATGTATTCAGGGATTCCTCTAGATACTCCCGTGCGCGGTCTAACTGGTCGCGGGCAAAAAACAGATTGCCCATGTTGCAGTAGTCCAAGGCTCGTCCGGCTTGGTCTGCCAATTCTTCGCGCAGGTGCAAGGCATAGCCGTACAGGCGCTCGGCATCGGCAAAATCGCCCTGCATTTGTGCAACAAAACCCAAGTTGCTGTAATTGTCCGCTAAACGTGCCCGGTCTTCACTCGCCTTGTTTATCTCGTAGGATGCCATGATCAGCTCCCACGCCTTTGCCAAGTTACCCTGCACCTCACACAACAGACCCCAGCCGCTATAGGCATCGGCTTCTAGCTGGACATTCCCCGACTTTTTGGCTAAGACGCGGGCACGCTCATAAGCGGCATCCGCTCGTTCAAGTTGGCCGGCTTTCTTGTGCAAATGACCTAGTTGAAGATTAGCTGCTGCCATCCCTTGTTTATCTCGGGTTGCTTCCGCCCGGGCCAACTCTTCAAGTATTTTCCCTTCTTCTATCTCTTGGCAACTCATGGAATTCTCGCTTCGCTCAGTTCGGCCCACAGTGGGTGATGATCCAACAATATCTGCAGCTCGCGCAGGCGGCTAGTCGATCCGTGCGTGTACGCATGGTGAAATTCTACCAAGTCACCCAGCAACACCTCTTCGGGCAGGAAGGGATCCGGCCAGATACTAGCGTGCCAGAAGTGGAACAGTAGCAACTTGGGATCGCCGTGTTTCCGCTCCATGTACTGCATGGCCCGCTTAGGGACGAGCGTCTCCTTATATGCTTTAATCGGATCGGAAAAGTCGTGGTAGTGATAGAGGTGATAGGTCTTGGCTTCGGGTACAAAGCAGGGCCGACAGCCGGACTGTTGCAGCCGATACGCCAAGTCCCACCCTTCGCTAAAGGCCATGGCGGGATCAAAACCGCCCACCGCCAAAAAGGCTTCCTTCGCAACCATGCCGTTGTGCGGGAAAAAGCCCAGCCAACCAATAGGGGAATCGGGATGCTGGGCAAAAAGCTCGGCTATCTGTTCCTGCAAGGTCTCCAGTTCGGGAAAGGGATAGCCACCGAGCACGGCGCGGTCTTCAATGCGGTCAAAGGCTCCAAGGACCATATCCTCGGTCAGGATCAATTCCTGCCGATGGACGCGGACGTACTCGCGCACCACGCTCGGCGTCTTGTTCTCCATCGGCATCCCATTTTGGGGATCGTGCAGATACTCCAAATCGGGTAGGCTGTATTCGGCACCGCACAACAGGGACTCCGGTCCTCCCTGTTCCAACGCTTCGATATGGCACTGGAGCCATTGCGGATGCGGCAGGGCGTCGCCGTCCAAAAAGGCGACGAACTCTCCCGCTACGGCCTCTACACCCCGATTGCGGGCCCGACAACGCCCTTCGTTTGGTCGCAGGCGAACTACCTTCTGACCAAAGTAAAAATCCACATAACGACCACCGACTTCGGCGATATGACGGCGCAACGTCTCGTCGGCCACATTGTCTTCGGTCGCGGCCTGCGGGCCAATGACAATGCCGTGAAACTCCACCGGCACCCAACCACGCCCCGGCGCAAACACCTCGGCCCAAGTATGCCCAAAGAGCATCTCGTTATGGACTGCCATCGCAAAGCGACCCGCGCCAGCGGGATAGCCTGCTAGGGCACCCGTGACCTCCCGCGCCGCGATCCCCTGTAGCCGACAAAGGGCGATAAAGGCATTGGACAGTGTGATGCAGTGGCCACCGTTGTCGTTCAACACCACGTGGATGGAAGAAGCCAAGTCCTGCGATGGCTCTTTGGTTTTTTTAAAGCGCTTGGTCTCAGCCAATTGGGCGTAGATGCGACGCGCCTTTTCTAACGGGTCTTCTATTCCGTCTAAGTCCAGTTCGGCAAAAAAGTTTTGGACCACCGCTTCTTGCGCCAACTCGGGATCAATTTCGCTGTAGCGGCGGGATTCGCAGGCCGACAGCGAAGCCGGGGCCGTTGGTTCCATACGCCCCTGCACGGTCAACTCACAGGTATAGGAAAAATCTATCGAGGCTGGAGCGTTATCCTCTGCTTGGATAGGATAGCCGTAAAAAAAACCGGCCTGCGGCGCAAAGCACGTTCGTAGATCGTCTGGTGCCCAAGCGCACAACTCGATATCCCCCTGATGTGGACTCGGTATGGGATAGGGGAGAAAGAGCCGGGCCCTGATGTCTGATGGCAAGGTCGATGGGTAGAGCCGATAGGTATAGGTGAGACTGTAGCGCTGGCGATTCCGGTGCAGCGCGATGTGGCCATTCACAGGATGGAAAAAGTCGCGGCGTTTTGCTTCAAGGGCGCGATAATCGCTTTCAAAGAACACCGGCTCATGGTCGTAGAGCCAGTTCCAAGAATCCGCCCGGTCAAAAACGATCTGGCTACCCTGCCGGACATGCGGCAGACCGCGACTCAGATTGCGATGAAGCAAGGGGCGGAGCTCCTCGACGCCGAGGTTAGCCGGGGTGCTCAGGTTGAGATAGTGGAGAAATTCAGACTCGGGTATCCGATAGACCGCCTCTACCTGATGGACGGAACGCTGGTCTATAAAAAAGGCGTCCACTACATCCGCCGCGGCCTCGCCCCCATCCCATTCCCCGATGTGTGTAGCAAGTGCCCGGCAGCGCAGGGCAAACTCGTCGCGGTGGGTTAGAAGATCGTCTATGGCCTCTAACAGCGGGTCCACCCGGAGGAACGCATCCCAGTTGAGCTTGTATCCCAAGCCAAGGTCGCGCACTCGGTTGAGGTGATATTCTTGATCCAAGTGCTCAGGCGCACCGAGCACGGGCACCTCTTGGCGCAAGGCATGATAGATGGAACCAATGCCGCCAATACCGACAAAGAGAGCCGCACGCGCCAACACCCAAGCCGCGGGCACAAAATCGACGACGCGGATATTGGAAGCCTCTATTGGTCCTGACCAACGACCCGCTGTAGTCACCAAGACGCGGTAGGATTTGTTGGCCATGCGGTGCAGTACCGCGTCGAGAAAGCCGGGATGCCCGCCGGTGCTGCCACAGTTGAAATAGATCAGCGGTAACGAATCGTCCCAATCGCCTAACGCTGCGATGGGACGGAGTGGCGGCGACTCGATCAGTGGCCCCACATAGCGGTAGTGAGACGGGGTAACTTCGCCCGGCGGGTGAAATTGGGGCACATCGGCCACCAAGCGGAGGGTGTGGTGCGGCTTGAAGGTCGAGACGTTGCCGCGGGCGTATTCGTCGAAGGGCTCAGTGCCCAAGGAAAAGGCGGTGGGCAGGCGAATGGGAAACGGATAACCCGGTTGGTTGTAAGCCGCCTCGATCAGGGCTATATACACCCCCTCAAGGGAGGCGGTAAGCCGCAAAGTGGGCCGCAGATCTGCCAACGCGAGGGCGGGACGAAGTTGCCGGATGAGCGCCCGTTCAGCTTGCACACAGCGGTCTATCCACTCCGCATTGTAATAGCCGTAGTCACTGCGGGCCACGTACTCGTCCATACGGCTTTGCGGCATGGTTTCTACCGGGTACACTTGAAACCCTTCGGCGGTGATCCGGTCTGCGTGAGGCCCCACTCCCGCGAATTCCACGGGGTAGCCACGTCCCCGAAGTGCTCGTCCCACGACCAGAGGACGAATGGTGTGAGCCAAGCTGTAGCCGTGGAAAAAGATTAATACGGGACACTCATGGCGCGGCAGGCTTTCGACCGTGCCAGCCCGTGTCAGCCGGACGCTCAAATGTTGCAAGCCAGTCGCTATGCGTTGACGCAATGCCTCCAGCATGTCTGCTCTCCGTTCAGGTGTCTATTCGAGTTTGACCATCTTGCGGATGCGCGTCTGGTCGGCCACCTGCAGCCGCACCAAATAAACTCCAGCGGCAACGGACTGCCCCTGTCCGTCCCGACCATCCCAAGTTAGTCGATGCTCACCCGCCGTCAACGGACCGTTCCACACCCGGCGCACAGGCTGTCCCAAGACGTTGTAGATGATTAAGTCCACATCACCAGCTTCGGCGGCCACAGTAAAGGGAATGGTCGTAGCCGGATTGAATGGATTGGGGTAATTGGCCCCGAGGGCAAATGCTGCGGGGGTGGCCATTGTCTCGCCCACAACGGCGGTGGCTGCAGGGACGACTTGATTGAGAAAGACGAAAGCCCCGCCCGGACCGCCTTCCACACTCCGCCCCAACACCACCAGATCGGTCGCCCCATCGCCGTTCATGTCGCCGGCAAATACAGGGCCGCGCGTGCCCGCTAAGGGGTAGCGCCCTTCGACGACGGGCACACCATCGTGCTGGCCGACTAGCACCACCAGCGTCGGACCAGTCGCCAAGTTGCCATCGACTACGGCCAAGTCCAGCAGGCCATCGCCGGTCAGGTCGCTAACAATGGCCCGATGCGACGAGAGCATCTGCGAGTCGAGCAGCGTGTGGCGTCTCAACCCGCCCGAGGCGTCCACACGCCACAGCGCCAAACCGCGGTAGGTGGTGAGGCCGAATTGTAGAGCCTGATTAGGAGACCCGATCAACTCCACCGCCCCATCGCCATCCACATCAACGAGCAAGTGCAGTTGTTTACAAGGATTGACCATGGCCTCCAAAAAGAGCGGTGGCTCCTTGCTAGTCGCCCATGGCCGAGTCAGTTGCCAAGTGCCTTGGGGCAGATAGCACGGTCGAATCCATAACAAGCGCACGGCCTCGCCCAACGGTTGCCCGGCCAGCGGCCAAGCAAAGAGATTCTCCTCGCTATCGAGGGCGAACCGATCGCTGCGGACAAAACCGGCGGCACCGTCGTTGAACCACAGGGTCAGATGGGACGGTTCGTCGTCTAGTTCCCTGCCCAACAGATCCACGTCGCCGTCGCCGTCGCCATCGGCTAGGCCAAAGAAAGAGACGTCGGACAGTTGCAGGATGGTTTCAAAGCCGTCCTCACCCCGATTGTGCCACAGTTCAACGGGACCACCACCTTGAAAGGCCAGATCAAGGAGCCCATCCCCGTCGAAATCGCCTCCTGCGAGGAAGGGTTGTAGGAAGCTACCCTTTGTCTTGAGGAGGGAAACCTCTTGGGTGGGGACAAAGCCTCCCAGACCGTCATTGGACGCCACCATCCAGCCCACTTCTATTCCTCCGCTGCCCGGACGTCTCACCCAAGCCAATACGATATCTACATCCCCATCGCCGTCCACATCCCCCAAAGCATGTTGCGGGATGTAGGCGGCTCCCATCTCGATGCCCTCGCCGAGGGGAAAAAAGCTGGGCGCGGCGAACAACGCGCCGGGCAACCCGGCCGCCACTAGGATCTCCCGAGGCTGCAATTCTCCCAGCAGCAACTCTTCGGCCCCTGTCAGTTGAATCCAGTCCACTTCTATAAAGGCCGGATGATCGGCCGGACCCTGTGGGTTGGTGTTTAAATTCAGTTCTAATTGGAAGTCGAAGAGAGTGTCCTGCCAGACGATCTCCTCTTCGGGGTTCGCTTCCGCAGCGGCTTTCAAGGCGCGAATATCTATAGTGAGGTTTTCCCATGCAGTAGGGTAGATTTGATAACGTCCCGTATGAAACTTGCTCTTATAGCCTGAGCTGGATCCGAATTCCTCCCTCCTGAGGCGTCTGTATTCGGGGTTGAACCACTCCATAAAGAGGTTTCCCCCGGTGGGGCGATCATGGATGATGCGTAGTCGTAGGGTGATGTAGTCGAACAGGGCGGAGTCTTCCCCAATAGATGGAGAACGCAATTGAATGGCCGGTCGTTGCCCGCTCGGCACGGGAGCAATGCGCCAGACGCCATCTTCGACTTCGCTGAACACCGTGGTGGCCCCCCTTTTGTCATCGCCTAAGTAGCTCTCTTGGGCGGTCCAGCCCCAAGTCGTGCCCTCGTCAAAATCCCACGTCAAGGCGAAGGCTCCAAGTGGAGCCGCCAACGATAAAATTGCTAAGAGCAAGTAGCACATAATGCACCTCCAGAATGGGTGGGAGGAGTGTTGGTCGATCAAATCCCTCCCCTATTCAAGCAACCGACGCAGTAAAACAGAAGACAAAAAGCCGATGTGGCACCCGGCTCTATCTACAGTGCCACATCAGCTATACCACATCGGCTATACTTCAGCAGACGCAGGCATTGGACGTCTCTTTGTAAGCACAGCCGCCAATCTCCGCGTGGCAGTATTTCTCTTCGTGCCAACCTATGGGGTTCCCATTGTGATCATACTTGCATGTTGGACCAGTGCAGACCCAAGCGCAGTTTGCAGCATAACCGGGGCCTTCGGAGATTCCGTGGCAGTCGTCGGCCTGCGCCCGGTCGGCAGTACCAAACACCACCGCCAACCCCGCCACCACGCTACCCAACCATCCCAAGGCCAAGCCCTGGCGCGGCTCTACGTGGCCGCTGGTTGACGTGGCGAACTCCACCAGCGGGGCCAGCAGCGTCGATTCCAACACAAACGTTAAGGACTGCATACGTCATTCCTCCTCGAAAGGGTAGGAAAGGGATCAGCAAACCGTTATGGCTGCTGACTTGGAATGAAAAACCAGCGAACACGCGATAGCACCTCCTTTCTGGGCCGTAGTGGTCATGGCATTCATCCCTCAAGAGCCTTCGCTCGGCTGGGGTCGGCCAAAACCCCGCACAAAATCCCACGCCGGTGGCCACCCCACCACAAAGTCCACCACCTTCCCCGCCGCATCCACCTGATACACCGTAGGCACTCCGGGCGTTTTGTACGCCTGTGAGACCGCACCAGTCGAGTCAATCAACACTGGGTATGTAAAGGAATAGGTCTCGCTAATTTTCCGAGCACCCTCCGCCCCGGCGCAGATGAACACGAGTTGTTGATCTGCACTCAGTTCAAAGGCTTCAAGTTCCTTATTCAATTTTTGACAATACGGACATTCCGCTGTAACAAAGGCGAGCAGCGCGGGCTTTCCCCGCAACGCGCTCAGTGTCACCGTGCCGCCCTCTACGGCCGGCAGCGCGAAGTCCGGCGCGGCCTCCCCCGATTGCAGCACCCCAGACAGCGGATTGGCCGAGGGTTCGGTCCAGACCACCGGCGAGAGCGCCGACGAAGCAGGACGCAACGCCAAAAAGAGCACGGCAGCGGCACAGGCTATCACCGTCCACACCACCGGACGACGCAAAAACGTTACACAGGACATAGCGCATTCATCCTTTCAGGGCTTTCCAGCCAAGCGTATTACCGCGATGGCGGTCTGGTCGCCGGTTGCGGCTTTGGCAATGTTGCCTTCGGCATCCACCCATACGGCAGTGGGAAACGCACGTACCGCAAAGGGCTTATTGGCCGTCAACAGGGAATCAAAGGCGACGGGAAACGAGAAACTGTGTTCCTCCACTTTGTCGCGCATCGCCGGCCGGTCGCCCGAGGCAATCAACAGGACCTTCACTCCTTGCACCTGCGAGGTGCGCAGCAGGTGCGGATAGATGGCCTCGCAGGCCCGGCACTCTGGATCGGCGAAAATCAGCAGATAGGGTGTACCGGCAAACGGCGCGTTGGAAACCGTGCCTGTGCCCGACAAACGCTCTAATTCCAAGACGGCCGCTGGTGTGCCCAGCACATCCCAAAACTCTACATCCAGCGGATCAATGGGCGGCGGGTTGACGATCTTGGCCGCCAAGAAAGTACACATTCCCAACAAGATGCCTGTGGCCACGATCAAGGCCGTAGCCCCGCGATTGGGTCTGAGGGCGTTCATAGCTTTTCCTCCTTCTCCAGCGGATGCTCCCGCACCCACGCCGCGGCCGTATTGAGCTGTTCGACCAACCCCCCGGCCGAAAACGTAGCCCCGCTGATCCCATCGACATTGGCCTCCAGCGCATGTTCCTCGGCCACCGAGCGACCGGCGAATTGGCGCAAAAACCGCGCGGTATCCACCCGCTTGCCGCGCACCTCCCAATAGTCGAGCAGGAGAATCTGCACCAGAGCGGCACCCTCGGCGTCGTACAGGGCCGCGGCCAACACGTCCCGGCACACCCCACAGGCGATATCGTAGCGGAACACCACCAGCCGATACACCGCTTGGTCGCCGCGCATGACTTGGTAGGCGGCCACGAGGCCAGAAGTCGGTTCCGGCGCGGCAGCCCAGACCTGTTGGAGTTGGAGCGTACTATCAGATACAGCTTGCCCCACTTGCGCCAACAGGTCCTCTGGGGAAGGCGCGGGCACCAAGGGCTTCGGCTCCAACTCGCGCTCGTCGAGCGACTGGTAGCGGCTGGCCAACAGGAAAAAGGTCGGCAGCAACACAACCAATAAGACGCCAAAGGCCATTGTCACAGGGTCTTTTCTATCCCGATTCATAATTACCCCACTAGAAATTGCTGAAGCGACGGCAGCCAAGGAGAAAACAACGCGATCAGCGGGGTGATCAGACTGCCGCCCAAGACCACCGTCAACACCCCCGCCACGGCGATTATCGGCGCAAACGGTATGGCCAGTTCCACTTCCAACTCATTGCCAAATGGCGCGAAAGAGCCCCGCGCTGATTCTTCGTGTAGCGTCCGCACTTGCCCCTTGGTCAACGGCCGACCAGCATAACACAGCACG
>JAJEFJ010000004.1 GCA_022820485.1 Candidatus Latescibacterota bacterium
CGTCCGCTGTAGTCGGCTATGAATACCAGCTCTACGAAGGGGCTGATCGGCTGTTGGATTGGACCTCTGCGGGGATAGCTATGCCGGTGGTGGCGGGCTTCGACGGCTCGGCTGAGGCTCCGGTCGAACCGTCAGCCCAAGAGTTGGCTACGGGAGCGTCTGCTTCGTTTTCCGTCGGCGGGCTGCAGCATGGGCATACGTATGCGGTGGCGGTGCGGGCGGTCAACGCGGGAGGAGCCAGCGGTGCCGCATGGGGCATAGCTACGCCGGGTCGCATTCTTGCGCCGGATCGGTTGCAGGCGGTAGCGGGTGATGGATGGGTGGCATTGGAATGGTCGGCGGCAGCAAGCGAGGGGCCGGTGATTGCGCGCTATGAATGGCGCGGTCGTCCGGTGTGGGGCGCGTGGTCTGAGTGGGAGTCGGTGGCTGGCGGCGTGGCGGCGCGGCGGCAGATGGTCGAAGGACTGGCAAACGGCTTGGAGTATGTATTTGCAGTGCGGGCGGCCAATCCAGCGGGGGCCGGAGTGGTCGCGCAGGTAGCGGCGCGACCGGAGGTTGTCGAGCCAGTGCCAGCAGAGAACACGCCCCTTTGAGTGCCCCTGGACGCAACGCGCTGGGACGTCAGCGATGCGAACAAGCCTTAAATTGAAATACCAATCACTCGCGTCCATCGATAAATTCCAAGTCGCACTCGGCGACTGTGCGCCCCGCTGCCGGTGCGAACGTCCACTGCTCTATCTCGGAGCGGACACAGGCATCCACCACCGCGCTCACCACCCCCGAATCGACGATTTCCACCGCTGCCACAGCGCCGGCAGGGTCGATGGCAAAGCGGACTTTCATCCGCCCTGCGGCCGCGCGCCCAGCGGCAAATTCGCGGGCGAAACAGGAGTTAATATCCGTCAGGCGGTCTTGTAGTTCGCCCTCAAGCGCGCTGGCCGCCCGCGTCGGATTCCCGGCTGCGCCCCGGTCTAGCTGCAACGGGGCCCCTAGCCGGGTGTAAGTGACAGGCCCGCTCTGGGACTCGTCCTGCTCGCGCTCGACGAGTTCCCGCTGCACCTCGCGCCGAAACTCAAAGCGCAGAGTGGTGGTTTCCAACGGCGCGTCGTGGGGATTGAATTTGAGGACGAAATCGCGCAGCACCAAGGCGACTTGCGCGACCTCGGCGGCGAGCGGATCAAACACGAGCAAACCCCGGTACGACTCGCCTTTGAAAATTTTGCGGTCGATGTTGTAGTTGTTGCTGCGCACAATGCCCAGGCGCATGTTGAAGCGGTAAAAATCATTGCCGCTGGGGCTCCGGCGGGCGCGGTAGTACGACTCAAAGTTCCTCGGCGACGAACCCGCCAAAATGCCGTAAGGCTGGAGGAATTCGCCGCCTCGATCCGTCAGCAGTATGGCCTTGAGGGGGTTGAGTTCCACTTTGGCAAAGGCGCGGTTGTGTACCTCGATTTCAAAGACGGTAAAGCGATTGCGAACGTAGCCGACCGTGGGATCGACATAGTCGCCAAACGTGTAGGGATTGATCGAGTACTCGCCCTCGCTCGACTCCGTGGGAAACATGGCGTTGAGGTCTGGGTCGCTCAAATGACGGATCAAAAGCCGCAGGCCTTCTATGGTATAGGAGACGCCCCCGTCGCTCTCTAAAGCGTACTGAGCCGAGGCCACCGGCAGCAGCCGGGAGACCTGGACGATCTGCTGAGGGTAGAGCAAATGGCAGCCGCAGGCCAAGAGCCAGAGTCCGGCCGCGCAGAGACCTATTTTTTTATTCGTCAGCATCGGCTCACTCAAAGCCCAAAAATACCCGCATGAACAAGGAGGTGACGTCTAAATCGTCTCCGGTGCGGGTGGGATCGTCAAAGGTCCGGCGCGTGAGGCGCAGGCCCACATTGGTCGAGAGCGCATAGCCGAAATAGTTCGAGTGATTAGTTAGCTGCACGACCCGCACGGCCTCGGTAAAACTATTGCGGTTGTCAGTGCGGTCTTTTTTGCTCAGCGGCCAAAAGGGCAAACCCTGCATCCCGCAGGAAAATTCAGTGCGCGGCGTCAGCCGGTACTGGGCCTTGAGGATGGGCACCAACGTCCACTCGTCCTCCAGCGCGACCGGCAGACTGTCGCGGTTGCGGCGCAGGTACAGTCCCTTGCCCTGAAAGACCACCAGCCAGTTGGCCGTGGCTTCCCAGTCGTACGCAGTTCGCGCTACCAAGGTCAGCAGGCGGATTTCGTCGGCCCCCTGATCCGAACCATCGGACAGCACTGCGGCCTGCTGGCGGTTGATGGCATAGCGCATATTGCCGTCCAAGCGCAGACCAGCCAGCGGCCACCACGCTCCTTCGAGGTAGTGCTGGCGGTCGATGCTGTCGCGCCATTCGAGCAAATCCCCCACCGTAGTGCGGTCGTACACTAAGGACCCGGGACTGTGGTACGGAGCATCGGGAGCGGGTTCCGACAGGGTTTCTTCAAAGGTCTGGTACGGATTGGCAAAGTCGTCGTGAACGCGCTGCAAGAATATCTCGCCGGAGAAATAACCCTGCTGCCAATCGCGGCGTGGCAGGGCAAGGCTGGCGTAGTCGATCTCGTTGCGCCGCTCACTAAGAATCCCTTTGGCCTTGAGCCGCCCCACCCCCACAGACAAGCCGCCGGGCAGGCGCAGCCGACCGAAGACGTGGCCGCCTCGCTGATCCTGCTGGTAGGGCAGGTCAGGTTCTAGGTCGTCCTCGCGCACATCGGCAATGCCGTTGTGGTTCCAGTCGCGGCCGTAGAAGTACGCGTCCGGTTCCACCGCAAAGAGCAAAAAAGGCTCGACGTAATCGGGTAGGGCATTGCCATTGCGATTGGTATCGGGAATGCCGTCGTTGTCCTCGTCGTTGCCGGGGAAGACCCCGTCTGGGTCGTAGTCGGTCGCGCCGTGGTGGCCACCCCGCGCTCCGGGACCTCGGTCGGGCCAGCGGTCGTCGTCGTCGTTGTCCTCGACAAAGCCATCGGAGATCTCGGCTCCCGGCACCGCGGCTACGTGGTCGCCGATCAACTGGCGGGTGAAATCCGGCCCCACGGAAAACAATTCGCCCCCCAATTCGAGATGGGAACTGGCCCACTCCGCGGTCAGGTAGTACGAGGCGTCCCGGGTGGTGCTGCGCGCGCCGTTCCACCGGCGCACCCCCTCGAATTCCCTCGGCGGGCGATGTCCGGGCCGGCCATCTGGATAGCGCAAGTACTCAATGCTGCGGGCAAATTCTCCGCGGATGCGGGTGCGACCTCTCTCAAAGTAGCCGTCAACGCCGACCACGGTGCGGCCAGTCCAAGCCCCGGCGTCGAGGCGGATCTGCGTCGCATTGGACAGGTCTTGAACATTGCCCGGGGCGCGGCGCAGCGATTCGAGGTTGGCCAAGCGCCAGCGCGCCTGTTCTTGGGTGGCTTGGGGTTCGGCCTCGTATAAGCCGACCAACTCCACCCGATAGTCGTTGCCCACCACGGCCTCCACTTCGACCTGCTCGACAAAATACTCCTCGGTCAGATCGAAAAAGGCCAGAATGACATCGTAGCCATCGGCGCGCAATTCAGCGTCCGCCTCAATGGGCACAATAAAGTTCACCAGTTCGCCGAGGTTGACGTTGCGGGAGACGTCCTCGCCCTGCAAGTGGCGGCGCAGGTAGAAAAAATCGGCATAGCGCGTGCCTTGGTCGGTGTACGAACGCCGCTGAAACTGGCCAGTGAGCCGATTGTTGAGGCCCACAGCCGTGGGATTGCGAGCGTCAAGGCGCACCAATTCGGGCGCAATATCCGGCCGGTACTCGCCGTTGATCAGCAGGCGCACCGAGGAAATAGCAGCGCCAGCGCGCTCGTCACTCGGGGAATCGTCGGCAAAGCGCGCAATGATAAAACTGGGCAAAACTTGGTCCCCTCGCAGATCGCCTCGGAGGGCAAAATCGCCCTGCGCGCTATCGAAGAGATTGAAGTGGACGCCACTGGCCCCCAAAGTGAGTGCCCCTAAGTGCAACTCGCCGCGTCCGCCCGTGAGCAGGGATGCATTGCGCACTTCTGACTGCGGGGTGCCGGCCACCCAGATGGGGTCGCGGAAGCGCGAGGCCAACAGCGAGAATTGGGTCGGCCCTTTATCGACATCGAGGCGGACCCCATTGATACCAGTCATATCGAGGGTCAGGGGCGTGAAAAAGGTGCGGATCTCGTCGCCGATGATCAGCCGGGCAGACCAGTCGTTGTAACTGTCGAAACCGACGATATTGCGGTCCAGTAGCCCATAGCGCGCGTTCTGCTTGAAGAGCTCGCTGTTGGGCGCTTGGCCAATGGGGAAGTCAGCGCGCGTCTCCCGCCACGAAAACACGTCGTACCCGTAGATCAGATGATGGCCGAGCGGGCCGTAGTAATTGCGCCGGTCAAAGGGTGGCAGCAAGGTCTGATCCGGGAGTTCGTAGTCCGTCTGCGCGCGATTGATGTATGGGCGACCGGGCCGATGGACGAAGGGATGGGCCGGGAGAAAGGTCGGCACCCCGGCCCGGGGTTTGGACTCCTCGGCTTCGAGCCCCGGAACTGGGAGAGCTAGCAAGAGGAGCAAGGGTCCTAGGCCAATGGCTGCTCTCATTAATATTCCATTTGTGAGTTTGTTATAAGCGTCAGGATGATGGATTCTTGGGGAGGCGTCCCTCGTCATCAATCACCACGACGCGGCTCGGCCGACGATCACTCCAGTGCCAGAACACCAGATTGAGATCATCGGCCTTGGCCCCTAACGCGAAACTCTGGACGCGCATCCCCAAATAGCCAGCCGCGATCAGCCGATCTGCCAGTGCCTGGGAGGCCGGGATGGCACCGTCCAGCATTTCGCGCTCCCAGTCTGGGCAGTCAAGTTCAAAATCGGTCACCGCGTGGGCCACCCGCTGTGATGGGTTCAGCGCATCAAATACCGGCTCGACATCTACTTCATAAGCACACAATACAATCGGCTGCATTGGCCGCCCCAGCGGACTCGCCTCTCTCATGGCGGCGACCGGCGACAGGGACATATAGAGAGCGGGAACACCGATCCGGTTGAATCGGCCCCCGTGAAGACGCGCTCCCTCCCCCGAGACCGGCGACCAAGACCAGTGCGGATTGTGTGCGCGGTACGCGAGCCCTTGGAACCGCATCAGGCATAACCACCAGCTACGACCCGGTCGAGGTGGGCATGTACTTGGTCGGCTCGGCCTTGGCGCAGAAGCTGGTCGGGCGTCAGGCCGCCAAAGCCCGGCAAAGGCTCGGCCCGGAACCAAGCATAGGCAGCTAACTCGGAACCGGTTTGGGCCTCGACCCGATGGAGAATTTCCAACATCTGCCGCAGTCGCGTCTGCGTCTTCCGCGCCCGGATCCGCGAGGTACCCGAAAAGGCATTGCGGCCAAGCCCCAGCGTACCGGCGATCTCGGCTTTGGTCGTGCGTAGCGCCGCCGCGACGAGCGTCGGCGAGAACACCTGATCTTCAACTAATTCCTGAAACTGCATAACGATACCTCGTGTTTTGTGTGGGGTAAAACAAAATAGTATCATCCTTTGAACGGCTCCAATCCCATGACTAGGCGCATGAAAAACAGGACTTGGTCAATGTCTTCGACTTGGCGCGAGCGGTCGTCGAATTGCAGTTGTTTGCGTTGGTAGCCCGTGCTCAGACTGAGATGGTAGCCCTTGTAGGTCGTCCTATTGGTCACCATGACCACGTAGTCCTCGGCTCCATAGTTGACGGCGCTGTTGACGCGATCGCGGTACCTGCTTTTGAGCCAGGGCAGGCCCTGGGCACCAGCGCTGAAGCGGGTCATGGGCGTGAGATCGTACGTCGCGGTCAGAATCGGATAGAAAAAGCGCTCTGAAATGGGCCGCACCCGATCGCTGCGATCGCGCCGCACAAAGCCCATGTACTTGATTCGGGGCGTCACCGTCAAACTGCCCACATTCCAGTTATACGCCGCTCGCAACACCCAAGACCAAGCACCGATCCGATTGGCAGGTTGTAGGGATGTGGGGCGCTGGAAATTGACGTTGTATTTGAGGCGCTGGTCGATGTTGAGGTTGTCGATGCGGAAGAAGGTGGCCTTGAGATAGGCGGTGTTGACCAAGCTATTGCGCATGGCCAACTCGTCCTCGACTAGCTCAAAATTATCGACATTGGCGTCAAAGGTGCCCCGCACCTCAAAGGGCAGGGCATTGGAGATGCGCGGCAAAAATTGCGGAGTGTCGTCCTCAATGTCGTCTTGGACTTGTTTGAACACATTGAAAAATTCCACGCGGCCGGACGGAAAAAGGGAGCGCTGATAGGCTGTCTTGAAATAGGAGACGCGGTTTTTCCCCGCTCCCCAGATCTGGCGCGTGCGGTAGCGTCCCAAGGTAAATTCAAGTCCGGCGCGAGGGCGCAGGCCGGCGAACAGGTGATGGCCTTGGGTATCGACATCATAGGGATAATCAGGCTCAAAGTCGTCCTCCCGATGGTCGATGATGCCGTTGTTGTCGAAATCGTCGCCGTAGTCGTATTCAGGCGGATCGACGTTATAGAGTACAAAGGGCTCGAGGTAGTCGGGGGCCGTGTTGCCGTTTTCGTTGGGATCGGGCTGGCCGTCCTGATCGAGGTCGAGGCCGGGGAAGATGCCGTCGTTATCGGCAAAATTCGGTATGAAGTGCATGTCGGGGAAGCGGTCGCGATCGTCGTTGTCATCTACCGTGGACAGTTCGAGGGTGTTGTTGTAGCGCTCGTCAAAACTCGGAAAGACGCTGAAGGGGCTGCGCAGATCCTCGGTGTACGTGCGGTAATTCCGGTCTTCGACGGAAATGCTAGTGCTGTACTGGGGCGCAATGCGGAAGACCTCAAAGCCGACACTGGCGCGGTGCCAATCCCGAGTGGTATTGACAAAAAAGGCGTCGGCCGTGCGGCGCTGCCACTTGCCGTCTCCGGCGTGGGAGGGATACTGGCGGAATTCAAAGGTGCGGGCGAACTCTGTGCGCAGGGAGAAATCCCGGCGCTGCACTTCGAGGCGCAGGCTGGCATTGGTGCGGCCCGTGTGGCGGCCGTACTCAAAGTCCACCCAACGTCGATTGGAACCATCGCGCACTTGCCCCTCGGCCGCGATCACCGGATAGAAGAAGGTGGCGCGTTCGCCGGTTATATCGACGTTGGTCGATGACTCGGTCGCGGCTGGCAGAAAAATTTCGGCCATTTCGATGCGGTAGTCATTGGCCACCAGTCCGCGAAAGCGCAAGCGCTCGACCTGCCCGCGCATTTCCTGGGGTATTTTGAACCAGTAGAGCACAAACTCCGAGCCATTGGCTTCGAGAAATTCCCCTTGCTCGGCCGGCTCCACAACCAAGTCTCCCCGGAGAAATTCGATGTACGGCGGTATGGTCTTGCCCAGCGGAAAGAAGCGGTCGCGGTTGGGATAGGTTCTATCGATTTGCTCGCTATCGTGGCGGGTAACGAGCGGGCGAATATCGCCGAGCGTCCCTTCGATGTGCAGGTCGTAGATCCGGGCCCCGCCGCCATCCTCGGGCGAACCATCGCCGAACTTGACCACCACGTAGGCCGGCGGCGTGTTCTTGCGCGGCACCACGCCCTTGATGCTGTTGTCGCCCCACGAGGTCAGACTGTTGGTGCGGTGCAAATTGACATAGGAGAAGCTCAAGTCCAGCACCCCGAACTTGCGCTGGACATGGCCGCCGAGCAGATAGG
This sequence comes from Candidatus Latescibacterota bacterium, assembly GCA_022820485.1. Taxonomy (GTDB): domain Bacteria; phylum Latescibacterota; class UBA2968; order UBA8231; family UBA8231. The sequence continues at coordinate 7,704 of JAJEFJ010000004.1, forward strand.
TGGCCCAATCCCGGGCACCGTGCAGTTCGAGATTATCCCCCGGGAAAATGGGCCAGTCGAGGCGCGACGTGACAAAGGAAAATTGGCTGCCATCGACATCGGCGTCCCAGCGGGCACCATTGAGCGCCACTAGGTCGAGAGTGAGGGCGGTGAACTTGGTGCGGATGCGGTCGCCGACGATCAGCCGGCTGCTCCAATTGCCGTAGCTGTCTTGGGCCACGAGCAGGCGATTGAGGTACTGCTGGTAAAAGCGGCTCTTGTCGATAAAGCTACCCGATTCGGGCGGATTGGTCCGCCCTTCCTCCAATTCAAAAACGCCGACTCCGTCGAGGACAAAGTTGCCCAAATCATCGTACCTATTGCGCGTAACTTGGCCAAAGATCCCCGAGTTGTACGCGCGGTATCCTTGGCGCGCATAGCTCTCGTAGCGCTCCTCAGCATCGTAGAGCAATTGCCCAAAGGCGGGCGCGGCCCAAGCCAAGACGACGAGCAAGAGGACCATCACCCGCACCCCTCGATGAAAATCAATCGTCCCATCTGCGGATAACATCACAGCACGCGCGCTTGGACGAAAAATTCTTTGAAGTTGCGCACTCTGCGGCCAGGAGTGTGCACAAAGCGGGTGTAGCTGGCGCGGAAACCCAAATTGAGACTGAGATCGAATCCCCGATTGTGGCTGCGGTTCTCAATGGCAAAAAGGTAGTGGCGAGCCGTGAAATCCCCGGTCGGGTATTCCGGGTTGCGAAAAGTGTGCGGCCAGCCCGGCAAGCCTTGGATGCCAAAGCGCAGCACCGTGGCTTGGCCCAGTGCGTAGTCCGCTTGCAGGATGGGGAAAAGTTCATACGTGCGAAGGGGCAAGAGCAGGTCTTCGGGGGTAGTGCGGCGCTGAAGCCTCAGTTTGGCGCTGGGGCGGATTTTCAGGCCCTGGCGCACAAAGGTGTAATCCGCCTTGCTGGTCCAAGTCCAGTCGATAATATGACTGCGCTGGTCTAGCGTCTCCAGCATGCGGTTGATTTCGAGCTTGGTGGTCGCTTTGACTTGCACCTTGGGGAAGGGCGCGTATCCCGCAGTGCCGTACAGGGTGTGGAGCCAGCTATTTTGTGCCAGCAGCAGATCGGGTTTGATTTTGATCGCGGTATTAGTCGCGGTCAGCGGATCGACGACGTGCTGGTACACTGGATCGGCGATGGTATCGCGCACCCGCTTACTGCGCACATTGAGCTGTACGTCTCCCCTTTGGTATTGCGCCTCCCCGTACGCAACTTGGTTGCGGCCGGCCCCAGCGCGCTGTTCAATCCGATACTGCCCGAGGCGAAATTGCAAGAATGAACGGGGATGGAGCAGGGCGAATGAATGGTACCCACGGCTGTCGAGCGGATAGGGATAGTCCGGCAGATTGTCGTTCTCGCGCCGATCCACTACGCCGTTGTTGTTGAAGTCGTCGCCGTACACAAAATCGTCCGGTTCAACGGCGTACATGAGGAAGGGCTCGGCGTAGTCGGGTATCTGGTTCTGGTTGACATTGATCTCCAAGACCCCATCTCCATCTTGGTCCAACCCGGGAAAAACCCCGTACCCAACGCCGTTGCCGAGGTTGCCGGGCAGGTAGTCAATCGCGGCCTGAGTCGGCTGGCTCTCCGGGTCCACGCCAGCGGCATCCTTCAGACTGATGTAGAGTGGGTCGAGCGGATCCCAGTGCTCCCAGCGGTCCTCCCAGTAGTCGCCGTCGTCATTGTCATCGACCAGCGCGTAATCCAGAACCTTGTCGGCGCGTTCCGACCACATGGGCAGAGTGGTAGCGTACGCCGCTGGCAGGCCAAACACTTCGAGGCCAACTGCGAGGCTATCCATCTGGTGCAGCCCCTTGAAGAAAAAGGCCCGGCTGGCGCGGCGCTGATGCTGGCTGGCACCGGGAAAGCGGCGGTACCCGACATTTTCGACCAACTCGCCCGCAAGGGTCGTCCTCTCCCATTCCCAAAGAAAGTCGCTGCCGTACTGAATTTGGGCGGTCGGAAAGCCGTATTCAAAACGCACCCAGCGCAAGTTGGACCCATCCCGCACATTGCGCGGCGCGCGCGCGACATTGTGCCAGTCGGTCCAGATGCGATTGGGCACACCGGCCCAGCCGTAGGTCGCCGCCACGTCAATACTATAGTCGCCGGCCACTTGGGCGCGAAAGCTCAGGCGCTCGGCCGTGGCCGGAATTTCCCAGCGATAGACCAGCAGGTCGGTGCCGCCCACTTCGAGGGGAAACTCCGCTGCTGCAACGGGCAAACCCTCTTGAAAAAAGAGGCCGCGTTCCCTACGTCGGTTGTTGAGCCGGGGATCGAAGACTCGGTCGCGCGAAACGCTCTGCGGAGCCCAGGAACCGTGGCGGCGCAGATGGGGGACGTGGTCCGGGTCGGCCAGATGCGGGATGCGCCGAATATCCGGCTCGATTGGCAGCGGAGCGCCATCGACAAAAATTTCCACCGCCAGCACTTGCACGCCGCTGTCATCCTCGGGAGAATCGTCGCTGAAAACCACGTAGTAGGCCGTGGTCTTGGCCAAATCCGTGGGAAAGGTGCCGCGCGTCGAGCCCCGGCGCTGCATACTGTCGCGCAGATGCAGATTGACGTACGAACCGCCAATGGTGAGCACATTGCCCAGACGGCTTTCCCAGCGGCCACCAAACAGATAGGTGGCAAACGGGAGATTATTGGCACCGCCGACTAGGGGCGAAGAAACCCGGGCACCCAGTACAGTAAAGCGATTCTTGTACGAAGACCCATCCCAGCGCAGCCCCTGCAGGCGCGCCTTGTCGAGAGTCAGCGGCGTGAAGCGGGCTTCGAGGGCGTCGCCGACCATGACCCGGGCCGACCAGTCGCGGTAGTGATCGCGCATGATGACCAAGTTGCGAAAGGTGGCCGCTAGATGGCCGCTGCGGAAAATTCGGCTGCTGCGCTGAGGTGCCAGCGTGCGGTATTCCTCCACGCGCAGCAACTCCACCCCGTCGAGTAAATAGGCCCCAAAGGGGTCGTAGGTCGGGTTCTCGGGGCGGGCCGTGTAGTCGCGGTAACTGAGCAGGCTGTAGTTTTCGTAGCGCTCGTGCCACCAAGGGTAATACTCGCGGTTGAGAAAGCGGGACTGGGCCTGGCTCCAGGGCAGGTACTCGGTAGTGGTAAGTTGGCCTTCCGCCCGCTCCCAAGCGATGACGCAGAGCAACGCAGCTAGCCCAATGATCGGGAGTCCCCTCATATAGCAATCCAGAATGATCTGAACGATTCTAGTGGATCGTCTTGTCTCTACTATTCTGCGTCCATCTGCGTCCATCTGCGGATTATCTTGTCAATGATGTAAGCTAGTAGACCACGGCCACGTGGCCGCTGTGGACCGCCTCCCCTGTATCGAGCTCTACCTCAACCTGAAAGAGGTAGAGGCCCGGGGGCACTAGATTGCCGCGCTCATCGCGTCCATCCCAATAGCCGGGGCTTTCCCGCTCCCGGCCGGGCAGGCGCAAATAGGTTCCCGCACTCAGGGCCGGGGGCCGGAGCCGAGCCACAGTGTGGCCACTCAAGTCGAAGATGCGCATGGATACTGGGCGCGCCACGTCCACTCTAGAGAGGACCAATTCGATCACCGTGGCGTCGTTGATACCATCGCCATTGGGCGAAAATATCGGCGGATTGGCCCGCACCTGTTCGAGGACTTGGCCGGTAACTGTGGTCGTCACCAACGTCCACGAATGGGGCCTTTGGGTGCGCGGGTCTTCGTCTTGGTTGGGCGCGGCGTTGAGCGGATTTTCCGAATCTGGGCTGAACAGGAACGCGCGGAAACGGTGCAGGTGGGCATAGGAGCGAGTGCGGAAGGGGATCTGCAACTGGGTGCTTTGCCGCAGGGGCTCGGCAAAAATCAAGGTGAGCAAGTGCTGGGTGGAAAACCACTCGGCCAGCACGGCATCCCCCAAGTCAATATCCGGGCCGAGCTGGGCCTGTCCGGGCACGGCTATTTGCAAGCTTTTGACCCCCTGATCGCCAGCGCCGATCTCCACGTCGAGGGTATAGACAAAGTTGGTATCCACGCCCATGGGCACCCGGTTGGGCTCGACGCGACCACGGGCTGTGGACGCGGCTATATCCTCGGTGGAATACTCGATGCTCAGGTCGCGAAAAAGAGGGCTTTTCTCCGGGTCTCGGCTCTCCATGTTGACGCGGTACTGCAAAAACCGCCTAGGTTCGGGGCCGGGAAAAAGGATTCCTCCCTCAACCTGCGGAGCGCTCCAGCCCCCTTGGGGATCGGCAAAAGCATCCAAGGTGGTGCCACTGCGAAATTGGACCGATAGGTCCGTGCGCAGGGGAATGTCTGCATTCCAATTGATGCGGCCGAAATTCTTGCGCTTGTCCGGTGATCCCAGATCCAGCGGTTCGGAGAGAAAAACACCCTCCTCGGCAAAACCCTCGCCAAAGACCTGGATCTCGGCGACCTTGGGCTGGCTCACGCCATTGACATCGATGATGACAATGCGCACAAACCGAGTCCAAGTCGGATTGAAGACCACTTCGGTGCGCTCGAACTGGAGGATATCGTGCAAAACCCCCACCTCGGACCAGCGGATTTCGTTGTCGCTGACTTGCACGGAATAGCCCTGTAGGGAATTCTGGGCGAAGTCGGGCCCCTCGGTGAGCACTCGCACGGCCCGGATCAGGCGGCGTTGTTGCAAATCGATGGAGGCGGCAAAATTGACCGAGGATACGGGCGGTTCCCAAGCAGTGCGCAAATCGCCGTCCACGGCTTCGATGCGATTGGAGGGCCGCCCTAAAGCCAAATTCTCACCGCGTATTTGCTTGAGAATCACGCCGCCAGCCACGCCGCCAATATCCGTGCCGCCGGGAAAACCGGCGACTAGATCCGGGGCCGGGTCGGGCAAGCCCTCGATCAGGCCGCGATTGGCGCTGCCGGCCTGGACCACTTGCCAGCCCGGCTGCTCCGCGATATCGGCCACTTGCCAGTCGGTGTCGGCCGGGGGCCGAGCGGTCCAGTACCAGGTCTGGGCTTTGGGGTCGGTTTCGCCGTAGCGCCGGGAATTGACCGCGATCACAGCCAGCAGGCCATGGCCCACGCCCAAGCCGCGATTGACCACCTCAACGGCCAAGGCGTTATCGCCGCTGAACACGTCAACTGAGTAGGTGCGCACTTCGTTCCAAGACGCACTAGCCCCGATGGCGACGCCGTTGAAATAGACCGCAAAACTGTCCACCGCGGCGATGTGAAGCAGTCCCGAGACACTGCTATCGGCCGCAAAGGTGGTGCGGTAGTACAGGATATTGCGATAGGTGTCTTGGGTCCAGACCTCGGCGCGGCTCCCACCCGCAAGCATTAGCAGGAGGCAGGCTACCAACCCGGATTTGATGTAGGCTCGGGCCATCGCGTTGCGGATTGTTGCCAGATGGACGAAAAAGGCGGTGAAACGCAGAAAAATAAAAAAGGGGATCGAGTGCAATGGCAGGTCGCCCCGGCCAAAACCCGATCCCCAAAAAAAGACAGCTCTGCGGGCTACTTCAGCAACAGCATTTGCTTGCTAGCCGCAAACGAGCCGGCCCGCAGTTCGTACAGGTACACCCCACTGCCCACGGATTCGCCCTGGGCGTCCCGGCCATCCCACTTGATTTGGTAGGACCCAGCCTGTAACTCGCCGTCCATCAGGCGGGCTACCAACTGACCGGAGATGTTGTAGATGTCGAGGACGACCACTCCGGCCGCTGGAATGGCAAAGCGAATCGCGGTTTCGGCATTGAAGGGATTGGGGTAGTTGTCGCCTAAGGCATAGTCAGACGGCAGGGACTCGCCGGTCAACTCCGCCACCGCAGTAGCCGCATCGCCGCCGATGACGCCGGTACTCACGTCAAAGGGGAAGTGGACCAGTTCCTGCTGGCCGGTCGGCGCGTACAGACCGTCGTAAGACCCCCCATCGGAGACCCAGTACAGGTCGGAAGCCAGCCCGGTGGGCATCTTGGGCAAATTGACGTTGAACAGACCGTGCCCATCCGGCCCGAGAACCGTGCCCCAGAAAGGCTGGTTGAAACCAGAGAAAAAGGCAATGTGATGTCGGCCGACATTGGCGTGAGTAACGGCCATCTGGTGGTCAAGGCCGTCTTCGGCAAAGCCGCGAGCCGTGGCCTCCTCGCCGAAATAGCGGTCGAGAAAGCCGTCGCCATTGCGGTTGAGCCAGATGAGGTCGCCGGCTAACGTGACATGGGCTGGCAGCGAAATCGGATTGTACCACAAACCAGAGACGTAGATCCCGCGGTCGTCCACATCGACTCCCCAGGGACCTTGGCTGCCCGTTTCGTGTAGGTAAATCTCGCTCAGGTCGAGAATATTGGCGATCTCGCCGGTGGCGCGGTCAACCGCAATAACCGCCGGCACCAGCGGCTCTTCGACATCGCGATTGGCCAGATAGATCATGCCGTCGTCGGCGACCCAAGAGTGATGCGAGGCCTGCGACACGGCCGAACTGGCGACGCGGGCGTTGACATGAACATAGCCCCGGTCGGCTGCGGCCCAATCTTCGTCCGGCAGGATAGTGCCGTTGTCTGGATCGAATTTGACCCGCCACACACCGCTGCCCCGCGCCACGTCAAACTGGGCGTTGTTGGTGATATAGGCGACGTTGGGGTCGGCTGGGTCGGGCTGGTAGGAACTGACATCCCAGTACTGGATTTCCTGGCCGTGGCGCTCGTTCATCCAGGGGATCAGGAAGCTTTCATACGCCTCGGGGTTTTGGAAGTAGTCGAGGCCGAGTTCGCCGCGGCGGATCTCCCATTCCGCCCCTTGGTTGGAGGTCCAGACCACAGGCGGATCGACATTGAAATCGACCCGGTTGGTCATCCAGTACGAATGCGAACTGCCCGGGCCGATCCAAGTGGGATTGGAAATATTGTCCAAGGCAAAGAGGTAATACGTATAGGTGCCGGCCCCGACCTCGTTGCCGTTGAAGTCCCGACCGTCCCAAGTGATGGAGTTGCCCCCTTCGCTGAAGGCCTGGCCGCCAGAGATGCTGATCAAGGTGTCGAGCCCAGCGGCGCGCAACATGGCATTGCCCACGCCACCTTCGCCAAAAGCCGCGCCATCGTACTGGGGATTGGCGTCCCGAGAGTACACCGCCAAATGCACTTCGGCCGGAGCGCCATTGAGCGTAAAGGGCACCTCGACCGAACCGCCGTCAAAGGCGACATCCTCGGAGTCGATAGTAAGGACGTTGGGCATGCCGCTGCGCCAATCGTTGGCGCGATCGAAATTTGGATTGCCGGCCGTGCCCGACTGGGCGAGGGCAGAGCCGACAAAGACCAGAGAAAAGAGCACAGATAACATCTTCATGAAACTGCCTCCTAATTTTAGGTGATTAGTGTCTGCCAAATGGAAGGAATGTTGAAACGAACCCGCCTTTTCTTTTATGGCATTCATCGAATGGACAACGTCAATGCACAGCAATTCTGTCCACTATATAAAAATTGAACAAGGATGTCAAAGTAAAAACTCACTCCCTGCAAGCTCCCTGTTGGCGCAGCTCATCTACCGGGTCTGCTTGGAACGGACCAGTTCGAGAAAAGACCGGATGCGCGGATAATCGGGCTGCAACTCGAGTACCTGTTCAAAGGCGGCCTCGGCTTCTGGGTAGCGCTGCAGATCAATCGAGGCCAAACCAAGTCCAAAACGGGCGTGGACGTGCTCGGGGTCGGTTGCTAAGACTTGCTCAAAAAGCGGCACGGCTTGTGCAGGACGCAGCCCGCGCACGTGCAGCATGCCCAGTTCAAATTGCGCCTTAGTCCACCCAGGTTCGAGGACCAGAGCCTTGGAAAAGGCCGCAGTGGCCCGCTCGTCGCCTCCGGCCTTGGCATGGGCCTGCCCTAGGCGCAGGTGGAAGCGCGCCGAATCCGGGGCTAGAGCCACGGCCTGTTCTAAGGCGGCAATGGCTTTGTCCGTCCGCCCCTGCCGGTCGTAAACCAAGCCTAGATCGGCGTGGATCCCAACCATGCCCGGTTCGAGGGCCAAGGCTTTTTTGAACTCGTCGCTGGCCCGATCGTACTGGCCGGCTTCGGCATAGGCCACGGCCAAGGCGCGGCGCTCTAGGGCTTTTTCGGGTTGCCGCTGGACCCGCAATTGGGCCATGTAGAGCGAATCTTGCTCGCCTTCTTCGAGGGCGACAAAGCGCTCCTGAGCGCGCTGGCTGGCGGCGGCGCGGCCCAAGAGTTGGTAGGATCTGGCCAAGTTGTAGTACGCCTGCCGGTAGCGCGGTTCGAGGGCGATGGCCCGCTCGTACGCCTCCACGGCTCTGGCGGGCGATCCCCGTCGATCCAGCACCCTCCCCAAGTTGTAGAACGCTTCGGCATCCGTGGAGTCGAGCCTGACAGCCGCCTGCAATGAGACGGCCGCGCTATCCAAGTCGCCTTTTTCTAGATAGATGGCACCCAAGCGGCGCTGTGCTGTCGCTAGACCTGTATCGAGTTTTAGGGAACGTCTGTACGCGGCTGCGGCTTGGGTGGATAGATTCCGCAACTCGTAGGTGCGGCCGAGGTTGTAGTGGAAATGGGCATTGGTCGGCTCGAGATTCACGGCCCTGCTCAGGGAGGCAATGGCCGTGTCGAGATCGGTGTAGCTGAGATTGGTGGGTTTATCCGTGGCCGTGGGTGCGCGCCGCGCGTATGCCACCCCGACGTGAAAGTGGGCCTCGGCAAATTCTGGGGCTAGGGCCGCGCTTTGCCGCCAGTGCTGGATGGCGTCGTTGTACTTGCCGATCCGCGCGTACACTTGTCCCAAGCCAAAGTGGGCGCGCACGCTGGCAGGGTGCTTTTCCAAGGCGGCTTGGTAGAGCGCCACAGCGCGGGCGTATTCGGCCTGTTGGACTAAGACCGCGGCCAAGTCGCAGTATATTTCGGGATCGGCTCGACCTTCTCGTATGGCCGCCTCTAGGGCACCGAGCGGTAAGGACGACCGGGGACCGGAGCCATAGCGGGCGCGCAACTGATCCTGATATGAGGATGTCGGCTCGTATTGCTCGTCGTCGCAGCCGCTGAGCGAAATGACAGCTAGCGCGAGAAAGAGCCGATAAATCGAGGAGGCAGATTGCGGCCTGTCACGGTGCCGGCAGGGATCCAGCCGCATACTCCCGATCCTCGGGGAAATCGACAAAGGGATGGGCACCAACTGAAATCAGCTTGGTCGCCGGGTTCACGGTCAACCGAGCGTATTTCCCAAAGGGACGCCAGCGTTTCGCCTGACTGTTGTCTATCTTTTTCGGCTCGTTCTGCGGCGGGTCGAGGCCAATGGTGCGAAAAGCCTCGGCTTCGTCAAAGGGCTCCATGGCGGCGAAATTATACGTGACATAGACAATTTTGCCCTGCTTGATGGCCGCGAAAAGTTTCACTCCCCCAACGTCCTCCCAGCGCATAAAACCCACGTGCTTTTCGGTTTCCTCTCTGTACTGCTTGGGGTCTCCCAAGCGCGCCTGCACCGCCGAGGGCGTGCTGGCCAACAAGGCGTGTGCGTCTAGAGGTTCTTCCGGGGCGCAGGCTAGGCCGAGGAGCAAGACCGTGGCCAACGGGCAAAAGCCGGACCATTTCATAGGGGATTGTTCTCTGTGTTACTCAATGTCTTCTCGCCGAATCGGTGCAACAATAGGCGCGTTGATTAGCTGCGTCAAGGTTGACAAATGCAGGGGCGCACTTCAGTTTCGGCCAAACTATGAGCAACCAGTCAAAGGGGTTTTTCATCGCCTGCATTGGACTACTGGCAACCATCAGTATCCACACGGGGTGCGGCGAACTCCGGCAAAAGCCCAATGTCGTGGTATTGCTGGTTGACACGTTGCGCGCCGACCACCTCAAGTGCTACGGGTACCACCGGGACACAGCCCCGTTCCTCGAAGAACTGGCCCGCCGCGGCGCAATCTTCACCCAGTGCTACGCTCCCTCAGACTATACCCCGGCTTCCACGGCTTCCTTGTTCACGGGGCAGTACCCGCTAGCGCACGGGTATCTCAACTCGCACTACGTCCTCGCCGAGACCCACACCACCATAGCCGAAATCTTCCAGCGGCAAGGATATACCACCGCGGGATTTATCGCCAATGGCTTGGCCGGCGAGAAGTACCAGATGGACCAGGGGTTTGACCACTATTTTGAAAAGAACAGGGCCTCGGCCGCGGAATTGGTCGCCGCGGCATCCGCCTTCATTGAACAACAGGCCGACGAACCCTTTTTCGTGTACTTGCACTTCCTCGATGTCCACGATCCCCACCGGATTCCCCAAGAATACCACGACCGCTTCGCCGATCCGGCGGATTTTGCCTACGATATGCAAGACACCCTCCAGCTCGACAATTTCGTCATGCAGGCTTGGTGGGAAGCAGCGCAGGGGTGGCGGGATCGGACTGTAGGGTCCGACCAAGTCGCAACATATTTTGCCGACTACGTCCAACTCTACGATGCATCCATTTCTTACTGGGACGAGCAGTTGGGAGCCCTGCTCGACCTGCTCGCCGTCCAAGGGATCGATGAGCGGACGATCATCGTGGTAACCTCAGATCACGGAGAGCAGTTTCTCGAGCACGGCTATTTCGGACACGGCAACTCAGGCTATCAGGTCGGCCTGCACGTCCCCTTTATTATCAGCGACCCACTGCACCCCAACATCGCCGGTCTGCAAGTTGACAATCTGGTCAATGCCGTCGATATCCTGCCCACCCTACTGGCCCGGCTCAATTGGCAAATCGCTCCGGCCGTACAGGGGCAGGAGCGCTGGTCTTTACTCGCGTCCGACGCGCCGGACGCGACCTCCGAAAGCATTTATACAGAGGGGACCTTCATGGCCAACCGGCCTTTCAGCACCTTGATCCAGACCTACCGAGAAGGAGAGTGGAAGCTGCTGCTCGATCGCCTGCGGGATACCAAGGAACTCTATCATTTAAAAGAAGATCCGGGCGAACTTCGCGACCGCTTTGCCGAGCAGCCGGAAATCGCCGCCCGACTCTACGACAAAATCCGCCAGTACTACAACGGCAACTTGCAGCTCTTTGAGCAACACCAACAGTCACAAATGCAGTTGACAGAGCAAAAATTGCAGGAGTTGCGAGCCTTGGGTTACATTACAGGGCGAGCCGGGTTGCAAAGGTCGGCGAAGGAGTTTTTCCCCATGAAGCCGGTCCGCCTAGAACAATTCGGCCCCTTTGGGGACGAAGAGGATCTGGGCAGGTTTTCCCATGCGATCGATTTCTTTCGCGGCCCAGTCACCTGGGGCCAAATCATTGGCGGGTACAGCGACAGGGTAGGCCAGCGGGATTCGACCGGGGTCTGGTTTGATCGGCGGGCGACTTTTCTCCTGCCCAACCAGCCCGTTGGGCAACGGGTGGTCGTCGAGCTGACCATTGATCCCATGGGAGGGGCTGACAATCCGACCCAGATCGAAGTTAAATTCAATGAGCAATCCAGCGAAGTCTGGGCGCTCAATGGGGTCGGGCCCTATCGGTTCGAAGCGGCGCTGCCCGCCTTTTTGCAGCAGAGCGCTTTCTTTTATCTGACCATTGAGGCCGACAGCCGCTTCGTCATCCGCAAAGCAACATCGGTGCGCAACGATATATATGGAGCCATGCGAATTCGCAGATTGTATCTGGAGAGATAATTTAAATTCGTGGATCTCGTAAGCGAACTTTGGTACTCCATGGCCTTCACTGGCAAGGCCGTGGTGGTGATTCTGGCCGGCCTGTCCATTTATTCCTATGCGGTCATGGTGGACCGCGGCCTGACTCTGCGCTGGACCCGGCAGCGTTCGGCCGCTTTTGCCCGTGAAATTGAGGAGGGCGGCCTGATGCTGGGAGAAGTCAAAGCAGTGCAGGAATGCGCCATCCAAGCCGAGCAAGACGGACACTGCTCTCTGGCCGTAGTAATCTCAGCCGCCCTAGCGGAATACGAGCTATTGGCGGAGGAAGGACAGTCCGATGTGGTAGTGCTGGAGGCCGTGGACGATGCGCTCGGCCGCTCGCTGGACAGCGTGGTCGCCAATCTGCGGGTCCGGCTCTCCGGCATGGGCACCATTGTCGGGGTCGCGCCCTTCTTGGGGCTTTTTGGCACCGTGACTGGGTTGATTGCCGCTTTTCGCGGCATTGCCACCGCAGGCGGCGGGGGGCTAGCCGAGGTCTCGGGCGGCATCTCCGAAGCCCTAGTCACCACGGTCATCGGCCTGTTTGTCGCCATGCCCGCCCTGTGGGCGTACAATTTTTTTACCAACCGCATTGAGGCCATGTCCCTCGGGCTGGAAAACAACGCCGCCCGCATCGTCGGCCACGTGGTGCGCCGCGCGCTCAAGGCCCATCGCGTCCCCTAGCAATAATCATGGCCAGACTCAGCAAGCGCCGAACTAGCCACGCCGACGTGCGGCGCAGCCCCATGCCCGATATCACGCCCGTCGTCAATGTGGCGCTAGTGCTGTTGATCGTCTTCATGGTGGTCATGCCGCTCATTCAAGAGGGCATCTTGGTAGAGACGCCCGAAGCCCGCAATGCCCAAGAGATCGTCGAGCAACTCGGCGCAGAGAGTTTGATTCTTTCCATTCAGGAAGACGGTTCCCTGTACATCAATTTGCACCAAGTGGCGCGGGCCGACCTCAAACGCGAACTAGCCAGAGCCTATCACGGCAAAGAGGGCGAGCCCATCATCGTCAAAGGCTCCAAGAACCTACCCTATCGCGAAATACTCGACTTGATGGAAATCTGTCAGGATATCGGGGCACCGGGGGTAGATTTAATGGTCAAGAAACCGTAACATGGCGCGACGGCACAGAAGGAAATTCGCCCGGGTAGAATCGTCCATGAACGCGACCCCACTGGCGGACGTATCCCTTTCCCTGCTGCTGGGCTTCTTAGTGATCACCCCGATTATTCTGCAAACCTTGGCGACCCAATTGCCCCAGGCGGGCGGGGTCGCTTCGGGGCAAGTTCGCCAAGATCCGCGGGTCGTTCTCACGGCCGAGGGCGAAATTCTGATCAACGATAAAAAGGTGAGCGAGGAAGAACTGCCGGCTAGGCTAAAGGAACTCTTTCCGCCTGAAGCCGACGTGGAGCGTCGGGTCGTATTTACGGGATCGGGGGAAGTTCCGTACCGGGATGTGATCGACGTACTCGATTTGCTCAAGGAAAACGGCGTCGAAACCATCGGTATCCGTTGACGCCTAACCCGCCGCTAGCGCAACAACACCATCCGCCGCACCAGGTCCCCACCCGGCGTCGCCAAGCGCACGATATAGACTCCACTCGCCAAATCGGCTCTGTCAAACCGCACTGCGTGGCTTCCGGCGTCCAGCGCTTCGTTGATCACGACATCGACCCGCTGCCCTAAGATATCGAAAACCTCCAACCGCACGGCCATGCGCTTAGGGAGCACAAAGCGGAGCTGGACCGTCGGGTTAAAGGGATTGGGATAGGGCGGATACAGGATGGGCTGACCGGGCAACATCCTTTCTTGATGCGACTCAGCCTCCACTGCGGTGGCTGAGGGACGGGACACCCCCGGTCCTTGGAAATCAATCCAATTGATGTTGAACAAGCCGTCGTCACCCGGATTGCGCAGAAAAATAAAAAACAACTCGTGGGTGCCGCCCGGGTCCGCAATAGGTGCCGCTAGGTCGATATAGACCTGCCAGTCGCCCGTACTGCCCACGCGCACCGTGCTAATCGGCGGCCCCTTCAGCGAATCAACGCGTACTTCAATGAGTCCTCCTAGCCCAGCCGAAGCCACCCGATAGTTGAGCGACTCAATGCCCTCCAGATTCATGGGCGCAAAGGAAATCCAGTCGCCGTGGGCAATAAAGCCGATATTCTGCCCGCCGCCAGCCTCGTCTCCGGTCGTTTCTAACAATACTCCGCTCTGGCGCGTATAGTGCTCGGCTTGCTTGCGCTTGGGTTGCAGAATATGGCCCGCTCTACCAGTCAAAGGAGCCACCGACTCCTTGCCCAAGTCTGTGTAGCGCGCTTCGACCGTATAAAACAAATCGTCGCCATCGCCGCCGTGCCCTGCCTCGGTCTGGAAACTACCGCTGCAAGCGCCGTATTCCTCAAGGGGATGGCTGTGCTCGTCGTGGCCGATAAAAGCCTGCAATACCACCCGAGCGCAGTCGGCGGTCCCGTCCTCCTCGTCAAAGACCCGGACTTCAAAATCGACGATTTCTCCCCAGCTAAAAAACCCGCCATCCGGGGGCCGCACAATCTCCACTTGGGGGACGGTATTGCCGACCGAGATCGGCACTTGCGCCACGCCTTGGTTGCCCTCGGCGTCGGAGACCATTAGCTGGGCAACATAGTCGCCGCTTACCTCGTAGGTGAAGACCACCTCTGACCCCGTCGCGTCAATCTCGCCATCGCCGGTAAAATCCCACGCATAGTCTAGCATCGCCCCCGGATCGGGATCAAAGGAATTGCGTCCCGAGAAATGCACCTCCAACGGCGCAGCCCCATTGGTAGGCTCAGCTTCAATGCGAGGGATCGGCGCTCGCGTACCCCGCACGTAGTCAATCCGCACCACGCGGGCATCGTCGTTGTCGCCCCAAAAGCCGCTACCCCACTCCAACACGTACAGCGAGCCGTCGGGGCCAAACTCCATGGAGATGGGCCGGATGAATTCCATACCATCCAAAAAGGGATTGATCTTGAGGATGTGCCCGTCCTCGTCCAACTTGACCTCTTTAATCCAATTGCTCGCCCACTCGTACATAAAGAGCGTGCCGTCGTAGTACGCCGGCAGTTTCTTGTCGCCTGCTGCAGCATCGTAGTAGTACACCGGACCAGCCAGCGCCGTGCGACCGCTGTCGGCGGTGATTTCAGGGAACGCGGACGAAGTGCCATACGGATACCAAACCCACGCCGCCTGCGCCGGAGGCAGCGATTGCAGGCCCGTGTTGTTGGGCGACAGGTTCCTCAGCGCCCCGCAATCGAAGGGCATACCGGAACTTTCAGTGGCAAAATCGTAGGCCACGTAGGGCTGGTTGTCGCCAATGCAGTAGGGCCAGCCAAAATTGCCCGCCGCCCGCGCCTGATTCCACTCGTCCAGACCGATCGGCCCCCGCTGCGGATCGGCTTGGCGGGCGTCGGGACCGACATCGCCCCAATAGAGCCAGCCGCTTTTGCGGTCTATCGACAGCCGGAAAGGATTGCGCACGCCCATGATGTAAATCTCGGGCCGGCCTTCCTCGGCCTCGGCGAACAAATTCCCCGGGGGAATACTGTAGCTACCATCGTCTTGAAGTTTGATGCGCAGGATCTTGCCGCGCAGATCGGCACTGTTGGCCGATGTGCGCTGGGCATCCCAATCGCTCCGGTCCGGCCGCTCGTCCAACGGACTGAACCCGGCCGAATCAAAGGGATTGGTATTATCGCCGACGCCGATATACAGATTCCCGTCCGGGCCAAACGCCAGCGCCCCACCCGAGTGGCAGCACGTGCGCCGCTGGGTGGGAATTTCCAGCAACACGACTTCGGAATCCAAAACCAGTTCATCGCCATCTAACTCAAAACGGGATACATGCTGCTTGGCTTCTTCGCCGTGTGGCGAGTAAAACAAGTAGAGCCAATTATTGCGGACAAAATCTGGATCTAGGGCGATGCCCAACAAGCCGTCCTCAAAGTCGGTCGAAACCGCTAACTGTCCGGCCAAGCGAGTCAATCCGAGATCGGGCCGATATACGTTCAACTCGCCCTTGCGCTCGATAAAGAACACGCGCCCGTCGGGAGCCACGGCCAAGTCAATGGGATTTTCAGCCTCGCTGTCGAGGACGACCTTTGCAAAATTGGTATCCACCGTAACCCCGCAATCGGCCGCAGTTACTCCAGTGGCGTACTCGATGCCGCCAAGGATATGCTGCATGAACAGAGGCTCGCTGTAGCTTTCGCGGGTGTGGCCGCCGCCGGTGTACCAAGAGCGGCCGCCGTCGTAGTCGTGGCACCAAGCAATGGGATGGTCAAAACCGTGGTTGCCGCCGTCGTAACTGCCCTCGTCCAAGGTGGCCAAGACGTGAACTCGCCCACGGGGATTGCGGCGGTAATTGTACCACTCATCGCGCCGCTCCCAGCGCGCGGACAAATGGCTGGTGGCCGGATGAACTCGGTCGGCTACGTGGATCTGGCCCTGCTGGATGGCCGGATGGCTGTCGAAATAGGCTCCCACCAAGTCGCCGTACCAAGCCCAGTCGTACTCGGTATCGGCCGCAGAGTGGATGCCCACAAAACCACCGCCGCCGCGAATGTAGCGCTCGAAAGCTCGCTCTTGCTCAGCAGCAAGGACGTCGCCGGTCGTATTGAGGAAAATTACCGCCCGATACGGTGCCAAGCCCTCGTCGGTAAAACGCCCCGCGTCCTCAGTGGCTTCGACGGCAAAACCGTTTTCCCGTCCCAAGGTCTGGACGGCGGCAATACCGTCGGGAATGGAATCGTGGCGAAAACCAGCGGCTTTAGTAAAAACCAAGACGGCTACATGCTGGTCGTCAAAAGGTTCCGCGAGGACTTGGGGAAGCCCTATAAACAACAGCGCAAAAAGCCTATGTGTAGTTTTCAAAACATCCGAATCCTATCCCCAATTGCTGAGGAATTCGACTCGATTCTTCATGTCTTCTGCACTCATTTGCCCCATGAGATTCAGCAAACGACGCACTCGTTCTCCTACTGTGTAGCGCTGTTGTAGGGGAAACACCATTCCTGCATGAGATCGACCTTCAGTACACCAAGCCTTATGAAGACGGCAAAAATCGCTGATGTTGGAACTATACAATACTCTTCCTTGTGCTGTCGCAAAAATTAAATGCCTCTCATCTGACTGCTCAATCATATCAGCTTCAAGTGCTGTAATAACATCTATGCCTTGTGCTCTCAAAGCCTTTATCAAAGCCTTATCCATTGAATCTTCGTCACAGTAAAGACTGACATGCACGGTTTATTCTCCTGCTATCCATAAGAAAGGCTAGGTCGGCTATCGTTTTCTCCGTTTAGAAGTGGTGAATACGTCGATAGCATTTAGAAGCTGTGGCTGTGATCTATCCACAGGCACTCCCCAAAGGGCGGCTCACGATCAAAAGGCTTCATTCACAGATTAGATTAGGGTATAGAACACCCACAGAGGACGCCCTACGGGGGCTAGCATTTAGAAGATAGGTTATATAGCAGTCCTAAATGATTTGAAAGCATACGTTCATCAGCCCGGTCTCTTTTACCTATGCGTCATTCCCGCGCAAGCGGGAATCCAATCTTGAATGATTTAGGGTTGCTATATACAACTATTCACGGTTGGTCTTTTAGGATCTGTTCAAACTGTAGTGCTTCCTTCTCTTCCTTTGCTATATCAGCTTCTATCTCAGATTGATTGGCGTGATAATAGGTCAACGCGGCATATACTTGAGCCAGTGTCAAATGCTCCAAACGATTCGCAATCTCACTTGGCGTCAGTCCCAATTTATACCATCCAGCAATACGCCGAACAGTCACCCCAGTCCCCGCAATGCGCGGCCGGCCTCCGCGTATGTCGTCCGAGCGGACAATCAGAGTTCCAATGTCCATTAAAGTGCTCATATCGCAATCCTACATCTTTACATTTTAACTGTTTGAAATTTGCATTCTCGTTACTGTCTATGGCAAACTATACGCACGGGATGTAATCTCGGCAAGAGAGCTTAGACGATGTCCCACTCACTCTTACCAGCTTCTCGTACCCATCTTCCGCATCGCATCCTTCAAAACATCCGAATCCTATTTCCGGTCATGCCCGTAAACCCATCGACGACCATCCAGAAGCCTCCAGCGACGAACTGCCCCAATACCATGCCGAGGAAAAACCACCGCGTCGCCTTGTACCCATTCGGCCCAGTGTACTTCAGCACGAGTGCCTTGACCAGCCACGCGAGGAAGATGCTGAACCAGACGCTGTTGAGGATCCAAGTGCCGCTAGCCAAATAACCCAACGGATGGAAGGGCCACCACAAAAGGTGGTGCCGCGCCCAGATCAACAGCGCCATAATCGCCGCGCCGACTCCGTTCCACAGCCAGCCCTCCCAATTGGGGCCGGTCGGATTGAGCGCAAAGTTTTGCGCCACGCGAAACGGCTCCTTGGCAAACCACGCCCACGAGCCGTGGTAGTTGTTCGCGCCGTAGTGGTAACTCAGCACGAGAATCGTGCAAACCCCACCCACGAGACCAATGGCCATGGCCAGCCCAATCATTGCGAGGATGCGGCGCTTGTAGCGGCTCAGACCGTGTAACATGCGAATGCCGTTGGCGCAGGGAGCCATCATAAACACCAGCAGGTCGCCCGCCCAAGCGAGCGTCATGCCCGTGGCCAGCACCCCAGCCACCCCGAGGGACGAGGAGCCAACGCTGGAAATGAGAAAGCCGCAGCCCGACATGCCTTGGACGGCCGCAGCCAAGCCGGCCTCGACGATCATCCGCGTCAGGGCCAAAAAGATGACAAACGCCCCGAACAAATAGACAAAGACCGCCCACAGCGGTATCCCAGAACGCCACAGCCACAGCGACATAACCGCGAGACCCAGCGCAACCCCGAGGATAGCCGTGCGATACGACATCAGTTCCTCGCCATCGGACCGCCCCTCCCGTCGCCAGAGGTGCTGCACAACGCGCCACATATGGACGCGCGCCGTCCACAGTCCCAAAATCACCATGACGATCATCGCGCCCATGGTCTGATGGCTCAGCAGGCCCATGGTCGGCCCCTCAAAGGTGTGGCTGAAAATGTCTAGATTCTCGGTGCTCAAGATGCCGATGCGAGTGAAGAGCACCTCCTCGGCTTTGACCAACAAATAGAAGAACCACAAGCTGAAGGTGATGTTGGCGTTGACTAGATAGGCTAGTCCCATCCACATGCAGTCGAAGCGCAAGTAAAACCGCACCGCGTCATGGGCCAACGGCATCGAATAAGCAAAGTTGATGCGACCAATGAACTCGTAGTAGTGGCTCAAGGCATTGACCCCGTGCAGCACAAACGGCACGGCCAGCCCCAGCCACATCGCGGGATTCTTCAAGAAGGGTTTGACTCGCGAGGGCGTCGCCTCATCCTCGACCATGCCCAGCGGTACCTGCGTCAGCGGGTAGAGCAGCCGCTCGTGGTCCATCCACTGCCGCCGCAAGATGACCATCGAACACACGACGACCACGTAGAACGCAGCCATAAACAAAAGCCACCACAAAAGCGGCTCCAGCCAAACGCCCCACGGGATCGCCGCACCTTCCGGCAGGCCCTCGTAAAAACCTTGAATGGCCTGTGCATCGTAGGGAATGAGCCAAGTGGGGACATGCGGGAGGAGCAGCTCCTCCCAGTTGTTTTCCGGGCTGGCGAAGTAGAAGATGCCGGTCAGAATCGGCACCGCAATGCTGATAAAACCCCGTGCGGCAATGGCGGTGGTAATCATCATCATCACCGCAATGCTCAACAACTCGGCGCGGCTAAAAAGCCAGTCTCGCCGCACCAAGCCGAGCAGCGGCTGCACGAGCGCCACGAGCAAAAAGAGCAAGAAAAAGGCGGCCGGCGTCGAGGAATTCAGCCCGAGTTGGGTGCCGTTGAGGACGAATTCCCCGTACGGCAGACCCACGGCAATCGCGCCGCACAGCACGGCCCCCACGAGCATGGCGCGCACGCTGATTCCGGCGCGGTGCGCAGATTTCCTCGAATCGTCCATAGAGGGCAGCTCGCTCAACTTAGCGCGACCCGCCGCCCCTCTGCCGCAGCCACCTCAGCACCCAAGCCGATGCGGATGGCTTCAAGGGCCACATCCAAGTCGGCGCACCAGCCGTCCCCACCGCGCACCTCCTTTAGAAACAAGCTCTCCAGCGAGTGCTCATCGTCTCCTAGCGGAGGCAGCGATTCCGCGCCAGCCGCGGTCGAGCGGCACCAACTGTCGGCTTCGTACGCCAGCGTCCCCCCCTCCAGCACCAAGTGCTCGTACTGCTCGGCGCGGCTGATGGCAATGCCCCCAGCCCAAGTCCACTGCGCCGTACCACCCCCTACAAATCCCACCACCGCGCGGTTGACAAAGCGCTCGTACGCGCCGTCGGCATTCAGGCCGTCGTAGTGAGCATAGCCCTCAACCCAAGCGGCCGGGCCGAACAAATCGATCAGCGGATAGACGTGATAGACAAAAAACAAGCTAGGCGGCCCGGAAACGCGCAGGTTGAACAACACCTCGGGGCGCGCTCCTCGCCCTGGGGTCAGGCGCGTAAACAAGGCGACCAATAAGCCGCCGAGGAAAGCCACCGCCTTTTTGAGCTGCCGATGCTCAGCCGATACCACTTCGGGATGAGCTACCCGCAGCACTTTGCCGGTCGTCTGCGCCAAGTCCACTAAGGCTTCTCCTTCGTCGAGACGACGCGCCAAGGGGTATTCCAAGAACACGTGTTTGCCCGCTTTTAGGGCGGCTGTGGCAATGGGAGCGTGGCTGTCGTTGTTGGTGCAAATCGCCACCGCGTCTATATCGATTCGTTCGATCAGCGCCTGCCAATGGCTCAACAACTCCACCTCGTGCCGCTGGGCCAGTTCGGCCCCGGTGCGCGCGTTGCGGGCGGTTAGGGCCGTTAGCTGACAGCCCTCCATGGTCGCAAAAGCAGCGGCCCGGCGTTGGGCCATGCCGCCCGACCCGACCAAACCCAAGCGAATAGCTTTCATCTGCCAAATTCCCTTGCTAAATTTTCGGATACTGACTGCCGTTTAAGTATGCCTCTTGGCCGTCGCCGTGTCCACTTTGGCCCCAATCTGTTCCTGCTCTTTTCGCTATCCGTCAATCACCCGCGAATCCGTCCAAGCGGCGGTGTGTTACGCCGCCGAGTTGGCCAAGGAACATCTGTGAGTTAAAGAGTACAAAGGCTCTAGTACAGGGCCAAGCTCATGGTAGGCCGGGCAATTACGATACAGGATGCGTCGGGAAGGTCAGACCCACAGAGCAACCCGATGCCGGCCGCACCGACCCGGGGTACTATCTCCAAGAGCGGCACGGATTCCGCGTACTGGTGCAATACCAAGTAATTCGGCTGATTGAGCTAGACGGCCAACGCATTCTCGACGCGGGACATTCGGGCTTGTTTCCGTTTGCGCCGTTGATGCAGCGGCCAGCCGGGATGGATGACGAGGCGTGGCTGCGTCAGTGCGTGAACCGAGCGGAAGCAGTACCGATGGACGAGCCGCTCAAGGCGAGTTATCTGGTCGATCTTGCGATTTTGAGCGGATTAGTGTATAAATCAGAAACGATTAGGACCATTATTGCGGAGGAGACTATGTACGAATCGTCGATAGTACAGTATTTCACGGAGAAGGCCCTTGAGCAAGGCATTGAGCAAGGCATTGAGCAAGGCGGCCGAGAACGCACCGTTGAAGCTTTGCTCGATGTGCTGGAGATTCGCTTTGGGCTGGCCGCGTCAGATTCGTTAGCCAGTCGCATTGAGGCCATCGACAATGTGCAGCGCCTCAAGCAGTTGCATCGAGCGGCCATACAGGTGCCCAGCCTTGAAGAGTTTAGACGCCTGTTAGACACAACCGAGTAGGGGCACCGCGTAACGTCAGCATATATATTCAATAGATCGAGAAGCGGGTGCTGACATGAAAGGCGGCGAAGTAGTGCTAGGCTGGCCCCTGCCGGTGCGAGATATATTCATCTAACTGACGTTACGCCGCCTTATACAGCGTCTGTCGCTTGTTGCCCCACTCCCGCGCTCCGCAAGCGGGAATCCAGTCCAGTACCCTAGCTTCAATCGGGCCGCTTCCTCGGCACTGCGACCAGCCAGCCAACGCAGCAAATCGACGTGGTGAATGGCGTCGCATATAGCAACCCTAAATCATTCAAGATTGGATTCCCGCTTGCGCGGGAATGACGCATAGGTAAAAGAGACCGGGCTGATGAACGTATGCTTTCAAATCATTTAGGACTGCTATATCACCGGATCGGGTGCCACTCCTAACAGGGCTTTGTCCCGACTTTCTGATTTGTGTCGCATAGCTGGCGATTGTATACTTAGCCTCTTCCATAAAGCTTGCAAAGGTTGCAAGTTCGCTCAAACCATTGAAAGGAGAGCAAGCATGAAGTTACTGATCGCCTGCGGCTTTGGCCTAGCCTTAATCGGAGCCGCAAACGCTCAATTCAACGATCCGCCGGCCCTCGAGAATCGCAATGGCCGGCTCGGCTTTGAGTTTTACATGCTCGAAGTCCCCGATCCCAGTTCCATGACCGCCGATGGCGACGCCAGCGACTGGGGCTGGTTCGATCCCGAGTACACCCTCACCATGGATGAGTGGCGCGACGAAGCGGATCGCCCCCTGCCCGAGCGCGACGACTACAACGTCACCACCCTCATGGGCTGGAAAGGCGGCGATGTCAACCGCTGGTACGTGCACATGGAAATTGTCGACGACATCCTCTGCCACTGGGGCACCAACGTCGAGCAATGGCACGCCGACATGATCGAGTTTGCCCTCGATCCAACGGATCACGGCCGCGAATTCGGCACCGGTTGGGTCATGGAATACATCGCCCGCCCGGGCGACATGGTGCCGCCGCAGAACGTGCGCTATCGCTGGACCGGCCCAGAAGGATGGCTGGAAAACAACGAAGTCATCGAGTTCCACGTCCGCGTCGATCCGCCCGAAGCCTGGGCCGCTGAAGTGTGGGACGCCGGTGGGACCACGTATTACGAGTGGAACTACGAGGTCAAGCGGTTCATGGAAGACGGCGGGCCAGCGGCCAGCGAGACCGTCCAGTTGGACGACCTCGCCGGGGAAGACGGCGCGGGCATCGCCTTCAACCTGTGGGCTGAGGACAGCGAGCCAACAGGAGACGACGGCGACCGCGCCTCTTCAGTGGTCAACGACATGACCACGCGCGGCCCCGAAGGCTCGGCGCGGCAGTACTACGCTCATGCCCTGCTGTTGCGCACCGGCGAGTACGCGGCCGCAACGTCCGTGGAAGAGTCAACTTGGGCGCAGATCAAGGACTCCTTCCACCGCTAAGCTAAACCCCTCGGAACGGCTCCACGGCGAAACACCGTCGTGGAGCCGCTCCCCCTCACATCGAGAATTTCCTTTAGGGCGGGTGCGCGTATCAGGTGCCCGCCCACTTTTGCATCTTTACCGGCGTCGCCAAGAGAGCTAAACTGTCTTAGGTACTGATGTTACGCATCTGCGCCGAACCGGTTGGTGTAGGGGCGTCCCTTGTGGGCGCCCAAGGATCATCCTAAGAGGGCAACCACAAGGGTTGCCCCTACAATGCGTAACGTCAGTTAGGTAGAGAGAACGTACCATGCGCGTATGGATCGCGGTGCTCATCTTCCTCGTCAGCGGCTGTGGGCGCTATTTCCCCCAACCCCTGCAACCCACGCTCCAACAGGCCGAGGGCATGACCGTCAACGACGACGGCTCCGTCACCTACGCGCTCGAGCGGCTGGCCATCACCCTAAGGCCCATGACCGACGCCGAACTCAACCGGCAATTTCCCCAAGCCTCAACCGGCGGCGCGGCGGCGGTCAATCCCTATACCTTTGGCGATTGGGTCGCGCCCGGCGACGACTGGACGCCTGCCCGCTTTCTGGTGATGAAGCTCGGCGTCGCTAACTACCAGTTTCCCAAGGTCGTCATTGATCCCCTCAAAGCCACGATCAAAGCGGCCAACAATCAAATCTACCGCGCCTTGAGCTACGCCGAGCTATACGAATACTACCGATCGTACTGGCAGGCCAACTCCGGCCAAGGCCGAATCGAATTCAGGGCCCGCACCGACATTCTCAAGCAAACCATGTTCACCGATGCCTTCATCTTCAGTGGCCGCGATGAAGAAGGGTACATCGTCTTTCCCCGTTTGGACGACGAAATACAGCGCATCCAAGTGGAAATCGCCGACATCGCCATCCGCTTCAATTTCGACGATGAACCCGTGGAGACCATAGACCTCAGCGTCTCTTTCGAGCGCGGGGTACTCAAGGGGAACGCGCCCCATAGCGCGGTTCCATTGAACTGAAAATCATGCGGCTCCTTTGCTCCCTTCCGCTTGGCCGATTCGCCGCTATCTGCATGTTGTTAGGGCTGGGGGTGCGGCCGGGGCTAGCCGAGGTGGAAACATACCACATCGGCCGCGGTGGCTTGTCATGGGCCTCTCAAGCGGACATCCAAAACGGAACCGTAGGGGTAGAGGGTGCGCTACAACCGCTGGAGTTGCGCAGCGGCCAGAATCTTATGGAGTTGCTACGAGCCGCAGGTCAGACTTGGCTCAACGGCAGCCCCAGCGACTTTACCAAGCCCGGACAGCCGCGCACTTGGTCCAACGACGGCCCCTTCAATCAGGTAAACGGTCCCCTGCAGCTCGTTGACGGCGACCCTTCCAGTTCGTCAGAAGGCGCGTTCCGCACGGCGCGCAACCAAGCGGGGGCCACGTTTTTCTGGGACCTCGGCGCTCCTTTCCCCATAGAACGCGTGCGGTTTGCACCAGCACCCGGCGAGCTAGATTGGTTTATCAAGGCATTTGAACTGCGAGTGAGCGACGGCGAGCAGTTCGACGAGGTCAGGCGACCCGTCTATCACCTGCTGAGCCGCGTCGAGGACAACAAGAATCCAGTGGTCGAGCTTTCCTTCAACGGAGTGCAGGGGCGCTTTCTCCAGCTCAAGGTGCTCTCGCGCAATCCCTTCAACCTCGCGGAATTCGCAGTGTACGGCGAGGGATTCGTGCCCGTGTCCAGCTATGTCTCGCAGCTCCATTCCTTTGGGCGGCCCGTGAATTTCGGGCGACTCGCGGTGCGGGCCGAACGGTTGAACCGCGGCGCAGCAGGCGACACCGCGATCGTGCGCTTACAGCTCCGCAGCGGCATGGACGACACCCCCATAGCCTACTTTCGCCGCGACCGCGACACCGGCGTCCGCGAAGAAGTGTCTCTGTCCGAGTACAACAATCTGCCCAGACGCGCCCTGTACCGCCGCGATCCAACCACCGGAGCCGTGCTAGGAGAAGTAACTCGGACTGAATATCTCTCGCTGCCGTTGGCCGAGGTCGGGCCAGCGCGCGACTTTGTGCAGGCCGACATCCGCGAAGACGTGGAGAATTGGAGTTCTTGGACCCCACCACTGCAACTCGATTCGTCGGAGACGGTAATTATGCCGTTGGAACTGCCAAGCCCGCGCGAATTCTTGCAGTTTCGCGTCTTTTTCAACGGACATGCCGCGAGCACCATGCGCCTCGATAGCTTGGTGGTAGAGTTTTCTCCCGGACTGGTCAGCACGGCTGTCGGCGAGGTCGCATTGGTCGCTGATCCCAATCCCGTCGGCGGCGTCTTGGCCGTTCCGAGCGGGGTCGATACTTCCTTTGTCTGCGACATCCTCACCCAATTCGACGAAGACGATCTAGCGGGCTTTCGCGGCCTCAAGCTCACCGCTTTTCCACCGCCCGTGTTTGAGCGGCTGCAAATGGGCGATCCCCTCGTCGAGGTCTCGGACGTCGAGGTCGAGCTTATCGCCGAGGGTTTTCACGTCTTTTTCCCGCCGGTGACGCGCCAAAATAACCAGCCCATGCGACTGACCTTTAGTCTGCGGCTGCTGGAGTACCATACGCCACTGAACGCCTTTTTGCTCGGCGACGGCGAGGTGCCGCCGCATCCGATTGTGGCCGGTAATGCCAGTGCCGAGGTGGGTACGGGATCCATTCATATTTTCGCCACAAGCGCCACACCCTCGGTCGAAGCCCTCCTCTCGACCGCCGTGCTCACGCCCAACGGCGATGGGGTCAACGACGAGGTCGAAGTCGCCGCGGTGCTGACGCAATT
This sequence comes from Candidatus Latescibacterota bacterium, assembly GCA_022820485.1. Taxonomy (GTDB): domain Bacteria; phylum Latescibacterota; class UBA2968; order UBA8231; family UBA8231. The sequence continues at coordinate 33,514 of JAJEFJ010000004.1, forward strand.
TGCCGACGAGGTGCCACTAGCCATCGAAATTTTTGATCTTTCCGGCCGCCGAGTGCGAGAACTGATTGCCGCGCCTCGGGCTGCGGGGGTCTATCGCGAAACCTGGGACGGACGAAATGGGAGCGGCACCAGGGTCGTGCCAGGTTTGTACCTATGTCGGATCGGGGTGCGCTCGGACATCGCCTCGACCACCGCGACGCAACTCATAGGAGTGGCGTATTGACCGCTTTCTTGCTAGTGCCGCTGCTGCTCGCTGGGGCGGCTTGGGGGCAGGCGTCGTCATGGGTCGTCGGCGCAAGTGGCGAACCCTGGGCCGATGTGGCCGAGCGCTGGATCGCCCTCGACGACTCTGTGCGTCTCGGGGCCGTCCAGCCTCGGGCCGTGCCTCCGGGGCACAACGTGCTGCGCGGATTGGTGCGCGCAACAGGTGTTGCCGCTCAGGTCAACATCTTTGACTACTCCTGGGCCTTTGCTAAAGACCCGGACCGGATGGAGATCAACAACCAACTCGTGGGCTGGAATCCGCGCATGTGGGGAGGCAACGCCGCGGTGATGCGCGGTCTCATAGATGGCGACGAACTGACTGCCTCTTTCGTCCATCCACCGCGCATCGACGGGCGGCCCAATGCTGCGGTGTTCTATACGTTCGATTTGGGCGTGCCCATCGCCCTCGACAGCCTCGTCTTCTTCCCACCCCAAAGCGGCTTTACCGACGACAACAGACGCCAGCGCAACGTCTTCCCCGTGGGCTACGAAGTAACGCGCACCAACACGCCCGCAGACTGGCTCATTTTCGAGGAAGAGGAGGTCGCGCTCGGGTCGCCCGGCTACCACCCGCTCGACGAGCTAGTCGGCAGCACCTTTTCCAACAACCAGAGCATTGTGTCGCTGCGGCCGCCCCTGCGCTTTACGCGCTTTTTGCGCTTCAAGTTCGGCGGCGTCACGTCGCTAGGCCTCCTCGCCGAGATACAAGCCTTTGGCCGCGGCTATCCCCAAGTGGCGCGCTACTTGTCGCAAGTCAAGTCCTTTGGCGAGCCAGTGAGCCTCGGCCGGATTACTTGGCACTTCACTCGCTATCGGCAGACGAGTTCCGGCCGCATCGTCGAAGACCCAGCGGCCCCAGTGCAGCTCGTCATCCAGACGCGCTCTGGCACGGACGACGATCCAATAGACCACTTTATTTTTGACGAACTCAGTCGCCTCCTCAAAGTGGACCGCCCAACCTACGAAGACGCGCCGGCGGTCGTGCACGCCGCCTACCAACGCGCGCCTGGGTTCCAAGCGCGCCGAGGGGAGGATATTGAGAATTGGACGCCTTGGTCCATTGCCTATGTAGAGTCGGGCGACGAGGTGCGCTCGGCCGATGGTGGGGCGTTCTTCCAGTTTCGCTTTGAGATCGCCACGGAGCAGCCCTTTGCCTTTGGCGTGCTGGACAGCGTGGCCTTTGAGGTGTCGCCTCTGTTGGCCGACAGCGTGCTGGCCGAGGTCTCGCTCGCCGGGCCACTACCCGATCCCAAGGTACCGCTGGGCGTGGATACTACGTTTGTCTATGATATTCGCACAGTTTTCGCCACCAGCGGCCGCGTGGGGTTTGACGCAATCGAATTAGACGTGCCTCCGGGCGTGCGTTTTCTCGGCTTAGAGATTGACGAAGTGCCCGCGCAGGAAGGCGCGGATTTTTCCTTCGTCGCCACGCCCAACAAATTCAGCTTCACTTTTCCGCGAGTTTTTGTCGAGGACACGTCGTTCCGCGTGCGCTACCGCAGCGCGATCTACCAAGCATCGCTCTTTTTAGAGGGGCAATTGATCAACCGCGACCCACAGGCCACCCTCTTGCCTCAGTCGATTGAAGCGGGTGATGCGCGAGCAGATGTCGCCAGCAACAGCATCCAAGTGGTGGCCAGCGAGGAGGAGCTGAGCGTCTTGGGTGCACTGCGGCTGTCTTCGCCGGTCGTAACGCCCAATGGCGACGGAGCCAACGACATCGTCGTCGCGGCCTTTGATTTATTTGGCGTCAACGGAGCGCCGACCACCATGGAAGTGCGCGACCTTGCCGGACGCCGCGTCGCCACCCTGCTCAGCGCCACGTCCCAAGCCGGCTCCTACGCGCCGACTTGGGACGGCACGGGCACAGATGGGGAATTGGTGCCTCCCGGCCTCTACCTGGTGCAGCTAGCGGTCGAAATCGATTTAGGCGTGGAGACGCAGACGTACGCGGTCGCCGTCGCCTATTGACCGGCGCACCCTGCGGAGAAAAGCCGATGCTTAGACACAATTGTCCCGTCGGGGCACCCCTTGTGGGTGCCCAAACCACCCCGAGGGCGCCCACAAGGGACGCCCCTACGGTATATCAGATCGCAGCTAAAAAACTGTCCCTGCTGCTTTTGCTCGTCTTTCACTCCGCTCTATACGCTCAGGACATCGTCTTTGCAGGGACGGACTTTGCGGCGTGGAATCATCCGGCCGGGCTCGTCCAAATCGGCTCCACAGGAATCACTGTTAAGCGTTTCGGCACGACGTTTAACGCGGTCGCCAATGCCAACGAATTTTCATCCGTTACCATTGGCGACTACGGCCGCTTGCCAGTGCGCGCGCCCTCCAATCAGGCCCAAGCCGGACTAGTGGCCGACCAAGACCACAACACCTATTGGCAGCCCGACTTAGACGATCCGCTCCAGCAGTGGTGGCTAGAGGTCGATTTGGATCGCGCGGTCGTCGCCCGCAAGATCCGCGTAATTTTTCCCCAAACCGAGGACGCCCGTCCCTTTGAGTTTTTTTCAGTCCACATCAGCCCAGGTATCCAAGTTGCGGGCGCGCCGGGTAAGCAAGTCGCGTTTGAACGCGTCGGTCGCCCGGTCAACAACAACACCAAGCAGGTGGTAGAGTTCGATCTCAGGACTGTCAACAAGCCTCCGCTCAGTGGAACGCCCAAGGGGCAGTACTTGGCCAAGAGCGACAGCTTGGATTTTTCTATCCTCCGCTTTGTGCGCTTTGAAGCGGCCGGCCAAACCCCCGGCGCAGCTCTCGCCGAAATCGAGGTAGATGGCATTGGCTTCAACCTTTCGACCCGAGTTTTTACCGAAGTGCGCGCGGAAAAGGGCGAGAAGTCATGGGGCGGCAGAACGTGGACCTCAAGAGCACGCGACTGCGACGGCTGCGGCAAGGCCAGCGGCGCGGAATTTCTCGTGGATGCGGACTTGGGCCGACGGCTGTGGAGTATCCAAGCCTCTTCTGGGGATCGCGATTGGCGCGACGACGGCGTCTGGTCGGTGATCGACTTTGGCAACGTGTTCCGCATAGACCGGATCATCTTCGTGCCGCTCATCGGCGGCCGCAGCCCGTGGCTCTACGGCTACCAGCAGGGCGCGGTGGGCGGCTTTCCCATGTTCGATATCCTCACATCTGACGGCAGTCCGAGCAACACGGCCGATCCGACAGCCGAAGGGCCGTTTGACTACGAGTTGCTGTCCGAAGTGCGCACCAGCTATCCCTTTAACGATTTCCAATTTCCCACCCGCGACACGCGCCTCATCCTCTGGCGCGTGATCGGCTTCTACGGGCGCGACGCCAACGCCTTGCAGCTTTTTGCCTTTCACCGCGAAGGCTATCCCAAGCGCGTCGAGTTGGAGTCCTCCGACCTCGACTTGGGTGCGGCGCGCAGCATCCGGCGCATCGAGTGGGACGCCGACCTGCCGCCGGGTACGCGCTTAGAAGTGCAGACCCAGACGGGCAACGGCTTTACCGAAGTTACGCGCTACTTTCTCAAAAATGGCGATGAAGTCACCAAGGAAGCCTATGAAGCGGCGCGCAAGCGCTATCGCGGCGACATTGTGCAAGAAATGGTGCGCGATGCAACTTGGAGTACTTGGAGTCAGCCGCATCGCTTTTCCGGCCAGAGCTTTCAGTCGCCTTCACCGCGCCGCTACTTGCGCACGCGCATTCGCCTGTACAGCGACGCCCTAGATGTGTCGTCGGTGCTGCGCTCGCTGCGGGTTGTGGCCAATGATCCGGTCATTGTTGCTGGCCTGAGCGGCTCGGTGTGGCCGCGCGAAGCCGGGCTCGATTCGCTGACCGAATTTCGCTATACCATCAAGCCGCAGGCATTCAACAGCCGCGACCCTGGGTTCGACCAAGTGTTGATCGCCTTGCCTCCAGGCAGCGCGGATGCCGAATTGATTGCGGCATGGGTGGGAGGCCAGCAGGTGGAAGCGAGCGGTTCGTTGCGCGGCGATTCGCTGTGGGTGCAGTTGCCGCCGCCAGTGGTAAAACGCGACTCCGTCAACATAGCGTTTGCAACGCGGGTTTTTGCTAGCCCGACAGTCTTTGAAACCTTCGTCTTTAATTCCAGTCAAGAAGACAACGCACAGGGCGTCGTACCAGCAGAATTGGGAGCCGATCAAGTGTTTGTGCCCGAGGTGGTGCAGGGCGCAACGCTAATCCGCAACTTGCGCCACTCCGAACTGTTCACGCCCAATGGCGACGCAGTCAACGACCTGTACGAGCTGAGTTTCACCGTCGTCAAAACCGACAAGCAGCCACATGCGCGCGTCTTTTCCCTCGACGGTCGCCTAATCGCCAAATTGAAAAACGCCACTCCGCACGGTAGCCGTGCGACGTTCGCTTGGGACGGCCAGAGCAATGGCGAGATCGTGCCGCCGGGCATCTACATAGTGCATGTCGAGTTGCAAACCGATCCTAAGGACGAGGTCATCCAGCAGTACGTTCACGTCGTATATTAGCGAGACATCGAAGGTAGCAAACGAACGGAAGAACATGAAGATCAACTACTTTGAAGATACGGATACCGCATTTATTGAGTTCACTTCTCAACCTGTCGCCGAAACCCGCGAGTTGTGCGAGAACATCTACATAGACCTCGACGAGCAAGGAAACCTCGTCGCCATGAAAATTGAGCACGCCAAGACGAGCGCCAACATCTTAGATTTCACCTTCGAGCGTCAAGAAAAGCAACCGAGTGATGACAGTGTTTAGTGGTCACTAAACACTAAACAGGAGGAGGACGTGAGACGTCTAACGATAGTATTGCTGTATTGTGGATTGCTCCTCGGGACGCCGCAGCCGTCCGCGGCCCAGCGCGCCACCGGATTTGACAATCCCTATTACACTTCAGCCACTGAAGTCGCGCCCTCAACCCTCGTCCCTTCAGTGCGCAAATGGTACCAGCCGCAGCGCCTGTACGAACTCTACGATTGGCGGCAAGACCAGTACTCCAACTACGCGCGCAACCCCTATCAACGCTACAATGACGTCTTCTTAGAGGGGTCGCCCTTTTACGACATCTACGGCTCGTACATCAGCCAAGGTTGGCGGGTGTACAACTGGACCGAGGACTATCCCACGGCCAGCGGCAGCAACATCTTCAAAAGCCCGCGCTTCAGCTCGTGGTTTAGCAACGTCCTCATTTCCTCCAGCCACTCCGGCCAGTTCCACTCCTCGCTGATGGTAGGCGACGGCATCCGCACGACCCTAACGCCACTTACCTTTTCCAAGCCGCGTTTCGACGGCGTGCAGTGGGACATGATGTCGGACAAATACGCCCTGACTCTGCTCACCTCGCGCATCAACAACACCGGCGTCGTCGCTGGCGTCGCCGGAGAGGCTGGCGTGAAGTTCAGCACGTTCACCAATATGTGGGCCGCCAAAGGTCAAGTCAGCATCGGCGACTTCTCCAATGTCGGCCTAACATTTGTCAACGCGGCCCACATGAACTCCAACATTCCCTTTGGTGACAATTCGCTCAAAGGCCAACTCAGTGGGCCGATGAACAACGACTTTGTCCGCTCGATCATCGTGCGCATTTCCGATGACTCACCCGAAGATGGCGAAGGCGGTGCTCTGCTGTCGCGCTGGCGCATTTTCGCCAATGGCGTCGAGCACACCGACGACATCGCGCCCGTGGTGGAAGGTGGCTTCCGCCGCCGCGGCGTGATTGAAGCGAGCGGCACCGACGTAATAACCCTCACGTTCAACATCGAGGACTTCGCGCCCACCGTCGACGACGAAATCGACGACTTCCGCGAAATTGAGCACGTGGAGATCGGCCTAGTACTGGCCAACGACTACAAAGTGGAAGTCGCTTCTAACAAACAGACCAACCAACTCGGCGCGCCTGTGTTCCTGACCGTGCTGCGCGCCCCGGGCAACGTCAAGGACGGCGCCAACCAAGCCTTTCACACCTTTCGCTACGGCCTGCCCACTGGCAACCGGCTACTCGGCTTTGACCTGTCGATTAACGATGTTGCCGGTTTTGACCTGCGGGGAGAATACGTGCGGAACTTCCAGTACCGCCGCTTCCCCAACGAAAACTTCATCCGCGAACAAGCTCTCGCTACCAACACCGCCGAAGCCTTTTACTTGACAGCGCAGAAGCGGCATTACCCGTGGACGATTTTCGCCGAAGCCTTTAGCATGGATGCGGAGTACTCGACCCAAGCCTTTATCCCAAATTCCGAGGGCGAAGTGTACTATGGCAACGAGCAACAAAGTGTGTACGAATTCGTCGATGACAACGACGATCAAGACGAATTGCCCGACTGGACGCGGCGCTACCACGGCCCGCGCGTCAACACCCGCCAAGGGGTGGGCCTACTGACCGACAGCGCGGTCTTTCCCGGGATCGACGAAAACAACGACGATCTCTCGGATTTCAACCGCAACTTCAACCGCCTACCCGACTACGCCGAGCCTTTCCTGCGCTTCGAGATCGATCCGCCCGACTTTCTCTTTGGCATGGACATGAACAACAACGGGGTCATCGACCGCTTTGAAGACGACTCCGAAGCGGACTATCCCTACAAGCGCGGGCACCGGGGATACAACACATACCTAGGCGTTGAAATCGCACCGGACATAAACCTCATGGCCGGTCGGCTCGACGAGCGTCTGCTGAAAACCGCCCGCGAAAACGCGACCACGTACCTGCTCTTGACCGCGAGCGAAAAATTCCCGCGCTACAACCTGCAATTGCGACTGATCGTCAATCCGCGCAAGGTCGCAGACGACATTCCCGAGGACGTCTTTTTGTGGGTCGATACGCCCGGTACATTCGGGGAATCGCGCTTTATCCGCGACCAACTCGTGGCGCGCGATGCGTTCGTCAACACCACGTATTTAGACGTGCGCTACGACCGCTACATCTCGTTTACCACCAAGTTCAAGCACGAACAATACACGCAATTAGGATCAGCGGCTGAAGAGTTAAACAACCAGCGCTTCCTCGGCGTGATCAACAAGGCCCAGTACCCGCTCCACCTGCGCTCTTGGGATTTGACCCTGAACTGGAAACAGCTCTACAGCAATCGGGTGCCGGCGGACAAAGGCGCGTTGCAAACGTCCGATCTAACGGAGATTTTCTCGCTGCTGGCCGGCCGCGAGATCAACCGCAACATGAGCTTTACCGCGGGCGTCGAATACGAGATTGCCAACAATCTGGGCGAGCAGCCCGAGGGATTTCTAGCAGACGGCACTACGCTAGTGCTGGCCGGCCAGATCGCCAACCAATCGGCCTATCAGGGGTATGCGCTGACGACCAACGTCGGGCTGCGCTGGACTCGCGAAGACCTCGACTCAACTCCTGCGTCGGCCAAGCTATTCACCTTTATCAGCGTCTTCGCCGGGCTGGGCAAGGACCTGTGATTCAGTATGCTACAAAAATCATGCGATTTTGCCGAAACAAGCAACTTTCACCGGGCACCGAGCACCCCACTGGGCGTCAGTCCGCATCGACTAATTGCCGCGCCAGTGAGCCTTCTCGCGTCAACGCATACACCACGATATTGACGCCAAGATCATAAGCCGGTAGTTCGTCCGCGCCCGTGACAAAACGGCCTTCACGGTTGGCGGCCCGATTCGCCTCGCGGATCCGCTCAGCCTCGCCAGCCCACAACTCGGCGTAGCACTTCTGCGAGTAAACCCCCACGATGCGGCCATCCACCTCAATGCCTTCCAAAAAATCGGGCGACAACTCAAAGCGCAACTCAATGTCCGAATACCAGTGCATGATGTCCCAGAAGCCGCGCGGCAGGGAGCCTATGTCGTAAAAGGAATGATAGATCGGGTGCTCGGGCGGCAGTCGCACAAAAGACCAATCTTTGTGTTCGGCGTAGCCAATTTGTGCAAAGGCTTGACGAATGAAAGC
>JAJEFJ010000087.1 GCA_022820485.1 Candidatus Latescibacterota bacterium
CATGCGCACCATGTGCGGCACGGCGAGGCCAATCATGCCGATGACGCCGGCCACGGCAATCGCCGCTGAAGCGGCCAAGGTTGCCGGAATGAGAATCAGCACCCGCTCCCGCTCTGGGTTTAGGCCGACCGCGCGCGCTTCTTCATCGCCTTGGGCCAGCACGTTCATGCGCCAGCGAAAGAGAAAGAGCCAGATTACGCCAATGCCTATCCCCGGAGCGGCGGAGTACAGCTTGGCCCAACTCGAATTGTGCAGGTTGCCCATGGTCCAGTGGACGATGGTTTGCAGCTTGTACGGGTCGGTGAGGAACTGGACGATGGTCAGTAGCGCGGTGAAGATTCCAGTGACGATCACCCCTGAGAGAATGAGGGAGACGACCGACACGGTCTTGCGGGTGCGGGCTAGGAAGTAAGCCAAGCCTACGGCGAGCAGGCCAAAGCCGAAGGCCGTGGGCTGGAGTGGTAGGAACGGCAGAACTAGGGCGATGGCTGCGCCAAAGGCGGCACCGGAGGAAAGCCCGAGGATGTAGGGAGCCACGAGGGGATTGCGGAACAGCGCCTGCAAGGCGTTGCCGGATGCGGCCAAAGCTCCTCCCACCAGAAAGGTGAGGAGGATGCGCGGCAGGCGCACCTCCCAGACGATTGTTCCCACTAGCGACTCTTCGGTTCCGGCGTCAGGCCCGCGAAAGAGCAGGCCGTAGAGCCAGGAGAAAATTTTTCCCGCTTCGGCGCTGGCCGAAGGGCCGAGCAGCAAGGAGCCGAAAAGGACCGGCAGCGGCAGGGCGTAAATAAGGCGGCGGCGGAACGTGTTATTCACGGGCCGTCTCCTGTCCCGTATGAGAGGGACGGTAGCTCCCCGAGCCGCCCCCCGTATAGCTTGTTCAGCAGGTCGGCCCGCAGTTCTTCTAGGTCTTTTGCGGAGAAGCGGTCTGGATGGCACCAGCGGGCGACGAGATCGACGGTGAAGATGTATTTGAGGGTCCAGAAGTCGCACGAGAAGGGATCGGGCAGTTCGCGTACTCGCCCGTTGCGCACGGCTGAGAGCGAGCGCCAGCCGGACAGCTCGCCGATGTCTTCGACATTGAGCCGGTCGTTGCACCACATGACGATTAGCTCTGGATTCCAGACGAGGACGTTTTCGAGATTGACGACGAGGTGCTCTAGCTCGCTGTCGGCTGCCACGTTGGTTCCCCCGGCCAGATCAATTAGCTCCTGCACGGTGCTGTTGCGGCCGGCCGTCTCCAGCGGTCCTTGGTCCCACATGAAGTACACGCGCGGCTTGGCTTCTCCTTCGCCGAGGGCGGTTTTGCGCTGCACTGCTTCCAACTCCTCCTCGGCAATGGCGAGGAGTTCGGCCGCTCGCTCTTGGGTGCCGGTCAGTTCGCCGAGGGCAGTGATCTCGCGGTGAATATCCGCAAAGCGCTCGATGAAGACGCCGAAGACCGGGATGCCTTTTTCTTCGAGGGCGGCGATGGACTCCTCCTGACCGGCCCAGAGGATGACGAGGTCTGGCTGTAGCGCCACCATGCTCTCGATGTTGACGAAGTCCCAGTTTCCCGGCGTCGGCAGGGTGCGCTCGCGGATGCGTTCGTCCATAGCCGCGTAGTACGGGAAGACGCTCTCTTGGTAGATATTGGTCGAAATGCCGACGAGACGCGCTTCAGCCCCGAGCATGTACAGGCCGCTGAGTGCGCTTTCGAGCAGGCAGACGATGCGCTCGGCCGGCTTGTCTAGCTCGATGCGGCGGCCGCGGAAGTCGGTGGCCGCCACGCCTTCGGCGAGAGCTGGAGTGCTGGCGAGGAGGAGAAAAAATAATATAGCCATCAGTTGGGACCGCGCCCCATCGGTGTAGGGGCGGTTCGCGAACCGCCCCTACGATGGCGCTAGAAGGAGACCATTAGGCCGCCGTTGACCGAGAAGCCGGGATCCGCGAACTGCCACGGCATCTCGAAGGCTTGGTTGGTGATGTTGTACGGTTCGAGATAGAGACTCAGGTCGTATCCGTCTTGGGTGCGGACGCGCTGCTCAAGGCGAGCGTTCACCAGTATGTACCCGTCGAGAGGTTCGGCGTCCTTGTTGATATCTTGGTAAATGCCGCTGTAGGACTGCACGGTGACTGTCGCCCGCAAGCCCTGCGAGAAGGTGAGGTGAACCCCGGCACCAATCGCGCTTTCCGGTACGAAGTTGATCTTGGCACCAACTTGGTTCTCATCGAGGTGCTCCTTCACTTCGGCATTGGTGTAGGTGTAGTTGGCGAACCACTCCACTGTCTCGTCGAGGCGGTGGGAGACCTCTAGCTCTAGGCCGGTGGTCGCGGTGTTGCCGGCGTTGATGTCCTGCGACTGCGCAGGATCGTCCTCTGCCACGGGCACCACCCGCTGTACGATCTGGTCGTCGATCACGATGTTGAAGCCGCGCAGGCCGACCTGTACGCCTTCCGTCGGACGGAAGTTTGCCCCCGCGTCGATGCTGGTTCCCGACTCCGGTTTGATGTCTGGATTCGGGAGATGACCGCCCTTGCCGTCCGGGGGAACGGTGCCGCCTACCGATTTGAGGGAGGGTGCCTTAAAGCTGGTGCCGATGTTGGCGAACACTGAGAGCTCGTCGCTTTGGTTGTAGCGCGCCCCGGCGCTGTACAGGACCTTGTTCCAGGAGTTGCTGGTTTCGTTCGGGGGAGCGCCCTGCAACAGGTCGATGTCGTGCGATATGATGTTGTAGCGCGCCCCGGCCCGCAGGATGAGAGCGTCCAAGCGCAACTCCTCTTGGGCATAGAATCCGAAGGCGGTGGCGGTGGCGTCGTTGCCGGGACTTATCTCGCCGGTTTCGCGCGAGGTTGCGTACGAGGCGAGCTGATAGTCGGCACCCACGGTGAGCACATCTGCCTCTCGGGTTATGATGGAGAGGGAGAAATCGGCGGGTATGACGGACTGATCAACTCCGTCCTCCGAGCGCAATTCGCGGCTGGGGGGATCTTCCCAGATGCCATCCTCCTCCCAGCGGCGCACGTAGTCGCGGTAGCCGACCTTGGCCTGGACGGTGGCCTTGTCGGCGAATGGGTTGGTGTACCCGGCGTTCAGGGTGGTGTAGGTGTGGCCGAAGTCCCGGTTGATGCGACCGGCGTCGCCGGTGTGCCAAGTGCGGTGGGCGTAGATGGAGGCCCGCTGGCCGTGGTCGTCAAGGAAATAGGTACCCCGCATGTACATCTTGGTTTTCTCGTACTCGGGGTCGTCATCCATATTCAGCCAGGAGTTCCTGTTGCCTTCGTCGTCAAAGGTTCCGTAGTAGGTGTAGTCCGAGTCCTCGTGGTGCCCTCCGAAAAAGAGGTGCAGGTTGCCGGCGGCGCGCTGATGGAAGAAGCGCCCGCCGATGGTGTTGTAGGATCCGTAATAAGCCGAGGCACTGGTGCGGGTGCTGCCGACGCGCTCCTTGAGGATGAAGTTGGCCGTCCCCGCCAGCGGCGACTGATTGCCGGCGAAGTCCATGGCCAAATAGGTCGGATAGAGGACCGAGGCGGAGCCGCGCTGGTCTTCGACCCGCTGGAAGGCCCATGAATCGAGGCTCTGAAGATCGACGAAGGAGTCGATTGGCAGGCCGTCGAGCATGTACCCCTTGTAGGTGTGCGCCAGGCCGCCGGACGACCCCCAGTTGGCGTCGTTGCGGGAGAGGACGTTGGCGAAATTGCCTGGGGTGTAGGAGAGAACCTCCGCGAGGTTGCCGTTGCCGAGGACTAAAGAGCCCAGCTCATCAGCGGTGATAATGGAGATTTTCTGGGTCACATTCCCCGGCGTCTGCGGCAGCTTGGAGCCGGTGATGATCACTTCTCCCATTTCATAGACATTCGCTTCATCCGCTTCGTCGTCAGCCACCACAGGTGCGCCGACGAGGATGAGGGACAACGCACTAAAGAGTAAGCGCTTCATAGAGCGACTCCTTTGGGGAAGAGGTGGGTGGGGGGAGCTAGAATAGGATGTAAGAGGAAAAGCGATCTGACGCAAATTTTTCTTACAAACCCTAAAATGTCGAGGCTGTACTGCTAGGCGTGGCTGTGGACGTCGATGGTCATGTGGCTGCCAGATTGCGAAACTGCGAAGCAATTATTATTTTGCAAAAAAAGAATTTTGCAAAAAAGAGCTTATTACTATATCTTTGTGCTAATTCAGAAACAGAAGGACATCCTGCGGCAGTCGTCAGGAGCCAGTCGCTTACTGGTGTTCTTTGGCGAGCAAGTCCGCTAAATCACCTTGAAAGGAGATAATCATGCAGCGAATGTTGTTGACAGTTGCCCTGCTAGCCTTTTTGGGAGCAAGCGGTTTCTTTCCCGGCGTTCATATCACCTCGGCCCATGCACAGGATTTCGCAGGGCAGACGTATCAGGTGGGCAAGCCGATAGAGCCGATTGTACTGTGGGATGACGCTACGTTGCAGGCTGGAGGGGGAACCCCGCCTTATACTCTCACTGTGTCAGGGCTTCCTGCTGGCGTATCGTATGACGAGGCTACGCGGACGATTTCGGGTACGCCCTCCGAAGCAGGTACGGCCTCAGTAGAGGTCACGATCACGGACAAAAATGGCGCGAGTTTTCCACTGCCAGCACAAACCGTTGAAGTGCAGGCAGCGCCGGCTATCGAACTGTCCGAAGCTTACACGTATGACATTGGCGAGGAGATTGCGCCACTGGTGTTGCCGACGGTTCCGGCAGGCCGTGGCACGGGTGCGTTGACCTATACTCTCACGCCGGATCCGCCTGCTGGTTTGACGTATGATGAGGCTACGCGGACGATTTCGGGCACGCCGACGGCGGTGGCTGCTCCCACAGTGTACACCTTCGCCGTGACAGATGAGGCTGGTGGCAAGGATTCGATTTCGTTCTCCATTGAAGTGCTGCTGCCTGATTTGGACGCGCCGGACGCGCTAGAGGCTCAAGACTATATGGGTGCTGACGGCGCTGGCGATCAAGGTGGCTTCGTACTGCTGACTTGGGATCTGTCGGAAGACCACGCCTCGCTGGACGGCTATCGCATCTGGCGCGAAATTCCCGCACTGGATGGCGAGATGATTCCTTGGGCCATGGTCGATGCCGTGCCGGGCGTCGAGATTGGTCGCGCTATCGTCGCCACGCTCGATAATACCGCCACCAGATGGGGTATTTCCGCCGAGGCCGACGGTCGAAGCAGCGCCGTTACCGCTAAGGCCGTGTTCGCCCAAGCCGGAGACCTGAACCAGCCCTACGCGCTGATGGCAGAGACGCTGATGGCCAGCAGGGAAGCGGCACAAGCCGGTGACGCACCGGTATTTGCCTCGCTGCTGCCGGAAGCGCTCGCTTACGCCCAAGGCGTAGCCCCGAGGCTGAATGTCGTCGAAGGGGTCTTGGCTCGTTCGGCGATCACCATTACCGAAGAGCCGGTTCGCGCGATCGACGATATTGCGCCGTTGGCCGTGCCGTCCCTGAGCGTCTTGGATGTGCCCAACGACGAGGGCAGCCGCATCGCGCTGACGTGGACGCTCTCGCCGTCTGATCGGCTCTTGCAGGGCATCGTTGCCGGAGCTATCGGTCCGACCGCGGCTGAAGCCGTTGTTGGCGTCCATGGCTACAGCATCTATCGCAAGACGGGTGCTGAAGAGTTCGTCTTGGTGGCCCAAGTAGAAGCTGGCGTTACGTCTTTTATCGATGAGACGGCGCTCAACGGCATGCGCTATACCTATCAGGTGCGGCCTTTCGACTTGGACAACGAAACGGCTTCCATCGAGCAGACGGCAATGGCCGTACGCAACATCGTGGTCGATAGCGATGGTCGCGCAATCGCAGGTTTGTTCGGCGCTGACAATCGCGTTGGCTTCGACGACTTCTTCATTCTAGCTGATCTCTTTGGTTTGACGGCGGAAGACGCTGGGTTTGATCCGGCGTTTGACCTCGCGCCGAGCGAGATGATCGACTTCGACGACTTCTTCGTCTTTGCCGACAACTTCGGCCGCAGCGCGGCTGGTGCGGGTAAGCGCGTGCCTATGCTCGCTGGCCTCAACGCCGATGCGCGGATGTATCTGGATGCGCGGACGGGAATGCCCAGCGTGGATGAGGAGTTCGTCCTCGACGTGCGCGTGGCAGACTTTGTCGCGGTCAAGGGCTACGGCTTGCAGGTGCAGTATGACGCCAGCCAGCTAGAGTTTGTCCGGGCGCTGACCGATCAGCCGCTGGGTGGCAGCGAGTTTGCCGCCCCGCAGGTGCTGTCTGACGAAGGTGGCATCTTGGCGCTGGCTGCCCACGGGGACGTGGTTGCCGACGGCGAGGTGGCGCTGAGCTTGGTCTTCCGCACGAAGACGGAGATCGAGGACACGGTCATTGAGATCATCGACAGCCAGACGTACGACAGCGAGTTTGGCTTCAACCGTCTGGCGTTGCCGGCTCCGGTGCAGTTGCAGACGCGGCCTGAGACGTTCGCGTTGGTCAACAACTATCCGAACCCGTTCAACCCAGCGACGACGATCAAGTATGCGTTGCCGCAGGCGGCGGACGTGGAGCTGACCATATATAATGTAGTAGGTCAGGCGGTGCGGACGCTGGTTGCCGAGCATCAGAATGCCGGTCGCTACGTCGTGGAGTGGGATGCGACGAACGACCATGGTCACAGCTTGTCTTCGGGGATGTATTTCTACCGCTTGCAGGCGGGCGGTGAGTTCCTCGAAACCAAGAAGATGCTGCTGCTCAAGTAGTACTTAAGTAGCATCTACTACATAGCACGTTTGTCAAATAGGGCCTCGGATTTCATCTGAGGCCCTATTTGCTATTTGCAGTAATGCGCATTTATGCGCATTGATGGCGGATGGTACGCATGTGACGACGGCATAGTACGTCCTGTAACCTTTCCGCTACACTCCAGCACCTCCCATCCTGCGCCTCTCCTCTGAGCCGCCGCCGTGGCACGATTCTTGCCTTGTTGCGGATACCAACTCATCCGCAACCCAAGGCAGAGATCATGGCTGAATTTGATACGGTCGCCAAACATCTCATCCAAACCCACCCGGCTGACTTCGCCCGCTTCGCCCTCCAACGCGACGACATCGAAGACGTCAAAGTGCTCGACACCGAACAACCCTCCGTCCGCCGCCCGGACAGCCTCCTCCGCGTGTGCATCGGCGGCGACGAGATGTTGGTCCACCACGAGTTTCAAACCACCGATAGCACCGATACCCCCATGCCCCGCCGCATGGCCGGCTACATCGGCCGCCTGATCGAACGCTACGGCCTGCCGGTGTATGCTCACGTCCTCTACCTGCGCCCCAACGCCGGACGACGCGATCCGGGCTACTATATTCAAGAGCATCCCGACTATCCCGTCGTGATCCGCTACAAAGTGCTCCGGTTAAGCCAACTGCCCGGTCAAGCCGTGCTCGACAGCGGGTCGGTGGGCTTGCTGCCGTTTGCGCCCTTGATGCAGCCGCCGGCCGGACAGGCTGAGGCGGCGTGGTTGGAGCAATGTGTGGCCAAGGCGTGGGACATGCCGCTGGCGCGGTCGGTCAAAGCCGATGTGCTCACCGGGTTGACGCTGTTGAGCGACTTAGTGTATAATTCTCAGACGATCACGGCCATAGTTTCCAAGGAGTATCTCATGGACCTCATGCGCGAATCCCCGTTTGCTCAATACCTGACCCAACAAGCCCG
>JAJEFJ010000028.1 GCA_022820485.1 Candidatus Latescibacterota bacterium
AAAAATCCTTTAGGAAAATCCTAAAGGATTGAAAACATACAACTTAAAATGGTAGGCGGAAGGTTTCTACACTGCGCCGTTTAGCCCCTGTTGTGCGTCAGTTGCACAACTTTTTGTTCATGGTGAACAACTTTTTATTTACTGACTGATGTTACGCACCTTGTATGGCCGATAGCATCTAGCGGGTCATGCCTGCGGAAGCAGGCATCCAGAGTACCCCCGCCAGCTCGTCGGCACGCCTGAGCGCACCGAAATCCACCTCGGGTGCAAGGCTGGATTCCCGCTTGTGCGGGAATGACCATTCGGGACAGCAACGGCAGGAAGCCGCAGACAGTAAAAACTGCGTAACAGCAGTGAGTAATAATTTCCCCAGCTATTTTTCCTCGATAGCCGCGATCAACTCGGCGGCACGCTGCCGCTTGTCGGGATCTTTGTCGCGGGCGATGATGCGCTGGAGCGCCGAGACCGCTAGCGGATCGCCTTGCTCGCCCAGCTCCAAGGCTTGGCGGTCGCGTTCCTCGTGATAGCTATTGTCGTAGTCAACCACATCCAGTTCGTACTCGCGCCAGTAGTATTGCAAGCGGTCGTCGGGCCAGTCGGCGTAGATGGCCTCCCAGGTATTGGGCTGGCTGTGCGGCAGCAGGCTGCCTGGGGAGATGGGGTCGGCCACGCGCTGATAGCGGGCGTCGATGGACAGGCGCAGTTGCTCGCCGGTGTTGGGGACGCCGCGATGGGGCGTCATGCTGTGGAAGAACAACACATCCCCCTGCGCGAAGGGGCCGCCGGTCCATTCAAAGGAGTCGGTAATTGCCAATCCCCCGGCTCCCAAGGCCGGCTGGAAATTATAAACGCCCCCCCGATGCGCCCCAGCGGCTACCTCCAATCCACCCATCGTCGGCGGCAGGTCGTGGAGTGGGAACCACGCCGTATAGGTTTCGGCCGTGCCCTGAATGGGGATGAAGTCCTGATGCGGCGGCGTGGTAAAGGACTCGCGCTTGGGAAAAATGGTGCGGCCAATGAGGCGAGGATGCGGCAACACCGGGCCGTCGAACAGCTTTTCGAGCAGGCCGACGAGCGCGGGGTGATGCTGCAAGGCGTGGAATTCGGGCACCGCGTACATCCGGCTATAGACGTCCATATACTCGGGCGTCGGCTCGACGCAGAAGCCATCTTGGTCGGCAATGGCTTCCTCGAGCGGCGTATCGCCCTGAACCCAGCCGGCGTCGCGAGCAATAGCCAAAAAGCGTAGCCTGAGGGATTCGAGTTCGTCGGCGGGCAGCAAGCCGCTGACAAAGAGATGGCCGTCGCGCTGCATGCGGTCGCGGAGCGCAGACGGGTCGTCGATGATGGGGGTCGAGTCGATAAAGGTCGGCATAAGAAGACTCCTAAGCGGTAAAGAACGCCACGGCGGTCCAGCACAAAGCCGCCGCGCCCGCCGCCAGCGTCGCCTGCGGAATTTGCGTCTTGACGTGGTCCATCAGGTCGCAGCCCGTACACATGGAGCTAAGCACGGTGGTATCCGAAATCGGCGAGCACTGGTCTCCGTACACGCTGCCGTCCATGACCGCAGCAAAACACAGCGTCATAAAAAGCTCTGGATGCGCCAGCCCATTGGAACCAGCCACCGCCCAAGCCAGCGGCATGGCCAGCGGAAACGCCACCGCATACGTGCCCCAGCTAGTACCAGTAGAAAAGGCAATGACCATCGTCAGAAGCTGGAGCAGGACTGGCAGGAGGAAATACGGAATGGCCTCGCCGAGCTGTTCGACCAAAAAGATGCTGCCGCCCGTCTCCTTGCTAATACCGCCGATGGTGATCGCCAGCAGCAAAATGACCGAGCCGAGCACCACGCCCTTGATGCCATCGTGGAAGCCAGCGATGAGGTCTTTGAGCGCCATGCCCTTGGCCAAGGCCATACCCGCGGCCAACAGGAGCGCAATGCCAAAAGCCCACTGCACATTGGGCGATCCACTGACGATAAAGGTGCCGACGGCAATGGCGATGAGCGTGCCCAGCGGCAAGAAAAATTCGAGGACATGCGGAGTGTAGCCTTCAGGGACGTTGCTCCCTTGCAGCTCCTTGGCGCTCAGCGGATCGGCACCGGGAGCGTCGAGCTGGCCGGTCGTGCGCGAACGCTCCATCGCCGCCTTGAGTTGGCTCCCCAAAAAGAGCGGTTTTTCAATGCTGAGCAGGAACGTGCCCAAGACGGCAAAAATGGCGTAAAAGCAAAAGGGCACGCTTTGGAAAAAGAAGGCAATGCGATCCGCTTCAGTCGCCAAGAAGCTGACGCCAGAGACGAAGATGAACGCCTGCACGTAGCCGGGCCAAGCGTTGAACGCAAGCTGGGAGGCAATCGGCGAGGCCGTTGAATCCACCACGTACGCCAACTCCTCGTGGCTGATTTTCTCGTTATCGGCAATCGGTTTGACCGTGGTGCCGACCAGCACCGTGCTGACG
This sequence comes from Candidatus Latescibacterota bacterium, assembly GCA_022820485.1. Lineage (GTDB taxonomy): Bacteria > Latescibacterota > UBA2968 > UBA8231 > UBA8231. The sequence continues at coordinate 2,458 of JAJEFJ010000028.1, forward strand.
GTGCCGCCCTGGAAGAAGATGACCCCGAGCAGCCAGGCGACCAGTTTGGCGCTTCTAGGGCCGCGCACAAAGCGCACAGTCATAAACTCGGCAAAAGCCTGAGCCGCGCCCGTGCGGGACCATATCCCCATCAGCCCCCCCAACAGCCACAAGTAGAGCAGCAGGATTCCGGCCGCGCTTTCGGTCGCCAACGAGGGGATCAGCACATCGCCAGTGAAGTCGTAGCGGCCCATCAGTAGCGCACCAGCGATGATGCCGCCCAACAGCGAAGTGACCGGTTCTTTGGTCAGCCAACACAACAGCACGGCCACCACCGCTGGCAGCAGCGACCAATAGCTCCAGTGGCGCTTGGCTACCAGTTTATAGTAGCGGCCGGTCTCCGCCACCGAGACAAATTCTTCCGTGACCGACGGTGCCGTCCGCGATCCCTCAATTTTAGCCGGATCGAGTTGGGCTTGCGCCATAGGCACGGCCTCAAAATAGGCGGGTTTTTCGCGATAGATGTAGTACAGTTTGCCGTCGTCGTCCGTTTTCACGTCCAACTCGATCCGCTCAACCGTCCACGTCGGCGCCACATTGATACCTATGATCCAAGACGAGAGCAGGGCGATGGCAAAGATGGCGAAATTGCGAATGCCTCTGGGCATGGCGTTCCTTTCGGTTTGATAGCGGCCAAGCGACAACGGGCGCTGATCGCCAACCACTATACTTTCATTTTAATAAAAGTAGTTTGCGCGCTTGCACGCCCCAAGGGGTTTGCAACCGATAGAAGTATAAGCCCGCGGCCAGAGCGCACCCGCCGTCGCTTACTCCATCCCAGCGCAAGGTGTATGAACCGGCCGGATAGGTTCCCTCGGCTAAGACGGCGACCTGCTGGCCGAGTGCGTTAAAAACTGCGAGCTGGATCGCCCCCGCTCGCGGCAGGGCAAAGCCAATCGCAGTGGTACTATTAAATGGATTGGGGTAGTTCTGCGCCAAGGAGAACGCTTCTGGCACCACTCCGTGCTGCTGTAGCACCGCCGTGGGCACAGGAGTCCTAGCGGCGACCAAGCGCACATCGGCTAGGTAGAACGCGCCGCGTAAGTTGCCGAACAAGCGAATAGATTCAATCGGCCCATCGAGCCGAAAGAAGCGCTCCAGCGGAATCTCTATCACCTGCCATTCCTTGCGCGATAGATCCAAGTCATCTCCTTCAAACAGCGCGACCAGCGACGGCGTATCCCCATTGACTACGACGTTGAAAACAGGCCGAGTGCCGCCTTCGGCATCGCCGGGATGGAAGGCCAGCCGCAGAGCGCGGTACCCCACCGGCTCCACTGGAGTGAGCGGCTTGTATTCGAGGGTAAATGCCTCGGCGACAAGCGTCTGCGCCCAAGTGCCGGCAAAGACTTGCTCATCCACCTCGACGTTGGAGATAAATCCCTGAGTCCAGTTCTCGCCGTACTGGTCGGCAAAAATAACCTGATCCGCGCCGGGCAGCACCACCAACTCCTTGACTAGCGTCGTCTCCAGTGGCCCGTCTGGAGTCTCTTGACGAAGGTGAATCCGCACAGCTTTTAGTCCATTAGGCACATCGGCAGACAGCGTCCCCGTTAGTTGGTACAGTCCCGCGCCAACTCGCTCTAGCGCCACCTCAGTGTCCCCCCCCAACTCACTCAGATCGGCTAAGACCTCGGGCACAGGACCGTCGGGCATGGGGCTGGTAACGCGCAGATGCTCGCGCAGGACTAACTCGTCCCCGGCTATTGCGGAGTCCGGCAACGCACTCTGCCAATCGGCCACTAGGCGCGGAGGCGAAAACAGGGCACTGACCAGTTCTATATCGTCGAGATAGAACGTGCCGCGCAGATTGCCAAAGAAGCGAATGGACTCAATCGGCTCTTCCAGCGGCGCAAAAGCCCACAGCGGCACTTCCACTGTCTGCCACTCGGCTCGCTCCATGTCGATCCCACGGAAAAAACCATCGATTAGCGGTTCAACCTTGCGCGGATTTTCGTTGAGCTGCACTGAGAACGCCCCCCTCGAACCGACCGTCGCGTCGCCGGGGTGGAAGGCAAGACGCAGGGCGCGATAGCCGACTGGTTCTATAGGCGTGGAGGGCAGCAATTCCAACGTGAAGCCGCGGGTCTCCACAGTTAAAGGTTCCCCCGCTGACACTGCAAGCTCCGCACCAGTAGTAAAGCCCACGTGCCAACCAGCACCCAACCCTCCGTCAAAGACAACTTGGTTCTCGACTGGCATCAGCACCACAGTCCGCTTGACCTCGACAGCAACTTCGCCCTCGCGGATGTGGAAGACGACGGTCTTGCGCCCTGCGCTTCTACCGGCGACTAGGGTCTCTACAAAAGGATAAAACCCCGGCGAGGCTTCGGTCAGCACTTGGTCCGATGGACCGCCCAACGCGCTCAGGTCCGCAGATACACTCAGGCCCTCGCCATCAGTCGGCACATCGCGGATGCGAATGCCACCGGCAAACTCCACCGCCGCACCCACGGCGACCGAATCGGAAAAGCTCCCTTCCCACTCGGCAGCCAACGGCCCCGGAGCAAAGTAAATCTGGTGCATGCGGATGAAGCCCCGAGAAACGATGGCGTTTTCTACCGCGTCGCGGCCATAGCGCGTGTAGCGGCCTATGTGCGGATCGTTGGTGTTGGTAAATCCTCCGTTGAGTCGCTCGGTCCACTGGCTCGCCGGATCCATAGCGTAGTAGAAGCGCTCGTCATATCCAACCAACACCATTAGGTGCCCGACCGTGGAAAAGCCGCCGTGGACGATTACTGGCCGGCCAGCGTCCAACAGCGCGTGCAATTCCCGCAAGAGTCCGGTTTCAGTCGATTGGTCGCGTACAGTAAGACTGCGCAGCGCGGCTTCCTCGTTAAAGACCTTTTCGAGGCCACTAGTGGTCTGGGCGACGTGCGTACCCCATTTGGCCGAGATCGCGTCGGGCGTAATGTCGTCGGCCCCGTAGTATTTGAGCACAATAGCGATACTGGTGTTTTGACAGGAGCCAGAAGGATTGATGCGATTGCTGTGCTGGTGAAAATAGGGCACATCCGGGATGTAGCCGGCCTCCATCGGCCCCGCACTGCACCAGCCGACGACGCACGCCGCTAGCACAGCCTTGTAGTACTTCTTCAATCGCATCCTCTTGCGCCTATCTGCTCATATTCCCGACGATTCGCTCGGCCCTAAATCTATGTCTTGGCCTCGATGATAGTTGCGTCCCATCAGGTATTTGACATCCAGTTCCACATCGCGCACAAAAATATCCGGCAGCGCTTGGGCGTCCCGCCGCACCAATTCGACTACGAGCGTGTTGTTCCCCTTTTTCGGCCAGTGTTTGGCATCTAGCCTAAACGCGTACCAATACCCCGATCCCGTGCGATAGCGCGGAGCCGACATCCGGTACATTTCGTTGATCTTGCGCAACAGACTGGCGGGCAACTCCCGGCCATTGAGATAGAACTTCAGTCGGTCGCGCTCGGTGTGACTCATCACCCGCACCCGCAGCAACACCTCGTGTACCCGGCCAACCTTAGCCCAGCGCCGCAGATCGTCGCTAACCGACAAAGTGATGGAAGCCTTGTGGCCCTTTTGCAAATAGGCCGGTAGCTGCATGGTCGTCCCCGGCTCGGTGGTGGGATTGGGGTAGCGCCCGGTCACGGTCGGAACGTAGTAAATTTTGTCGCGCACGGCCATGACCTCTGGATAGGGCAGTTCCCGCAGTTTCTCGTAGAAGGAGGCTTGGTACGGCCAATTTCCAAACCAGTGCGCCAAGTACAGGCCATCGACGCCCTGCGCCCAGTAGTTGCAGGCGGCCCCGCGCACCATCTCAATGGTCGCCTCCCCCAAGCGATCCGAGTCCACGTGGCTTTGCAAGGCCGCGTGGACCCGACAACCCGTGCCTTCGGCCGCCGCAACCAAGGGCCGGAAATCAACGGTCGAGTCCAGCAGTTCCGGGCCGGAAAACGCCTGGCCGATCAGCACATCGACCAGCCCTTCGCGCAGCCACGCTTCGACGTCCATGCCGACGGCATAGCACCCTTCGATGCTGTAGGGGATGCGGATGGCCAACTCGCGTTGCTTGCCGCTCCGCTTGACCGCGCGATACACCTTGCGCACCCACTCGGTCATAATCTCGCGCCCAGTGTCAACCTCGTCTGGGTGGAAGTAGTAGGGCTGGTAGTTCATCTGCAACTCAAAGCCATCGACCGGATATTTTTTTAGCGTCTCGGCAATCAGGGCAAAGCGCTCGTCGCGGACTTCTTGGTGCTTGAAGTCGAGACAGGTGTAGCCAGGATAATCGGCGGGCACACCGTCTTGCGCGCCGATTTCGAGATGGACGTTGTCAAAGCGGAAGTCCGAGCAACGCACGTCCTCTTCTCGCGGTCCCCGCCCCTGCTGTACCAACAGCGTCGGATACACCTGTTTGCCGTACTGGTGGGCACGGTCGCAAATCAGGCGCAGAGGATCGTGCCCCTTGCGGATTAGATCACGGGCGTTTTGGTGGGCGCGACGGAAAATCAAATGCGGCCACCGCTTCACGTTGTGCCCCCACAGCTCCCCGACCTCGGTGTCGTGCAGCACGGTGCGGCCATCGCCGAGACAAAACATGATGGCTTCGACCGGCGTGCCCAACAGTTCGTCCACCCCCTGCTCGTATTCCTCCTTCTGCATCGGCGGCTCGTACATGTAGATCAGCGGGTGCCGACCGTCGTGGTAAAACATGATTTTGGGTTTGGACATAGTCTCGCTCCTTTAGGTCCAGTTGCGCGAATCGGGCACGGCTACCCAAGCTGACCCTTGGGCAATCGACTGTTGGCTGACGAGGCCGGGCAAGGTCATGTCCATCGCCAAGTCGATGCCAATGGCTGGCTCCTTTTCCCCGCGAATGGCCGCGACAAAGTCCTGAACCTCCCAATAGTCACCACCACCGTGACCGGCGGCGAGGGCTTCTGCCGGAGGATGCCGCCAATGGTCAGGCAAAAATTCCTCTAGCGCCTCCAACGGCTCCCAGCGCGGCTGCTCACTGCGATTGCGCAGCCAGATTTTGGCCGTGGCCTCAAAGCCGTCGGCTGACTCGTACGCGCCATCAGTTCCCTGTAGCGCATAATGCACCATATTGTGCGGCCGATCCGAGAGCATATCGACCCGGATGTGCGCCAGCCCGCCGCCCGACAGCCGACACATCATGGTCACCGAGTCCTCCATTTCGTACAAATCGCCGCGTGGGTCGCGGTAGTGATTCCCAGTGCCCACGGCGCAGACGGCCACCACCCGCTGCCCGGCAAACCACATCAGCACCGGCCCCAAGCTGTGCGTGCCATAGGTGCAGCCATTGACGCCCGTCTGCCAACGCCGCCGCCAAGGCGTGGTCTCGTTAAGCTGTTTCAGCTCGTGGATATACGCTCCTTCGGCGTAGTACAGCTCACCGAAAAAGCCGCGCTCGACCAACGCTTTTACCAGTGTATTGGGCTTGGTGTAGACGTAGTTTTCGGCCATCATATAGACGGCCCGACTGCGCCGCGCCGCCCGCGTCAAATCTCGGCACTCCTCGACCGACACGCCGGCCGTCACCTCGCTGAGCACGTGGATGTCGCGCTCCAAGGCGGCGATGGTCTGAGGTGCGTGCCACGGCATCGGCGTGCCCACGACGACCGCGTCCACCCTTCCAGAATCGAACATTTCGTCCGTATCTGTAAAAACCTGTTCAACACCCAATTCAGCCGCGTGTTGCTCAACCTCTTCCCAGCGGATGTCGCACAGCGCGGTAACTTCCGTGGCCGGATGAGCCAGCAAGGTGGGGATAAAGCCGCTTCCGCGACCGGCAGCACCAATCACACCAAAGCGTATTTTGTCCATGTTCTATACCGTTTGACAACCGGACTGAACAACCGTACTGTTGTAGGCCGTTTTTTCAACCCATTCTCTATAGGAGGAACCTCATGGCCACCATACCTAACATCAGCTCGGATATCGCCGGACCGCTCGGCGCGATTCACCTGCCCCGCTTGTGGTCCAAGCTGCGCCTAAGCGCGGCTGGCGAATTGCCCGCGGACTACCCGGAATGCGGCGCAGGCTTCGATCAGATGGTCCTTGACGGCCTCGGCATCGACCGCGACGCGGCCGTGGCCTACGTCAAGGACAACAAGGCCAGCTACATCGAATTTGAAAACTGGGTCAAGGCCCAGCGCGGCGGCTCCATTCCGCAGAGCGAAATCGATGCTTCTAACGCTGCCATCCGCGGCTACAACCACGACGACGAGACCCGCACCGACATCCTCGGTGCCGCTGGCCTAGGCGACGACGGCAGCATCCTCGACGCCGTCAACCTCAACAACCTCGACGACTGGACTGAACTGCACAACGCCCTGAGCTAACAGGACGTGTCCCACTCGTCTATCGGCCCGCTTCCTCGCTTTGGAGGCGGGCCGCTTTGTTGTTTGCCGCTCGCCTATTCATACCGCCTTTTGACGAGGTTGTCAACGCCCTTGATACCCCTCCACTGAATTTGTACTTTGTGCCAATCACCCTCTCTGCGAAAGCGAATCTGCAATGAAACCCGACGTCGTCAAACTAACCAAGTCATTAGTCGCCTACCCCTCGGAAAGCCAAACCAGCAACGTCGAAGTCACCCAACACGTAGCCGGAGTCTTAGACCAGCTTGGTTTCCAAATAGAAGAGGTGCCCTACACAGATGAGGCGGGCGTGGACAAGCTCTCCATCGTCGGCAAGTTGGGCACTGGAGAAGGCGGGCTGGCCTTGATGAGTCACGACGACGTCGTCCCCGCCAATCCCGCCGACGGCTGGCACCGCGATCCCTACGACTCCTACGAGGACAACGGCAAGCTCTACGGCCGCGGCTCCTGCGACATGAAGGGGCCGCTTGCCGCTTCAATTTGCGCAGCCGCTCGCTTCAAGGCCGCGGATCTCAAAGCCCCGATCTACATCGTCGTCACGGCCGACGAGGAGGTCCTCTGCGTCGGCGCGCAAAAGGTCACGGCCCATTCCAAGTTCTTTGCCGAGGCCAGCACCGGCTGCGGCATCATCTGCGAACCCACCAGCCTCCGCGTCGTCCACGCCCACAAAGGCTCGCTCGCCATGCAAGTCACGGCCAAAGGACGGCCCGCGCACACCAGCACCTTGAAGGGCACCAACGCCAACCTCAAGATGATTCCCTTTCTCGCGGAGATGAAGCGATTCAACGATCGAGTGCTCAGTGCGAGCCGCTATCGCAACGAGGAATTCTCACCGCCGCATTCCGAGTGGTGCATCGGCATCAACGACCACAACCGCGCCACCAACATTTCCCCCGCCCAAAGCATCTGTACCCTCAACTACCGCCCTATGCCCGGCATCGACGTCGATGATATCATCGACCGAACCCGCAAAAGCGCGAAAAAACACGGTCTCAACTTCGAACTCAAGCATCGCGGCGAGCCGCTTTACACCGCGGTGGACGCTCCACTGGTCCGCACGGCACTCAAGCTAACGGGCCGTCGCAAACCCACTACAGTGGCCTACGGCACCGACGGCATGGTTTTTTTCAAGAAGATGAAACAAATGATCGTCCTCGGCCCAGGCGACATTGCGCAAGCCCACACCGCCAACGAATGGATCAAAACCGACCAACTGCACGCAGGCGTCGATCTCTACGCCCGCTTCATCGAGCATATATGCGTGTAGGAAGCGGAAAGAGCTAACGATTGAGTTATGACTATTAATACTACTCGTTGGGATTCAGCAGAGTACCTCAAAGCTGAAGAAGATGTGCAATTATACTTGGAAGCATGTCTTGAAGAAGCTGGAAGTGATCCCGCTTTTATAGCTCATGTCTTGGGCATAATCGCTCGTTCCAAGATGAGTAAGGCGAAGATGCATGAGATCATATAAATTCTCTCAGGTTTGCCTTCTTCATCCCTTTTCTAATATATTCCAAACTCTCACTATTTGATAATTCCACTATAGGATGCTTAAAATCTATTTTCTCTGCTAATATGCTTGCTACTTCTTTCGTCCAGTGAGTCATACTCATTTGAACAATATCTCCATTTATAGCCTTGGCCATCTCGACAATACGACTCCTTTCACCAATCCTATCCACCAGAATAATTGTTGACATATAGTGCAATTGTCTCCCTAATTCCATCTCCTTTTCAAATCTGGATACTTTATCTAAAGAAATCTCCGTATTTCCCGGCCCAATAAAGCCAATATCAAACCTTACCCCAACGCCTGGTCTGTATAATAGAGTGGCATCACTTTCTCGCTTTTCTCCGCGTTCGGAGAGCCAAAAAACCCTATCAGTTTTATCAGTTCTATGATCGACCTTTTGGAATCCTAATAGAGAAAGCAGAGAGCCTAATATGAGTTTCTCAAACAATTTGCCATACATTGATTTTTCAGAGCCTCTGATCGCTAATGTTTGCGTACCAATAGCAGCAAAGAGATAGAGGATGAAGGGCCAATCTACCCTGCACTCTACGCCCTGAATTTCTAAAATGCCTTCGAGCTCTCCATAGTCAATTTTACATTTAGCCGCAGACTGTTTGAGGGATTCCTCAAGAGCATTGAGATAATTATCGAGTTCGTCATCTTCATTTCTCAGCACATTCTGTATGCTTTTTCCCGTCAACCCAATACACCATTGCAGAAATAGTTTCTTCTCACTTGAAATGTCTGAGTTTAGTTCTGTTTTTACAATCTCTGGTAGCTTGTCTATAAAATTTCCAATATCGTGATTGGATTTGAGAAACGTTATAAATAACGCCGCATTTGAAAGTGCCAACCTCCTGCGAGTCAATCCCTCGGTTAAAGAACGGATATTTTCACCGCACAGTACGGAAGTCACAACTTCCTTAACTATATCCTCACCAATTCTATCAATGATTTCAACGCCTTTATACTTCGCGAGCGACTCACCGATATAGGGGATATTGTTAGACACCTTCTCATAAAAAAGCATTTGTCTATTCCATCTAAGTACACGACAGTAACATGGATTGATATTGTCGGGCGCGTTTAGGTTGGTCTCGTGTTTGGTGTATGATCTGTGTGAGCTGGTCTAATCCTCGTCGAAAGAGGCTTATGGCTTTTCGTCCATGTTTTTTTATGGGGATCGGTTTTCTTTGATGCAGTTGCTGTCCTACCAGCAGGGCCCATAGGAGGGTCCACGCCAGCAGTCCCAACAGCAGATGCAATCGTTGCGGGTGGATCAGATGGGTATCTTCGAGGTTAAAT
>JAJEFJ010000061.1 GCA_022820485.1 Candidatus Latescibacterota bacterium
ACAACTAAGCGTGAGGGGTGTCTTACTCCCGCACGGTGCAGCGGGCACGAGGGGCCTGCTCACCCAATGACGGACGACGCGCCCCGCACGCATACCGTTCAGATTGGCCCTTCTGAACGGATTTGGCAACATACAAATGACGCATAGGTAAAAGAGACCGGGCTGATGAACGCATGCTTTCAAATCATTTAGGACTGCTATATCCGCAAAAAGGACCCTCGTTGTTATCGTAACCAGAATCCTCACAAGTGCTCAAGATAGCGAGGCTCACGCCGAGGCCCATCACAGACCCTATACCTAAACCCGCTAAAGCACCAGAGGCTAATTTGGTGGCAACCCGTTTGCCGCTCCCCATGTGGACCAGCTTCCGAGCTCGCGCCTCTGATGATGGCTCGACAGATTGTACATAGGGTAAGTTCCAATAGGCTCCGTCAATGGCGGCCACATCCGCATCAGGAGGGAACGTCAGCCGAAACCGATACCCATAAAAACCGGAATATCTCCTACCCTTACGATATATCCCTATCAGGCCATAAGTGGCAGAAAGGGAATCAAAATCAGCTATCCCTGTAACCGGTGTCCCCTCGTCAACCGCATCTAACAGAGCCGCCGCCACCGCCTTGTGCCCTCCACGGATGTAAATCGTGATTTCTGCTGGCTCTGTTTTCTGCTGCGTGACGGCCAGTCGCTCGGCCGCCGTCTCCGCATCGGCATCCGCTGCCATGAGAGCAACGAACAAGGTAAGTGCAACAAGCATAAGGGACATAGTGGGGCTTTCTCGCGTGGAATGGTCAAAAGCGCAGTGTGGCAATAGCGGAGAGGCCGCCGTTGAGGGTAGGTGATAAACCGAAGGAGACGCGGCGGGATTCAGGAGACTGGCGCGATACCTCCGACATAGCGATTGAAACAATAGGAGGAGCGGCAAATGAGACCATGACCCCTAAGTGAGCAAGAGCTTCAGATCGAGTCATCACGGCGACCGCTAAAATGCCTAATCCTCCCAATCCAGCCACACCGCTACCGAGTAGTGTTTTGCCGAGAGAATCATGAGGGTCAACCTTGCTCACGCCAAGAGGGAATCCGACCAGATTGCCGACATACAAGGATGCAAAAAGCAGTCCGTACCCTTCAAGACCGTCATCGGAGTAGGAACCGTCGCTTAATGCGTGGCCCACAACTCCAAAGCCTATGGCTGTAAAAACGACACTTGAAGCAGTCCCAGCGGCCGCCTTTGCGACAAATCGGAGTGCCTCGTTTTCTATATCTAAAGGGCGAGACCTCTCTTTCACCGTCAACGAATCCTCCTGCACGACTGGGGTTTGAGCTTGCACCGACCGTACCAGCAGTCCGCACAGGGCAAGAACGATCAACAAGCGCAGGTTCATCATAGACTTCCTTGGGTAGGGCTGCCGTCGACGAACCCTTCGGTATAGGCCAATTCAGCCCTTTCTCCGGCGTGGATAGGCTGGCAAGCGCAGATGAAACATAACATGCCTCATTTGGTTCTCGCTCATAATCATAATAAAATGGACAGAAGCCACGAGTAATCGCCGGTATATCGAATCGTTCAAGTTATGCAGGATTGCTATACAACACCCGCACTCTATGTTTTATGCACCTATGTTTTCCTTAAAATGCGCGAATAGGCGGCCACCATGCAGCCGACTTTAGTCGTCCGGGAAGCCTGCGAACACAACCTGCGCGCCGTCTCCTTAGACCTGCCCCACGAATCCCTCGTGGCCGTCAGCGGCCCGTCCGGGTCGGGCAAGACCTCCCTCGTATTAGACACGATTTACGCCGAAGCGCGCCGGCGCTTTCTCGCGGCGCTGGACCAAGGAGGCGGCTGGCGCGCATTGCGTGTGCCTAAGGCCCGCCGCATTGACGGCCTAGCCCCCGCTCTCGCGCTGGCCGGAGGAACCGGCCACCAGAGTCCGCGCGCCACAGTGGCGACCCTGTCCGGCCTGTACGACCTGTTGCGCCTGTTCTTCTCCCGCGTCGGTCAGCCCGGCTGCCTCCACTGCGTCGGGCAGGTGCAGACGCATCGCTTTGAGGAAGCAAACGAAGCGGCTGCGAGCATGCCAGATGGCACCCGCCTAATGATTCTCGCGCCGCGCCGCCCGCGAGAGGACGAGACGCCCGAGCAGATACTCGCCGCGATAGACCGCGCCGGCTACCGCCATGTCTGCCTCGACGGACAAGACCTGCTGCTGGAGGAAATCGCACCCGAACACGTCGCCCGCGCCCAGCACCTGTCCGTGGTAGTCGATCGCCTCGTCGTTAAAAAGGGCATCGCGCGCCGCCTACAAGGGTCGCTGCAAGCAGCCTTGGAAGCAGGCGATGGCCAAGTGGTGCTTTCTACCCCAGACGCAGGCAGCGATCTGGTTTTTGCGGTGCGACCGGCATGTTCTACCTGCGGCGCACCCTTCCCTCCCTTAGAACCCGCGCTCTTTTCCTTCAATAGCACCGTCGGGGCCTGCGCGACATGTCGGGGCCTCGGAGTCCAGAGCGGCTTGAGCAGCGAGCAGGTCTTCGCCGGTGGACAGGCCACACTCGAAGGGGCATTGGGCCCCTTGTGGCACGACTTTGGCCACGGCGATTTGCGCGACCGCCTGCAAACCTTCTGTCGACGGCACCAAGTCGATCCCGAACAGCCCGTGGGCGACTGGCCGGAACAAGCGGTCGAACGGCTATGGCACGGACAGGGCCGCCGATTCATCGGGCTAGCGCGCTGGCTGGAGCGCATCGGTGCCAAAGCCGAAGGCGAGGAACTGGCTTGGCTGGAAGAACGCCTCGACGACGCGCCGTGCCCTAGCTGCGGCGGAGCGCGCTTGCGGCCCGAATCCCTCGCCGTGCAATTGGGCGGAGCGTCGATTGCCGAGGTCGGCGAGTGCGCGGTCGTCGCGGCGACCAAGTGGCTCAACAACCTCGATTTTCCCGCAGCTACAGCCCCCGTCGGCGAGGCCATCCGCGTCCAGATCAACCGCCGCCTGAACCTATTGCAAGAGTTGGGACTAGAGTACCTGCAGCTAAACCGCCGCGCCGACACCCTATCGAGTGGGGAGTTTCAGCGGCTGCGCCTCGGGTCCGCCCTGTCGTCGGGCACCACGCAAATGCTCTACGTGCTCGACGAACCAAGCGCCGGTTTGCACGCGCGCGACGCCGCCCAGCTCCTAGACGCGCTCAGGGCACTCCGCGACGCCGGGAACTCCGTGTTCCTAATCGAACACGACGCCGCACTTTTGCGCGGAGCCGACTGGCTGGTCGACATGGGGCCGGGCGCGGGGACCGCTGGCGGGCAGGTCGTAGCCGAGGGCGCGCCGAGCGAGGTAGCCGCAACCGAATCTTTGACCGGACGCTATCTGCGCGGTGCGCTGCAATTGCAGCGCACCCAAGCGCGCCAGCCACAGGGCTGGTTGGTCTTATCCGGTGCGCGCGGCCACAACCTGCGCCAACTTGAGGTAAAATGGCCGTTGGGAACCTTGATCTGCGTGACCGGGGTTTCCGGGTCGGGCAAAAGCTCGCTGGTCAGCCACACCCTGCATCCGCTCTTGGCGGCCAAATTGCACGGCGCTCAGCGTCGCCCCCTGCCCTACAGCGCTTGCACTGGAATTGAGCAAGTAACGCGCGTCGTCGCGGTCGATCAGCGGCCCATCGGCCGCAGTGCGCGCTCGAACGCGGCGACCTACACGGGATTGCTAGCGCCGATTCGCCGCCTGTTTGCCGACCTGCCCGAAGCCCGCCTGCGAGGCTACCGGCCCGGGCACTTCAGCTTTAACGCCCCAGAGGGAGCCTGCGACCTGTGCAAGGGCCGGGGGGTGCACAGCACGCGCCGCGGTGCCTTTGACGACCTTGAAGTCGTCTGTCCTTCTTGCAGTGGACGGCGCTACCGCGCCGAGGTCTTGGACGTGCGCTTCCACGAGCACCACATCGCCGAAGTGCTGGAGATGAGCGTGGCCGAGGCGAGCGCGCTTTTTGCAGCCGTGCCCCAAGTCTCGCAGCGGCTAGAGACCCTCGCGGAAGTGGGCTTGGGGTATTTGCACCTCGGCCAACCAGCGACCAGTTTTTCCGGCGGTGAGGCGCAGCGAGTTAAGCTGGCGGCCGAATTGGGACGCTCGCGCCAAGATCACGCGTTCTACATCCTCGACGAGCCGACTTCGGGCCTGCACTTGGAGGATGTGCGCTTGTTGCTGGCGCTGTTGCAGCGCTTAGTTGACGAGGGCAATACCGTAGTAGTAGTTGAACACCACATCGAATTCATCGCAGCCGCCGACTGGGTCATCGACTTGGGGCCAGAAGGCGGGGAAGCTGGTGGAGCAATCACCGCCTGCGGCCGACCCGAAGAAGTGGCCGACATGGCCGGCTCCCACACGGGCGCGTACTTGCAAAAGCTGTTTGCCGCGCAAGGCTGAGCGAGTTGAGGAGATTTTCATTGGATCTACAAAAAATACAAACCTATATGCAGCAGGAGGGGATCGGCGCTTGGCTGGTGTACGATTTTCGCGGCGGCAATCCGGTCTTGTGGCAGTTGTTGGGCCAGCGGCGGCAGACGACCCGGCGCGTCTTTCTCATCGTGCCAGCGGCGGGCGCGCCGCGCTTGCTCGGCTCAGCGGTCGAGCCGGAGGCCCTCGCCGGGCTGGGCGTGGAGATTGCCCATTACGCTAGCTGGGAACAACTACATACTCTATTGCGCGATGCGGTGGGCGGACTGCCACAGGTAGCTATGGAATACTGGCCCGGAGGGACGTTGCCCACGGTCTCTTGGGTTGATGGCGGCACCTTGGAACTGGTGCGATCCCTCGGCCCCGAGGTGGTGTCTTCGGCCGATCTGTGCCAAGTCGCCTTGGCCACGTGGAGCGCGGACGCGCTCGCCTCGCACCGCGACGCCTGCCGCCAAGTGGCCGAAGTCAAGGACGCGGCCTTTGAATACATACGCAGCCAGCTCCACACCAGCCTCACCGAATTCGACGTCCAATCATTCATAGTCGCCGAACTGGAGCAGCGCGGCCTCGACATTGGACATCCGCCGATCGTCGGCACCAATGGCAACAGCGGCAATCCGCACTACGAGCCACACGCGGACACAGCCGCCCCCATCGAGCCGGGTGCTTGGATCCTCATCGACCTGTGGGCGCGCCACCCCGGCGAGCAGCACGTGTTCGGCGACATAACTTGGGTCGCCTTTGCCGGCCCGCACGTACCCGCAGCCCATGCCGAGGTCTTTGTCGCGGTGCGCGAAGCGCGCGATCAAGTGCTGGAACGGCTCGACGCCGCATGGCGCGCTGGCGATGTGCTACAGGGCTGGCAACTCGACCGCGTGGCGCGCCAAGTCCTGACAAAACACGGCTTGGGCGAACAATTCGTCCACCGCACAGGGCACAGCCTCGGCCCCGGGCCGAGCATCCACGCACTCGGCGTAAACCTCGACGACCTAGAAACCCACGACGCGCGGTCAATCCTACCGGGCACAGGCTTTTCCGTCGAGCCGGGCGCGTACCTGCCGGAGTTCGGCGTGCGACTCGAAGTTAATGTGTACGTAGATCCAGAGACCGGCCCGGAAGTTACAACCCCCATCCAACACGACATCGTCTTACTTTGAGCCCCGCAATCGTCCTCGTCAGCGGTGGACTCGACTCCTGCGTCACCGCCGCCATTGCCGCCCGCCGCAGCCCTTTGGCCTTCCTCCACCTGCGCTATCGCCAGCGCACCGAGGAACGCGAATTCGCGGCCTTCTCCGCCCTCGCAGATCACTTCCAAGTAGAAACCCGCCTCGTGGTAGATGTCGATTACATGCGCCAAATCGGCGGCTCCAGCTTGGTCGATGCGACCCAGCCCATTCCCGAAGCCAACGCCACAGCCGACCTGCCCACGACCTACGTCCCCTTCCGCAACGCCAACCTCCTCGGCGTGGCCGTGGCTTGGGCCGAGGTCATCGACGCAACCGACATCTACATCGGTGCTCACGAAGCAGAGAGCCACTACCCGGACTGCCGACGGGAGTTTTTCACCGCCTACGAGCGCATGGTCGCCGCTGGCACCGCCCCCCAAACCCAAGTCCGCATCCAGACCCCGCTCATAGACTGGGACAAAGCCGCCATCGTCCGTTGCGGCCTAGCGCTCACCGCCCCCCTGCACCTGACCTGGTCCTGCTATCAGCGCAAAGACTTCGCCTGTGGCCGCTGCGAGAGTTGCCGCATGCGCTTGGCGGGCTTTCGCCGGGCCGGTGCCGACGACCCCTTACCCTACGCCTCTATTCCAAGGAGCTAACCCATGCTAATCGGCTACGTCAGCGACGAACGCTACATCGCCCTGCACGACGTGCAGTTCGAAATCGCCAACGAAAACCTGCACATCGAAACCCGCTCGCGAGCCACCGGCGAAGTCTTCGCCGACATCCCGCCCGGCCCCTACACCGCGACCTTGCAAAAGGACGGCTTCGGCCCCAAGCGCGGACAGATCAACCTCCACCCCGAGCGGCCGCATCACTTCCGCTTGCTCGCGCATCAGTTGCTCGGCTACGCCTGGCCCAAGTGGGTCCAAGCGGGCGAGCAATCCGAGTTCCGCGTCCACGCGCTCGAAGCCTACCGCCTCGATTTGTGGCGCTACGGCTGGCAAAAAGAACACATCCGCCCGCTGGGCTGGTTCGACGAGCACGGCCCGCACGCCACCATGCAAATCACCCCGGACGGCGACTACACCCAGACCGGGGTAATGTGGAACAAGTTTGGCTACACCAGCCCCTCTCACAAACAGTTCGTCACCGCGCCGGAACGCTCTGGCCTGTACTACTTCCACGCCAAAGGCGAGTCCGGCGCGTTTTTCTCCTTTCCCTGGATCGTCGCCCCAGCCGCCCCCAGCGCGGACATCGCAGTCCTCGCCGCCAACATCAACTGGAATGCGTACAACAACTTTGGCGGACGCTCCAACTACATCCACCCCGACTGCTTTCCGCCCACGCCGACGATCAATGCCCGCTTGGAACTCAAGCGCTACACCGACCCCGAACACATCAACTACGACGCCGAGGACTACGCTCCCCTGTCCTTCGACCGGCCCGAGCCGATCAACCACATTCCCGAGGGCGTCGAGATCACCGACCCCATCGCGGGACGCGCGGCCTGCCATGTCGCCCCAGCCGAGTGGCGCTTCCTCGGCTGGCTAGAGCGCGAGGGTCATGCTTACGACCTATACGCCGAGACCCAATTTCACTTTGGCCAACTCGACCTCGACCAGTACAAAATCCTCATCACCACCACTCATCCCGAGTACTGGTCGCGCAAGATGTACTACGACGTCAAGGCGTGGGTGCGCGAGCGCGGCGGCAAATTCATGTACTTGGGCGGCAACGGCCTCAACTGCGAGGTGGAACTGCTCGACGAGCAGACGATGAAAGTCAAAAACGGCGACGGGCGCGTCCAGCGAGCCGAGGGCCACGATAGCCGCTTTCACCAGTACAACGAGTCTGAGGCCAACCTGCTCGGCGTGGTCTTTACCCATCCGGGCATTATGACGGCCGCACCGTACCAAGTCCTCGCCGCCGATCACTGGATTTTTGCCAACACGGGCGTCAAAAACGGCGATACCTTCGGCGAGGCCAGCCTACACGAACGGATCCCCGGCGGAGCCTCCGGCCACGAGACCGACAAAACCTCGCCCTTTTCGCCCCCCGGCACCGAAATCGTCGCTCGCGGCCTCAACCCCGACCAAGGCGGCGCAGAAATCGTCCACTACGAAACAGCCAGCGGCGGCGCGGTTTTTTCCGTCGGCTCCATCACCTATCCGGCCTCAATTCTGGTCGATGAGACCGTCTCGCGCATCACCGCAAACGTCATCGAACGCTTTGGCGCGGCATAGCCAAGGCACCCAACCCCGCGCGCTACCGCAGACATTGCCTATAGGCCAAGGAACATCTATATTGTGCTACACAGAAACTGTGAGGCTGTGACTATGAAAAACATCACCGTATCCATCGACGAACAGACCCACCGGCTCGCCCGCATCCGGGCGGCGGAGTTGGACACCTCGGTATCGGCCCTCGTGCGAGACTACCTGAGACATCTGGCAGCGGAGCCAGATGCAGGGGGCGAAGCCAGTGCCGAGTCTAGCGAAACCATCTATCAGCGTCGGTGCAGGCTGCTGCGGGAAGTGCTCGCGGCCTTCGATGGGCAGGGTATTGGGTTGCGGATGTCTGACAATCTGCCCAGAGAGGCGTTGTACGACCGCGTCGCGGCAAGGGCCGAGGCTGTCGCCGAGTGCGAGCGGCAGCGCAGCATCTCCGAAGCACTCAAAACCTCACCATGCGATTCGTAGATACCAATGTCCTGCTGTACGCCGTCAGCGAGATCCCGGAAGAGGCCGACAAGCGGGCGCGAGCGCGGGAAGTCCTGACAGAACCTGACCTCGCCGCGTCCGTTCAGGTGCTGCAGGAGTTCTATCACCAAGCCACCCGGCCGACACGGACCCACAGTCTTTCTGGCAATAGAGCATTGCAATTCCTAGAGCCGATTCTGCTGTTCCAGATTCAATCCATGACGATGGACGTTTTTCTCGAAGCCGTGGCTATCAGCCGACGCTTTCGGCTGTCTTATTGGGACGGCGCGATCCTTGCCGCAGCCCGGACCCTCGGCTGCGACGTGGTCTATTCTGAAGACCTCAGTTCGGAACAGGACTACGACGGCCTCCGGGTCATAAACCCATTCACGGACCGGTAGGGCAGCGCAGTTTTTTCCGTCGTCCCCATCACCTATCCAGCCTCGATCCTCGTAGACGAGACCGTCTCACGCATTACCGCAAACGCCATCGAACGCTTTGGCGCGGCATAGCCAAAGCACCCGTTTGGCCTTATCTTCTAAGTGCTTTAGGCTGTTAGGAGACGAAATTTCATGGCTACCGAGCCAAGCAAAAACCTAGATGTTTTTGCCAATCCCCATCCGGACCGCGACTACACAATCGAGTTCTCGTGTCCGGAATTCACTTCGATATGTCCCGTAACCGGGCAACCCGATTTCGGCACCATCCACATCCGCTACGTGCCCGACCAGCAGTGCATTGAGCTCAAATCTCTCAAGCTCTATCTGTGGTCCTTTCGCCAAGAAGGCGCTTACTACGAAGCGGTCACCAACACCATTCTCAACGATTTGGTGGCTGCCTGCGCACCGCGACGCATGACTGTGGTGGGAGAATTCAATGTGCGCGGAGGCATTTCCGCCGTCGTGACGGCCGAATTTGCCCCGAAGCCCTAAACCCGGCGACATATCAACTTACCGAATGGAGACTTACAATGGAAGAAGTACGCCAAGACGCCGCTGAGACGACAGAAGAGGGAGCGGAGGACAAGAGCAACCGGCAGGACCGGGCATGGTTTCCCTACATCACCAAGGTGCAGTTCGAGCGGTTCCTCTCGCGGCTGGAGACCAAGATCCCCGACCAAATCGACCGCGACTACGTGCGGCCTATTATTCGCACCCCGTCGATGATTCACCGCTTTTTGCGCGGCATCGAATCCATGAACTTGACCGACCGCGACCAAAAGCCCACGGACCTGCTATTGCGAATCGTCCCCAAGGAGACGCGCAAATTCGCCCTCGCCGAAGTGATCCGCGACCTGTACAAAGACCTGCTGCCAGAGTGGGAGCAGAACAACGGCAACATGAGCGACGACGCGATTGTCGATTACTTCCGCAATCGCACTGGCATGGGGCGCGATTCGGCCAACAAGATGAAGATGTTTTTCAAATACCTCATCGCCGAAGCCGATTTTGGCGACCCCTCCGACCCGCAAGAGGAAGCGGCCGCCGAACCCGAGCCCCAAGAAGAAACTCCCGAACCCGCGCCTAAAAAAGAGGCTCGCAGCACCCGCGAACCCGCACCCAAGGAGCGCTCCGGACGCGACGGACGCACCAAGCGCACCAGCTCAGAACGACAAGAGCGTTCCGAACGCTCGGAACGCTCGGAACGCCAAGAACGCCAAGAACGCCAAGAACGCCCCTTAACCGAGACGCAGCGAGCCTATCTAGAGACCCTCCAGTCCATGGTCCAGATCAAAATCGACGGCGACTGGGACGAAGACATGATCCGCCTCGCCTTCGACCGTCTGGAGCGGCTCTTCGACCGCTTGCGGCGCGCCTAATCCAAATAGAGTTCGCGCCTGCGATTGCCTCGTAGGCGCGAACGATGAGACATCTTATGAACAACTACCGCATTGCGATTATCGGCCTCGGCGGCATGGGCGGGCACCATGCGGAGGCCGTGCAGTTAGAAACCAACTGCGAACTAGTCGCCGGAGCAGAAATCGACCCTGAGCGGGCGGCGGCATGGGGGGAACGCTTTGGCGTCAAAGCCATCTACGACGACTACGAGCAGATGCTCGACGAGCAACAACCCAACATCGTCATTGTCCCAACCCAAGCACCCATGCACCACCAGCCGACGATTGCTGCGGCCCAGCGCGGCATCCACGTGTTCTGCGAAAAACCGATTGCCCTGAATCTCATCGAAGCCGACGAGATGGTTGCAACCTGCGACCAGCACGGCGTCAAGTTTGCCATCAATCACATCAAACGCGCCAGCCCGTACAATCGCCATGCCCTCGCGCTGATCGACCACGGCGCAATCGGCCAAGTGGTGTTGCTGCAGGCAACCGACAAAGGGGGCCGCAAGGTGGGCAACTCGCTGATGGAGATGGGCACCCATCTCTACGATTGGGTGCGTCTGTTTGGCGGCGATGTCGAGTGGACGCACGCGCACCTCGTGCAGATGGATGGCCGCGAGTCAACCGTTGACGACATCAAACACACCCAAGAAGTGCACCCGAAAGACCGCGATGCAGGGATTGTGCTTGGCGAGCGCGGGCACGCCTCGTTTCGCTTTGCCAACGGCATTCATGCGGACGTGCAGTTCCTCGCCCAGCCGCAGACCAACGACAACGGCTACGGCATTGACATCATCGGCACCGAAGGGCGCATCGCCGTGCGGGAGAGCGTGGGCACGACGATGTTTATCCACCAAGGACAACACAAGACGCCAGCCGAGGCGTGGGAACCCGTGCATCTGCCAGCCGAAGACCTCGACGAGCAAGGCAATCCACGCGATAGGACATCCATACGCTTGCTCTTGCAGCGCCTCATGCTGCGCGACCTCATCGCCGCCATTGAGGAGGACCGGGATCCGTTTGCAAGCGGCAGAGACGGTCGGGATTGTCTCGAAATGATTCAGGCGACGTGGGAATCACATCGGCGCAAGGCGCGGGTGTACATGCCGCTCACGCCGCGCGAACACCCGCTCGAACGGTGGCGGAGAGAGGCAAGTGCCGGTACTGTCAATTGAAGCGCAGTTCCCAAATACTATTATGTCGCACCCTACTCCTCAAAGCGCGCCATCGCCGCGAACTTGTCCAGCCGTTGAGCGATTAGCTTTTCTGGGTCGAGTCGCTGAAGCTCGGCTAGCGCATCTTGTACGCAACGCTTGAGCGCGGAGGCCGCATTATCCCAGTCGTGGTGCGCACCACCCAACGGCTCGGGCACGATGCGGTCGATGATACCCTCCTTCTGCAAATCTTTAGCCGTGAGCTTGAGGGCCTCGGCCGCTTCCTCCCTACGCTCGCGCACCTTGAACAGGATCGTCGAACAACTCTCCGGCACAATCACCGAATAACAGGCGTGCTCCAGCATCAGGATCCGGTCGCCAACCGTAATGCCAATGGCACCGCCGCTGAAGGCTTGGCCGATGATGGCCACGACGATAGGCACCGGCAGATGCGACATTTCGTAGAGGTTGCGGGCGATGGCCTCGGCTTGGCCCCGCTCCTCGGCCTCGATCCCGGGATAGGCACCCGAGGTATCGACCAAGGTCAAAACCGGCAATTTGAACTTGGCCGCCATCTGCATCAGGCGGCGGGCCTTGCGATACCCTTCTGGATGCGGCATGCCGAAGTTGCGCTTTTGCCGCTCTTCGAGGTTGCGCCCGCTCTGGATGCCGATGACCATGACTGATTCGTCGTTCAGCCGCGCCGGCCCGCCAATGACGGAAGGGTCGTCGGCAAAGAAGCGGTCGCCGTGTAACTCGGTAAAGTCGGACAGCATCCGCTCGACGTAATCGAGTGCGTACGGGCGGTTCGGGTGCCGCGCGATTTGCACCCGCTGCCAAGGGCTGAGATTGGCGTAGATTTCTCTGCGCTTCTTCGCAGCCTGCGCTTCGAGCTTGCGCACGCCCTCATCCAAATTCAAGCCATCGGCTTCGGCTTGGCTTTTTAGCTCGTCGATTTTCTTTTGTAGCTCGACGAGGTCGCGTTCAAAATCGAGGTAAAATCCACTGTTATTCACCGGACAAACCTCCTAGGTTACAATTGGGAATTACGAATTACGAATTACGAATTGGGGTGGGGTAATTCGTAATTCCTAATTCTTAATTCTTAATTCACTCAGCGCGGCCTCAACTCGGTCCAGCGCCTTCTCAAGCAGGTCCAGCGACGTGGCGTAGGAAAGCCGGATGTGCTCGTAGGTGCCAAATCCAGCACCGGGTACGCAGGCCACCTTGGCCTCTTCGAGCAAGTACTCGCACAATGCTACTGAATCGCGGACCTTACTACCGTAGTACGCGGAGACATCGGGATAGGCGTAAAAGGCCCCCGACGGCAACGCGCATTCCACTCCTTCTATGGAGTTGAGGCGCTCAACCATGTAGCGCCGCCGCTCATCAAAGGCTTGGCGCATTTCCTCGACCGACTCCTGCGGGCCGTCGAGCGCCTCGACAGCCGCCTTCTGCGCCATCGACGAAGGGTGCGACACTTCCTGACTTTGCACCTTGTTCATTCCGGCGATGATCTCCTCGCTGGCCCCCGTATAGCCGATGCGCCAGCCGGTCATCGAATAAGCCTTGGACACCCCGTTGACCACAATGCTAAATTCCTTGGCCTCCGAGCTACAAGCGGCAATCGAATGGTGCTCGGCCCCGTCGTAGATCAGCTTCTCGTAGATTTCATCGCTGAGCACATAGACCTCGTGTTCAACAGCCACTGCCGCCAAACTCTCCAACTCCTCGCGGGTGTACACCGCGCCGCTGGGGTTGGACGGCGAGCACAAAAAGAGCATCCGCGTGCGCGGCGTGATAGCGGCGCGGAACTCGTCCGCAGTCAGCTTGAGTCCATTGGCCGCTTGGGTCTCGACGATCACCGGCTCGCCGCCCACTATCCGCGGCTGCTCGCAGTAAGTCACCCAATAGGGCGTGGGGATAATGACCTCGTCGCCAGCGTTGACCAGCGCCGCCACCGCCAAAAAGAGCGAGTGCTTGGCACCGTTGTTGACGATCACTTCGTCGGTGGTGTAAACCAAGCCGTTGTCGCGCTCGAATTTGCGGCAGATCGCCTCCTTGAGCTCGATGATCCCCGACCCCGGCGTGGTGTACTTGGTAAAGCCCTCGACAATGGCGCGGATGCCAGCGTCTTTGACGTTTTGCGGCGTATCGAAATCCGGCTCGCCGGCCGACAGGGAAACCACGTCGATACCAGCGCGCTGCATGGCCGCGGCCCGCGCCGAAATCTGCATGGTGACCGACGGCTGGACGCGCTGTACATTGTGCGAAAGTGGCATAGCTCCTCAGGTGGTGTATTCGGCGTTCAGGCGCACGTACTCGTACGTCAGATCGCAGGTAAAAATTTCAGCCGCGGCCTTGCCCATCGCCAAGTCGATGTCAATGGCCATTTCCTCCGCCTGCATGGCCGCGCTCAGTTTATCCTCGTCGAACTCAAGACCGGCACCGTTGCCGTAGATGTCGGTGCCGCACAGCGACACGCGCGCCCTCTCGGGGTCGAACTCGACGCCAGCGTACCCCATCGCGCACAGAATGCGTCCCCAGTTGGGATCGTTGCCAAACGCCGCAGTCTTCACCAAGCTCGAATTAGCCACCGCAATGCCGACTTGCCTCGCCTCGGCTTCGGTCGCGGCACCGCACACCGCTATGGTAATCAGCTTGGACGATCCCTCGGCGTCGCGCGCAATCGCCTGGGCCATCTGTCGGCACGCGTACTCAATGCCCTCGTAGAGACGCGCGCAATCGCCTTCGCCTAACTCCGAACCATCGCCATTGGCCATCAGGATCACCGTGTCGCTCGTGCTCATGTCGCCGTCAACCGTAATGCAGTTAAACGTGCGCTGAATGGCTTGCGACAGCAGTTCCTGCAATGGTCCGCTGGGCACGGCCGCGTCCGTGGTCACCACCGCCAGCATTGTCGCCATGTTGGGGGCGATCATCGCCGCCCCTTTGGCCATCGCCCCAACTACGGCGCGGCCCGATTCCAACTCGACCTCGACGGCGCAACTCTTCGGCACGGTGTCCGTAGTCATGATCGCCTCGGCGGCAGTCGCACCACCGTCCTCGGACAACGCCGCAACGATCTGCGGGATGCCCGCTTCTATCTTGGCAATCGGCAGCGGCACGCCGATCAAGCCGGTGGAACAGACCAGCACTTCTTCCGTTTGCAGACCCAGTTCGCTCGCCGTCAGGGCGCACATCCGCCGGGCGTGATCCAAGCCGACGTCGCCGTTGCAGACATTGGCGTTGCCGCTATTGAGAATGACGGCCCGCGCCTTGCCATCGGCGAGGTGCTCACGGTCGATGGCAATCGGCGCACCCTGCACCTTATTGGTGGTGTACACCGCGGCGGCATTGGCCGGGCGCGTCGAATACACCAGCGCCAAATCCTTAGCACCCGACTCCTTGACACCTGTCTGGATGCCAGCCGCCCGGTACCCACTCGGCGCAGTGACCCCACCGCCCTCGATAACTCTCATAGCACTCAGTCCGTTCCCGTCGCGCCGACCGCTAGCTCGGCTAGCGCGTCCTTCATCAACTTGTAGTGCAAGCTATCGGCCAGCGCGATCCAACTCGCCTCAATCACATTCTCCGACACTCCCACCGTACCCCACACATCCTTGCCGTCCGACGACTCGATTAACACCCGCGTCTTGGCCGCGGTCCCGTCGCTGCTCGACAACACCCGCACCTTGTAGTCCTCCAAATGCACCTGCTTGAGCGCGGGGAACTCCTGCTCCAGCGCCTTGCGCAGTGCTTGATCGAGCGCATTGACCGGACCATCGCCGCCAGCCACCATATGGTACTCGGCATCGCCGATGACGACCTTGACAATGGCCTCGGCTTCTTCGGCGTGCTCCCCGATCCTGCGGTTGATGGTGCGGAAGTTGATCAGCGTAAATAAGTCCTCGTACGTACCCTGAACCCGCCGCGCCAACAACTCAAACGACCCCTCCGCCGCCTCGAACTGATAGCCCTCGTGCTCCAACTGCTTGACCCGCTCCAAGACCCGTCCCACCAGCGGATCCCTCTTCTCTATGTCGGGCAAAAATCGCCGCAGCTTGCTGACGACCGTCGCACCGCCCGCTTGGTCCGAGACCAAGAACCGCCGCTCGTTACCGGTGGCCATGGGATCGATGTGTTCGTAGCAGCGCGGGTCCTTGATCATGGCGTCGATGTGGACGCCCCCCTTGTGAGCGAACGCGCTCTCGCCGACATAAGGCTGGCGGTGGTCGTGATAGACGTTGGCGATCTCGCTGAGGAAGCGGGAGAAGTCCATCAGCTCCACGAGATTGTCGCGACCCACTGTCTCGAACCCCATCTTCAGTTCCAAGTTGGGCAGGATGGCGCACAAGTTGGCGTTGCCGCAGCGCTCTCCATAGCCGTTAAACGTTCCTTGCACTTGCACTGCGCCCCGCTCCACGGCCACGAGCGTATTGGCCACGCCCACGCCGGCATCGTTGTGCGTGTGGATGCCAAAGGGAATCCCGATCCGTGCCTTGACCTCCTCGACGATCTGGCCCATCTCGCTGGTCAAGGTACCGCCATTAGTATCGCAGAGTACCAAAATCCGCGCTCCACCGCGCTCGGCAGCCAACAGGGTCTCGACCGCGTAATCGGCGTCGGCTTTATAGCCGTCGAAAAAGTGCTCGGCGTCGTAGATCACTTCGCGGCCGTGCGCGACCAGATAGGCGACCGAGTCTTCAATCAGCTTCAGATTTTCTTCTAGCGTCGTCTTGAGCGCCTCGACTACGTGCAAGGTCCAGCTCTTGCCAAAAATGCAGACGCTGTCGGTCTCGGCCCGCAGCAGCGTGTTCAGGGTCGCGTCTTCCTCCGGGGCCACACCGGCCCGGCGCGTGCTGCCAAAGGCGGTCACTCGCGCCTTCAGACCCAGCTTCTTCACTTCCTGGAAAAAGGCCAGATCCTTGGGATTGGTGGGATTCGGCCAGCCCCCTTCGATGTAATCGACCCCCAGCGCGTCGAGCCGCCGCGCGATCAGCAGCTTGTCCTCTAGCGAATAGGAAATGCCCTCTGCTTGAGCACCGTCTCGCAGGGTGGAGTCATAGACTTCGATGCGCATGGTGTCGCTTCCCTCCATCGCCCTAGGCGTCGGCAACAGCCTGGGCTACTAGGTCGCCTACTTCCGCCGTCGAATACCCCATCCTACCCGCGCCCATATCGTCGAGCTTGGTCAGCGTCGAGACGATAGCGCCCTCCAAAATGTTGGCACCTTCGTGTTCGCCGAGCGTATCGAGCATGAGCTGGCAAGCGCCGATGGCGGCCATAGGATTGATGATATTCTGGCCGGTGTACTTGGGGGCCGAGCCGCCGATCGGCTCGAACATCGACACGCCTTCGGGGTTGATATTGCCGCCCGCGGCAATGCCCATTCCGCCCTGGATCATCGCGCCCAAATCCGTGATGATGTCCCCGAACATGTTGTCGGTGACTACCACGTCAAACCACTCGGGGTTTTTGACCATCCACATGCAGATGGCATCGACGTGGGCGTAGTCGCGCTTGATGGTCGGATAGTCGGCCGCGCCGATTTCCTCAAACACCCGCTCCCACAGGTCGAAGGCATACGTCAGCACGTTGGTCTTGCCGCACAGGGTTAAGGTGTTTTCCTTGTTGCGCCGCTGGGTGTACTCAAAGGCGTAGCGCAGGCAGCGCTCGACGCCCTTACGAGTGTTGATCGATTCCTGCACTGCGATCTCGTCGGGAGTGCCCTTTTTGAGGAAGCCGCCAGAACCTGCGTACAGTCCCTCAGTGTTTTCACGCACCACCACAAAGTCGATATCCTCCGGCCCCTTGTCCTTAATCGGCGTCGGCACGTTGGGGTAGAGCTTGACCGGGCGGAGGTTGATGTACTGGTCCAACTCAAAGCGCAGCCTCAGTAGAATGCCCTTTTCGAGGATACCCGGCTTTACGTCGGGGTGTCCGATGGCCCCTAGGTAAATGGCGTCGAACTGCCTAAAGTCGTCGGCCGCCGACTCGGGTAAGACTTCACCGGTGCGCAAGTAGCGGTCGCCGCCAAAGTCAAAATCCACAGTCTCGTATTTGAATCCCTGCTTAGCAGCTACAGCGTCGAGTGCTTTCAGCCCCTCGACCACCACTTCAGGCCCTGTCCCGTCTCCGGGTATTACGGCGATTTTGTGCAATTACTTATCTCCTATGTTGAGGTTAATTCGCTTGTTTTTATGTGATCCCCAATTTTACTAAGTCAACGGTTTTACTCACAAAATTGATCTCCAAACGATACTCTCTTAGCAAACGTGTCCCTATGAGGATTTGGGTCCCAGAAACGAAAGTTGTTTCTGCTTGAATGATCTGACCATCAAACGGAAAACTAACCAAGTAGGCATCTTCATCAATAACTTGACCACCAGCCAAAGCAGAAGTCATCCGGCCAACGTACCGGGCGTTTAACGAATCGCGTATGTCTTCTGGCAATTCCAAGTCACCATTGAAGCCTGTGTCAATAGTGGCAGCCCAATTTTGGCCAACGATCGGCAGTGTAACCGTGGGCACACCGATAGATGAAACAGTGCCTCGAATCACTGCCTACATCCCTTGCGGAGATATGTTTCAGAGCCGACCCGTTCAAAGAAAAGGGGTGACTTCATATCTTCAGCATCTCTTTGCAAAACAATATCCCGAATCGATTCCCCAAACCAAATCTGTCCGCTTTGAGGATCAATCCCCACGGTCTGCCCGACTCGATCAGCAACATTGTGCTGCCGTTGGTATTGCGCCCAAATCTGCTTTGCCTTGACCGAATCGGCTTTCGTCCAGTTGGAACGTCCCATCTTATCACCTCCTTCAAAACCCCGCCACGTACGGCAGCTTCCGCGTGGTGCTCTCAATCTGGTCGCCAGCGGCCAAAAGCTGGCCTAGCGAGTCCCAACTTCCCTTGAGAAACTGCTCGCGCGGGCCATCGGCAATATCGGCTGCAACTTGGCCGCCAGCCCAGCGCACCTGCCGCGCTTCGAGATCAATGGCCACCTCCTGCGCCGGATCGCTCTCGACCGCGTCCATCAAAGTCTGCATGTCCTCGGCCGCTACTCGCACACAGGGCAATCCCATAGCGATGCAGTTGCCAAAGAAAATCTCGGCAAAGGACTCGGCGACAAAGCCCCTGATCCCCCAGCGCATCAGGGCCTGCGGCGCGTGTTCGCGCGAAGACCCGCAGCCGAAGTTGGCATTGGCCAACAGGACCGACGCTCCTTGGAAGCGCGCTTGGTCAAAGGGATGGTCGCCTCCAGCGCGATCGTCCTCAAAGGCGTGGGCACCCAAATTCTCAAAGGTCACCGTCCGCAAAAAGCGAGCCGGAATGATGCGGTCGGTATCAATATCGGCCCCACGCACCACCACGCCGCGGCCAGTTATCGTCTGAATCACACTCGAATTTTCCATGATGTCTCCTCCTCTACCCCACCAACTCCCGCACGTCCGCCACCTCACCCGCCACCGCCGCCGCAGCGACCATCGCCGGACTCATCAGCAGGGTGCGGCCAGTGGGACTGCCCTGCCGGCCCTTGAAATTGCGATTGGACGACGAAGCACATAGCTCGCGGCCCTGAAGTTTATCGGGATTCATCGCCAAGCACATGGAGCAACCCGCCCCCCGCCACTGGAACCCAGCCTCCGCAAAGATTTCGTGCAGGCCCTCGGCCTCGGCTGCGGCCCGCACCTGTTGCGACCCAGGCACCACGAGGGCGCGGACGCCGGGGGCCACCCTCCGCCCGCGAGCAACCTGGGCTGCCTCGCGCAAATCCGAGAGCCGGCCGTTGGTGCAGGAGCCGATAAACGCCACATCTACTTTGGTCCCGGCGATCCTCTGCCCCGGCTCAAAGTCCATGTAATCGAAGGCTTCCTGGACGGTGGAGCGGTCAGAGTCAGCAAAAGCGTCCAAGTCAGGCAAATCCTGGTCAACGCCGACCGATTGGCTTGGAGTAATGCCCCATGTCACGGTCGGGCCGATCTCGCGGCCGTCGATTTGGACTAGATCGTCGTACTCGGCATCGGCGTCCGAGGCCATGGACTCCCACCACTCGACCGCAGAGTCAAAGTTGCGCGGCGCATGGGGCCGCCCATTGAGATAGTCGTACGTCGTCTCGTCGGGATTGACATACCCGACCCGGGCACCGCCCTCAATCGACATGTTGCACACCGTCATCCGCTCTTCGATCGACATGGCCTCAATGACCGAGCCGCCGTACTCATAGCCGTAGCCAACGCCGCCATTGACTCCGAGCTGGCCGATAATGTGCAAGATGACATCCTTGGCATACACCCCCTCACTCAGCGCACCGCTAACCTCGATCCGCCGCACCTTGAGCGGATCCATGGCCAAGCACTGAGTGGCGAGCACGTCGCGCACTTGGCTGGTGCCAATGCCAAAGGCCACCGCGCCAAAAGCCCCGTGCGTCGAAGTGTGGCTATCGCCGCAGGCAATGGTCATGCCCGGCTGAGTCAGCCCCAGTTCCGGGCCGATGACGTGGACTACTCCTTGGCGCTGATCGTCGATGTTGAACAGCGGGATCTCGAACTCGGCAGCATTCTGCTCAATCGCATCCATCATTTCCTCGGCCAAGTCATCAACAAAAGGCCGCTGCACCAAGTCCGTGGGCACGATGTGATCTACGGTGGCAAACGTGCGCTGTGGAAAGCGGACCGTAAGGCCGCGCTCCCGCAGCATCTCAAAGGCCTGGGGGCTGGTCACCTCGTGAACCAAATGCAGGCCAACGAACAACTGCGTCTGCCCCGAGGGCAACTCGCGCACGGTGTGCGCGTCCCAAACCTTGTGCAACAGGGTTTTACCCATCTCCAATCTCCTCTACACGGTCTGATGCTGTTCTTTAGCGTTCTTTGCGGTCAAGCGGTTCAGCGCATCCACATACGCCCGCGCACTCGCCTCGATAACGTCGGTTGAAACGCCTCGGCCCCGCGCCTGCTCGCCGTTTTTCGACAGATGCACCGTTACCTCGCCCAACGCCTGTCGGCCGGAGGTGATGGCGCGGATGGCGTAGTCGTCGAGCCGGACCTCGGTGCCGCAGGCCAAGCCAATGGCCGCATACGCCGCATCCACCGGTCCCGCACCCCAAGACGACTGCTGCACGATCTCGTCGCCAATGCGCATCCGCACTGTGGCCGAAGGCACCGTGCCAGTGCCACTGACCGAATGCAAGTACTGGAGCTCGTAGTAAGCGGTCGTTTCGTCCGAGCCACCGACGATTTCAATCAGGTCCTCGTCGAATACTTCCTTCTTCTTGTCGGCCAACGCGACGAAGTCCTCGTACACCTTGTCCAATTCCTCTTTGTTCAGCTCGTAGCCCAAAACCTCCAGCCGGTGCCGCAGCGCCGCGCGTCCCGAGCGCGCCGTCAGTACGATCTCGGTGGCT
Organism: Candidatus Latescibacterota bacterium; assembly: GCA_022820485.1. Lineage (GTDB taxonomy): Bacteria > Latescibacterota > UBA2968 > UBA8231 > UBA8231. The sequence continues at coordinate 20,709 of JAJEFJ010000061.1, forward strand.
TCCAGCCCCACATCTTTCGGATCCATGATCTCAAAAGTGTCTCGCTGCTTGAGCACTCCGTCCTGGTGGATACCCGAGCTATGGGCAAAGGCATTGGCACCGACGATCGCCTTGTTGGGCTGGACCGCGATGCCCATCAAGCGACTGACCAGCCGGCTAGTAGGAACGATTTCCTCGGTGACTACCTCGGTGTCAAAACCGAAGTAATCCTGGCGCGTCTTTAACGCCATGACGATCTCCTCCAACGAGGAATTGCCGGCCCGCTCGCCCAAGCCGTTGATCGTGCATTCGGCTTGGCGTGCGCCTTTTTTGATCGCCGAGAGGGTATTGGGTACCGCCATGCCCAGATCGTCGTGGCAATGGACGCTGATGATGGCGTCTCCACTGTTGGGCACTTCGGCGATAATCCGCGCGATCATCTCCCCAAATTCTTCGGGCACGGCATAGCCGACCGTGTCGGGGATATTGATCGTCGTCGCCCCGGCCGCGATGGTCGCCGCGATGATCTCGTAGAGGTAGTTAGGCTCCGTGCGCGTGGCGTCCAAAGGCGAGAACTCGACATCGTCACAGTACGACTTGGCCTGCTCCACTGACTCCACCGCCATCTTCAGCACCTCATCCCGGTCCTTGCGCAATTGGCCCGCGAGTTGAATATCCGATGTGCCGATAAAGGTGTGGATCCGCGGCCGAGATGCGCCTTGGAGAGCCGCGCCCGCTCGCTCAACGTCCTTGGGCACGGCGCGGGCCAACCCACAGATTACCGGCCCTTCGACTTCCTGCCCAATGCGGCGCACGGCCTCAAAGTCCTCGTTGGAGGACACTGGAAAGCCGGCCTCGATAATATCGACCTTCAGCCGCGCCAACTGATGGGCGATTTCCAGCTTCTCTCTAGCCGTCAGCGAGGCACCGGGCGTTTGCTCGGCATCCCGCAGCGTGGTGTCGAAAATATATACGCGATTTGCATCAGCCATGATGTGTTTTTCCTAGGCTGGCCGGATGAAGTGGTACGAGCGGCAGACGGTCCCCTCCAGCCGTGCAGAGACCGCCTACCGATCTAAGGTCGGGGTCGGAACTCAACTCGCTAAGTAGGGGTTCCATCGCGCTTACCTCCTCTCAAGATTTTCCTATTTGTTATTTGTCGTCCAGCCAGCTCATCATCGCGCGCAGCCGGGTGCCGACGGTCTCGATCAGGTGCTCGGAATCGCGGCGCTTGATCGCGTTGTACACCGGGCGGCCCACTTGGTTTTCGGCCAGCCATTCCCGTGCAAAGTGGCCGTTCTGCACGTCGGCGAGAATCTGCTTCATTTCCGCTCGCGTCTGCTCGGTTATCACCCGGCGGCCGCGCGTCAAGTCGCCAAATTCCGCAGTATCCGAAATCGACGAGCGCATATTGGCGATGCCGCCCTCGTAGATCAGATCGACGATCAGCTTGACCTCGTGCAGACACTCGAAATAAGCGACCTCGGGCTGGTAGCCAGCCTCGACGAGCGTGTCAAACCCGGCGCGAATCAGCTCGGTCAAGCCGCCGCACAGCACCACCTGCTCGCCGAACAAGTCGGTCTCGGTCTCCTCGCGGAAGGTCGTTTCAATGACTCCGGCCCGGCCGCAGCCAATCCCCTTGGCATAGGCCAAGCCGACCTCGTGCGCCCGGCCAGTGGCGTCTTGGTACACGGCCAACAGGCCCGGCACGCCACCCCCCTGCTGGTACACGCGGCGCACCAAGTGCCCCGGCCCTTTGGGCGCGACCATGAACACATCTACATCGTCCGGCGGCACCACCTGCCCAAAGTGGATGTTAAACCCGTGGGCAAAGGCGAGGGCATTGCCCGCTTCGAGATTGGGGCGAATATCGGTTTCGTACACGGCCTTTTGAACCTCGTCGTTGATCAAGATCACCACGATGTCCCCCCGCTTGCTGGCCTCGGCCACATCGGCGACCTCCAGCCCTTCGGCCTCGGCTTCAGCGCGCCGCTGGCTACCCGCGCGCAGGCCCACCACCACTTTGACGCCGCTCTCCGACAGGTTGAGCGAATGCGCGTGGCCTTGGCTGCCGTAGCCGATGACGGCCACGGTCTTGTCCGAGAGCAAATCGAGATTGGCGTCGTTGTCGTAGAACATCTGCATGAAAACTCTCCTTCAATGAGGGCGTTGAGATTGTTTGATAGACATAGTTAGCTGACAGCCGGCGCGTTTGCAGCGGCTTCGTCCGTTAATTGGGCTGTTGAAAATGGAACGAGGGGCGAAGCCTACTTGACCGGCCGGCCAATAATAAGCAGTAGATCGAGGAGGAAAAGTCGGAGGCGCGCCCACAGTGGCGTCGGGCGGAAAATACGCGGGAACTGGAACGGCGCGCTCATTGTCATTAAACCTAAGTAATCCAAGAAGTTAGCTTCAATTGCGATAGAAATTTCAATATATGGCGTGCCAGAGGGAATGTCAAGCGAGGTGGCGCAAAGCAAAGGCAGTGCGTCGCAAAATGCAACGTCGATTTTTCTTGACAATCCACGCCATTTAATGTATAGCCTTACATAACCTCAACGCAGAACCGGCGGTTTCGCCCTTCGGCGGAGGGACTGGAAGATGGTAAATGACCAAACATTTGCCTTGCCACTAGCACAGCCTGCTACGACGCTATCATACTGCTTCCAGCCCCGAGGTTTTGCCGACATACATCTTCATAAATCGTTAAAAAACAACGATTTACACCCCCATTAGTTTTCCGCATTTTTTTCGCAGTAGGGGCGGTTTGCAAACCGCCCCCTACTTGGCGCGATAAATCGCATTGTCTTACAGCACTAACGTTACTCATGGGTACGGTCTGAATTCCTAACGAACGGACGTTACACACCGCCTCTACACCTACAGGTTCGGCGCAACTACGTAACATCCCCCAATAAGGAGGACTCCCCAATGATTTACGCGCTGTTGTTCCTCATTTTTAGTAGTGTCCCTAGCTTTGCGGCTAAGTGCATCGATGATCCAGATTTCGAGAGATTCTCCTCCCCTAGAAATGGCAATTGGACGAACAATCCGCAAACGAATGCGCCTTATTTCCGCATGGCCATGGAGGACCATGAGACGGCCCCTCCCGTTCATTGGGAATACAAATCGATCCAGCTAACTTGGCCGGCGTACGTTGATTCGGAGCATCCCAATAGAGTGTTCAAGGGGTTCCGGCTTAACCGGGACGATTATGAGGCGTACGGAAAGCCGGCCAACGACGCCGAGCCCCTGTTGGCTAGGAGCGTCACTACGGCGAATCGGGCGAATCTGGCTTCGGCCGACAGAGTTTGGACCGTGTATGTTGTGTTTGAAAGCGGTTCTGCTACACCTTGGGCTTCGGCTACGATACGATGCGGAGAAGAATGGACGGGCCACGTGGCTGGTAAGCCGATGTCGCGGCCGCAATTCCTCACGTCGGCTAGCAGTCATCCAGAGCCGGCTCCTGCTCAGCTTCCATATACACGAGGCAAGTACAGAAACAACCCGAATTGGGACCCTCTGATAGCAAAAATTCGCCAGTGGCGGAAGGACGGTGCGTTTGATCCGCCACCACCGCCGCCACCGCCAAAGTCGGATCCAACGGTATCTTTTGCGTCGTCGTCATCTACTGTGGGTGAAGGGGCAGGCACGCGCAATGTGCAGGTGAACCTGTCGGCGGCGGCCCCGTCGGCGCTGACGGTCAAATACACGCTGTCGGGCACGGCCACGCGAGATAGCGACTACAGCGTCAGCACCACGGTCTCGGTGTCGTCGGGCGCGAGCTCGGTGAACATTCCAGTGTCGATTATCGACGACAGCGCCGACGAAAGCAGCGAGACCGTAATTCTGACGCTGACCGACGGCAGTGGCTACACGGTCGGCAGCGCCAACACGCATACCCTGACCATCACCGACGACGACGAGCCGCCGACGCCAGTGGTCAGCATTGCCGGCGGTGGTGCCATCACCGAAGGCGGCGTCGCCGTCTTCACCCTCAGCGCATCGCCCAAACCCCCGGCCAGCATCACCGTCAACGTCAGCGTCACCCAAACCGGCAGCTTTGCCACCAGCGGACAGACCGGCACGAAACAGGTGACCATCGGCACCGGCGGCTCCGCCAGCCTCACGGTCACCACCGTCAACGACAATGACGACGAGGCCAATGGCGCCATCACCGCACGGGTCAACACCGGCAGCAACTACGTGCCAGCCACGAACAACACGGCCACCGTCAACGTCAATGACGACGACGAGCCGCCACCGACGCCGGTGGTCAGCATCGCCGGCGGCAGCGCCATCACCGAAGGTGGCGTGGCCGTCTTCACCCTCAGCGCATCGCCCGCACCCCCAGCCAGCATCACCGTCAACGTGAACGTCACCCAAACCGGCAGCTTTGCCGCCAGCGGCCAAACCGGCACGAAACAGGTGACCATCGGCACTGGCGGCTCGGCCAGCTTGACGGTCTCCACCCAAGACGACAACAACGACGAGGCCAATGGCGCCATCACCGCGCAGGTCAACACCGGCAGCAACTACGTGCCATCTACGAACAACAGGTCGGCCACCGTCAACGTCAACGACAACGACGAGCCGCCGACGCCGGTGGTAAGCATCGCTGGTGGTAGCACCATCACCGAGGGCGGCAACGCCACGTTCACCCTCACCGCCACACCCAAACCGGCGGCCTCCATCACCGTCAACGTGAACATCATCCAAACCGGTGACTTTGCCGCCAGCGGCCAGACCGGCACGCGCCAAGTAACCCTCGGCACCAGCGGCTCGGCCAGCCTCACCGTCGCCACCGTCAACGACAACACCGACGAGGCCAGCGGCTCCATCACCGCGACAGTCCGCACCGGCAACAAATACTCGCCGTCGAGCACCCACGGCTCGGCCACCGTCAACGTCAACGACAACGACGAGCCGCCGCCGCAAACGCCGGTGGTCAACATCGCCGGCGGTAGCACCATCACCGAGGGCGGCACCGCCACGTTCACCCTCACCGCCACACCCAAACCGGCGGCCTCCATCACCGTCGAGGTGAACGTCACCCAAACCGGCAGCTTTGCCGCCAACGGCCAGACCGGCACCAAGCAGGTGACGATCGGCACGGGCGGCACGGGCAGCTTGACGGTCGCCACCGTCAACGACGACGCAGATGAAGCCAGCGGCTCCATCACCGCGACGATCAACACCGGCAGCGGATACTCGCCGTCGGGCAACAACGGCACAGCCACCGTCACCGTCAACGACAACGACGAGCCGCCAACGCCAGTGGTCAGCATTGACGGCAGTAGCACCATCACCGAGGGCGGCGTCGCCGTCTTCACCCTCAGCGCGACCCCTAAACCGGCGGCTCCTATCACCGTCACCGTGAGCATCGCGCAAACCGGCAATTTTGCCGCCAGCGGACAGATCGGTACGCGACAGGTGCCCCTCGGCAGCGGCGGCTCCGCCAGCTTGACCGTTAGCACCCAAGACGACAACGCGGATGAGGCCCCCGGTACCATCACCGCGACGGTCCGCAACGGCAACGGATACTCGCCGTCGAGCACCAACGGCTCCGCCACCGTCAACGTCGCCGACGACGACGATCCGACGCCGCAAACGCCGGTGGTCAGCATCGCCGGCGGTGGCACCATCACCGAGGGCGGCGTCGCCATCTTCACCCTCAGCGCCACGCCCAAACCGGCGACTCCCATCACTGTCAACGTGAACGTTGCTCAAACCGGCAGCTTTGCCGAAAGCGGCGAGACCGGTGCGCGGCAGGTAACTCTTGGCAGCGGTGGCACCGCCAGCTTGACCGTTAGCACCCAAGACGACAACACCGACGAAGCCCACGGCTCCATCACAGTGGGGATCCGCAATGGCGACGGATACTCATCGTCCAACACCAACAGCTTGGCCACGGTGGCCGTCAACGACAATGACGACCCCAAGCAAGACAGCCCCAAGCAAGACAGCCCCAAACAAGACAGCCCCAAGCAAGACAGCCCCAAGCAAGACAGCCCCAAACAAGACAGCCCCAAACAAGACAGCCCCAAACAAGACGGCAGCGGCAGTAGCAATCAGCCCACGCCCCCCGGCCCCCAGCCCCCACCACCGGACGTATCGCTCGACGATATCACCATCATCGAAGGCGGCATTGCCCGGTTCGTCGTGCGCCTGCCGGAGGCCCTAGCCGATACGGTG
>JAJEFJ010000037.1 GCA_022820485.1 Candidatus Latescibacterota bacterium
GTACGAATCGTCAATTGTGCAGTATTTCACGGAAAAGGCCCTTGAGCAAGGCATTGAGCAAGGCATTGAGCAAGGCATTGAGCAAGGCATTGAGCAAGGCATCCGCGAAAGAATCCACGAAGTGCTAGAACTGCGCTTTCAGCCGACGACCGTGCGCCGCTTAGCCGACCAGATTGCGGCCATTGACGATGTGCCGCGTCTCAAGCAGTTGCATCGGGCGGCCATACAGGTGCCTAGCCTCGAAGCCTTTAGTAACCTGCTAGACGCCGAAGAGTAGGACGAGATACCCGCTAGGCCTTTGACGGCCAACACGGGCGAAGCACCTTGACTCCCAACCAAGAGGAATACCCATGAGCCAATACTGGATTGAAGACGGACAAACGCTGCTATTCATCGGCGACAGTATCACCGACTGCGGTCGCCGCGGTGCCGAGACCCCGCTGGGCAACGGGTACGTGCGCCTGTTCACCGAGTTGGCCACGGCCCGCTTCCCCGAGCGGCGAGTCCGCTACATCAACAAAGGCATCGGCGGCAACCGCGTCACCGACTTAGCTGCCCGCTGGCAGGACGACGTGCTCTATCACCGGCCGGACCGGCTGTCCGTCAAAATCGGCATCAACGACCTGCACAGCCATTTGCGCGGTGCCGAAGACAGCGTCGATCCGGCCCGCTTCGCCGCTGTCTATGAACAGTTGCTAGAGATCACCCAAAACGAGCTAGGCTGTCCCCTCGTCTTGCTCACCCCGTTTTACATTTCTACCGACCACAACGGCCAAACCTTCCGCAGCCAAGTGCTCGAACTCCTGCCTCGCTACATCGAAGTAGTGGAGCAACTAGCCGAGCGCTTTGACGCCCGCCTAGTGCGCTTGCACGACATCTTCCAACGGCAGCTCCAGTACCGCGACGCCGATACCTTCTGCCCCGAGCCGGTCCACCCCAACCAAGCCGGACATCTGGTCATCGCCCAAGCCCTGATGGATGCCCTGACTGCGTAGCAGGGACGCGCACGGTCTCGCCATCGTCGAATCTAAGCGGTGGAACTTACCTCTCCCCTGCGCCGTCAACCCATCAGCGTCTTCTACCCAAACATTTCACAAAACAGAATCTCTGCGTACATTTATAAGTCCCCCCTAATCCACACCCGTTACCCAAGCAGAATAGGATTCGTCCGACCATCTCTTGATTGCACGGAACAAATTGAACTGCCCACACCGAGTACACTCTAACCTTATGGAGAACACGTAATATGCCGATCCGCTTAGCCCTACTCGCCCTCGCCGTTGCTCTTTGGAGTTGTGGAGACGACGATTCTGCACCAACGGCTGCGGCCGTCGATTCGATGATCGCCACCGCGGATTCCATGCTAGTCGCTGCCAATACCATGATCGCCACGGCCGATTCGATGATTACGGCTGCCAATGCGATGGTTGCCGCAGACGCCGATTCGACCATTGCGGCCGACGCCGCTTCCATGCTGGCCGCTGCGAATGACATGACGGCTACCGCTAATTCGATGATCGCCGCCGCCAATGCGATGGTCGCTGCGGACGCCGATTCAACGATAGCCGCCGATGCGGCTTCCATGCTGGCCGCTGCCAACACCATGATCGCCGCGGCTGATTCCATGCTGGCTGTCGCCGGTTCACTGCTGGCTCCAGAAGCGGTTCTGCGGCCCACCGGCGAGTTAAAGCCTTGGGATCTTTCGTCCATTGTCACCGCGGACGAAGTGCGGGCCATGCCGCCGGGCATGACCGTATTCATGCGCACGGAATTTGCCAACGGCGAACTGGCCGACCTCGAAATGACGTTTGTCCAAGTGGTCGATGATTTTCTGCCGCCGATGCCGATTTACATGTTTGAAGCCTCCGACCCGGCGCTGATACAAATCGGCGGCGTAGCACAAGGCATGAGCGGCTCCCCGGTTTTTACCGAGCAGGGCACTTGGGGTGCTATTGGGTATGGATTTAACGGCCAAACCAGCCCGCCGTACTACGGTTTTGCCACCCCCATCGAATGGGTCATTGGCACACAGGGGCTCGTGCCAGCGGCCAAGCCCACCGCCACGTGGGAAGGATACAGCATCAGCCCCCTAGAAATCCCCTTGCTCAACACCGGACTCAATGGGGTGCGCTCGCTGCCGGAAGGGCGTTCGTCCCTGCTGAGCAAGACCGTTGCCGCCGGCCTGACCCAAGAGCGCCAAGCGAGCTTTGAGGCCGGCCGGCCCCTGACGGTTGGGTTGCTGCTCGGCGAGCTTACGCTCGGCGCGTTGGGCACCATATCGTACGTCGATGGCAATCGGGTCTATGGGTTTGGGCATCCGATGAATAGCTCGGGGCCGGTCGAGCTTCCCATAATTGAAGCCAAGGTGATCGGCGAAGTTTCCAACTTGTCCTCTGCGTTCAAATACGGGACGCTCAATCCAACGGTGCGCGGAACGCTGACCGAAGACCGCTTGCCGGCCGTGCGCGGCGTGCTCGGCGAAGAGCCGGATTTAGTGCCGATTAAGAGCGTCTATGCGTTTCCGTCCGGTAGCGAACTCGAACTTACGCACCGGATGGCCGTCGGCATCAGCCCGTATGCCTCGCTCGATTTGGTCTCCACTGCCTTCTTTTTTCCCTTGGCCAACCGGGTTGACAACGATCCTGAACACAGCATCCGCGTTACAACGGACATTGCTTTTACCGGCTCGGATTCAACCCTCACCCGATCCCGGCTTTACTCCTCACCAGGCGGCCGGCTCTTAGCTTCCATCTACGATGCCTACGGCGACGTGTCATTCGCCCTCGAGGAACTGATGACGCGAAACGATTACGCCGTCTATGTGCGCGAGGCTGCCGTACAGGTCGAAGTGATTCCCGGCACTCGTTTTGCCACCCTAGGGCAGGTTACGGCTGATTCGGTCGTCAGTCTTGGCAGTGCGCTGAACATTACCACTGCGCTGCGCGTGGGACGCACTGAAGACCGAGAAGTCGAGCTAGCCCTCAGCGTGCCGGATACGCTGTGGCCGGGCTTTTACCAACTCGAAGTGGGATCCGCCGCAACATTAGGACCCGATGAGCTACTGTTCGCTCCACCGCAGTATGGCCCTCCCACTGAGGAATCGCTCGACGATGTTTTCGCCCGCCTGAATAAACCCGACGAGAACGTCCTCTTAAAAGCTCGCTTGGCGTTTGTCGCACCACCCCTTCCCCCACCACCGCCTGAGTTTGAAGGAGAGGCGGGCGAAGGGATGCCGGAAGAGGGTGAGACCGAAGCAGAAGAAGGCGGAACCGAAGGGGCGGAGGAGCCTGAAGGCGACGGCGAAGCAGAAGGGGACGGCGAAGAAGGGGACGGCGAGGAAAGTAGCGAGGACGAATCCGAAGGCGAAGAAGGGGAAGGTGTAGAAAGCGAACCCGAAGACGGCTTTGATGATTTTCCGTCGCCCGAAGATTTTCCGCCCGGCCCCCCACCCGCGCCCCCGGCACCCATTTCGACGCAGCAAGACGTCGATCTATTGCTCCAAGGTATCCAATTCCTCGAGGTAGAAGTAGTAGCAGGGGAAGAAGTAGAAGAATAGCACCAATGTAGGGGCGGTTCGCGAACCGCCCCTACACCTACCGGTTCGACGCCGGTGCGTACCGTCCTTCAATAATCCGCCACCGACCCATCCCGCAGCCGATTATCCGGCCACCTAAACTGCCGACCGCTTTCCTGCCCCACGGCAATGGCCCGTTCCTCGTCGATCTCCACGCCCAATCCCGGCCCCTCCGGCAGTGACGCATACCCTTCGGCATCCAACGTCCACGTCTTGTGCGCCACGCCTTCGGGCAATTGGTGATCGTAGCCCTCGTGGATGAGGAAAAACGCCACCGAGGCCGCCACGTGTAAGCTCGCCGTCAGGCCCAGAAACGACATGGTGCAATGCGGGGCAATCGGCACGTGATGCGCCTCGCACAAAGCAGCGACCTTCTGCATCTGGCTGATGCCGCCGCCGTGGCCGCAGTCGGGCTGCAGGATATCTACTACTTGGGCCTCCAAAATCTCGCGCACCTCCCAGATGGTGCGGTCGCGCTCGCCAGTCGCCAACGGCACGGGCACGGCCGCACGCAGCTTCTGCATGGCCTCAATGTTGCCCGGCACCCACGCCTCTTCCAAAAACAGCAAATCGTCCGGCTTGAGATAACCGGCAAATTGCTTGACCAGCGGCAGCGGCAACATGCTGTGCGCATCGAACATCACCGCCCCATCCGGCCCCACCTTGGCGCGCGCGTCAGCCACCCGCTGCACCAACTCTGCCACCTCAGCCGGCGTCCCCGCGTGATATTGTGCACCCCCAGGGCCGACCTTGATCGCCTTGGGACTAGGATACATCCACACCTTGTCGCGGCAGGGGCCGCCCAACAGGCGATACACCGGCACCTGGTAGAGCTTGCCAGCAATGTCCCACAGCGCCATGTCAATAGCCGAAATCACATGCACCATCAGCCCACCGCCGCGCAGGTTGCGATGGGCGCGGAACAGCCGCTGCCAGTGGTGCTCGATGCGCGTCGGGTTTTCCCCGACGATCAGCGAGCCTAACGACTCGGCCAAGGCGCAGGCGACCTTGGTCTCCATGTTGTTGATCTCACCCCAGCCGACCACCCCCATATTCGTCTCCACCTTCACATAGCCCTTGGCCCCCACCGGAATGGCCGTCAGGCGCTCGACCCGAATGGCCGAGCCGCGATCTTCCACTGTCATCTGCTTCCTCCTAGTTTGAAGTTTGTCTCTAACGCCATTCCGCTGCGGTTGCGACCTGCTCGACCGCCGCTGCCAGCCGTTGGAATGCGGTTAATCTGTACAGAATACTAAAATCGTCGATTATTTCAGCTACGCGATGTGCGCTCGACCGCCAATTGAAGCGCTCTAAGCGACGCCCTTGAAGTTCGCTTGCCTGACGCAGGAGATCGCGGATGAGTTGTTTGGGATCTGTCAACTCTTCGAGTCTTTGCACATCCGGCATAGCTAGCGGCTGAGTGCCGTTGGGATTGCCCGCAGCCCTTCTCAACGCAGCTTCGTCAATAAGCAACCACGCTTCCTGCATCCGAACAGGCACCACGCAGACAACGCGCACCGAACCTTCCACGGAACTTTCCTTTAGAGCTTTACGGATCTCTGCCTCGCGCACCTCGATTGGGGCACTCTCCGCGTCCCGATGCACAAAAAGCAGATCGCAAGGATACAGTTCGACGCTCCAGTGAATGCGCTCAGAAAGTTTCTTGGGAGGATATGGTAGGCGACGCAAGTCGGCAAACTCCGCCTCGATAGGAATCGCACCGCAGGACTGGCGCAACAACCAAGTGAGAATCGGTAGAAGGGCGCGATCAGACGATCCATCCGCCAGCAGCGTGTAGCGCAGTTCCTGCATCCGATGCCAGACTTACCCAGAAAAAGACAGAAGGAGTTGCTGCATATCCTCCCTATCGACTACCCGCTTCTGCTTTGATACCTCTATGTAATTCTTAGGCAGCACCGGATTCAGATAAGGGAGCAGGTCGCCGCGAGCAGCATCTTCGCTTACTTTGGCTCGCCAAGTATCGGACAGGCAGAGAAAGTGAGCCTTTTTACAAAGGCGTCCTTCCTCGTCTATGGCCTCTCTTGTCTTTACAAATACAACGCTATCATCCGGGACTTGTTGGAATACTGAAGGCGAGTGAGTATTGACAATCACTTGGCGTAGTGGATTATCCTCCCCAACAGGCTCTTGGGTATCCACCGCAATATCCCCGAGTAGTTTCAGTATGGCCGGAATCCGCGCCGGATGAATACCGTTTTCCGGCTCTTCCAGACAAAGCATACCCTGCATCTGCGGATCGATCTCTAAGACGGCTAACGCGAGGAAGCGCAAGGTACCATCCGACAGGGCGCGTGCAGGGTGCGGGGTCCCTTCCCCGTTTTTTACATATAAAGTCAGTAGCTCCCGCTTCTCATCTCGTTCTATATCTATATCATTCACATCGTCAATAAGCTCGGCTAGGCGGTTGGCGATCTGGCTATATATGGCTCCTCTTACTTGTTGCCCGTTATGGCGAGCCAAGCGATACAACGTAGCCGCCAAATAGCGGCCATCCGCTCCTAAATGAGTAGGTGAAACAAATTCATCGGGCCTTCTTAGTGCCGAAGGTTCCAGTTGTAGCATCTGCCAGGATTCCATCTCTCGGCGAGCGACTAACACCGTAGGGCTTTCCGCCGCATTGGCTATGGAAAGCACCGTGCGCGGCAGGTTATCGGCAGATCGGGGTAAAGGACGACCGCTACTGCCGCCATCCTGATGTAGTTTTATGACTCTGTTATCGCCCTCTTCGGCGGTTGAAATGAAGGGAACGTGGCGCTTACCGCGCACTGCGGATTTGCGCCAGTCCTTTGCGCTGTGAGGAAATAAAAGGTGTTGGGAGGCGTCGCGTTGGGCGATGGGGACCAATTCTTCCTTGACAATAGCGAGTGCACCTCTCACCAAGCTATCGTCCGTCTCTCGGTAAGCAAGCTCTAGAGAATAGCGCAAAGATGTAATACTGGCCTCAGCCTCCTGCCCCAAGTCGTCGATGGCCTGTCGTGGCACGATCATCTCTGCTTCAAAAATTATGCGCTCGGCATAGTGGTCTCCCACGCGATGGAAAAGATCGCGTACGTGTGCTGTGCGGCTATCTTGATCGCGCACGGCGGCGGCGGCTTCCATAAGCGTGTGATTGGCCAGTGCGCTCAAAAACCGAATCGCGTCGAACAAGTTTGACTTACCCACCCCATTCGGACCAACTACACAGGTAAACGGACCGAGGTACAAATCCACATCCACCAAATTCTTGAAGTTAGAGACTTTCAGTCTGGTCAACATAGGTCATCTCCTCATTCGGAGGGCTTACATCTCTTAGTTCGCCCACGACCGCTCACTATGCCAGATGTCCAAATAATAGGCAACCTCTTAAACCCCTGCTACTCTCGACATTGGCCCTGCCAATGCCTCGTTCTTAGCTTAAATGAATACCCGCACTCAACGACAGGAGACATCATGGTCGAAACGAACGACATCCAACGCCCCCCCAAAGACCTCATCGATACCCTCGCCCCTATTTCCAGTGCGACCGCAGCCGGCGAACTAGCCCGCTTGGGCATCCGCGACCCCCACATCCAAGGCCCCGTCTCCCGCACCCCGGGCAAGCACGTCGTCGGCCCGGCCCTGACTTTGCAGTTTATGCCCAAGCGCGAAGACCAATACTCGGTCGATGAATACGCCGACCCGGAAAAGCAACTCCACCGCCACGCCCTGTACCACACCCAACCCGGCGACATCATCGTCGTCGATGCGCGCGGCGACATGCACAGCGGCGTCTTCGGCGAGATGATGCTCACCTTCTTCATGGGGCGCGGCGGCATCGGCGCGGTCATCGACGGCTGCATCCGCGACTTCCCCCAAGTACTCAAAGACCTCGACATCGGGCTTTGGCTGCGCGGCACGACCCCCAACTTCCACACCCAAACCAACATCTTCCCCTTCGCAGTCAACGTGCCCATCGCCTGCGGCGATACCCTCGTCATGCCCGGCGACATCATCGTCGCCGACGACGACGGTGCTACCGTCGTCCCGGCCCAACTCGCTCCTGAACTGACCGAAAAGGCCCAAGCCCATGCCGAGTGGGAGGACTTCAGCCGCATGAAGCTGGCCGAGGGCGGCCACCTGCGCAAGTACTACCCGCTCAGCGAAGAAGCTCGCGCCGAATACGAAGCTTGGCGCGCTGAGCAGGAGCAATAGGCCATGGACCCGCGCCCCAACATCGTCTTCGTCCTCACCGACGACCAAGGCTACGGCGACTTGGGCTGTCACGGCAACAGCGCGATCCGCACGCCTTGCCTCGACCGCTTCCACCAAGACGCCGTGCACTTCACCTCCTACCACGTCGGCTCCACCTGCGCCCCCACCCGCGCTGGCCTGCTCACCGGCCACTACTGCAACAGCGCCGGCGTCTGGCACACCATCGGCGGCCGCTCGCTGTTGCGCGCCGACGAGTGGACCCTCGCGGACGCGCTTACTAGTGCTGGCTACCGCACCGGCCACTTCGGCAAATGGCACCTCGGCGACAGCCCACCCTACCGCCCTCACGAGCGCGGCTTTACCGAATCCATCTACCACGCCGGCGGCGGCATCGGCAACACGGGCGACGCTTGGGGCAACGACTACTTTGACGACACCTATTTCAAAAACGGCGTCCCCACCCCATACGAGGGCTACTGCACGGACGTGTTCTTCCGCGAGGGGCAACGCTTTATTAAAGAAAACGCCGACCGGCCCTTCTTCTGCTACATCGCCACCAACGCGCCGCACGGACCGCTCAACGTCGAGCCGCACTACGTCGAGCAATACCGCGACGCCACCCCGCACGAAGACCGCGCCCGCTTCTACGGCATGATCACCAACATCGACGAAAACTTCGGCCAGTTGCAAGCCACGCTCGACGAGTTGGGTATCGCCGACAATACCATCCTCATCTTTATGACCGACAACGGCACAGCCACCGGCGTCGAGCTAGACGCCGACCAGTTCCCCCAAGAAGGACCGGGCAGTTACAACGCCGGAATGCGCGGCAAAAAAGGCTCCCAGTACGAAGGCGGCCATCGCGTGCCCTTCCTCATCCGCTATCCCAACGGGCACATCGCCGGCGGCCACGATATCGACGCGCTGACCAGCTACGTGGATTTCATGCCGACCCTGCTCGACTTGTGCGAAGTCGAAGTCCCGGCCGACCGCACTTTCCACGGCCAGAGCCTAGTGCCGCTGCTGCGCGGCGCAGACGATTCAGCTTTAGCCGACCGCATCAACGTCTGCGACACCCAACGCGTGGCCAATCCAGTCAAATGGCGCAAGAGCTCGGTGATGAAGGACAAGTGGCGGCTCATCGACGGTCACGAGCTTTACGACCTCGGCACCGATCCCGGCCAACGGCAGAACATCGCCGCTGAGCATCCTGACACCGTCGCCGACCTGCGCGCTGCGTACGATGCCTGGTGGGAACTCATCTCCGAGCAGTTCGACCGCGACGAGCCGATTGCCTTGGGCGGGGACGACCAACCCGCTAAACTCACCACCCACGATATCCGCAATGAGGCGTGCGGCGCTGTCTGGAATCAGCGCCAAGTCCGCGCCGGACAAATCGCGAGTGGCTTTTGGGCCGTTGATGTCAAAGAGGCGGGCCGCTACCAGATTGAGCTGCGGCGCTGGCCCGAGGAAACCGGCTATGTACTTACTGCGGGGATCGAAGGCGACGACAGCGGCTGGTACCGCGCCGGCATCCAGCCGAAAAATGCGCCAGCCTACGAGGGTGGAGTCGCCCTCGCCCTCGGCTGGGCACAGCTAACAATCGGCGGCCAAAATCTCCAGCAAGAAGTCGATCCCGACGCGACGAGCGCTTGCTTTGAGATCGACCTCGCCGCTGGCTTTGACCGGCTCTACGCCTCGTTCTACGACCGCATCGAGCGGACCATCGCCCCTTATTACGTGTACGTGCGGAAGTTGTCGGACTAGGGCGCGTCGGTTTTCTGAGATGCTATGGCAGCTCGTGGGGACAACGAAACGATTTTGTGACCGCTTGTTTTTTGCCGTTCACGAGCAGCGCGGCAAATGGCCTTGATGTCGTAGTTATACTGCGCCGCATACTCTTCGCGTATGCGGCGGACTTCTGCAATGATTGGATCGCGCCACATGTTACACAGTTTTGAGAATCAATCTTTTACAGAATCCAAATACAATGTATCAGGACATATATCTTGTCCGTGAGGCCAAACAACGGTTCCATCCAAGGCTTTTGCCTTCTTAAAGTAATTTCTGTCTTGCAATTCTTGGAACACACCAAAATCCAATAATCCAGAACAGTCGTAGAACCCCTGCTCTCCATTATCGAAAAGCAGCTTCAATTTATGCCCTTCTATTGCAGTGGCTTCTAATATTCTTGGGTTCATAAAATTTACCTCAAAGGATCAATTTTGTAGGGTTGTTGTCCAGATACAGCAAGTTCCCAGTCTGCTACAAGTTCATCTTTGTGCAATTCAATCCACGCTTGTAAAAGTTTCATTTTTGAGTTCGGAATACTACCATCAAGAACCTCGCCATCAGGTATTGCAACGATCACTTCTTGGCCTTGATACTTAGCATGTATATGTGGCTTATTATGCTGCCTATTGTCCATAAAATACATATAGACAATTATTCCATAAAACATAGATATCGCTGGCATTCATCCCTCCGTACAATATAGATTGTAAAAAATCTTCATACATACACCTTGTCAATGGACAACCTCCCCACCCACTAGCGCACCAGCAGCAACTTACGCGTCTGCCTCTCGCTCCCAGCCCGTAGCTGGTACAAATACAACCCCGAAGCCAGCGGACGTCCCTGCCCGTCACGGCCATCCCAATGCAGGACGTGCCGACCGGCCGACCGATGACCACTTATCAGAGTCGCTACGTGCTGCCCTGTGAGGGTATAGACTTTCAGTTCGACCTCTTGGGCGCGATCGAGAGTATAGCGGATCGCAGTCTGGCTGTTGAACGGATTGGGAAAATTCTGCTCTAGGCCGAAGTGCTGCGGCGTCGCGTCTTCGCGCGTCTCGTGGACGACGGTGGGTCTGGTAAACTCCGTGCGTACCAGCCGCAGATCGTCGATGTAAAAGCGCCCCTCTAGGTTCGCAGCAAAACGCACGGTCTCTATCGGCTGGTCGAGAATGCCGAACGCACTCAGGGGAACTTCTATCTCCTGCCATTCCTTATGCCCCAAATCCAGATCGTAATCGCCTGCTCCTTCGCCCAAAAGAACGACCCGTTGGAAGCCGCCGCTTTCCAACACCACCTCGACCACATCGTCTTCGGCTGGCACCACATCGCCCGGATGGATCGCCAGCCGTAGCGCCCGATAACCCACCGTCTCGATAGGTGTCAGCGGCTCCATGTCCAACTGCCAAGGCAACAGCCGCGTCAGAGGGTCGCCCGTCAGCACGCCGGCCGCAGTGCCGGTAAAAACCGGGCCACTGCCGTCGAACTCAAAGCTATCCAAGCCCAAACCTGCATTGGCGGTCCAGCCCGCAGCCAACTCGTCATCGGCGATCGCCAAGTCCTCGGCCGGCAGCACCACCAGCGTGCGCGAGAGCGCGATTTCAAACGGACCTTCCGCCGTATTTTGCGCTATGCTCACCGCGATCTGCTCGCGACCGTTGGTCTCCGCGCCCGCCAATGCGGCCTCCAGCCGGTAACGCCCGTCGCCCAAATCAGTAAGCGGCGTTTCAGCGCTGCCGCCCAAGGCACTTAGATCGGCGCTCACTACCGGGTCGGCCGCTTCCCGGTCAAAGCGCGTCAACGCAATCGCCGCGGACAAATCGAGCGGCTGACCAGCCAAGACCGTATCCGGCGGCTCAACCTCCCACTGCCCCATCAGCGGCCCAACCCGCACCCGGAAAACCGCCTGGGTCGTGTGATCGCTAGAGACGTAAAGCGCCCCCTCGGCGTCGCTTTCCAAACCCACGGGCTTACCCCATACCCTGTTGCTACCCGGATTGGGACGGAAGCCGGTGAGGAAATCGGCTACTTGGGTATTTTGCCCGTCCGGGTCGCTAAACACTGCCACCACCTTATAGCCCGGGTCGTTACCCCGCACACCAGCGCGCAGCGCGACGAAGGCTTGGTTGTGGTATGCAGAGGGAAATTGGTCCCCAGTGTAAAAGTGGATCGCCATCGGCGCGGTGTGGGCCGCGACCGTGGCAGCCGGCTGCTCCATTCGCTCCACGTCGAGCGTGTCTTGGCGCGTAAAGGGCGCAATCGAGCGAAAGTACTCGTCAATCTCAAAGTCAACCCACGCCTGATAACCGTGCGCCAGCGGCCAGCCATAGAACCCACCCTCGCGCACAATGACAATGGTCTCAGGCGGCAAGTCCCGCCCGCTGCGGTCGTGGCCGTTGTTGGTCGCCCACAACTCGCCGGTGAGCGGGTGCAGCGCCAAGCCTATGGAATTGCGTAAACCGCTGGCGAAAATCCGCCGCCCCGTGCCGTCGAGGTTAAAGGCCAGCACGGTAGCGCGCTCGGGGTCACGCTCGCGGCACAGATCGCAGGAGGATCCCTGATGCACGTATATCCGCCCGTTGGCCTCGTCAAAGACGATGGTGTGCGTAACGTGCTCTGCGCCGCCTAAACCGGGGATCCACGTCGCCAAATCCGGGATAAAGACCTCGCGCTCTTCGTAAAAGCCGTCGCCATCACCATCCCTGAAGCGCACGACCTCATCGGTATCGGCCACGTACATAGCCCCCTGATAAAAGGCCACGCTATTGGGCCACAGCAGATCGTCGGCCACCGTCCGCACCTCGTCGGCTCGGCCATCGCGGTCGCGGTCGGGCAGAGCCACAACGCGCCCAGTGCGGTTGGGGTCGGCGCGCCACTCGCTATTGCCTCGGGTGCCCATGACCGCCACGTGCAACACGCTATCCGGGCTCCACGCCATCAGCCGCGCCTTGCCGACATCCTCGGCGAACAACTCGACGACAAAACCAGGAGGGACGTTCAAGGTCCGATCCTCGAGCCCTGCCACGGCGACCGGCTGGAGTTGGAGGTCGATTTTTGGAGTCAGATAGACCTCGCCGGGCGCTTGGGCATAGCCGCTGCTGACGAGGAGACAAAGGGCGATGAGCAAACGCATCGTTGGCAACCTTTCTTGCAAGTGGAGTAAAAACTTGTGTATAAAAACGCACCCGCCCCCAATAAGGGCAAAGTGCGCCTGCCGTGAGTTCCTGAAGACACGCTGCAACAGATAGCGCATTAACCCGCCGCGTCTTATCTTCCCGCGCACACTTCACCCGGAGAATTCATCATGCGCATCGGCATCATGGGCGTCCACTACGGCCACATCGGCGGCATGATCCAATCCGCCTTGCAGGCAGCAAACGGCCAGATCGTCGGCTTGGTTGAAGACGACGACGCACTCTGCGCACGCTACGCATCCATCCCCCGCTTCGCCACTTTAGAGGACATGATCGACCGCGCCCGGCCCGAGCTAATCCTCGAAGGCTTGATCCACCACGAAAAAACCGCGCTCGTAGAAACCTGCGCCCGCGCTGGCATTCACCTGCTGCTCGACAAACCCCTGTGCCGCACGCTCGACGACTGGGAGCGCATGCGCCGCGCTGTCGCCGCCAGCGCAATCCACGTATCCATGTGGTTCACCTCGCGCAGCTATCCGCCGTTTATCGCCCTGCGCCAAGCCATTCTCGACGGCGCGCTCGGAGACATCGCCAGCCTCATCTCCACCCACCCGCACAAGATCCGTCGCGACACAGCCCCAGCCTGGTATTTCGACCCGGAGCAGTACACGGGAGCGTTTCACGACCTCGCTTGCCACGGCGTCGATCAAATCCGCTGGCTCACTGGTGCCGAATGCGTCGGCGTCCACGCCCTCACCACCTGCAAGCGGTTCACGGATGAGCCGCACTTAGACGACCACGTGCAGGCCTCCTTTGAGCTATCCGACGGCGCATTGGCAACCCTCACCGCCGACTGGCTCACACCGCAAGCCGCGCCCTCGTTTGGCGACACCCGCTTCATCATCATGGGCACGACCGGCTCGGCCCACCTGCGCGCCTATGCCGACAACCACCTGCTCATCGCCACCAATGAGCGCGAGCCATACTCACCCGATCTCCCCGCAGACCAAAGCAGCGCATTCGTCGCCAACCTGATCGACGCCATTGAACGCGGCACCGACCTCTTCATCCCCACCCGCTCGGTATTCGCCACGGCCCAAGCCTGCCTGCTGGCCCAAGAGTCCGCCCGGCAAGGGGGCGCGTTCCTCCGCATCCCACCCTTTGCGCTATGAGTGATAACCATGTCCATCGACCTCATTGACCCAAAAAAGCACCACCAACTCTTTCTCGACAGCCGCGCCTTAGTCTCGGAGCAAGGCACCACCCGCACCCTACACCCTCCCAAAAGGTGCGGCCCCCTCATCACCGGCGGCATCCAAAGCCGTAGCGCGCCCTTGTGGAACCCGGACGAGGGACGCTACGAATGGTGGTACAACGGGCCACAAGCCCGCTTTGCCATCTCCCACGACGGCGAGCACTGGGAACAACCCTCCCTCGGGCTATACGAGTCAAACGGCAGCAAAGACAACAACATCGCCTGCGACCCCAACGGCCCGGGCCTGTACCACATCGTCCGCGACGAGCGCGACCCCGACCCGAACCGCCGCTACAAAGCCCTGTTCGGCAGCAGTGGCCGCGACGGTGCCATTTCGCCCGACGGCTTTGCTTGGACCCCGCTCCCTAGCTCCTTCATCCCCAGCCAAGACGAGTCCCAGTTTGTGTACGACCCCTATACCGAGCAATTCCTCGCCATGGTCAAACAGCCCACCGAATGGGGCCGCTCGGTCTGGCTGGCGACCAGCCGCGGCTTCGACCACTTCACCGCGCCCGAACTCATCTTCCACGCCGACGAAACCGACTGGGAAAACTGCCGCCAGCGCGTCCGCACCATCATCGACGACCCAGCGTACATCACCCCACCAATCGTCGATGACGAAGACTACCACGCCGAAATCTACAACATGGCCATCATGCCCTATCAGGGGCTGTACATCGGCTTCCCCACTGTCTTCAACCCCATCGGTGCCATCCCGCCGCCAGCCACCAATTTCACCCGCATCAACCAGATTGAAATGGCCGTCTCGCGCGACCTACGCACTTGGGACCGCGTGGCCGACCGCACGCCCTTTATCGGCATCGAACCCTGGGACGGGGAAAACTACGGCACCAGCCAGCTCCTGATGGCTGGTGCTCCATTGGTGCGCGAAGACGGCGAGATTTGGATGTACTACAACGCCCTCCGCATACCGGGCAGCGTGGAAATGTACCAGCGCTTCAACCGCTGCAAGGAACTGTTCCGGCTCGGGGTAGCAGAGCGCCACTTCGCCGACCCAGGCGCGCTCTGCTTGGCCAAGCTGCCGCCCGACCGCTTCGTCTCCATCGACGGCGACGAAATCGCCACCCTCATCACCCAGCCCTTCCACTGGCGTGGCCAAGACCTCTACCTCAACGCCGACGCCCGTTGGGGCGAAATCTACGCCGAGATCCAAGACGCCGAGACCGGCAGACCCCTCCCCGGCTTCTGGGTACCCGGGGAAGAACCGCCGCCCTTTACCGGCGACAGCTTGCGAGCCAAATACGAGTGGAAGCACTCGCACGATCTGGTATTTGAAAAACCAGTGCGCCTAAAGTTTTACTTGCACCAAGCGCGGCTATACGCCTATTGGCTGGAAGACCGCGGCGTTGAATAGGAGTCGGCGACCTCGTGCCACGTCTGCACACGCACCGACAGCGCGATTTCCTCGCTGCCGCTATGTGCCTTGACCTGCCTTTGAAGTACTAGAAATTCGTAGGGGGGGTTTGTGGAAGTACGGTAACACTTGCTTCTGTACGGTAACAGTCTCGGCTAGCCTGCAAAGACCTTAACGGCCACCGGCACGAGCAAGCCCATCATCGTCGCCCACATGCCGATCATCGTGCCGATCAGCCAGCGAAAGTCCCGGCGGTGGCTGCTCTCCAAACTGTTCATGCGGGCCTCTAGCCTGCTCTCCAAGCTGCTCATGCGACCCTCTAAATCGCTCCTCAAGCTGCTCATCTGGGCCTCTAAATCGCTCTTCAAGCTGCTCATCTGGGCCTCTAAGCTACTCATGCGACGCTCCAGGCTGCCTAAGCGGTCGTTGATCTGCTCAATGATGCCTTCGAGGCGACCAAGGCGGTCGCCGTAGTCGAGGGGGGAACGTTCTGCCATGCCTGCCATCTCCTTCTTGATAGGTCAATGTACTCACCATCGGGCACCCGTTCAATAGAGCGCCCTGCTATTCGGCAAAAGCAAAACGCGGACCAGAAACGCTATCTTCAACGCACCAACGTCATTTTCCCGGTCCGAACCCCGCCCACAACAGCCAAGCGATACAAGTACACGCCGCTGGCCACCGCCCGCCCCGCGTCGTCGCGCCCATCCCATCGCGCCACGTGCCACCCCGGAGCCGCCACGCCCTGCACCAGCGTCCGCACCTGCTGGCCGTTCAGCGCATAGACCGCCAGATGTACCGGCCCAGCGGTCGGCAGTGCATAGCGGATCGCAGTCGTCGCATTGAACGGATTGGGATAATTCGCGGCCAACGCTAGCACGGTTGGCTGCGACGCCTCGCCGAGTACGACCGTCAGCACCGGACCCACAATCCGCAACTCGTCGAACCAGAACTGAATCCCATCTAAGGCATGGTGCTCGGCCACGATGTCGAAGCGATCGACGGCCTGCCAGTCGAACGCGCCGACCGGATCGAACCACTCATTCTCCCAAGCCCCGTGCTCAGCAAAGTCGCGCAAGGGAATATGCACCTTGTGCCATGCACCATCCCAAGCGGCCACCTGCTCATCTATCGTATAGCGCATGCGCCAAGGGTGGTCGTCCGGGTCGTCCGTATCCGTATCGACCAAGCGAATGTCAAACGACGATCCCGGCGTATCCCCTCGCACCCAGAATTCGACCGCGTAACCAGTCGAAACCAACGCGGACAAGTCCTTGAAGGGCTTGAAGTCGAAGCCAATGAACCCGTAGAGCGGCACCCCAGTCCAGCGCATGCAGTAGCGGCCCACCGCTGGATCCGCCTCATCATAGTAATCAACCGTGCCTGCACTGAGGTGGTTAGACTCGGCCATGTGCGGGCCGAGGGAGTCTTCGTAGAGCACAAACCCCTGTTGGTCTGGCACGGCCATAAAATCCCGTTGCGGCGGCACGTTTAGCCCCAATGCCTCCAACAGCGGCACGTTCAGGTCAAACTCGAACAACTCGTCCGACCCGCGCTCAAACAGGCCAAAACCACCTCGGTAGTCCCAAATCGTCCACGCAATGCCCCGTTCCTCCAAGTGCTGCCGCACCACCTCGTACCACAAGACGCGGTCGCTGTTGTCGCTGTTGGGGCTGTACACCCCAAACTCCCCGCAAAACAGCGGCACGCCGCGATCCTTCTGAAAGGCCGAGGCCTCGTCAATCAGTATGCGCATCTGCGTGATGGTACCTTCTTCGCTGTAGTTGCCCAGCGCAGTGCCGACCCACGTGCCCTGCAAGGACGAGGGCAACGTCGGCATCCGCGCCCGCTCGTAGGGAAAGGGCACGCCGCGCAGCGGCACCAGCGAGGGATTAGTCCAGCCAGCGCCTTGGTGAGTAAAAACAAACGGCTCGTAGAAGTGAAACGTGTACACGAGGTTGTCGTCGGCAAAAACTGGCATCCGCTGCAGGTTGCGGAAGCTGTTCCAGTTGGCCGGGCCAACCACGATCGCGTGCTGCTGATCCACCTGCCGGATCGCATCGATCACCTGCTGCTGGATCGCGTTCCAAGTCGCGTCGCTAATGCCGTGCGGCTCGTTGAGGATCTCGTAGTAGAGCTGGGCCGGATGCGCGGCAAAATGCGCGGCGAGCTGGGTCCACACCGGCACCAGCACATCGCCAATGTCCGGCGACGTACTCACCGCCGGATCAAACGAGTGGTTGTCCAAAATCAGATGCAGCCCCAACTCGTCGGCCCAATCCGCGACTTGGTCGAGAAAGTCGTAGAGCAGGGGATCGATGCGGTAATCCGGCGGACCGCTGGTCATGGCGTGCAGATTAATCGGCAGGCGCACCACATCGCAGCCGAGCTGTTGAATCTGCTCGAAATCGGTCCGGCCAAATTTGGCAAAATGCACGTTCTGCGCACTGGACGCTTGCAACCAATTGGTCAGGTTGACGCCCCGGCTAAACGGGATTTCGGCCCCCCAAGCGGTGGCCGTCCAACACAGAAGTATGAGACAAACTTTTCTCATTACCTAATCCTCAGCTCCGCCAACAGCATCGGCAACGCCCGCAGTTCTCGTTTTAGGGGATCCAGCACGTACCCCAAGGCTTCGAGGGTGACCACCCCGAGCAGATTGCTGTCGCCGGGTTCGCCAAAGATAACCGGCGCGGCCCCTCGGTGTTCCTTGTAGCGAAACAGCGCATCGCCCAAATGGCGTTCGATCTGGTCGCCATTGGCCAAGGTAAAGGTCCGACGAGAGTGCGACCGAATGTCCAAGGCCTCTAGGACCGGACGCTGGACGACCGAATAGACGGCCCCTGAGTCCACCAAAAAACGTTCGGTGTGAAACTCTTCAGGGTGAGCGGGATTGGCGATGTCGATGGCGAGAAAGGTAAGTCCCATAAAATTCTCCGTTTTTGCTATTACGGCTAGCCTCTTTCAATCCCTCCACTCTATCATCGCTTTTTTGCGTGCGAAGTCAAGGAACCGTACCTTCCCCCGACCCGCATATAGTACTTGAGCGATTCGACCTGCGGATCGTCTTGTTCTACATATTCTGCGTCTATCTGCGTTCATCTGCGGATTATCGTAGATGTAAAATGCTATAGGAGCCACGCCGTGAAAATCACCGCCATCGAAGTCATCCCCCTGCGCGTTCCCTACGAAGATCGCATCCGCAAAGCGTTCTACCACTTCGGCATGACCGAAGAAGTAACCGTGTACAAATTCCACACCGATACCGGCCTAGTCGGCTTGGGCGAAAACCCCGGCCCGCCCTTTGAGCAGAGCTTGCTCGACGCCTACCTCGGCACCAACCCTTTCGATCACGTCATGGGCACCGGGCGCTTCAACCTCGACATGGCCTGTTACGACCTGATGGGCAAACACCTCGGGCTACCTGCTTGGAAGCTGATGGGCCAACAGGTGCGAGAATGGGTGAGCATGGGCTGGTGGATGCCCTGCATGTCGCCCGAGGACTCGGCCGCCGAGGTGCAAGAAGCCGCCGCCCGCGGCTATCGCGGACTAAAATGCAAGGCCCGCGCCTTCTACGATGTAGCCGAACAAGCCCAAGCCATGCAGGAGGCCGCCCCACCCGACTTCCGCATTGAATTCGACTTCAACGGCGCACTCGTCAACGTCGAAAGAGCTTTGCCCATCCTGCGCCAGTTGGAACAAATTCCCGTAGTCAAAGGCATCGAGGAGCCAATCTTCGCCTATGACATCGAGGGCTGGCGGCGCTTGCACCAAGAAATCCGCATTCCCTTCTACCTCCACGGCGTCAGCACCATCTTCGACGGCCCTTCGCGCCAGCCTTCCGGCCCTTGGCTTGGGCTGCGCGCTGGCGATTTCGACGGCGCTCTTTGCAGCCACGAGACCATCCGCAACGCGCTGGCCGCTTCGTGGGCCTTTGCCGCGGCCAATACCCCGATCCTCTTGCAGTACGTCGGCACGGGTATCACCGCGGCCTTCGCCTGCCACCTCGGCGCGGTCATGCACACGGCCACCCTGCCAGGCGTAACCGCCCATCACACGTACGAAGACGACCTAATCGTCGAGCCGCACGCAATCCAACGCGGCTTTATGCAGGTACCCACAGGCCCCGGTTTAGGAGTAGAACTAGACGAGGACGCAGTCGAGCGCTACCGCGACGTGCCCGCGCCGCAATGGCCGCGCCACTTCTCCGTCGTAACCCTGCCCGGCGGCCTCGAACACTACTACCGCAACCTGCGCCAGACCGAGCGCCTGATGAAACAAGGCGTTGACGAAGCCTTCGCCCCCGGCGTCCGCCTCACCGAGCGCGAAGACGACGGCAGCACGGACTTCGATAAACTCTGGCGCAGACTCCAAGAACGCGACTGGCCCATCTGGACCTAGAGGAGGCTCCCGTGAAAATTACCCGCATCATTCTCCATATCGTCAACGTGCCCGAGCGCCACTGGTGGTGGTCGGACGACGTGTACGGCCAGCCCTCGCACCAGCGTGACGAGCACGGCGTCGCCGAAGTCGAAACTGATCAGGGCTTGACCGGTCTGACACTAATCGGGCGCTTTACCGCCTTGGACACCATGCGCCAGCAGTTTGAGACTTGGCTGGGGCAGGACGTCCTCCAAGTCAACTTGGCGCAAGGCAACAGCCCCATGCAGGGCGCTTTCGAGCAGGCCGTGCTCGACCTGCGCGGCCAAGCCTTGGGCGTGCCTATCTGGCAATTACTGGGCGGACGGCTGCGCGACCGCATCTCGGTCACCCAATGCACCGGATACAAAACGCCCGAACACACCGCGGATGACGCCCAATGGGGCTGGGAGCAGGGCTTCCGCGCTTATAAGATGAAGTGCATCACCAGCCGCGAGCAAACCCCCGAAGAGCGCATCCGCTACGTCACCGACCGGATCGAGGCCATTCACCGCGTGGCTCCCGACATGGTGGTGCGCCCGGACATCCGCTGGCGCTTAGAAGAAGTCTGGGTGGCCCAAGAGCTGGCCCGCCGCCTACAGGGTCATCGCATGGACTCGCTCGAAAGCCCCATTGCCAAAGGCGCTCGCGCCGGCACGTTTTCCGAATGGCGTCGCCTGCGCCACACCATCGACCTGCCCATTGGCGACCACGTCGGCGACGCGGCCGATATGCTGCACCGCTTTCAGGCCGAGGCCCTCGACTACGTCATCGTCGGCGGAGCCAGCCACTTTGAAACCTTACAACGCTCGCACCTCGCACACGCGCTGGGGCTAGGCGGCTGGTCGCAAACCGTAGCCTATGGTCCAGGCGCTGCTATGGGCCTACACGTGGCCGCCTGCATGCCCCATTTGACTCAGCCCTACGACATGGTCGGCCCCATCGCCTGGCAGCACTCCTTGGTCAACGAAGAATTCGTCCTCAAAGAGGGCAGCTTCCTAGTCTCCGACCGGCCGGGCTTGGGCTACACTCTCGACCGCGACGGCGTCGAGCGCTACCTAGTAGAACGCCACATTTTCCCTTAGCAACCAACGCCATGTCCGCAACCCCCGAATACCGCACCCGCTCCAACGCCCCCTTCGCGCTCGACTGCCCTCTCGACAAAATGCTGACGGTCGCCGCTTGGGTCGAGAGCACCTCCGCCCGTGCCGAAGCCATGCAGCCGCTGGTCTCGCAGTGGCAGCCCCGCGCCGGACTCGACGCATTCGCCGCCTATGACGCCGGCCACACCGACGGCCTAGTGACCCAAGGCTACTTCGGCGCAGTATTCGACGGGCGCTATACATACTTCTGCCCCATCCGCGATCAGAATGAGCGCACGTCCGTCCACGGCCGCGTCCTCCGCTTCGACACCCAAGCCGACTTCAAAAACCCAGACGCTTGGGCCGCCTACGACGCCAGCTACACCGACGGCCTGCACACCTCGGGCTTCTACGGCGGAGCCTTTGACGGCCGCTACGTGTACTTCAACCCCCGCGACGACGGCACCGTCCACCACTCGCGTCTCTTGCGCTTCGACACCCAAGCCGATTTCAAAGACCCAGCCGCTTGGGCCGCCCACGACGCCCAACTCCCCCACTCGGGACAGGGCCTCGCCTTTGACGGACAGTACCTCTACTTCTGCCCAGGCTATACCCGGTCGTCAACCGGCGGTTTGGACGATGAAAACAGCGGCCACATCCTCCGCTACGACACCCGCGCGCCCCTGAAGGACCCCGCGAGCTACGCCGTCTTCAATGCCCAACAACTCCACCCAGAGGCGACCTGTTTCGACGGTGCCGCGTTCGACGGACGACATATCTACTTTGCGCCGCTCAGCAGCGGCCACGTCCTCCGCTACGCAGTCGCTGGGGATTTTGCCGACCCGCAAAGCTGGGATCTCTACGACGCTCGCCCCTTGGGGATGCAGATGAACGTCGGTGCCGTGTTCGACGGGCGGCACATCTATTTTTGCTCTTACGGCAACAGCACAATGCTGCGCTACGACACGGCCGCGCCATTTGACGATCCACAAAGCTGGGACACCTACGTTCCCGTAGAGAACAGCGGCTTCGACGGCGGCTTCTTCGACGGGCGCTACGTGTACTACGTGCCCTTCACTCGCGCCGCCGCACCCGGCGAGAGCGTCTTCCACGGCGCTTGGCTGCGCTACGACACGGCCGCGCCATTCGACGACCCAGCCGCTTGGGACACGCACGACGCCAGCTATACCGACGGCCTGCACACCACCGCGTACAACGCCGGCGCATTCGACGGACGCTACTTCTACACCGCTCCCTGGCGCGGTGACCGCGACGGCAGCCACGCCCACGGCCGCGTACAACGCTACGACACCCTCGGGACAGACGGCGCGTTCTCCCTGCGCTACGGCGACGTGGGCCACAACGGCGGACTCTGCGCAGCCGTGCCCGGCCCCAGTTTCATCGTCAACACTACCGGCGGCGCAGTCAGCATTGCCACTCACCAAACCCTCGCACCCGGCGTCCATCACCTCGCCGGAGTGTACGACGGCGCGTGCATCCAGCTCTACATCGACGGCGCGCTCGCAGCCTCGCGCTCCGCTTGCGACCATCCCTTACAACAGACAGACATCCCCGTAACCATCGGCCATATTGCCGGAGGCAGCGCCCGCTTCCAAGGCACCATCGCCGAGGTGTATCTAGCGCCTGTCGCCCAAAGCGCCGCTTGGGTCGCAGCAACCTATAGCAATCCAGAATGATTAAACGATTCTAAATGTGGATCGCCTCGTACATCCTATTCTGCGTCTATCTGCGTCATCTGCGGATCACCTTGTAAATGTAGGACTGCTATATCACGCGCTACCCCAACCTAAAGGAGCTTCTCCATGGACGAAAAATACACGATCGCCATCATCGGCTGCGGTCGCCTCGGCCAGCACTACGCCGAAGTCTATCAAACCCTGCCCAACACCGAGCTAGTCGCCATCGCCGAATACAACCCCGAGCGCCGCCAAGCCGTCGGCGAGCGCTTCGGCATCCGCGCACTCTATGAGGACGCGCAAGACCTCTTCCGGCACATCGTCCCCGACATCGCGGTCGTCGTACTACCCGGCAAGTACATCAAAGAGGCCGTCATCGCCGCGGCCCAAGCTGGCGTCAAGGGCGTCTCCACCGACAAGCCCATTGAGGCCCGCTTGTCGGATGTCGATGCCATGGTCGAGGAATGCGCAGCGTGCGGCGTGGTCTTTGCCGGCGGCAACCTGCAACGGGCCATGAGCGAGGTGCAAGAAGCGGCCGGCTGGTTGCGCACCGACGAGTACGGCCCCTTGCGCGGGGCCAGCGTCCACGGCTGGGGCGGTGAGATTTCCGGCGGGGGCTGCCAGCACATCGCCGTCCTGCGGCTCTTCACCCAAGCCGAGATCACCCAAGTCACCGCCTGGGGCACGCCGCCCGAAGCCCTCGCGCAAGACGACGACGAGGGGTTAATCATCAACGGACAATTTCTACTCAGCAACGGCCTCGTCTGCCCGGTCTTTGGCCAACCGACGCCTAGTCGCGGCGTGAACGTGTGGACCGACGACGCGCTCGTGCGCTGGGACTGGGGACCGCCCGAAATTTTCCAAGGCTGCGACGCGCAAGGTGCCCGCGTAAAAACCGACCGCCCCTACACCCCACTCGAATACCCCCGCTTCTCCTACATGGGCACTTCAGTACTGTCGTTTTTAGATGTCTTAGAAAACGGCGGCGAGCTGTACATCTCCGGCCACGACCTGCGCCAATCGCTCGAAGCGGCCATCGCCGCCAAGTACTCGGCGCTGTGGGGTAACGTACCGCTCGACCTGCCACTCGCCGACCGCTCGCTTGCGCTCTATCCGAGAGCCTACCGCTGGCTCGGCGGCGACCACTCCGGTCGTTCGCAAACCTACGCAGAGGCGCTAGAAGGGACGCTTTTCCCTCGGTCTTCCTAGGTAACGCCACTTCGTCCCTATATGTGCGGTGGCTTCTAGTTACCTCTTCCGTTATACTTCCATTCATGGACGCCTACCGGTCGTACATCGAGGCTTGGCAAAAGCGTCTGCGCCAAGAGCGGGAAGCCCTCGACCAAGCCGCACAACAAGCGCGGAAGCAGGCGCAGGTCTGCGCCAAAGCTCTAGTCGAGGAACACGGAGCCGAGCGCGTGTACCTGATCGGCTCGCTGGCCAGAGGTAGCAGCTTCCACCCGCGTTCCGACATCGACTTGGTCGTCGCAGGTATAGCGCCAGAACGCTACTTTGCAGTGCTAGCAGACATCGCCGAGCGGGCGAGCCGCGAGGTAGATCTGATTCTACTTGAATCGGCGACGCCAGCCCTGCTCGAATGCGTTGCCAACGAGGGAGTGCTGCTACATGAGCGCACAGAAATTCCTGCTGCTGCGAGCGGACATTGACCGCACGCTAGTGCAGATCGCCACCGTGGTCGTGGAAGGTCGGGAAACCCTAGCAAAACTAGACGGATCGCCTACCACGCTGGAGCTGCGCGGCATTGGCAGCATTCTACACGACTTCTACACCGGCATAGAACGGCTCGTAGAGCGCATCGCCAGCGAACTCGATGGCGAGATACCAGTCGGTGCCGATTGGCACGTGCAACTCTTGGGCCGGATGACGAGCGAAATCGAATCCGTGCGCCCCGCCGTTCTCAGCTCAGACCTCGCAGACGCGCTGAGACCCTATCTGCGCTTCCGCCATCTCTTCAGAAATATATACGGCATTCAATTGCGCTGGGAGCTGTGCCGTGGATTGGCCACGGAGATGGGCGATATCTGGGAAAAATTCCATGGCGAAATGGAATCGTTCAAAGACGTGTTAAAGAGTTTGCACGCCGGCTGTAGCTAATCCCAAATCCATTTTCCTCAATCGAAACAAGGCAGTTCCACCTCGTCGCCGGTCTCCTCCTGCCAAACGCGAATCCGCTCCCTCAGTTCGCCGATCCGCGCTTGGTACTCGGGCCGGTGGTATAGATTCTCCAGCTCGTGCGGGTCCGCATTCAGATCGTATAGCTCGCCTTGGCCCTTGCCGTACAGGTTGAGCTTCCAGCCATCGGCTGCGACAATGGTGCGAAGGGGATGCACCAAGCTGCGATTCGGCTCGGCTTCGCCGATCGAGGCCGGTGGATGGCCATCGGCACCGCTCCACTCGACAAACACGTCGTTGGCCACCAAGTCATCGCGGCCGCACAACACCGGCACCCGGCTCTGCCCCTGCAAATGGTCCGGCGCTTCTAACCCCAGCAAGTCGAGCAGCGTGGGAACCAAGTCGATATGACTGAACTGACCGCCGATTCTCCTTGGCTGCGCATCCAACATAGGCGCGCGCAGTAGCAGTGGCACCTTAATCGACTCCTCGTACATCAGGGTCTTGCCCAAAATCCCGTGATCGCCCATGAGTTCGCCGTGATCCGACGTGAAAATCACAATGGTGTCGTCGGCCTTGCCGCTCTCGTCCAAAGCCTGGAGGATCTTAGCCACCGAGCGATCCACCAGCGTCACATTGCCCCAATAGCGGGCCAGCAGCCTGCGCCAGCCAGCCTCGGTTTGCAAGTCCAACCCGTAGTTTTCCGAGGCCGAGTAAAAGGCCGCCATCAACCGCACGATCAAGGGCGCGTCGTCCGGCGGGGACTGCCTAAAGCTCGGCCCAGTTGGCAGTATCTCCGGGTCGTAGTACTCGTTGAGCGGCCCAGTGTGCGGCGGATGCGGCTCCAGATAGCTGACGCACAGCGCGAACGGCGTGTCCCCGCTCTGGCGGATGTACTCTGCGGCCTGATCGCCCAAAAACGCCGCCTTGGTGTATTCCTCCGGCATGGACGCCTCGGCGTGGCGCGAGAACACGCGCTGGCCGAGATTCTCCGCGTCGGGTGCAAACCCCTGCTCAACCAAGAAATGGTGATACGGGCTGAGCACATCCAGCCGCTCCTGCTCAGAATAGCCACGCCGATACGAGTCTTCGCTGCCGACCCATGTTTCAAACCCGTGCTGGGGAAAAATCTCATCCCCCAAGTGCCATTTGCCCATAAAAGCCGTCTGGTATTCCGGCGGCAGCATCTCGGCAAAGGTCGGCACCTCGGCGCGCAGCGGCACATTGCACGCGGGCACGCCAGCGGTGTGCGGCCACAGCCCGGTCAACATGGTGGCCCGCGCCGGGCTACACACTGGCTGACTCACATAGGCGTTTTCAAAGACAAAGCCGTCGTCGGCCAACCCGTCGAGGGCCGGAGTCTCGATCTGCTCATTGCCGTAGCAGCGCAACGTATCCACCCGCTGCTGATCAGTGAAGATGTAGAGTACGTTGGGATGTCCCATAAAACCTCCTAGTCCGGCTGATCCCCGCGCCGATTCGCCTGCGCACGCGGCGTCAGATCAAAATAAGTCTGATGGCCCGCGAAAAAGCGCTCCAATTCATCGACCATGAGGCGAAAAAAATGCGGGTATTCGTCGCCCACGCGCCCAGAAAAGTGCGGGGTCAAAAACACATTGGGCAGGTCGATAATCTCGCTGTCATCCGGGATCGGCTCTGGGTCGAAGACATCAAAACCCCCAGTAATATCACCGCGCTTGAGGCGCTCGATCAGGGCCGCAGAGTCGAAGATCGGCCCACGCGACACGTTGACCAAGACCGCTCCCGACGGAATGAGTTCCAACTCGCGCTGGCCAATCATGCCTTCGGTCTGCGGCGTCAGCGGCGCGACGCAGACTATCGCATCGCACTGCGACATCACATTGTCCAGCGACGTTAGCAAAAAGCCCAACGCCTCAGCTATCTCCTGCGGCAAGTACGGATCATGCACCCACAACTCGACCTCAAAGGGCCGCAGCAGCTTCATCAGCCGCCGCCCCATGTGGCCACCGCCGATCAACCCCACCCGCTTGCCGGTGAGCATCCCGGCCATCGGCTGCATGGTGGAACGGTCTTGGGTATTCCTAGCGATGATGCGGCGGAAGAGCGCACCGGCATTGCGCATGGCAATCAGCGTCAGCGCCAAGGCCCACTCGGCCACCGGATAGGACGAGCCATTGGTCGTATCCACCGTGCGGATGCCCCGCGCCCACGCTGCGTCCAAGTCAATGCGCGTGGCAAAGCGGTCGCCTTCCAGTTCGCCGATGAAGCGCAGCCGGGAAGCGGCTTCCAAGACCGCTGCATTAACCCTCGGCGCGCCGTGGCAGACGACCAGCGCATCTACTCCAGCCAATTCTTTCACCAACTGCGCAATAGCCTCGGCGTCTTCGCTGGCCTGGTAAATGTTGCCGCCCTCGCAGGCAAACCACGCCCAATCGGCAACCTGCTCTAGGCGCGTCAGTTCCTCTGGCGGCAGATAGCCACGGCGCACCCGCTCGCTACAGGCGATAAGTACTTGCGGACGATTTCCCATTTCTTTCTCCCTTGGTGTACGACAGCGGTTCGCATAGCACAAAGCTAAATAGCATATTTACACCCGCCCCACAACACCGGAGATGCCATGCTCGCCCTCGAACCTGTCTCCCCAGACGCCATCGACCGCGCCGCTGCCCTCTTTCACCGCGACGGTTTTGCCGTGGTCACCGATGCCCTGACTGACGAACAATTTGCCTATCTCAAGGAAGGCGCACATCGCGTCGTTGCCGAGCAGACCGCCGCCATCCCGCTCGAGGAAGCCAACCGGGGTTTTGCGCGCTATTCCTTTGGCTCGCAGATCCACCATCCCGAATGGGCTATGCTCGTGGACTTGCCGACCATCTTGCCCATCGTCGAAGCCATTTTTGCCAGCGACCAGTTTACATGCAGCGGTGCCGGCGGCGATTACTCCCTGCCCGGCGCAAAAATCCAGCCCCTGCACCGCGACATGTCCGACGTGATCGGCGATCCCGAGCAGCGCGTCACCATCATGGACCTGCCCGCGCCCTTTGTCGTGGTCAACTTTCCCATGATTGATTTTAGCGCGGAAAACGGGGCCACGCGCTTCATCCGCGGCACCCACCGCTCGCGCCATCCCATCCCCAGCCTCGCAGACGAACCCGCCTATATGCAAAATTCTATCGCCTGTGCGCCGGCCCGCTCGGCCCTCATCCGGGACGTGCGCTGCTGGCACGGCGGCACACCCAACACCTCCGCAGACGTGCGCATTATGACGAGCGTCGGCTATTACGCGCCTTGGTTTCGCCGACCCCACGGAGATGGGGAAATGCCCCGCGCCCTGTACGACGGCCTTTCAGAGCGCGGCAAGACGCTGTGCCGTTACATTGTTGCGTTAGATTAGCCGTCATCCGGCAACTCAAAAGAAATACCAATACACCGCGCAGTACACCACTAGCAGTCCCACCGCTCCCAGCCAATAGACCCGATCCTGTTTCCGGGTCGGCATCAGCGTCTCATCGCCCTGCGCCAAGAGCACCGGCCCCTCGTCGCCAAACGCCAAGCTGAAGCCGAAAAGCAGTGCGCTGGCCACGGCAAAAATGACGAAGGCCGCGTGCAGAAAGTGCATTTCCAAAAAGGCCAGCCCCAATCCCTCTTCGCCACAGACTAGCCGATTGACCACTGCCGAGTCGTTGACCAGCCACAGGAAGACGCCAAAGATGGAACCAGCGATCAGGGTCGCAAAAGCCCCTTTGCGCGTGGGCCGCTTCGACACCATACCCCACAGGAAACAGGCCACAATGGTACCTGGTATGTAGGAGGCAAACTTGGCCAGATACTCGTAGAGAAAGCGGAACTGCGGAATGACCACAACCGCCCAGAACACGCCGATGACAACTACAGCAGCGGCCAAGATGCGCCCCGCCCATATCAAGCGCCGCTGAGTCGCCGCAGGCCGATAGGGTTGGTACCAATCCATGGCAAATAGGCCCGAGGCCGCGCAAATTTCCGAGTCTAGCGAACTCATTAGGGCCGCGATCAACCCGGCCAAGACCAAACCCACCAAGCCGACCGGCAACAGGGCTTGCACCATCGCCGGATAGAGCTGATCCGGGCTGGCGACCTCAATCAGCGGCTGTGCCCCTTGTGCCATGACGTAGCCCATCAGCCCGGGAATCAGAATGATAAAGACCGCCACTATTTTCAATAGACCAGCCAGCAGTCCACCCATCCGCGCCTCGTGGACGCTGCGAGCCGCTAAGGCACGCTGCACCATGACATGGCTGGTCGCACCAAAGGCCAAGGCATGTATCGTCAGACCCAGCACCACGCCGGTCCAAGGCACGTTAGGGTGGTCGAGCGGCTGTATCAGCGCCAGCATGTCCCAGTTGTCCGCCCCTTGTAGCTCCTGTATCCGCGTCTCAAAGACGCCCCAGCCTCCCAGATAGCTCAACCCCATCCAGAGCATGGCCACGCCCCCGACGACCAACAGCAAGCACTGGATAAAATCCGTCAAGATGACGGTGCGCAAACCACCCGCCATAGCGTACGGCCCGGCCGCCAGCGCCAAAATCAGCACCCCTGGCACAATCGACTCAAACCCGAACAACACCTCCATCACTCGTCCGCCGGCGTACAGGGAGCCAGGAATGCCAGCAAAGGTAATACTCACCAAGGTGATTAAAGAAAAAAAGCGGCGGCTTTCCGGCCCGTAGCGCCGCTCCAAAAACTCCGGCGTGGTGTAGAGACCCAGCCGCATGTATATGGGTAGGAAAACCGCTCCCATTGCCACAAAGGCCAATACCCCGGCTAGCTGGTAATTGGCAACCGCCAAGCCTACTACAAAGACCAAGCCCGCTTGGCCGACGAACTGCTCGGCGGAAATGTTGGTGGCAAACATGGATGCGCCGACAAAGGGCCAGCGCATACTGCGTCCAGCGAGGAAAAAGTCGCTCGTGCTGCGGACGCGGCGGCTAGTCACAACCGCTATGGCGACGACCACGAGCAGGTAGGCTACAATGATCGCACTATCGAGCGCGGAAATGTTCATTAAAACTGACCACGGCTCTTGCAGCGAGTCCTAAAGGGGTACCAAATAGCAAAGCGGTGTCGGCATGTTCTTTCCGACACCGCTCGCGTTAGGAGCTTACAGTTTTCACACTTCAATCCAACTGGCCTTGCAAATGGCTCTTAATCCGCCCCCACGAGACATCTTCCACGGCCGTCGGCTCCTCGTCGGTACCTAAGCCGATCCAATCGAGCATCTGATCGCCCTTTTGGTCTTGCGCGGCGGCCGCTCCCAAGACCAGCACATTGTGCCGGAACGGCGATGCTTCATCCGAGGCCACTGGCTCGCGGTCATTGAACTTGGGACCGACGTGTATTACCTGATCTTCCTCAAACACGTGGCGCACGCTCTCCTCGGGCGTCGTTGCGTAAGTGTCCCACAGAGCGCAGCGGAACTCCATGGTCCACGTGACATTGGTCGATCCGTGCTCGGCACCCGACGGCAGCAAGGTCCAACCCACCTCAAACCAAGGCGTTGGCTCGCCGTTGTATATATCCGAACTCCAGCCAATCTCCGGCAGGTCGATGTATTCGAGTTGGCTGTTGTACGCAACCGGCTGACCCGGCCCCGGATTGACGCGGAGATGGTAGCGCTGGCCATTAAACACGTGGTCCAAGTTTTCGCCTAAGAAGTCGCCGCCCGAGTGATCGGCGTCAAACGTGATCTGGATGATGTCATCCGACCACCAGCGCTTCTGATCGGATTCGAGCATCTTGAGCGTGTCGTCGGCCACCACAGCGTAGAAGTAGAACTGATTGTCCGGCGGCGCGCTCCACGCCATCCAGAAGGCCGCGTTGAAATCCTCGCGCGCAATCTCTTCGCCGTGCTGGCCAAACATCTGATCCGTGGTGATGGCAAATTCCTCTCGGTCGAGCCAGTCCCAGTCGTCGTCATTGCCATCCATTACCATAGAGGCGGGATCGGGCACCTGCGGATAAAAATACTCGGTCCCCACGTGCCCCCAAGCAATCGTGCTGATGAGGAACACCAAGGCTCCTCCCAAAAGCATTTGTGCATGCGTTCTCATGTGATTTTCCTCGTTTTAGAGTAAAACAACTCGACAAAAAGCATGCTGCTCGCCTTTGCTAAAGTCCCTCCTTTCTCGGCGCGCAATGGAAAAGATGGTTAAACGGTTAATATATAATACAGTCCCGTAGATCGGACAACCACAGCCATCGCTCAAACCCCTGTTACTTCACGCCGCGTATGAGCCGGCGATGCGGTATAATGTCCAAGTCCCACTTGTCGAACTTCTCCACCTCCCCCTGTTCCTCGCTCACCACAACGGCCATGCGCGTCTCGCGCATCCACGCGATCTGCTTTTCGGTCTGTTCGTCCTGCGTCCGCGCAAGCTCCGCTTCCAGTTCATTGGCCTGCTCGTTCCAGTAGAACTCAATCAGCCGGTGCATCCGCACGCAGGTGATCTTGTCGATGCAGACCAGCATGGCCTTGCCAGTCCCCAAGCGGTCGAATAATGCCGCACAAAATCCCGCGCAAGCTGATCGAGCCGCTCGCTGGCGGTGATGACGTGATAGTCTTGGGCCAGTGCCCGCTCCAAGCGCTGCTGTACGTCGATATCGTCGATTTCAAATGCCGAACATCACTATTGCGTTGTGACGGAAGAGATGGGGGATAGTGTCTTTGTAATCCGAGAAGTTTTGCTCAAAAGCGGCCTTGAGATTGCGGTGGATGTTCTTGCACTCGATGAACAGCAAGGGCAGGCCGTTGACGAAGCCCATGATGTCGGCTCGCCGGCGGTAGAGGTCGCCGCGCACCCACAGTCCGCGCACGCAGAGGAAATGGTTGTTCTCTGGTTTCTCGAAGTCGCAGACCTTTAGCCGCTGCCGCACCCGCTCACCCTTGTCGTTTTGGAAGGTAACCGGGACGCCGTCGCGCAGCAGGTCGTACTGCTCGCGGTTGGCGGCAACGAGGGTCTGCGAAGCGGCAGTAGCGGTGATCTGCCGCACGGCGTCATCATAAGCGGCGTCCGGCAGGCCCGGATTTAGCGAGCGCAGCGCGGCAGATAGATAGCGTATCAGCACAACCTCGCGGTCGGAGGCGCGGCCCAGCAGACTATTCGGGCCGAAGTCCTCGGCATTATGGGCGTAGATGGATTCCCAGCCGAGTTGTTACTCTAAGTAATCGGCGGTGGTCTGCTGGACGAGGGTGTCTTCGGTGTAGGGCGCGGGGGTCATTAGGTATCGTTATCTGAGACGATCCCCCGTTACAAGGCGACTCGATAACGTCCTGGATCGTCGACATTTGGATCAACCGCGATGCGGTCAGAGACCAAAGGCTGAAAATCCTCGCCACTCATCGGCTCGTGCTTCTTCCAACGGCCCTGCATTTCAATCAAAACGCGCTGACTTGATGGCGCTGGCATAGGATTAACACGTACTACTTTCGCGGTGTAGTCATTGGGGCCTTCGGTCATCGCCATGGCCAAATCGCTCACGAGATAGCGCGGTGTCCAGCCGATCATGTAGTAGTCCGTCGTCTGGATTTGGACGGCCAGTTTGGTCGCCGGATTGGTCAATTCGAGGGTTACGTACAGTTCTTCTTCTGGTCTCAGTTCGTTAATCCGCTCTTGAGCCTCTTTGCTTACACGTTGCCAACTGTGCAGGAAGAAGCGACAGGTAAAATAGCCATCGGCGTCCTTTTCGAGTTTCGGGAATACTTCGTAGGCGTCCGTGACGCGAGTGCCACCATTGACCGATAGAATCTCGAAAGGGGTCGCATCCTCTGGGAGACCGAGATTGCGCAGGTAGTCCATGCGGTCCGGCCTTCCCTTCGCCATGACGCGATTCCTGAACAACGCGAACAACTCTGAGGAACGATACTCTCTATCTAGATCGGGGAAGCTGATCAATGGCGGGAATCCAATTTCTCTTTCTGCTCTTTTCGCACCGCCGATGTAGCGGAAGCGATAAAGCTCCGGCTCGACATCCAACCTCCCCACCGGGAACCATGGGTGGCTCTTCTTTCTTTCGTC
This sequence comes from Candidatus Latescibacterota bacterium, assembly GCA_022820485.1. Taxonomy (GTDB): domain Bacteria; phylum Latescibacterota; class UBA2968; order UBA8231; family UBA8231. Next base: position 32,687 of record JAJEFJ010000037.1, read on the forward strand.
CTGATCTTGCCATGCCAAGAACAAGGTTTTTGTGTTCATCAGACAATCTCCTTCAACTGTCTATAATCTAAGTACACGACAGTAACATGGATTGATATTGTCGGGCGCGTTTAGGTTGGTCTCGTGTTTGGTGTATGATCTGTGTGAGTTGGTCTAATCCTTTTCGAAAGAGGCTTATGGCTTTTCGCCCATGTTTTTTTATGGGGA
>JAJEFJ010000035.1 GCA_022820485.1 Candidatus Latescibacterota bacterium
GGTGATGCGCAAGCTGCTCCTGCTGCTCAACGCCATTGCCCATCGACGAACCCCTTGGGTGCAACACCAAGCCAAAGCAGGCTAAAAAAGGCTTGACACACAACACAGATACTCCCGCGCAAGCGGGAATCCACGCCGTCGGCCCCTGCCCGGCCCGCTGGACGCCCGCTTGCGCGGGCGTGACGGAACAGGAAGCAGCAGCGCGTAACATCAGTCACTAACTGACGTTACGCCGTTTTATTGTTTGCGGCTTTCTGCCGTTGCTGTCCCGAATGGTCATTCCCGCGCAAGCGGGAATCCACGCCGTCGGCCCCTGCCCGGCCCGCTGGACGCCCGCTTGCGCGGGCGTGACGGAACAGGAAGCAGTAGCGCGTAACATCAGTTATGAGATTATCTCACGCAGATGCGATAAAGGAGGTACTGAAGTCGAGCACACTCGATAACAAGGTTCAAAAGGTTCAATCCGTTGCCAAAAACGGCATCCTTGACTTGGAGTCGGCATGAACGAAGAGTACTTAGACAAAATCACACGCGGTGACTGCCGAGATCATATTTCGCGCTTGGCCGATAATAGCATAGAACTTTTCCTGTCGGACATCCCCTATGGAATCAGCCTAGACGACTGGGATGTCTTACACGACAATACGAACTTGGCGCTGTTGGGGCAGTCGCCCGCCCAGGCTGGGAAATCGGCCTTTAAGAGGCGAGTCAAGCCCATCAATGGCTGGTCGCAGGCCGATAGGAATATTGGACGAGAGTATCAGCAGTGGTGTCAAAGCTGGACTGAACGGCTTTTGCCAAAAATGAAGTGCGGCGCATCGCTCTTCGTTTTTGGTGCACCCGCACCATACACCGCGTCGTCAATGCTTTTGAAGACAGCGGTTTCCTTCTCAAGGACATGCTCGCTTGGCAGAAAGAGTCGGCGCACCATCGAGCGCAAAGAGTGAGCATTGTCTTTGCGAGGCGTGGGTTAGAAGCCGAGGCCAAAGCGTGGCGCGGCTGGCGCTTGGGGAACCTCGCACCCTTATATGAGCCGATTGCTTGGTTTGTAAAACCCTACACGATCGGCGGAACCATTGCTGACAACATCCTTGAGCAAGGCGTAGGGGCCATGAATATAGAAGCATGTCAGAGCCATGGCGTGACCCCCACAAATCTCTTGGCGTTTGGTTTCCAGAAGGGCGAACAAAAAATTCACGAGGCCCAGAAACCGTTGAAGCTCATCGAGTTCTTGATCAAGCTCACAACGCAAGAGGGCCAAGTGGTATTGGATCCGTTTATGGGCAGCGGCACTACGGCTGTTGCCGCACGGCGACTCAACAGGCACTTCATAGGCTTTGAGATCGCGCCCGAATTTCATCGAGCCGCACTTCAGAGGTTGGATTCGGAATGCGGAACAGGAGATGCGAAAGACGCCCAAGCGATCCAGCAGATGCTCTTTGAAAAAGCGCGAAGTAAATACAGAAGCTAACTCCAACTCCAACAACTCAATTGTCCCTCGGCACGGCCATCATCCGCTCCAACGCCCGCCGCGCTCCCACAATCACCTCGTCGTCCAGTGTAATTTCGTAGCGCTCGTACAGCAGCGAAAAGTACACGTCTTGCAGGTCGGTGATTTTCATGTAGGGACAGTGTAGCCGACAGCCAATGCAGCCGTCCGCGGCGACGAATTCTTGGTGTGGGAAGCGCTGCCGGAGCTGGTGCAACATGCCGTTTTCCGTGGCGATGATGAAGCTCTTGGCCTCGGGGTACTTTTCCACAGCCTTAAGCATCCCGGTGGTCGAGCACACTTCGTGCGCGATTTCGACCACGTCCTCGCGGCATTCTGGGTGCGCAATGATGACGGCTTCGGGGTAGTCCGTACGGGTGCGCTCGACACTGGCGGCGCGCAGCACGTCGTGCGTCGGACAAGCGCCGTCGTACACGACGACCTCTTTCTCCGGCACCTGCTCGGCCACCCAGCGGCCCAAGTTGCGGTCGGGCGTAAAGAGAATCTTGTCGCTATCGAGGCTGCGCACCACTGAGACGGCGTTGGCCGAGGTGCAGCAGATGTCCGACTCGGCCTTTACCTCGGCTGTGGAGTTGACGTACGTCACCACCGTGTGCTCGGGATAGTCTGCTTTCCAATCGTCGAGGCTTTCGGGGGTGATGGAGTCGGCCAGCGAACAGCCCGCACCTAGATGGGGCAAGAACACCTGCTTGCCGGGACTGAGGATTTTGGCCGACTCGGCCATGAAATGCACGCCGCAAAAGACGATGCGCTCGGCATCCGTCTTAGCCGCCTCCACGGACAGCCCAAGTGAATCACCCGTGAAGTCGGCCAAGTCTTGGATCGGCGGAATCTGGTAGTTGTGCGCGAGGATGACCGCGTTTTTCTCGCGGCGCAAATGGTTGATTTGGGCGATGAGCTCCTCGGCGGGCAGGTCGCTGTGGTACTGACTAGCCGCTGGGGCGATCGTCTCTTGGGTCATGGCTTGACTTGCGCTCCTTCGTCGGGGGGGATGGTCTCGGTGCCGTTGGGAAAAACGCGCCAAAACTCCTTGCGAATGAGGCCGGTGATCATAGCGCTCTTGCTGCTGCCGTGATAGCGGGCAATCGCGTCGAGCATCTCGTGATCCCGGTCGGGCGCCGAAAAGGTCCGCACCTTGGCCCGGCGACTCTGATCTTTGGTTGGCATTATATTATCTTTATATAAAATTTAATGAATATATATGTAATTTAATGAATCACTGGCGGTCCGTCAATACATTTGTAACCGAGTTTTAACAAAATTGTCGCACAAAAAAGGAGAGATCAGGCGCGGCCCTAGAGCTGGCTAATCCGCTCCATGGCTTCTCCGATCCGGTCGCGGTGATTGAAGGCCGACAGGCGCAAGTATCCCTCGCCAGCCGCGCCAAAACCCGCACCCGGCGTGCCGACGATGTGGGCCTGATCGAGCAAGTAGTCGAAGTAAGTCCAACTGTCCTGCCCGTCGGGCGTGGCCACCCACAAATAGGGAGCGTGCTCGCCCCCATACACCGTAAGCCCAGCCGCTCCCAACTGCTGGCGCATGATCGCGGCATTTTCCATGTAGAACGCAACGCGCTCGGCAATGCCCTGCTGGCCAGCCGGAGAATACGCGGCCTCCGCAGCGCGCTGCACTGGATACGCCACGCCGTTGAACTTGGTCGAGTGCCGCCGCGCCCACAGCCGATGCAGATCCACTTCCTCGCCCGAGGCAGCGCGGCCCTTGAGCTCCTTCGGCACCACAATGTACCCGCAGCGCAGGCCGGTAAAGCCGGCGTTCTTGGAAAAACTGCGGAACTCGATCGCCACCTCGCGGGCACCTGCGACCTCGTAGATGGAGCGCGGGAGCGCCGGGTCGGTGATGTAGCTCTCGTAGGCCACGTCAAAGAGAATGACGGCCTGTTCGCGACGGGCGTATTCGATCCAGTGGGCCAAGGCATCGCGGGTCATCACCGCGCCCGTGGGATTGTTGGGCGAGCACAAGTAGATCAGATCGACGTGACCGGCCGGCAGGTCCGGGATGAAGTCATTGGCGGCTGTACACGGCATGTAAACCATACCAGCGTACGAACCATTCTCGTCGGCTGGCCCGGTGCGGCCGGCCATGACGTTGGAATCGCAGTACACCGGATAGACCGGATCGGTCAGCGCGACCACGCAATCGTCGGCGAAAATTTCCTGCACTGCGCCCGAGTCGCACTTGGACCCGTCAGAGACAAAAATCTCGTCGCTGTGCACCTGCACGCCGCGCGCGCCAAAGTCGTGCTCGACAATGGCCTCGCGCAAAAAGTCTTGGCCCTGGTCGGGCGGATAGCCCTGCAAGGTATCGTCGTGCGCCATTTCCTCGACGGCTTCTTTCATCGCATCGACCATTGGCCGCGGGATCCCCTTGACCACGTCGCCGATCCCCAAGCGAATCACATCGGCTTGAGGATGGGCAGCGGCAAACGCATCGACCCGGCGGGCGATTTCTGGAAAGAGGTAACCGGCTTTGAGCTTGAGGTAGTGATCGTTGATATGCACCATGGTATTTGCTTTCTTTCGTTTAGAAGTGAGCATAAAAATCTAACCATAAGACACGCGATTTCAAGCGGAGGAGACTCGCTCGTGGATATAAGTTTTATGACCAGTGCCGGCGGCGCGGACAATTGGAGCCTCGACGAATGCGCTCGTTGGGCGCGGGATCACGATTTCGACTGCGTGCGCCTAAACGACTCCGGTGCGCTCGACTCGGACCACATTCTATCAGTCGGGCCGGACGCCGTACTTTCGACCTTGCGCCAGCACGACCTGTACCTCGCCGCCCTCACCGCGCACTACAACCTGCTCGACGACGATTTTGAGCAGGCCCGCGCCGCCCAAGCCAAGCTGCTCAAGGCCATTGCATCGGCCCGCGCCCTCGACTGCCCAGTCATCGTCACCAGCAGCGGCGCACCCGTGCGCAACGGCCAGTTCTACGGCATGTTCTCCTCCGAACCCGGCAACCCCAGCGACCGCTCCGACGAATTAGTCGATCGCTTCCAAGCCATGTTCGAACCCGTAGTGCAAGCGGCTGAAGACAACAATGTCCGGCTCGCACTCGACGTGGCCGTGCGCATGGGCCAAATCGGCTGCAACCCAGAGATGTGGGAAAAAATCCTCGACGCCGTGCCCTCCGATCACCTCGGCCTGTCCTGCGACCCGTCGCACTGGCTGTGGATGCACATCCTGCCGGTCGAAGACGTCATCCGCGACTTTGCCGGCCATTGGTACTACGCCGACGTCAAGGACTGCGAGATCAGCCCGCGGATGCTCTACCGCCAAGGCATCATCGGCAACTGGTGGTGGCAATATCGCGTCCCCGGCCGCGGCCAACTCGACTGGAGCACCATCATCGGCGCACTGTGGGAATCGGGCTACGACTACGTGCTGTGCGTCGAAAACGAAGACCGCGGCTTCCCCGGCTTAGAGGGCTTTGCCTTTGGCGGCCAACACCTGCGCAGCTTGCTGCCGCCCAAGGAGTCCGGCTTTAAGCGGCAAGGAGGGCATTGGAAGACGAGCGGATGGGAGCGTAGGATGTAGGGGGCGGTTTCAAACCGCCCCCTACCTTGCCGCTGGGACCATTTGTCCTATCCTTTATTTGTTACGCCGCAAACAGCCACAGGGGAAACATGAGCACGGACAAAAACCGCGACTTCATTCGCGAGGCCATCGACGCTGATCTCGAAAACGGCCGCTACGACCGCGTCATCACTCGCTTCCCGCCCGAGCCTAACGCGCACCTGCACATCGGCCATGCCAAGGCGATCTGCGTCAACTTCGGCATTGCCGCCTCCTACGATGGCCAGTGCAACCTCCGCTACGACGACACCAACCCCACCCGCGAAGAGCAAGAATACGTGGACTCCATGCAGGAGGACATTCGCTGGCTCGGCTTCGACTGGGGGCCGCAGCCGTACTACGCTTCCGACTATTTCGGCCAGCTCTACGAATGGGCCGTCGCGCTCATCAAAAAGGGTTTGGCGTACGTAGATGACCAGACCGCGGACGAGATCCGGGAAAATCGCGGCACGCTCACCGAGCCGGGCAAAAACAGCCCGTACCGCGACCGCTCCAGCGAAGAAAACCTCGACCTCTTCGAGCAGATGAAAGACGGCGCATTCCCCGATGGCTCGTGCGTGTTGCGCGCCAAAATCGACATGGCCGCGCCCAACATCAACCTGCGCGACCCCGTCATGTACCGCATCATGCACACCGCCCACCACCGCACCGGCGATGCGTGGTGCATTTATCCCATGTACGACTGGGCACACGGCCAGAGCGACGCCATCGAGGGCGTTACGCATTCGCTGTGCTCAGACGAATTTACCAACAACCGACCGCTCTACGACTGGTTCATCGAAAAACTCGGCATCTTCCCCTCACGCCAAATCGAGTATGCCCGCGGCAACATCACCTACACCGTCCTCTCCAAGCGCTACATCCTGCAACTCATCGAGCAGAATCTCGTCGCCGGTTGGGACGATCCTCGGCTCTACACGCTGCGCGGCCTGCGCCGCTTGGGGTACCCACCGGCGGCCATCCGCCGCTTCTGGACCGAAGCCGGCATTGCCAAACGCGGCAACAACATCGACATCGCCCTCCTCGAATACTGCATCCGCGACCAGCTCAATCAGACCGCGCCCCGGCGCATGGCCGTGCTCAACCCGCTCAAGGTAGTAATTGAAAACTACCCGGAGGACCAAAGCGAGATGCTAACGGCCATCAACAACCCAGAAGACGACAGCGCCGGCACCCGCCAGATCCCCTTTTCGCGGCACCTCTACATCGAGCGCGAGGACTTTATGGAAGACCCACCGCGCAAGTTCTTTCGCCTCGCTCCGGGCCGCGAAATCCGCCTGCGCTACGCCTATTTCATCACCTGTACCGAAGTCATCAAGGACGACAGCGGTGAGATCGTCGAGCTGCGCTGCACGTACGACCCGGCCACGCGCGGCGGCAACGCACCCGATGGCCGCAAGGTCAAGGCCACCCTGCACTGGGTCTCAGTCCCCCACGCGGTCCCAGCCGAGGTACGGCTCTACGACCGACTCTTCAAAGTCGAAAACCCGCTTGAAGCCCCGCCCGGAGGCACTTGGCTGGACAACCTCAACCCGGACGCGCTCAAAGTCCTCAACCCCTGCTATCTAGAGCCGTCCCTAGCCGACATGGCCCCAGGGGAATCCTGCCAGTTTGAGCGGCTCGGTTACTTTTGCGCCGACCGCGAGGACCACACACCGGACGCGCCCGTCTTCAACCGCACCGTCACCTTGCGCGACACTTGGGCGCGGATACAGAAGGGCTAGCCACACCCACCGCCGCGCATGCGGATTTCGCGCATCCTATTGGCCCTGCTACTCTCGGCACCCGTTGCCGCCGAAGAGGTCGTCGTGCCAGCCGGTCCCTTCACCATGGGCATCGATCACCCGCGAGCCACCGACGAAAAGCCCAGCCGCCAAATCTACCTGAGCACCTTTTCCATCGACCGCTACGAGGTTACCAACGCCCGCTTCGCCGCCTTTGTCGCGGCCACTGGCTACCAGACGGAGGCGGAAAAAAGCGGAGCCGAAAAGGCCGACAGCATTAGCTGGCGTCAGCCCCACGGCCCCGCCTCAGCGGCCGATCCAACCCATCCGGTCGTCTATGTTAGCTGGCAAGATGCCCACGCGTATTGCGCTTGGCGCGGCAGACGGCTGCCCACCGAAGCCGAGTGGGAAAAAAGCGCGCGCGGCAGTGATGGCCGACTCTGGCCTTGGGGCGCGAAGTTTGCGGCAGGACGCGCCAATCTCTGGGGCGCAGAAGATGGGTACGAACAACTGGCACCAGTCGGCTCTTTTCCCTCGGGAGCCAGTCCATACGGCGTGCTCGACATGGCCGGTAACGTCTGGGAGTGGTGCGCCGACTGGTACGATGCCAACTATTATGCCACCGGCCCAACCAAAGACCCGCAAGGACCAGAGACCGGCCGCTTCAAAACCCTGCGCGGCGGCTCGTGGATCAACCCAGGACCCGTGTTGCGCAGCATCAACCGCTTCGAGGTCCTGCCCGTAGAGCGCAGCCCCTATATCGGCTTCCGCTGCGCCCGTTCCCATGCGCCTTAGTGCTTGCGTCTACGCCCTGCTGGCCTTGGCGGCCTGCGCCCCCGAACCAGACCTCACCCCGGTGCGCTTCACCGACGTTACTGCAGCGTGCGGCTTGGATTTCCGCATGCACTCGGGCGGCCGAGTCAAAAACTACATCATTGAGGCCAAGGGCGGAGGTGGTGCCTTCCTCGACTACGATGGCGATGGCTGGCTCGACATCTACTTGGTCAACGGCTCGCGGCTGGAAGGCTATCCAGACCTAGCCACGGCCCCGACCAACGCCCTCTACCGCAACATGGGCGATGGCACCTTTGAGGATTATACCCGCACGGCCGGGGTCGGCGATGCAGGTTGGGGCATGGGCTGCACAGCGGCCGACTACGACCAAGACGGCGACCTAGACCTCTATGTGACCAATTACGGCCCCAACGTCCTCTACCGGAACGAGGGCAACGGCCAATTCCGCGACGTCGGCCAAGCCGCTGGCGTCGATCTGGCGGGCTGGAGCACAGGGGCCAGCTTCGGTGATTACGACCAAGACGGCGACCCGGACCTCTACGTCGCCCAGTACCTACAATTTGCGCCCGAGCGCGTTCCTCCCCGAGGCGGCATGTGGAAGGGAGTCCTCGTGTTCGCCGGACCACTCGGCCTCCCCGGGGCGCAGGATGTCCTCTACCGGAACGAGGGCAACGGCCAATTCCGCGACGTCACCCGCCAAGCCAAGGCCGGCCAATTCGCGCCTACCTACGGCCTGAGCGCCCTTTTTTGCGACTACGACAATGACGGCGACCCAGATCTCTATGTGGCCAATGACTCGGCACCCAACTTTCTCTATCGCAACGAGGGCAACAGCCAATTCCGCGACGTCGGCGTGGAGGCCGGAGCCGCCCTCAGTGCCGAGGGGGGCGCACAGGCTGGCATGGGCATCGCGTATGGGGACTACGATGGCGATGGCGATGGCGACTTGTTGGTCACCCACTTTGAGGACGACTACAACACCCTCTACGGCAACCAAGGCAACGGCCGCTTCGCCGTGGTTAGCGCTGCGACCGGCCTCGCCGAGCCGAGCCTGCCTCACTTATCCTTTGGCACGTTCTTTTTTGACTACGACAACGACCAAGACCAAGACCTGTTTGTCGCCAACGGGCACGTCTATCCCCAAATCCGGCACCTTGCGCCCGATGGCTACGCCGAACCCAACCAACTCTTTGCCAATCAGGGCCCAGCCAGCGCCTACCGCTTCGCAGAGGTCGCAGCCAGGGACGTGAGCCGCCCCGCCGTCAGTCGCGGTGCCGCCAAGGGGGACTACGACAACGATGGAGATGTAGATGTCTTGGTCTTCAATCTCGACGGGCCGCCGCAACTTTTGCGCAACGACGGCGGCAACCAGCGCAACTGGCTGAGCCTGCGCTTGGTCGGCGGTGGCCTAGGGGCGAAAGTCGCCATCGCCAGCGGCGGAGTCGAGCAGACCACGGAGATTGTCAGCGGCGGCAGCTTCCTTGCGCACAGCGACGGGCGCGTCCACTTCGGTTTGGGGTTCAATCAGGCCGCCGATTGGATCGAAATTCGCTGGCCTTCGGGCCGCGTCCAGCGCCTCGAAGACGTGGCCGCCAACCAGTTCTTAACAGTAGAAGAGCCGGGGCGTTAGTTCCACCTATTGCTTTCGCAGCCGCTCTTGGACCTGCGCTAGATAGTGCTGGGCCTGCGCGTGGTCGGGATCGGCCACGAGCACCCGGGCAAAGGCACGCGCCGCCTCGGTTAGCTTCCCTTGGCGAATGCGGACCACGCCCACGCCATTCCACGCGTCGGCATTTTCCGGGTCTAGGGCCAGCATCCGCTCGAACGCTTTCAGTGCCTCAGACCACGCGCCCCGCTGCAAATGGACCCCGCCCAAATTGTACCAGGCCTTCAGATAGGCCGGTTCAAGGGCGACGGCCTGCTCATAGGAATGGAGTGCCGCGTCCCAAGCACCCTGCTTGACCTGCACAAGCCCCAAATTGTACCAAGCCATCGCGTAGTTGGGATAAATCGCCAGAGCGGAGTGGTTGTACATTTGGGCGCTGTCGAGTCGTCCAGCCTCCGCATGCATCCGACCCATCCCCAGATGCGCCCGAGCACTGCGGGGGGCAGATCGGAACTGCGTGCGGTAGAAGGTCTCGGCGTCGGCCCATGTTGCGTTGCGTGCCGCCGTCAGAACCGCATAGCTGCCAAGCAACCCCAAACCCACCGTCCAGAGACCCCAACCCCAGCGCTGCGCCAGCCGCCAGAAGCCCCAACCTAACAGCAGGCAAAACGCGGCTGACGGTGCGTAAATCAGCCGTTCTCCCATGATGGTCGGCACTAGGACCAGAAAATTGCTCGTCGGTGCGGCTAGAATCGCATAGCTCCCTGCGGCAAAGGCGACCATCGGCGACCGATGCCACCAGTACCAAGCCGTGCCAGCTACGATGAGCACTGCGGCGCAAAAGCCAGCCACTCCCCAATCCAGTGGATTGCTTACCAACTGGATCTGGGCATGGGAGTAATCCGAGGAAAGTCCCAGCGGCCAGACCAGCAGTCGCAAGTAGGCAAATTGCACGGTTGCGGCCGTCAACACCCGCTCCAGCGGCGCGGCGTTCACTAAAGGATTGTCGAGCGCGGAGATGGCGCTGTCGGCTGTCCCTAGAGCTACTTGGCGCAGCAGCAGCCAGCCTACCAATAGTAAGCCGTATCCGCCGTAGGCCCGCCAGCGCGCCTTAAGCGGCTGCGCAGTGCAGATATCCAGCCACAGAGCGACGAAGAGATAGACGGCGGCGGACTCCTTGCTCAGTAGTGCAAACCAGTACAGCACGCCAGCCCCTTTCCACTGCCCTCGGTGGTGCAAGGCTAGAAAGGACGCACCGAGGAGCATGGCTAGAGGCTCGGCGCGGCCAGTAATAAACGCCACGGCCTCGGTGTGGACCGGGTGCGCGGCAAAAAGCAGAGCGGCGGCGAGACAGGCGTGGACGGCTAAACCCAGCCGCAGTACTAAAAGAAAGAGCGCACAGCTAGCCCCCACGTGCAGCGCGGCATTGACCAGATGGAATCCCACGCCGTGTGCGCCGGGCAGCCCCAAGGACCCGTTGACCCAATAATTAAACGCCAGCGTCCAAACCGTCAGCGGCCGGTAGTGGTGTGAGTGCAGGACCTCGCCCCAATAGCGGCCAGCGAGAATTCGATCCACCCGCCACGGATCGTGCATCAGCTCATTGGCGGGGATCAGTTTGCGGTCGTCGTACACCAACTCGTTGCCCAGCGCATTGACGTACACGCCGCACGCGACCAAGGCCACTAGCGCCAATGCTACCCACTTGCCGCGCTCGGCGACCTTGGTGTATGCAGATGGAGAATTTTCCTCCAGCTTATTGCACACTCGACTCATAGGCGGATAACTGCTTTAGGAGTACCTCCCGCAACTGGACTGGCGTCAGCGCGATAGCCTGCTGCTGAAAGGCAACGGCCGCAGACCATTTTCCCTGCTCGGCTTGGGCCTGGGCCAGCGCCACCAGCGTCCTCACCAGCGTCTTGCGAGCCAGCGGCAAATCCACCTGCTGGGCTTGGGCCTGCTCTAGCACCGTGCGCGCCTCATCAACGCGCCCGGCCCGCGCCAGCGCGATCACTAAGTTGTTGAGCGCCCTAGCATCGTCGGGGACCAGGTCAACCGCACGGCGAAAGTGGTCCAGCGCTTCGGCCAGACGACCCTGCTCTTCGAGCAAGACCCCTGTATTGATGTGCGCCTTGGGAAAATCCGGCCGCAAGGCCAGCGCCCGACGCAGCGCGCGCAGGGCCTCCGCAGCCTCGCCCCGGGCGTAGTGGGCCATCCCCAAGCCGTAGTGGGCTTCAGCCAACTCCGCATCCTGCGCCAACGCCTGAGTGTAGTGGGCTATCGCCGCCTCGGTCTCGTCTTGGCGCAGCAGCACATTGGCCAGATTGGTCTGCGTCTCGGCGTCGGGTGCCAGTGCCAGCGATTGCTCGAACGCCTGCTGTGCTGCTGTTAGTCGCCCGGCCCGCGCCAACGCCAGCCCCAACTTCGAGTGGGCATCTGGATGCTTAGGCTGGACGCGAACGGCTTGGCGATAGCGATCGATCTCCTGTTTGATCGGTTGCAGCGCCTCGAAGCGGTGCAGGGCTTGGTCTGCGGCCTGCCCTTGGCCCAACCGCTGGTAGGTCCGCGCCAAGTGCAAATGGGGCATCGGCTCTTGGGGAGCTAACTCGCGCGCTTGGACAAAGGCGACAATGGCCGCCTCGCTATCCCCGAGGTGGTTGTGGGCTAGGCCGAGTCGGTAGTGAGTTTCCCAGTCCTCGGGTGCCAGCGCCGCCGCCCGCGCTAGTGTCGCTGCAGCTTGGGCGGGCTGATTGAGATGCAGGTAAATGACCCCCAGCAACTGGGCCACCTCGACGACCGCAGTATCCTGTGCCGCAGCCCGCTCTAGCACCTCGGCTGCTTCTTGGTAGCGCCCCAAGCCAGAGTAGAGTGCCACGCCAGCCGCGTAGTGCAGGCGGACCGCATCTGGATAGTGCTTGAGCGCTGGCCGCAACAGGGCCACCGCCTCTTGGTAGCGGCCCTCGCCGTATAGTGCCGTGGCTTGCTCGTAGTACTTTTCCGCCGTCCAATCTGGATTGAATGCAACCGACTCGATGGAGTCTGTGCGCTCAATCAGCGGCGCGGGCACCAGCACCGGCGGCGGCACCTGATCGCTGTAGTGGGCTATTTCCGTCCCCTCGCCCTCGCGCAGCACCAAGTAGCGCCGGAGGGGCAGTTGTTCGACCACTTGCACCCGCCCCGACGGCCAGCGAACCTCGACTTTTTCCACTTGTGCAAGCCCGCCTAGTCCAAAGAGCACCCGCCCGTCATTGGCGGACAAATAGCCATAGCCGCGCTTGGCTTGGCGCACAAGCACTTGCCCGTCTGCCCAAAGCCGTACGCTAGCTCCTTCAGCGGGCTGTCCCGCCGCGCCGATCAGCTCCAATCCCAGCCAGTAGTTGCGGTTGCCACCGTCGTTGCGCAGCAGGCTCAGGCGGTCGTTGAGGTTGTTGACGAGCAAGTCTAAGTCGCCGTCGTTGTCGTAGTCGCCAAAGGCCGTGCCTCGGCTCACCTGTTCGGCCTCTAGGCCCGCCGGGTCGGCCAGCGCGAAAACGCCGTCCCGGTTCCAGTACAGTAGATTGCGCTGACGATAGCTAAGCCCCAATGGATGAGTTTCGAGCTGGGGGTAGAGATGGCCGTTGGAGACGAAGAGGTCGAGCCAACCGTCTAAATCAAAATCGGCTAGGGCGGTGCTCCAGCCCAAAAAGGGCCGCACCGCACCGCCCAAGCCCGCTGCGTAGGTAGCATCGGCAAAGGAACCATTCCCTAAGTTTTGGTACAGGGTATTGACGTCGTCGGAAAAGTTGGTGACTACAACGTCGTAGTCGCCATCGTTGTCGTAGTCGCCGCTATCGATGCCCATGCCAGCTTGGGCGCGTCCCTCCTCGCTGTAGGCCACCCCGGCGAAGGCACCGACCTCGCGCAGCCGCCAAGCGCCGTCGTTGCGATAGAGCAGATTGGGGGTCGAGTCGTTGGCGATATAGATATCTTGGTCGCCATCGCCATCGTAGTCGGTAAAAAGCACTCCGAGACCGAGGTAGGTTCGTTGGTCAATTCCAGTCGCCGCGCTTACATCGGCAAAAGTGCCGTTTCCCTCGTTGCGATAGAGCACGTCGGCTTGGCCGTCCAAGCCGTGGGGGCCACAGAATACGGACAAACCCTTCCAGCCGCTGCATGGCTGGCCGTCGCCGGGCGGGTTATTTAGGTCGAAGTCCACGTAGTTGGCCACATAGAGATCGAGCCAGCCGTCCAAATCCACATCGCCAAACGCCGCGCTAGCGCCCCATCGCCGGTCGCCTGTGCCTGCCTCTACGGAAGTGAAGGTGCCGTTGCCCTCGTTGCGGTAAAGCGCGTTCGGCCCCCAATAGGTGACGTAGAGGTCCAGACCGCCGTCGTTGTCGTAGTCGGCCACCGCACAGCCCATGCCCCAGCCCGTTTGCCCCAACCCGGCCGCTTGCGTTACGTCCGCAAATGCTCGGTCGCCGTCAGGGCCCGGGACATTGCGCCAGAGGTGGTTGCCCGTCTCCGGCGCGGTCTCCGCACGGGTGCCATTGACGGCAAACACATCCAGCCAGCCGTCCGCGTCGAAGTCGAAAAAGGCCACCCCCGAGCCCATGGCCTCCAAAATGTAGCGCTGCTGCGGGCCACCGGACACGTGGACGAAATCCAGTCCGGCCGCTTGTGTCGCATCCGCAAAGCGCACGGCAGGCATCGGCCGCTCTGCTACCGGCTCGGGCGCACATCCCCACAGGCTCAGCAGCGCGGCCAGCACAATGCCCTTTCCTGCGTTATAACACACTGGAAATCTCCGCTAATGCGCGTTGCAAAGGAGGGCGGTCTCCTATATGCAACTCCTCAAGCATCCGCCTCAGAAAGCGCAGCCCACCCCGCTTGATGAACTGACGGCGCTCGGCTTCTTGCAGGTGCGGGAGCGCGGCCACTTGTGCCGCTATCAGCTCTGCCAGACGGCGACTGAGTGCCGCCGGGGGCACATTATAGGGCATGCGCTTGAGAAAGAGCATCAGGTCGTTGCGCCGCCAGACCTCTTCCAGCGGCGGATAGCTGGGCCGATAGTCTTCGTAGTTCCCTAGCGCAGAGGACGCACCCCACTGCCCGGCTAGCGGACTCGCCGCTAGAGTCTCAACCATCGTCCGGGCGATTAGGTAGTGGCCAAAGACTGTCGGATGTACGTATTCGGAGATCAACTCGCTGCCGACGATGCCGTGTGGCGACGCCGCAGAGAAAGCAGCTTCCACTTCGCAGAGTAATACCCCGTTTGAACTGGCGGCCACCTCGCGGAGTATCTGATTGAAAAGAGTCGGGGCGCGGAAGGGCAAGCGATCCATGTCTCGCGCCCGTGTGAAAGCGGCTTTGGCCTCGCCGTATTCGCCGCGCAGATAGTGCTGTCGTCCCAATGTGAAGTGGAGATTGGCGCAGTAGGGATTTTCGCGCAGGGCGTTCCGCGCCTGTCGCTCGGCCTCTGCCCAGTGTCCGGCGGCGGTCAACGCCTCTATCGTCGGCGTCGCCGCATCGCACTCCGAGCGCAGCGGATGAAAGTCCTTGAGATTGGCAACTAGGGTCGAAAACAACAGCGGAATCTCATGCTCAGCGGCAATGAGGGCGATTTCCTCGAGATTGGCGCGAAAATTTTCCGCCGTCCTGCTGTAGCCTGCGTCGAGCGGACCGATTTCTTCGCGTGCTAGATGCAGACCAAAGGATGCAGTCTCCTCCTCGGGTTGGGCCCAGCTCTGCAAATATGCGATTAATTCTCCTAGGTAGTAGTAGATGCGCGAGCGCTGCAAAAGCATCAGGAATCGGATCATCGTTCGGTCGTTGCCCACGCGGACAAAAGGCGTCGTAACCCCGTAGGGTCCCATGAATTCGTTGTGGCCTGTGTAGAGAATGACCAAGTCGGGATCGTAGTCGGCGATCTCGCGCATAAAATCCACTAGACAGAACGTATTGAGCGCGGTGATCCCACAGTTGATCACTTCAAAGTGCCGCTCGGGGTAAGCGGCGGGAAGCATTTTCGCTAGGTAGTGGGGAAAGGCGGCCGAAACCGGATGCGGGAAACCAACGAGAGTCGAGGCACCCAGAGCGAAGACGCGCACTACTTCGGGTGCTTTGTCGGCCGCAAAGCTCTGCGCTAGCGGCGAGGAGCGGCGGTATGGATGCTGGAAGAAGCGGTAGGCAACGTCCCGATTAGCAGTATAGACTTTTTCGCCGCCGGTCTCCGCCAACGCGAAAAGACGGGGAGAGGGACCTACGTCGCAAAGTTGCAAAATGCCTTCAACCCCAGCCAGCAAACCCAACCCCGCAAGCGCAGATAGCAGGTTTAAAGCCAGCGCTCTCCTCTGCATGTGCCCGCCGGACGGCGGCCCTTAGTAGGCCACCGCAATCACCCGCTGGGCGACTTGGTGCGAAGCTCCTTGTGCATCTACATCCACCTCAATTCGGCATAGATAGAGCCCGGGAGGCACCGGTACTCCCTGCGCATCGCGCCCGTCCCATTGCACCACTTGCTCGCCGAAGCTACGGCGCTTCTCTTGCCAGACAGGCCGACCGCTCAAGTCAAATATCTGCACCTGTAGCGCCCGTTCGGTATTGAGGTTGCCAATGGCGAAGCGAACTTCGGTTTGGTCGTTGATCTCATCGGCGTTAGGCGTGAAAGGATTGGGAGCAATGGTGACCTCTTGAATTACCCGCGAAGAGAACGGCACCGAGATGCTCAGCGAGGTACTCGGCGTCTCGGCGGTAGCATCGCCAGGATCCACCTGCTGCCACGACTCTGGGTGCGCGGAATCGCGGATCGACACATCGACGGTGCTGCCGCTGAGCAAGACCCGCGCCTTAAAGCCCACCTGGACCATCTCCCCTGCTGCCACCACTGCGCCGCGCTCGGCTCGCGGCAGGGCATTGTAGGCGCTTTCGCTTAGTGGCTCGCCATCTTGGTCGAACGGGAACTGTCCCCCCTTGCCTAGGAGCCGACGAAAGTAGCGAACTGACCCCTTGAGCGAATCCTCCAGTGCCCGAAAATCCGTCTCGGAAACCTCTTGCTCGATGACTTTCTCCGCGTCGTCTTGGCCTGTGATCGCGAAGTAAACGATGCGGCCTTTCTCTTCAAAGGGCAGCCCCAAGTAGGTCAACTCGTTGAGGAGACGCCCGTCTGCATCTACGGGCACTTCGTCGCCCTCTGCGACGATTGCGCGATAGTACGTCCTAGACCCCGGCTGCTGAGGCTGCAAGGCGACCTTCTCCGGTAGCCGCAAAAGCACCTGGGCCTCCCCGGGGAAGAACGCCTTGACAGTATCGCCGTCAGCGTTCAGAAACGCTTGGTAACGACGCCCATCCGGCTCGGCAAACCAAGGCGTGTGCTCCCCGCTTGTTGGATCTTGACGCGAGCCAAGCTCGGCGAAGCGGTGCGCTTGTTCACCACCCAAACCTACCTCGATAATTTCGAGCGCGGGGATTGGATCAGCATCGATCATAATTTCATCAAAGCGGCGGCTCGCCGGCCCCCCAGGCTGGTCTTCGACAAAAGAAGGATTGATAAAGAGTGAGAAGTCGCGTTCCTCGCCAAACGGCACCTCGCTGGGCCAGATCTCGGCCAGCGTACGGCTAGCCACCGGCGGCGTGAACTGCACCCGCACCGTGCGCAACGAGGCGACGACCTCGGGGTCGGTAGAAAGCAACCGGGTCTGTATTTGCATATAGCGTCTGGGGCTAGGCGAGGTGACCAACTCGCCTGAGTTCGCGTAGCGTTGACTCCAGCTACTCCAACCGCCGCCGGGCTTGACGCGGGAGACGACCGGCCCCTGAAATCCCTTGGGTAGCTTATTGTATTCAGCTTCGGTCTTAGGCTCGCCGCCGCTGCCGTAGTATTCGGTCTCCTCGATCAACCGGTCGCCGGTGCGCGTGCGGATCTCCACCTGCGCTATATCGGGATCGGGGATATCGGCTTCCCACTCAATGCGGCCTAGTAGGACCGCGCTTGGCAACTCGATCATCGGTGAAGTAAGAGTAACCTCCGACGGTGCTCCTTGACCAAAGAGCTGGAATTCGCGGATCCGGTCGCCGGTATTGTAGCCTCCGGCCCGACCCGCGTGGTCGGAGAATATCTGCGAGGTCAGATAGCGGACTTGGAACAATTCGTCAAAACCCTGCTCGACCGTGCCGCCCTGCTGGCGGTGGATCTCTTCCCACTTGAGGTTGCCGTTGGAGTCCCGCGTGCCATCCGAAGCGCGCAGTACCATCTCATCGACGCCGCTGATGCCGCCGACCATGCGGAAGTAGCTCAGCCAGAATCTGGCCCCTAGGTCTAAGGTCAGCACGCCGCGGTTGTCAAAGCGCGGGTCTGGCGACCAGACTAGCTGCAAGTAGTTAGTCTCGTAGCGCCCATCAAAGCCGGGTGTGCCGGCGAAGATGCCGGTCAGGTCAACACTCCCGCCACCATCGACGATCCCCAGCGCGATGTTGTCGCCTTGATTCCAAATCTCGATGTCGGCCAGCCGAGGCCGCTCGCGCTGGTAGTAGATCAGCCGACCTTGGCGCTGGGGGTCAACTTGGGAGAAGATATCCTCATCCACTTTGGTCTCGCTGCCGGCCGCATTGACAATGTGGTAATCGATCCCGCCTTGGTCTCCTGCCGGCAGGGCCATAAACTCCGCCTCTGAGACCGTGCGAAATTTGTCGAACCGGCTGTCGGTGATCGCAATCCGCACAATGTGCAACTGCCGGAAGAGGCCTTCGTCATCTGGGTCTAGATCGAACTCCAACACCGTCTGATCTTCGTTGGGGACGATCGTGCGCTCAATGAGCGAGAGTGCCGCGTCGCGCTGGTCAGAAGCTGTACCGAGGATGCGGACTTGGCGGAACGGCTCGCCTACCTCTGGATCGACGAAGCGCAGCACAATTCGCGAGACTGCAACCAGCCGCCCTAGATCGATATCTATGTACCAGTTCTCAAACGAGCGACTGTGGTATTCGATCCGCCTATTGGTACTGCTAGCTACCTCGTAGGTCGCCCGATCCACTCGCCGTTCGCCGGCGTCGTCTTGGGCGAAATAGTAGATCGGCCCGCGTTGATCTTCGGGGAGCGCTCCGTAGGTCGTGCGATCCACCGCGCTGCTAGGTTCCCAATAAGTCAGCGGATCCCCATCGAGGATGAAAGCGGCGGACTCGGGATTGTTGGGCGTGTACTTGATGCCTCCGTGGTAGTAGTACCAGATAACGGGATCGCCCACCTCGATATTCTTCTTTTTGTTGGCTTTCAAATACACGATGGGTACGCCGGCTACGGTCGCTGGCGCAGTGCGGATGTTGAACGGCGTGGGGAGATCTGCACGGCCGAGGTCCTTGAGCAGTTTTTCGTAGGCTTTCTGATCGCCGATGAGGGTCTGAAATTGGTCCATCCCCTCCACGGCGTTGGTCTCGATGCGGATAGTGCGCGGGCGCACTGCGTGCGTGTGTGGGTCGATCTCCACTGCGTGTTTGGGCCGAGTCCACGCTTCCCAGTGCTCGGCCCGGTCAACGGAAACTCCGCTGGCCGAGAGGCTAAAACCTGCTTGGGCGGGGGTCTGCGCGTGGGCCAACGCAACAGAGCTAAGCAAGTACAGTCCGCACGCGAATAACTGGAACCTCTTGGCGCTCGACATGGGCGACTCCCTTCTGCATAGAACCGAAGACGTAGAGTCTAGATTTTAATCATTGAATCAGGGGTTTTCAATCTGTTTTTGCGGCGGTTGAGTCAAGCTGGCCAAAAGTGCGTCCGGCAACGCCGCGTCCAGTCGGTCGGCAAACGCGGTCACCTGAGTGCGGTACTTGGCTCGCAACTGGTCCATTAGTTTGTCAAAGCGCTCTCGCTCTTGGCGCTGGACTAGCGAAGCCCGCGCCCGCCGCAATGCCTTGTCCGCAGGTTCCGGCTGTGGCTCCTGGTGCCGCATTACCTTAAAGAAAATATACCCATCCCGGGTCTCCACCGGGCCGCGCAACGCACCCAACGGTGCCTCTTGCAGCGCTGGCCAGAGACGAGGATAGACGATCTCGTTGAGGCTGATCATGCAGACCAAGCCATCCGGCTGCCGCGGCCGCACATTAAAGCCGCGCTGCCGGGCGACCTGCAAAAGATCGGTCGCCTCGTCCAATTCTCCTGCGAGTTGTGCGGCTTCCTCCTCGGTGGGGACAATGAGTTCATCGTAGCAGATTCGCTCCGGCAGCATAAACTGCTCGGGGTGCTCGTCGATATAGCGGCGGGCCGCCTCGTCCTCCACCGCGACCTTATCTCTGACCTCGATCTGGCGCAAGCGGGTCAACAAAAGCTCCTCTTTAGCATCCTCCACCCAATCGACGACGGCGGGCTCGTCCGGGATGCCCGCTTGGCTTGCCGCGTGGGCTAGCATGGTTTCGGGCAGGATAAAGCGGCGGGCAATCGCAGTGATAAACGCGCTGTCTGCTAGCGCTTTTCGCGAGGGTATCCGGTGCAGCTTTAGCATGTGGAGATACTCGTTTACGCTGACTTGGCCTCCTTTGTAGCTGAAGAGCGCTGCACTGCGGTCGCCCGCGCTCAAGTGCTGCACCTGCTGCGCCGGATTCTCCGCCAGCACCGCGAGAACTTGGCGGCCTGCCGCGTCCATTGTCCAGTCCAACTCGTAGGCCAGCATTTCGACCTTGCGGTCCTCGACTTCCCTTTGGCCTAGCTTCATTAACTGTGCTTGCAACGCGGCTTGATGGGTTGCCAATTCGGCCTGCCGCTCGCCGATGAAGCGAATGAGCTGATAGGCCCGACCGCGAACTAGCGGGGACGAGACTTCTCCCGTCGCGAGGGTATCGAAAACCGCCACAGGTATCCCCATCTGCTCGGCCAACGAACGATTGAGAAAACCTACCTCACCCGCGCGTTCAGCCGATTGGCTGTCCAGCGAATGCGCCCGGGCCAAATCGGCCCAAGACTCCCCGGCCGCCAGCCGCTTCTGCAGTTCACCTACCTCTTGCTGGCTAGCGACCACGATTGCAGTCAAAAATCGCTCGCGCGCTAGGCCGAGTTCCTCGAAGCGCTGGCGAATATCCTCCTCTGTTACTTCTACTAGCGGCATGATCTCGCGCTGGCGCAGAGCCGAGACGATGTATTTCCGCTGCTTACTACTCAGTTTCTCCACTAGTTGCGAGTCCTGCTCCAAACCTCGGTTGCGAGCCTCAAGTAGCAATAATTCTTGGTCAATCAAGCTCTGCAGGTAGTCTTCCCGCGCCTCTTGGCCCTGCTTGTGGGTATAGAGTCCCGGCAGCAAGTTGAGCACGAATCGCCGTAGCTCCTCGGCGTGGATCGCTTTCTGCCCCACCACCGCGACGATTTCTTCCTCTTGCTGCTTGCCGCAGGCCCCTAGGACTACCAGTAAGCCTAAGAGCAGGCTCCCCGCTCGCAACGCCGCCTGCTGTTTACCCCAACTCATCGTCATGCCTATAATTCCTTGTTGAATCGGTTTCTATTTCAACCGCGAGTATATATAGTCGAAACAGCCCAAATCCTCAAGGCGCGTCCATGCCTGCTATCCACACACTTAAATGCTGGTTTCTGATCGTCTTGGCGGGAGCCTTGTGCTACCTCAACGCTTTGGGCAACGGCTTTGTCTTCGATGACTCGGCCTACCTGAGTAGCCCACTAGTCCACCAGTTTCGCCCGCTGGATGCCTTCCTTCAGAGCAGTATTCACCCCGATCTCTATCGGCCCCTAACCCTGCTCTCGCTAGCCTGTGACTTCTACTGGTACGGCGACCAGCCGCTAGGCTACCACCTGAGTAGTCTCCTCCTCCACCTCCTCAACGCCCTGTTGGTCTTTCAGCTAAGTTACCACATCCTCGCACGTCAGTCTGCGGCACTCTTGGCCTCCTTGTTTTACGCCCTCCATCCGCTGCAAACCGAGGTAGTTTCTTGGATATCCTCCCGCGGCGATTTGCTAATGAGCTTCTTCTTTTTGGCGGGCCTACTTTGCCATATACGTGCGCGGACATATCGCGGGCGAGTACTGGTGTGGTTCCTGTACGGTTGCAGCATCTTGTCCAAGGAGAGCGGCTTTGTCTTGCCGGCCGTCGCCTATTGCTACGACGCGCTATTTGCCGCGCCAGCCCGTCCATTCCGACACTTGTTCACCTTCACCCGTGCATGGCTCGTGCGCCACTGGGGATATGCCCTAGTCCTAGTCTTGGCCCTAGCCTTGCGCTGGAACGCAGCAGAGGCGGCAGAACCGATCTCTGCCAACTTCCTCGCCGACGCCGATGCGGTTTCTCGGCTGCTGACGCTCCCGGCTATCCTGCTGCGCTACCTACTGCTGATCGTCTTTCCGCTTCACCTCTCAGCGGACTACTCCTACGCTTCTATTCCCTTGGTGCAGACGCCGCTCGACCCCTACTTCATCGCCGGCCTCTTCGCCGCTGGCGCGCTCCTCTACCTGCCCTTGCGCGCCTCCTCGCCTCCATTGGTCTTCGCCGCGGCCTTCGGCTGGCTCGCCTTCCTGCCCGCTTCCAACCTCTTGGTTTTGGCCCCCAGCGGCATGGCCGAGCGCTATCTGCATCCAGTCATGCCCGCGCTGGCGCTCCTCTTAGGGATAGCCGCTAAGACTTGGTTCACAAAGCGCTATCGCATCGCTGGTAGTGCCCTAGTCGCTGTCGTCCTCTTGCTCATGGCCGTCCGCACCATTGACCGCAATCGCGACTGGGCCAGCGACTACGCACTGTTTTCCGCTGTCGTCGCCCTCTACCCCGACAACGCTAGGGCTCGCGAAAATTTGGCCCATGCGCACTACCAACAGGGCGATGTCAAAGCAGCGATCGAGCACTACAAGCGAGCCATTGCCATCAATCCGCACCGAGTTCACCCTTACTACAACCTAGGGCTACTCTACAATGCGGAAGAACAATATCGCACGGCCATCCGAGTCTTCAACGCCGCGCTGGAACTCAACCCCGATCACGCTGGTGTGCATTACAACACTGGACTCGCCTACCAGAAGATGGGCCGCCATGCCGCGGCGATTTCCCACTACGAAAAAGCGCTGCACCAATCACCCGACCACGCACGCGCCGTCTTTAACCTCGGCCGAGCCTACCAGCACCTCGGTCAGCACTCCCAAGCTATCGCGGCCTACCAGACTGCACTCACCCTGGACCCGAGCAGAACCAGCGTCTATTATCACTTGGGCGAACTCTATCGCACGACAGGTGATTTGTGCAGAATGACCACTACTTGGCAGATTTTGTTGCGCTTGGTCCCCCATCACCCCGAGGCCGAGCGAATCCGCTCGCTGCTCCAGCCGTGCGAAAAAAATCCGTAGTTCAGTATAAATTTTATGGTTGAACTAGACATATGTATTGTGTACAATTGGAACGCTGCAAGCCTAAAGCTAGTCATCTTTATCCGCGCTCACCTATAGGAGGTGCAACATGCGCAATGTATTGACTTTCGTCGCTGCCCTGCTGGTAGTGGGACTGGCCACGCCAACCTGGAGCCATTTTCCTCCGGGAGAGTTCCTCTTTGCCGTGCAGTTTCCCGACGAGAATTTGCCTAACGTCGATGGCGACATCTCGGAGTGGAGCGTCATTCCGCAGGTGCCCTACGAAGTGGGCAACGACATGTATTCGGACGCCGTTTACTCCAAAGTGCGCGGCGAGATCGACGTCAGCGATCTGAGCGTCCGCCAGATCGTCGGCTGGAACGACAACAACGACCGCCTCTACTTGATGGCCGAGGTTTTCGACAACGTCCACAACACGGACCGCGAGGATCCGGCCCAGTTCTGGACCGACGATGCTTGGGAGATCTACATTGCCCCGACGCACCCCGAGGCCGAAGGAGGCGGTGACTATGCCCCTGGTAGTGAGGGTGGCATCGTCAAGCAGTCCTTCAACTTCGGCATTCCGCCGATCGGCGGTAGCTGGGGTCAGTTCCTGCCCGATTTCGAGTGGCGCACGGATCCGTTCAACGGCGATAACTGGGTCATGGAGTACTCCTTTGAAGGTGAGGAGTTCGGCGAGAGCACTTACTTCTACGAGATGTGGATTCAGCCTTACGACTTCATTCCCGACGACGGCAATCGCGAAGGGGCCGAACTGACCGACCTCTCCGACGGCGACGTCATCGCCATGAGTTGGACCTTCGGCGATTTCGACGAGCCAGGCACCACGTATCAGGGCTTCTGGTCCACTTCGCCCAATGGATGCTGCCGCGCCGACAACGACATGGTTATGAGCGAGCTAGACGACTCTATCGACTGGGGGGCCGCTCCCGAGCCCACCTCGGTTGAGTCCGATACTTGGGGCCGCATCAAAGCCCAGTTCCAGCAGTAAGACGAGTGCGCAGCATCGTTTTTTTAGGGCGGTGGGCTACCCAGCCCATCGCCCTTTTTTTGTTAAGGGAGTTCCTCCGATACGCACCGTACTACCCTACACGAGGGAATCCGGCCATGAGAATGTCGCACAGTGCTGTCTTACTGACGCTGGGCCTCCTAATCGGCATCGCGGATCAGGCTCGCGCACAAACCTACGGTAACCGTCTGGGCGTCCAGAGGGGGGGGCGCACCACCTTTGAGCCACAGGGAGCGGGTGTGCTCTTTGACGCGTTGGACCCGGCGGTGCGCCGCTGGTACATCCCGCAGGAACTCTACAACGAGTACCGGTGGCAGCAGTGGGAGTACTCCAACTACGCCCGCCAGCACTACCAGCGCTATGTCGATACCGCGCTCGAAGGCGACTATTTCTACGACTTCTTCGGCAACTTTGTCGGTCGCGGCTGGCTCATCTACAACAACGACCAGCGCCAGCCTCTGCAGAAAGGCAATCAGCTCTTCAAAGACGACCGCTTTCGCAGTTGGTTCAGCAACGTAGTGATCGCCTCCGACGCCAAAGGCCAGTACCACTATGCACTAACCATTGCCAACGGCCTGCGCACCACCCTGACGCCGATGACCTTCTCCAAACCGGACTTCGATGGCGTTCAATTCGACATCGCCACTGATAAGTACATGTTAACCGCCCTCTATTCGCGGCTGAGCGAATCGGGCGGGTCCTCGACTTTTGCCGAGGGCATCAACCGCACCAACAATACGTCCTTGATGGGAGGGCGTACCACGGTCCAGATTGGTGATTTTACTACCTTGGGCTTCACCTTCGTCAACGCCCACCAGTCCAACACCCTCACCGAAGGCTTCGGCGGCAATCCTCTCACTGGGGAACTGACCGTTGACCAGAAGGCCGAGGCGATCGCTTGGATCGAAGTGCTGCTCAGCGACGATTCACCCGCCGACAACGAGGGCGGGGCCGCCTTCTTCCCCGCCGGGTCCGATATCATTATTACTTACCTCGACGGGACCCAAGTGCGCGGCAAGGAAATAGGTTTCGAGCCGATCATCGAAGGTGGATTCCCACAAGAGGGCTTCGTCTCTGCCGACGGCAACGAGCAGATCCGCTTGCGCTACGACTTCAATCGCAGCGACTACCTGCTCACAGCCCCCCAAGACAAGACCCAAATCCGCAAAGTCCAGTTCGACTTGGTGTTGGGCAACGACTACAAGGTGCAGGTTACCTCCAACCGCCAAACCGGCCGCAATGAAGACCCCGTCTTCCTGCTAATGGCCCGCGCCGAGGGCAACGTCAAGGACAACACCAACCTCAGAGTGGTCTCCTTTGAATACGGCTTACCAACCGCCACCTCGATCTTTGGTTTCACCACCGAATTCAACGACATCAAGGGATTCAATTTCTACGGCGAATTCGACAACAGTCGGGTTTACCGCAAGTACCCCTATCCGAGCAACGACCAAGGCAACACCGACCACAACACCTCGTCGGGCACCTCCAACAAGCCCTCAGCCAATGCGTGGATGGCCAATCTGTCGAAGGTGGCCTATCCCTTTTTCTTATTTGGCGAGGTCTTCTACATGGATCCGGACTACGCCACCACCGTGTACGTCGCCGAACAGGACGGGTTTATCGACTATTCTTCTGGCTATTTTGAGAACGGTGCTCCGGGCAACATCGAACGCTTCTTAGTCGATTTTGTCGAGGACAATGACGACCAAGACCGGGTCCCCGATTGGGGCCGCAACGACGCGCTGGTCACCGATCCAGCGGTCTTTCCCGGCTGGGACGAAAACAACGACTTCATCCCCGACTACAACCAAAACGATAACGGCCGGGTGATCAACCTGATCCCCGACTACGAAGAGCCTTTCCTGCGGCAGCACGTCGAACGACCGGAGTTCCTCTACGGCATTGACGCCAACAACAACACTTGGATTGATCGCTTTGAAAACGACAACCGCCCCGACTTTCCCTACCAGCGCGACCATCGCGGCTTCAACGTCTATGTCGGCACTCACCTCGCGCCGCAATTGCGCCTCACTGTGGGGCATCTGCGCGACGAGCTTATCACCTCTGACCAGCGCAACTACACCTACTATGGCATGTTGACTCTGGATATCGATCACGCTCGCTGGGGTCGTCTGCGGGTCATGGAAATAACCAAGAGCATCAAGGACGACATTGCCGACGACCTCCTCCAGTGGAATAATCGCAATACCTTGCGCGACGACCGCAATGTCGAAGTTATTGATCCAATGCTTGGGCGCGACACCTGGTACAATGGTTTCTTCATCGGCCATACCTATACGCCCATCGCCGACTTGACCGTCAAAAACTTACTCAAATACGACCTCTGGCATCAGCGTCTCGATAGCGCTTCCCGCGCTTCCTTTGGCCTCGATCCCAACGAGTTCTTCTTCGGCTTCGTCAACAAGGCCGAGTACCTCCGCGAGATCGGCACTCTGCGGCTTATGCCGCGCTGGAAGAGCGAGTTTCGCCGCCAGACCTACGACCTATTCTCGCGCTTAGGGCGCAAGGAACTGACCGAGATTTTCGGACTCATTGCCGAGGTGCCCTTTCTCCGCAGTACCACTTTTGCTGGCGGCGTCGAGTACGTGCTCTTCCGGGACTTAGACGACGACATCAACAACTTCCAGTCCTTTATCTCTGCTACCCAGATTTCCAACGTGGCCGAGTACCAAGGATACGTGCTGACGACCCAGGTGGGCATGAAATTCGACGTGCGCGACTTTCAGGATCCCGGGCTGAAGACTCGGACCATCACCGAAGGCTTTATCACGGTTTACGCCGGTCTGGGCATTTGATTGAGTGCGATGGGGCGATCGGGCTGGCTGGTCGGAGGGTTGCTCTGGCTCGCGGCGTTGGGGGTGCGCCTCCTCTACATAGAGCAAAGCCAGACAAGCCCCTTTTTTGACTATCCACTGGTCGATGCAAAAACCTACGCGGACGCGGCTGAACGCATGGGGGTGCAGGGGCACTGGGACGGCGGGGACGCTCCCTTCTGGCAACCGCCGCTCTATCCTTACTTCCTAGGGTTTCTCTACGCGCTCTTCACCCCTACCTACTACCTGCCCCGCCTCGTCCAAGCTGCCATTAGCGCCTGCAACTGCGTCCTGCTTTACCTGCTCGGCCGCCGCCTGTTTTCTCCCGGCCTAGGGCTTGCCGCGGCCGTTGCCGCAGCTCTCTACGGCCCTTTAGTCTTCTTCTCAGGTGAATTCCTGCCGCCTCCCCTAGCCCTTTTCTTTAATCTACTGATCCTGTTGACCCTGCCTTGGGCCATGGCTGGTCGTCCGCGTCGGCTCCTAGTCCCCGGCTTCTGTCTGGGCTTGGCCGCCCTTGCCGTGGCCAATATCCTGCTCTTTCTGCCCGCGGCCTTGCTCTGGGTGATTATCGTGCGCCGTGCGTTGCCGTGGCCACGGCGCTTGTTAAATGCTCTGCCCTTGCTGCTGGGGGCCTCGTTGGTCATCGCTCCCGTCACTCTGCGCAATTACCTGATAGGCGACGACTTGGTGCTGATTTCCTCCAACGGAGGGATCAATTTCTACTTGGGAAACAACGCCAACTACGAGGAGACAATCCGCATCCCACCCGGCCCAGCGTGGCGCGCCTTGGTCAGCCAACCCCGAACCGAAGCCGGGCTTACCCGGGCCTCGGACCAATCCGACTATTTCTTCGCCCGAGCTTGGGACTTTATCAGCGCCGAGCCAAGTGCCTATCTTCTGCTCCTGCTCCACAAAACCTATATCTTCTGGCACGGCGACGAGATAGGCCGCAACCAAGACCTTTACTACGCTCGCAACTTCTCCCCCTTGCTATCGCTGCTATTGTGGAAGGCGACCATTGCCTTCCCCTTTGGGGTCGTGGCACCACTGGCCTTGCTGGGTATAGGGCTAGTGTGCTACAATCGGGAGCAACGCCGGGCGGAAATGTACCTTCTACTCCTCTACATCGCCGTCTATGCACTATCCGTCATCTTATTCTTTCCAACCGCGCGCTACCGCCTGCCGATTGTACCACCCCTGCTGCTTTTTGCCGCCTATGCCGTCAGTGCATTCTATTGCCTCGGACGCGAACGCGCCGGTGTGAAACTGGCTTGGGCCGGGGGCGCACTCATAGCCCTTTTAGTGGCTTGTAACTTCCGCGTCGGTCCAATGAACATGGCCGGTGACGCCGAAACCTTGCATCGGCTGGGCTTCGTCTATCAGCAAAAGGGCTTGCCGGCCAACGCCATCGCCGCCTATGAGCAAGCTCTCGCCCTCGACCCGGAGATCCGCGAGGCCCGTTTCAATCTCGGGGCCTTGTACGCACGGCGGGGCCGCTACGACCAGGCCATTGCAGCCTACCAAAATTTTGTCGTCCGCTATCCAGACTATCCCGAAGCCCGCTACGCCTTGGGCAATGCCCTCCTGTATGCCAGTCGCTACGCGGAAGCAATCGTCCAATACGAAAAACTGCTCGACGCGGCTGCGGCACCAGAGCGAAAAGCAGTGCAGGAGCGGCTGGCCTATGCCCATATCCAACTCGACCAACTCGACGCGGCTGCCGCCCTCTATCGCGACCTCGTCGTCCAAGCACCCGACTCGTTGCGCTTCCGCTACCAGTTGGGTCAGTTAACAGAAGCCTTGGGTCAGCCGGGCCTAGCTCGACGCGAGTATGCGGCGATCCTCCAGCGCGACTCCACTCACGCCGAAGCTGGTCTCCGTCTAGCCCACCTACTCTTGGCCTCCGATGAGTCCACCGCGGCCGAGGTCCAGCTCAAACGCTTGGTCGCTGCCCATCCCCATTTGGTGGCACCTCGCTGGCTTTTGGCCACCCACTATGCGACTCAGCACGAAGGCATCAAGGCTCTAGCGCAGGCGCAAGCCATCCTCGAGATACAACCCGACCACGTGCAGGCCAACCGGATGGTCGGCCATCTGCAAGTCATCCAAGGCGACACGTTGGCAGGAGTAAAAAACCTAGATCGCTTCAAGAAGTACTACGTGGAAGAGCGCCAGCAAGCGATCCTCGAGGCGCTCAAGGACCAATGGCGTCAACAGCTCAAAGGAATGTTTTGACGATTTAGTAGGCCACCGCTACCGGTACTGCCCGCCGATTGGCTTTTGAATCCCCTTTGACTTCTATGTAAATCAGGTAGATCCCCGGCGGCACCACCGTACCTCCTTGGACGCGCCCGTCCCAAGACAGCTCAGGTCGAGAGGTTCGGTCGTAGCGTCCACTTAGGTCGGCACCCTCGTAAATCGTATGCACCAAGCGCCCGCTCAGATCGAAGACTTGTATCTGCACCTTGGCTGCGCGCGTTACGGCCACTATGTCATAGCGCAGCGCTAGCTGATCGTTGATCCCATCCCCGTTGGGCGTGAAGGGGTTGGGCTCCAAGGCGAAAGAGCCGACTAGGCTGCCCTCGGTAATGCCCGGACTCAGCACCGTGATGCCCGAAGCTGTCGGCAGGTCTCCCTCGCCCAACAGGGCGGCATTCCCCGGTGTGATCCGCTGGATGCTACCGGGCTGGGAGGAGAGAATGGCTTGGCCTCGGAACAGCGTGCTATAGAGCAGTACCTGCCCGCGGAAGTGAATTTTCAAAAGGCGTTCGCCCCCACCTTCCGTCGGCTCAATCCGGGGGAAGTGGACGATGAAGTTGCGGTCGGTTATGGCTTGGATGGCAAAGGTATCCCCCGCTGCTGAGGCTGTCGAGTAAGGCAACTCTTGCACTTGGCCTTCCTCAGTCCGCACCATCGGCACGCCTCGCTGGTCGAGGATCACATCGGCGTTTAATACTTGCTCTGCAATGGTATCCGAACCATCCACAATCTCGATCCGGTCAATCCCCAACACCCGCGTGGGCGTCCGAATTTCAAAGGTGTCGAATCCCTTGACTCCCTCGATGTTCATCAGTGCCCGCACGGCATAAGTGAAATTCACCGATTCGGAGACCTCCACTTCGCGCGGATAGATCTCGGCGATCAGATCGTCGGCGATGGGAGGTCGCAGATACTCGATTGA
Organism: Candidatus Latescibacterota bacterium; assembly: GCA_022820485.1. Classification (GTDB taxonomy): domain Bacteria; phylum Latescibacterota; class UBA2968; order UBA8231; family UBA8231. Next base: position 29,580 of record JAJEFJ010000035.1, read on the forward strand.
CAATTGCTCGACGAGTTTGGTCGCGTCGATATCGTCGTTGAGAAAGTCAATCGAAAATTGAATATAGCGCCGTGGTCCAGGCGAGATAATCGGGGTCCCACCTTCTCGGTCCCCGCGCAAATAGGGTGCCGACCACGGGCTCCAGTTTTCTAGATCTTCTCCGATCTCGCCCTTGTCCCATACCCGAGGCGGCGAGGCCTCTAAGTCGGGCGCTAGGCTCAAGTATTCGTCGCGGGCTAGCTGTGCTTCTAGATCTATCAGCGAGGTGGATCGTTCGTCTTCGCCGATGCGCTGCACGTCTCTGCGGTAGTAGAGCAATGGGTCGGGATCGTTCCCCGTGCGGGTGCGGACTAGGATCTGCGATGGCTCGCCGACCGTTGGTTTGGCGGCCACCCGCTTGCCAGCCGTCTGGCCGGGGTAGCGAATGATGTCCCCGGTGGTATTATCGCGGCAGGCTGTCTGAAAGCACATCCACACCGTGGTATAACCTTGGCCGGGAAGATAGAGCGAAGCGGTATCGCACTCACCCCAGTCGTCGGGTACATCTGCGGCGGTGGAAAAGGTGTCGCGTTGAGTCGTACAGTCTTGATTTAACGCCTCGTCGAGACCAGCGACGGTGCCACTGCGGAGGTCGATAAGGCGCGCTTGCCAGCTAATGTTGCCCCATGTGGCCGGCCCCCCCAGATCGTACACGTGGGAGACGTAGCGGCTACTGCCGATAAAACCTTGTCCATATACTTCTAATTCGTCGATCTCATAGGGGAAAGACGAAGTGGATTTGATGCGCACGAAACGCACTGGACGGGCCGGCTGCACTTGCACATCTACTACTTGGTCTTCGTTTCCGGTACTGCGCAGCAAAATTTTGAAATCCTCGAGCTGCGGAACCAGCCGACCCGTGCCGTCCAAGACCAGGTCTTGGCCATCGTGGAGCAGCAGTTCAAACTGGCGAATAAAATCGTTCTGGAAGGGATACTGAGGCGCGCTCTGCACGGTGTTGCGCGGGTAAAAGCGGATGCGATTGACCCCGATCGGACTGCCCAAATCCAGTACGATAAAGGTACCTAATGCGCCAAAAATCCCCTTGCGCGAGAAGGCATCTTCAGCCCCTTCAGGCGCGATCAGTTCCAACAAGGTCGCCTCCAAGTCGGCTGCTGCCACATCCTTAATCGCTGGTGCGGTGATCCGCCCACCCCACCCCAGTGCCCGTTGGGCCACGTTCTCTCCCCGGGCCACGTGGTCCGGGCTTAGTCCCACTGGCAGTACCACCGGGTCGGTACCTGCAGGCAGCTTCAGCCCCTGCTGGATCGCGCGCCGGGCGACCAGCTTGCCTCCCCCCGCCTGTAACCTGCCCGGCCTACTCGTCTGGTCGCCAGTAGTCAGGTTGCGACAGATCGTCTGGTAACAATCGGCCCGTATGCCGTTTTGGAAAATCGTCTCGCAATCACCCCAATCGTCGGTGATATCAGTGGTCGAATCAAAGCGCCGGCTCTCTTCGCGGCACTCCAGACTGGGGTCGTCGGCCTCCGCCTCTCCTTCTGCTTGGCGGACCACTTGCGTCGAACGAATTGCGTCAACCGCTGCTTCCACTGTGGTCATTGCCTCATCCAGCGTCACCTCTGGAGCGAAATCCACCAAAATCACCGACAAAAATCCCTGCGCTGTCGTCCCAATCTGCGTCACTCCCTCCAGTGGCTCGATCTGGTCGAGCAACAACTGCTCAACCAAGGCCAGTTGTCCCGCTAGCAACTCGGGCTCGACATCGACCACAGTCTTGACCAATACGCGCGTCGTTACAACCTGTAGGTTGCTCAAGTCAATCAGATTGCCCGGCACATTGCCGACCTCAGTAAATTGCCGGTTTACCTTGTATTCAGGTAGGATCGAAACCAGATCGTCGCGAGTAGTCTCGCCCGTCCAAGAGACATTCCCGCCGATGCCGACCCGCAGGGTATCTAAAGCCGCCGTCGGCAGGACATATAGCGCAGTTGCTAACGCTGCGAGCAGCATCGAACGAAGATAGTTGGCAAAGTTCATGTAGTGTTCACCCGGTTTGCATAGCGCTCATGGGCTGAGGTGCTCTGGTAATGTAAGAAAAACTAGACGGCATATTTATATAATTTTGTTCTCGCTGCGAATCTGCTGGCTTGACCTCGGCTCTGCAGCAACCCTCGTGCCCACTGGCCTGATTTATTGACAGTCCCCTAGGCGGGGGATATTCTATCCCATTCAGCAGATGTGGCAACGGCCCGTCTTTTATGGAGAGAATTTGAGCACGACTTCATCCACTCAGCGGCCCGGTCTCCGCGCCCTCCTCGTCGGCGCAGCCGGTGCTTGGGCCATTGGGGCCGGCGTTCCCTATTGCAACATGGTGCTCCACGGCTCTCGGATCGCCTCGTACTTCAACACGCCCGCCGCCATCATTCTCTTCTTCTTTCTGGTCTTTGTCGGCAACACCCTGCTAGGCTTTATACGTCGCTCGTGGATGCTGAATCGGGCCGAGTTGGCGCTCATTTACATCATGTGGATCGTCGCCACCTCAATCCCCGAATGGGGGCTTACCGCCTTTCTCCTACCCGATATCACCAGCGTCATCTACTACGCCACGCCCGAGAACAACTGGGCTGAGCTCCTCCATCCACTCATCCCCGATTGGATCATCCCCCACCACGACTTCGACCAGATCAAAAACTTCTACGAAGGCGCGCCGCAGGGGCAGGGCATCCCTTGGGCGCTGTGGCTGTCCCCACTGGCGTTGTGGATACCTTTCGTGTTGGCGCTCTACGTGGCGATGATTTCCATGGTGGTTGTCTTGCGCAAACAGTGGATCGAAAACGAGCGCCTAATTTTCCCACTGGTCCAGCTCCCCATCGCCATGCTCCAAGAAGAGGATCAGCGCCCCGGAGTACTCAACGCCTTTTTCAAAAATCCGCTGATGTGGATCGGCTTTGCCGTACCCGCCCTCATCCAGAGCGTCAATGGCCTCAATCACTATTTTCCCTACTTCTCCCGCGTCGGTCTCGATACCTCAGTCCCACTCTTCCGCGACAGTATCCAGATTCCGCTCCGGCTCAGCTTCCAGATGCTGGGCTTTTCCTACTTCGTCAACCGCGACATAGCCTTTGGGCTGTGCTTCTTCTATCTGCTCAACACCGTCCAGCAGGGCATCTTCAACGTACTCGGTGTCCAGAAGATCGATCCCGTACTCGGAGCCTACAGTACCTATACGGGTTCGATCGTCGTCCACCAAGGCTTCGGGGCCGTCATCGCGCTGGTTCTCTTCGGCCTGTGGAATGCCCGCAACCACCTGCGCGCGGTCTGGCGCAAAGCGATCTCCGGTGCCTCCGACATTGACGACTCCGGCGAAATCCTCTCCTACCGGACCGCGCTCTTGATGCTGGCGGGCAGCCTGACCTTTATGGGCGTGTGGCTCTGGCAGTCAGGGCTGCCCGCTTGGGTTACCCCCATCTATCTCTTTTTTGCCTTTGTGCTCTTCTTAGGCATCACCCGCGTCGTTGCCGAAGGGGGGTTGGCCTTTATCTTCGCGCCGATGATCGCCTCGGATTTTGTCGCCGCTGGCTTTGGCACCCGCACCATCGGCTCTTCCGGCGTCATGGCCTTGGCCTTTACCTACATCTGGGCCAGCGACATTCTCACCTTTGTCATGGCCTCCTGCGCCAATGGCCTCAAGCTCGCCGAGGAGACCATAAAAAAAGGACGCCGCATCGTCTTTTGGGGCATCCTCTTGGCCATCCTCGTGACCCTATTTAGCTCGATCTGGGCCATCCTCGATCTAGGCTATCGCTACGGGGGGATCAACACCGATTCCTTCTTCTTTGGCGGCGCGGCGCGCTACCCCTTTGACAACGCCGCCGCGCGGCTACAATCCCTCGATGGCCCGCATTGGGAGAACTGGATCTATACGACTATTGGTGCCGGGGCCATGGTACTCTTGATGGCCGCCCGCCAGCACATATCTTGGTGGCCTTTCCACCCGCTGGGTTTTCCGATCAGCGCCGTCTTTGGCACGATGTTTTTTAGTGTATTCCTAGCTTGGCTCTGCAAGACGCTCGTCCTGCGCTACGGAGGGCCGGCACTCTATCTCAAAACCCGACCCTTCTTCATGGGCCTGATTCTCGGTCAGTTCGTCACGGCCGGCATCTGGTATGCCATAGACTACTGGGCCGGCGAAAGCGGCAATGCTGTAATGAGTTGGTAGCTTAGCTCAGTACGCCAGTGAGAGGGTTCCCACTTGTACTTCTTCGCCGCTGTCGGCGCCGAGGGCAATCCGGTATAAATAGATTCCCGGCCTCACCGTGACGCCCTGATCGTCCATCCCATCCCAAGCGAGGATGCTGGACTCTTCCCCGAAAAGGCCGCGCACCGCATTTTGCTCCTGCAGTTGCCGCACTCGACGCCCCGATAAATCATAGATATTGACCGTCAGCATCCGCGGGGTGGAAACCTCGTGCAACTGAAATTGGAATCGCGCCCAGTCGTTGATCCCATCTCCGTTGGGCGTAAATGGGTTGGGCGCGACCTCCACTTCCGCTAAGAGCGCCTCACCCAGCCCGACCGTGCGCACCCCCAGCGCATTACCTGGAAAGTCAACGGTCGCGTCTCCGGGGGAAATGAGCTGTTTGACCTCGTTGGCGGTGCTGTCGAATATCCAGCCCTGAAACTGAGTGCCGTAGCGCACTACCCGCGCATCGAATTCTACCTCGATTAGCTTGAATGTATCCCCCTGTCCGGCCAACTTCGGAAAGCTGGCGACGATGCGGTCATCGAGTATTTCGGGCGGATGTGTGTCGCTGACTTCGACGCCATCGACCCGCACTGAGCGCACTGCGTTGACCCGCGTCAGGGTAAAAATCTCCAGTCGGTCGAAGCCGTGGCCCGCTTCCAATGTCGGCAGCACGCTGTAGGTGAACGCGGTGCTCTCGGTGCGCGACGCGTCCAGCGGCCAGATTTCGCCCACCACCTGCAAAGCCGCTGGTCGCGCGAACTGTATTTCTAGCTCCTGCAACTTCGTGCTCTGCTCGACGGTTGACAGCACCAAAAGCTGGAACTGAAAGTAGCGCGAAGGCCCCGGCGAGAGGATCTCAGTGCCATCCACCCAAGCGTGGGGTGGTTGCGCGGGATCGGCCAGTCCCGCCTCCCACGGATAAGGGGCCGACCAGAAGCTCCAGTGCCGCTCGTCTAACGTGGTGAAGCGCTTCTTGATGTTGCCGCGCTCGTATTCCTGTCGGGTTATAGCCTTGAACTCGCCGGCGACCTCGCTGGGCAGCCAGTAGAGGTTGGGATCGCTATCGCTGCCGGAACGGGTGCGAATCAGGATCTTGCTGTCTGGATCGTGTTCGCCCTTCCAGCGAATCTTGCCCCAAGCCATCTCCTCGCCAAAGTCGAGTACCGCGCTGGTGTAGATGGCGCGTGGCACGTAGCCTTTACCGAAAATCTGGAACTCGGCGATCTCCCAGTTGGAGGTCGGATAGAGCGGGCGAATCGTGACCCACTGGAGAGACTGCAATGGAAACCGGGCATCGAGGATGGTTGCTTGGTTTTCTGTATCCCGACGCAAAATGGTCAGACGCGAATCGTTTTTGGAATCTACTTCGCGCGGGGAAATACTTTTAAACCAAGGGCTGTCTTGGGTCCTAAAGGAAGCATGAGCGGCGAAGTTTTGCACGCTATTGGCACCGGCGATTTCAAACCACGGCAGGAAATTGTCGGAAAAATCCTCTTCGCCGAGTGTCTCTTTATCTAGCTTGGGAGGAGCCATCTCTGCGATGATCTGGTCAATTTTGATATCGTTTTTGGACAAGCGAGGAAAGAACCGCACCCGATTAATCGGGTAGTCAGCTCCTAAGTCGATGATTAGGTTCTGGACGACGAACTGGCTCCGAATCTCTGGATCGTCCGTATTGCTAGCGGCAAAGAAGGCCGCCGTCTGGGGATCTCCGTCGAACATCGGCCGGATTCTTTCGATCACGCCGGTAGTGTGATTGGTTCCGCCCACGGCGATATTGTCGTACAGCCCGCGTGGAATCCGGTTGCGTACCCCGTCTTGCGCCAAATTCAAGGTGTCCGGCACCCAGAAGGGGCGCATCCAGAGCACCCCAGTGCTATCGACGTTCACCATCAGCGTGTCATTCCACGTGGGGTGGGAGTCTGGAGCACTGAATGGGACCCGATCCTCGATTTGACCATCCGGTCCGATGACCAAGTACTCCCCAGGCTCATACGATATCGCCGCCGACCACGGGTTTCCGTCCTCGCCCCCGAGCCGATAGACGTTGTATGCTTCTGCCAGCGTCGCCGCAAAAGCGAGCGCTCCACAGGCTACCAACGATACGCGTCGCAAGGTATTCATCCGCGCTGCTCTCCTCGCTAATGTCTGGATCAGCTTCTATAATGAGGGAGAATATAATAAAGGCTAGAGCGGCTAGCACGATAAAACGGACTACCACATACACCCTGCTGTAGTCCATCTGGCGGCGGAGACACCCCTGCGCTAACTTTATTCTTCTACGCGGAACCTCGCTCCGCACCGCAACATCTATATAGCAATCCCAAGCCTAATTCCTATGGACCATAGTTCACTCTCACCCCTTCTCACACACCTAGCCGCATTGCGCCGCCGCGCCTTGGGCCTAACCATACTCTCTGCGTTGGCCTTGGGTCTAGCCGCAGGCTTGATGTCTGTCTTGCTGTGGGTCCTGCTCGAAGCGCTTTTTTTTCTCTCGCCACCCTGGCGCACGGGCTTGGGCATCTTGGCACTTTTGGCTACCGGAGGGGTCCTGGCATTTGCTCTCAAGCGGCACCTGCCCGTTCTCCTCTCGCAGCACCGCTTCGCCCTCTTCGTCGAACGGCGCTGTCCTCCGCTCCAACAGCGGCTGATTAGCGCCTTAGAGCTATCTGATACAGACCCATCTCTTCACTCGCCCGCGCTGCTTGCGGCTACAAGCGAGCGGGCCGCCGAGCTCTTGCGCGCCGCCAATCCGGCCCAAATCCTCAACCGTCGGCCGCTCTACGCCTACCTGCGCCTGCTCGGCGGCTCAGCGGCTGTCGCGCTTCTCTGCGGAGTCCTGTTTGGCGACGACCTCGCCCAAGCCGCCCAGCGCTGTGCCCATCCGCTCACCACATACGAGCGGCCCCCGCGCACCCTGATCACCGTCCGTCCCGGAAACCTCGAAGTCATCAAGGGCGACGACGCCACCCTGCAAGTGCATTTTGCCGGCGACAAGCCGCGCCGCGCCCGCATCGTGCGCCGCCCAAGTACAAAAGCACCCTATCAGATCGAAGAGCTCGTGGTCGATCGCGCCGACTCCGTCACCTACACCTTTCCCCAAGTCCAGCAGTCCTTCCACTACGCCATCGCAGTCGGCGACGACCGCTCGCCCGAATACGAGGTACGCGTCATCGACCCTCCGGCCGTCAAGCGCTTGCGCCTGCACTACCAGTACCCTGCTTACAGCCGGCTACCCGACCGCATTGAAGAAGAAGGCGGCGACATCCAGGGGCTGCCCGGTACCCGCGTCGCCCTTGAAGTCACGGCTAACAAGCCCCTGTCCGAGGCCGCCTTGGTCCTCGACGATACCTTGTCGTTAGCCGCCCAACTCGACGGCGCGACTGCCCGCATCGCCTTGCAAATCGAGCGCACGGGTGCGTACCACATCGACCTCGTCGATCGCAAGGGCGCGACAAACCGCGACCCCATCCGCTACGCCATCCAAGTGCGCGAAGACCAGAAGCCAGTAGTCGCCATCACCGATCCCGGCCGCGACAGCGACCTGCCCGAGTCCCTCAAGGTGCTACTCAAGGCCGAGGCCAGCGACGACTTTTCCGTCGAGGAAATCGCCTTGGTCTATCGAGTCAACAACGGCTCCGAACAGCGCCGAGCTTTGCCCATCAATCCCCAGCGCGAGGTACTCGTCAGCCACATCTGGGACCTATCAGCCGCTAACCTATTGCCCGAAGACCGCATCTACTACCACCTAGAAGCCCTCGACAACAACCAAGTGTCCGGACCGCAAAAGGGTCAGAGCCGCCAGTACGTGCTGCGCTTCCCCTCCCTGTACGAACTCTACTCAGAGGCCGACCAAGCCCAGGAGGAACAACTCTCCTCCTTGGAGGAACTCGCAGCCGAAGGACAGGCTCATCAGGAGTACATCGAGCGGGTGCGCCGCGAACTGCTCAAAAGCGAGGAACTGAGCTGGGAACAAAAGAAGGAACTCGAATCAACGCTTGCGGCCGAGGCTGAGCGCGCCCGCGCCGTAGAGGAACTAGCGGCTGAACTGGAGAAAACCATTGACTCCATGCAGGACGAGGGCACGGGCAGCGAAGAGCTACTCGACAAGCTCGACCACATCCGCGAACTCATGGGCGACATTGCCACCCCTGAAATGCAGCAGGCCCTCGCCGAACTGCAAAAAGCTGCCACCGACCCAGACCCTCAAGCCCTCGCCGACGCCCTCAAGCGCTTTAACGAAGACCAGCAAGCCTTCCAGCAGCGGCTCGACCGCACCATTGCCCTGCTCGAACAGGTGCGGACCGAGCAGCAGTTGCGCGCCATCGTCGAGCAAGCCGCGGAACTAGCCCGACGCCAGAGCCAAATCAACCGCGAACTCGCGGACGGCCAGAGCGGCCTGCGCCAGCAGCTACAGGAGGGCAGTTTGCAGCGCGACACCGAGCGACTCGCCGAGCAGCTCCAGGAACTGAGCGATTCCACAGCCGAGCAAAATCCCGCGCTCTCCGAACAGCTAGCGCACCGCGCCGAGGACGTAGAGACCAAGGCCCTCTCCGAGCGAATGCGCCAGATGGTGCGCCAGATGCGGGCTAAATCCCCAAGTGCAGCCCAGCAGACTGGACAGGCCCTAGCCGCAGACCTCGACGCCCTAGCCGAGGATTTGCAGCAGATACAAGACGAATACCTCGCCGGAGAAAAGGACCAACTCAGCCGCGAGTTGCGCCGCGCCATGCGCGACCTCGTCCAGCTATCCCAACGCCAAGAGAGCCTGTTCGGCAACGCCCGCGCCCAAGACCAATTCGCGCTCATGCAAGGTACCAGCCAAGTCGTGGAGCGCATCGCCGCCGTGGGCCGGCGCACCTTGGCTCTCGCCCCCGATATGAGCGCAACCATCGGCTACGCCCTGCGCGAGATGCACGACGCTGCGCTGCGCCTCGGCCAGCGGGACGTGCAAGGAGCGCGCCATCCCCAGCGGAAGGCCATGCGCTATCTCAACGAGACCGTTCTACTCCTGCGCGAGAGCCTCGACAACCTCGCCAAGGCGCAGACCCCTTCGGCCTTTGCCGAGGCCATGCAGCAGTTGCTCGGCCTCTCCGAGCAGCAAAGCCAGCTCAACCAAGCATCCGAGCAGGCCCTCGGCCAAATGCCCGGCCCTGCGCTCCAGCAGCAAATCGCGCGCCTCAGCGCCCGACAGCAGGGTCTCATGCAGGCGCTCGACGAGATCGCCCGCTCGCTGCGCGGGCACCGGGGGGCACAACAGCGAGTGCAAGCCATCCAGGACGAGATGCGGGGCGTGCTCGCCGACTTGCAGCGGAGGCGGCTCACCCAGCGCACGCGGCGAAATCAGGAGCGCATCTACCAGCGCATGCTCGACGCCAGCCGCTCTATCCACAGCCGCGGCTTTGATGAAAAGCGGCGCAGCATCACGGCCGACGACCAGCCCTACGCCGGTCCAACCGCCCTGCCCGCAAATCGCGGTCAGTCACCCGACCTGTGGCGCGAGGCCCTGCGCCAAGCGCTCGCTGGCCCCTATCCCGAGGAGTACCGCGCCTTGCTCCGGCGCTACTACGACCAAATCTACCAAGACCTGCAAACGCGCGAGGCCCCATGAGAATACCCGCCCTCATCTGCGCCCTCGGCCTGTGGAGCGCGACTGCTGCGACCGCCAACCTGCAAGCGCAAGTCGAGCAAGCGCGTCTATTGCTAGAGCACGACGCACAGGCTGCTTGCGCCTCTTTACAAGCAGTAGTCGAATCCCCGCAGCGCGGCCCGTGGACCGAGCCAGCCCGGCTGCTGTTCGCCGAGTGCAACTTGCGCCTCGGCGACCTAGACCGCGCCGACCGCTTGTGGGCAGACTTGGAAAAGCGCGGCGGTCCGGCTGCGTACGCGGCGCGCTATCACCGCGCCGAACTGCTCTACTTCCGCGGCGACTTTGCCGCAGCTACCACCGCCTTGGCCGCGCTGGCCGCAACCGACCCAAGCCATGTCCTCGCCAACGATGTCCTCGCCTTGCTCGCCGTCTGCGAAGAGTACGCCGCGTCCGCTGGCCTCGCCGATCTCAGCCGCGCTCAACTCTTAGAGCGGCAAGGGCAGAGCGAAGCGGCCAAAGCGCACTGGACTGCCCTCGAAGAGGGTGCCGACTCGGGCCTTGCTGAGTGGAGTTTGCTCATCCGCGCTGAATTGCGCGCACGACAAGATCGCTCTGACGAGGCCATGGCCCTGTACCAGCGCCAAATCGCCCGCTTCCCCCAAGGCGAACACATCGTCGCCGCCCACCTCGGCCTAGCCGCGCTTTACGAGCGCCAAGGCGCGATTGAGCAGGCCCTCAAAACCTACGAGACCGCGCTTCTCCAGCACCCACACGATGCCCGCGCCCCAGAGGCGCGTCTGCACATCGAGCGGCTCCGACACCTGCGCGAAAGCGGCTAACCTCATGCCCATTCTCTTTGCCCTAGCCCTTTGCACCCTCGCCTTCCTCCCGGCCCGCGCCGAGCAGATCCTCGTGCCTATGGACACCTCCCAGCGCGATCATCTCCGGGCCTACGGCCTCGCTTTCTGGACCTTGGAACGCGGCATTCCGGTTGAGTGGCTGCTCAACTATCGAGGTGGAGCTTTTCTCGTCGAAGCACACGCCCTCATCGCCAGCGAAGCCATTCTGCGCGGCGTCAGCACCGAGCACATCTCCGAGGCCCAAGTCGCCCAGATCTACGCGGAGATCGACGCGTCCAATATGGAAGTCGTGCGCTTGGAAAAGGTGCCGAAGATCGCCGTGTACACGCCGCCCAACAAACAGCCCTGGGACGATGCGGTGACCCTCGCGCTGGAATACGCCCAAATCTCCTACGAAAAGATCTGGGACGACGAAGTACTCCAAGGCGCACTCGACGACTACGACTGGCTGCACCTGCACCACGAGGATTTCACCGGTCAGTACGGCAAGTTCTACGGCTCGTACAGCAATCAGGTTTGGTACCGCGAACAGCAGGCCACGTACGAGCAGATGGCGCGCCGCCTCGGCTACGCCAAAGTCTCCGAGCAAAAGAAGGCCGTAGTCATCAAAATCTACGAGTACATGGCCGCGGGCGGCTTCCTCTTCGCCATGTGCTCGGCCACCGACACCTTTGACATCGCCCTCGCCGCGCTCAACGTGGATATATGCCACGCGGTCTTCGACGGCGACCCAGCCGACCCCAACGCCCAAGCCCAACTCGACTTCAGCCGCACCGTGGCCTTTGAAAACTTCGTCCTCGAAACCAACCCGCTCGTGTACGAATTCTCCAACATCGACACCACGCCGGACGACATGCGCCGGATCCGCACGGCCGAGGCCGAGTATTTCACGCTGTTCGAGTTCTCCGCCAAATACGACCCCGTGCCGACGATGCTCACCCAGTGCCACACCAACATCGTCGATGGCTTTCTCGGCCAGACCACGGCCTTCCGCCAAGCGCTGATCAAGGATTCGGTCATCCTCCTCGGCCAAGAAGAGGGCACCGACAGTGTCAAATACATCCACGGCCGCGTCGGCAAGGGCACCTTCACCTTTTACGCCGGCCACGACCCAGAAGACCACAGGCACCACGTCCACGACCCACCGACCAACCTCACCCTGCATCCGAACTCGCCCGGCTATCGGCTGATTCTGAACAACGTGCTCTTCCCGGCGGCAAAGAAAAAAGAGCGCAAGACCTGAGTGAAGAAAGGGAAGGGCTGTGCAACTTGCTCAAAGGAGGAATTGACTATGCCCATGATAGCTGTGTCCGCCCATTTTGATGGAGAGCGCATTTGCTTGGATGAGCCATTTGACCTAGAACCGAATGCGAAACTGATTGTCACTATTCTACCAGGACGAGAATCGGACAGTGAGTATGCAGCTTGGTCTCGTTTATCCGGTCAAAGACTAAAAGACGCTTATGGAGAGAACGAACCTGAGTATTCAGCGGAGTTGCTCAAAGAGGTGAATCCCGACTATGAAGGAAGGTGACGTCGTTATTACACCTATATCGCAGGCCGATGGAGAACTAAAGGACAGACCTGCCCTTTTCCTCCGGGAAATGCCGCCCTATCGCGATCTGCTCGTTTGCGGTGTAAGCACCCAGTTACATCAGTGCGTCGAGGGATTTGACGAAATTATTTCTCCTGCCGACGCGGATTTCAAGTCGAGTGGTCTGCGCTCAAAATCTCTGATTCGACTTGGCTTTCTCGCTGTGTTACCGCGTCATCGCGTACTTGGCTCTATAGGGTCTATTTCGGCTAAACGCCACAAACGTCTATTGAGAAAGCTGAGTGATTATCTCACTTGATTTCCCGGCGGCCAAGAAAAAGGAGCGCAAGACCTGAGATGGTCGAATGTCCAATCACCCGACGACATATATCGCGCTCTGGTGAATTTGAATGGCCATTGTAAAGACGGTATTTTGAAGGGAGGGGGTCTGCTATGAAACCCTTTACCTGTTTAATAAAAAAAGAAGGTAATCAGTACGCCTCGCTATGCGTCGAGCTAGATATTGCTTCTTGCGGCAAAAATAAAAAAGAAGCACTGGAAGGCTTGAGAGACGCGGCGGAAGCCTATCTTGAGTACATGATTGCTGAGGATCGCCGAGACGAAATCTATCGGCCTGTGCCCATAAATGAGCTTAAGGAGTTCTTATTTTCTGGGGACGAGATTTCCGAACAATCCCTTATTTAGCGGAGGACTTCCCCATGGTGGATTCAATTCGGTTGTTGAGCGACGAAGAGGTACAGCGGTTTATCGTCGATGGATGCCTGACTGTGCAGGCGGATTATCCGCCCTCGTTTCACGCCAGTATTCGCGATCAGATCGAGGCGGTTTTTGCGGCAGAAGGCAATCCTGGAAATAACATTTTGCCTCGGGTGCCGCAGATCGGGCGCGTGTTTGAACACCCCAATGTGAAGGGTGCCCTGACGAGTCTGTTGGGACCAGATTACATTTTGAACCCCCATCGACATTGCCACTTGAATCCGCCTGGGCGACGAGGACAGCAATGGCACAAGGATTGTTATGTGTACGATCACAATGTACGGCATCCGAGATTTTACTGGGTGCTCGCTTTTTATTTTCCCCAGGACACGACCGAGGATATGGGGCCGTCGGGGGTGTTGCCCGGGATGCAGATGTACAAAACCATTAGCGATGTGGATCCCGAAAAAACACAGGAAGAAGCGCGGGCATTTTGCGGTCCTGCGGGGACGGTGGCGCTCATTCACTTTGATTCTTGGCATCGCGCAACAGAGAATGTTAGTAGCAAAGATCGGTATATGTTGAAATTTCAGTTTGCCCGTACGCAGGAGCCAGAAAAACCGACTTGGGATCATCAAAGTCGCGCGTGGTCGCCCGAAATCGAGGATCGGCATCCGGCCCTATCGCGCGATGTCTGGCACTGGTTGTGCGGGGAATCCGCAAAAAAACAGCGGCCGGCAAATGGCAATATGCAAGACTTGCTCTCGGTCTTAAAGCGCGGCTCGGAGGGCGAGCGGTTGGATGCGGCGTATGGGCTGGCCGAGTTTGGCGCGCCAGCCGTGCCCGAACTCGTCGCCGCCATGCGGGAGGAAGCCCTGGCCACTATCGCCGAGACCGAGGCCAAGACACCGGATAATGCCCACGGAACCAATCCCACGAGCGGTTGTGCGGCGCTAGCATTGGCATCCATAGGCGCACCAGCCGCAGGGGCTTTGGCGGAGATGTTGTCCGATGAGCACTGGTGGGTGCGGGCAGTCGCCGCCCACGTGTTGGGACGTTTGGGCGCGAGCGCAATGGAGGCAGAACCCGCCCTGAGAACGGCGATGAGTGAACGCCACTGGTGGGTGCGCCGCAATGCGATTGAGACTTTGAGCGCAATCGGCGCTTTTTCTGCTGAGCTGATTGCGGACCTAACAGACGCACTCGGCGATGAGGACTACCGCGTGCGCCGCAACGCCGCCCTCGCGCTGGCCAAGTCCGGCGCAGCGAGCTGTGTTGCGATTGAGACGTTGGCTGAAATGCTCGAGGACGAGAACCGCTACAACCGATTTTACGCCGCTTATGGGTTAAAACAAATTGGCACGCCCGACGCACGGGATATTTTGCTCCGCTCACTTTCCAAATCGCGCTGGTGCTCCACTACGACAAAAGACAACATCTACTGAGCGACCACAGGCGAAAAACAGTGCAAAGTAATGCATAGAGCGACCTTTTGCGTGGATTATCGTTCTATAAACTTGGGTCGCTATACTTCATCTCTCTGGCCAAGCCGCCCCTCCGCCCATACTTTTTGTCGATTCACCAACCCATTCTCCTGAAAGGAAGTACATGTCAGACACCGAGGCCGTAGCTCAACTCGGCCAAATCAGGGACCGCATCTACGGCGAGATCGGCCAAGTAGTTATCGGCCAGAAGCAGATCGTCGAAGAACTGCTCATCGCCTTGCTCGCCGGCGGCCATTGCCTGCTGGTAGGCGTACCCGGACTAGCCAAAACTACGCTCATCCAAACCCTCGCCCGCACGCTCGACCTCTCCTTTGGCCGCATCCAATTCACTCCGGATCTGATGCCTTCGGATATCACCGGCACTGAAGTACTCGAAGAGGACATCGACACCGGTCGCAAGGCATTTCGCTTCATCCGCGGGCCCCTGTTTGCCAACGTCATTCTCGCCGACGAAATCAACCGCACGCCTCCCAAGACCCAAGCGGCCCTGCTCCAAGCCATGCAGGAACACGCGGTCACCGCGGCCGGCGAGACCATGCGGCTCAGCGAGCCGTTCTTCGTACTCGCCACCCAAAACCCCATCGAGCAGGAGGGGACCTATCCCCTGCCCGAAGCCCAGCTCGACCGCTTTATCTTCGAACTGTGGATCGATTACCCCAGCGACCGCGAGGAAGAGGACATCGTCCGCGCCACCACCAGCGTCGCCCAAGCCACCGTCAACCAAGTAGTAGATGCCGAGCAGATCGTCGAGCTACAGCAACTCGTGCGCCGGGTGCCCGTAGCCGACCACTGCGTCCGCTACGCCGTCTCGCTGGTGCGCTCCTCCCGGCCCGGAGATGCTCAAGCGCCGGATTACATCCGCGAAATGGTTAGCTGGGGCGCTGGGCCGCGCGCCTCCCAGTACTTGGTCTTAGCGGCCAAGGCGCGGGCCATCCTCGCCGGTCGGCACTCGGTCGCCATTGAGGACATCCGCGCCGTGGCCTTGCCGGTGATGCGCCACCGCCTAGTCGTCAACTTCCACGCCGAAGCGCAAAACATCAGCGCGGTCGGCCTAATTGAACGCCTGCTCGCCGACGTGGAGCCAGAATCCTAGCGTGAGCGAAGTCGCCTCCTACCTCCACCCGGAAACCATCTCGCGCCTCTCGCGCCTCGACCTGATTGCGCGCCTCGTGGTCGAGGGCTTTATCACCGGCCTGCACCGCAGCCCGTATCACGGCTTCTCGGTCGAATTCTCCGAGCACCGTCCCTACATGCCGGGCGATCCCCTGCGCGACCTCGATTGGAAGGCTTATGCCAAGTCCGACCGCCTGTACGTCAAACAGTACGAAGAGGAAATCAATCTCAAAGCCTATCTGCTGCTCGACGTGTCCGGCTCCATGGACTTTGCGGCCGGTGCGCCGCTGAGCAAATTTCGCTACGCAGTCTCTTTGGCGGCTGCACTATCGTACCTCATGCTCAAACAACGCGACGCGGTTGGCCTGTTGCTCTACCACCACCAGACCGAGGCGTACGTGCCCCCGCGCTCAGTGCAAAGCCACCTCCAAGTACTCCTCAAGACCATCGACCAAGCGAGGCCGCACAACGAGACGAGCATGGCCCCGGCCTTCCACGACCTCGCCGAGCGCATCCGCCGTCGCGGTCTCGTCATCGTGCTCTCCGACCTGCTCGACGCGCCCGACCAAGTGCTCGAAGGACTGCGCCACTTCCGCCACCTGCGGCACGAAGTGATCGTCTTCCACCTGCTCGACCCCCGCGAGCGCGACCTCGCCTTCCGCGACCAGACCCGCTTCTACGACCTCGAAGACCCAGACCAAACCCTCACCACCCAACCTTGGCACATCCAACACGAATACCGCGCGCTGATGGACGAGCTGATCCAGACCTATCGGCTCGGGTGCGCCGAGGCCGGCATCGACTACGCCCTGCTCGACACGGCGACCCCCTTTGACGTGGCCCTATCGCGCTACTTGGCGCAGCGCAAAAAAATGGGTTAGCCGCCGTCCCGCCCTGAAACTTGACTTTTTTGTACAGATTCCTAAGTTCTTGAGACTTCGCCTAGATACACAAGGAGCCAACATGAGCGAAAGCACCCAAACCCTAGAGCAATTTGCCAACCGCGATTACGAGTGGGGATTCGTCACCGACATTGAAGCCGACTCGGCCCCGCCCGGACTCAACGAAGAGATCATCCGCTTTATCTCCGCCAAAAAGGACGAGCCTGAGTTCATGCTCGACTGGCGGCTCAAAGCCTATCGCCGCTGGCTCACCATGGAGGATCCAACGCGCCGCAAACAGAGCCAGCGCTGGGCCATGGTCCACTATCCCGACATCAACTACCAAGACATTGTGTACTACTCGGCCCCCAAGCAAAAACAACTCGACAGCCTCGACGAGGTCGATCCCGAAATTCTGGCCACCTACCAGAAGCTCGGCATCCCGCTCGAAGAGCAGAAAATGCTCGCCGGCGTGGCCGTGGACGCCGTCTTCGACAGCGTCTCCGTGGCTACCACGTTCAAGGACAAGCTAGCCGAGTTGGGCATCATCTTCTGCTCCATGTCCGAAGCCATCCAGGATCACCCCGAGCTCGTGCGAAAATACCTCGGCTCGGTCGTGCCCTATACCGACAATTTCTTCGCCACCCTCAACTCCGCGGTTTTTACCGACGGCTCTTTCGTGTACGTGCCGCCGGGCGTGCGCTGCCCCATGGAGCTATCGACGTACTTCCGCATCAACGCGGCGAACACGGGTCAGTTTGAACGCACCTTGGTCATCGCAGACGAGGGGTCGTATGTGTCATATTTAGAGGGCTGCCTCCCACCCGGCGAACAGGTATCAACACCCACCGGCTGGAGAAACATCGAGAGCCTAAAACCCGGCGACTTGGTGTACGATCACGAGGGTGCCCCTCGCAGAGTGCGTGCCTCCATGACCCGCCGCCACAAGGGCGAAATGATCACCATTCGCCCAGTGTCGCGTTACAACCAGTTCAGTTTGACCTCTGAGCATCCCGTGCTAGCCATCAAGCGCGAGGGCGTTCGGGTCAAACGCAAAGCGCGCCGCAACGGCTGGTTGCCCGAAGTCGATACCAAAAAACTGCTGGCCGCCGACCCCGAGTGGGTCCCCGCCGGACAACTGGCTCAAGGCGACTTCGTCCTCGTGCCCAAATTGCAGCAACAGGAGAGGGCTGTTTTCAGCGACCAAGAGACCGAATTGCTCGGCTATTACCTCGCCGAAGGCAGTTCCTACCACAACAAGGCCAACAAGCAACACACCAATCAGTTCTCCTTCGGCCTTCAAGAAAAAGACCTTATCGCGCAGACGCGGTCCCTGATCGAAGATGTGACCGGCAGGCCATCGTACCTGACCGAGCAGCCCGACCGCAATGGGGCTGGTGTGGCCTTCTTCTCCCAACAGTACGCCGACTGGTTCATCGAACACTGCGGTAAGGGGGCCTGCACCAAGATGCTCAGCGAGGGGTTGATGAGCCTACCCACGCGCCAAGCCAAAATTCTCCTCGACGCCTATCTCGAAGGGGACGGCAATGTCCACGACCGCGGCAACTCGCGCATGGTGCGCTTCTGCACCGGCTCCGAGACCTTGGCGCAGCAGGTCCAGATGCTGCTCAATCGACTAGGGATCTACGCTTGGATCACGGTTCGCAAAGGTGGCAAGGGGAAATTCTCCAATAATTCCGACCGGGTCGTAAACCGCCAGCCGCTTTATCAGATCGGCTATACCGAAAGCAAGAAGTGGGACATGGTCCGCGAGACCGACACCCATTTTATCGTCCCGATCCGCGAAGTGACCCGCGCCCCCTACGATGATCTGGTCTTCAACATCGACGTCGAAGAGACCCATAGCTACACCGTGCGCGGCACGGCCGTCCACAACTGCACAGCCCCAATGCGCGACGAAAACCAGCTCCACGCGGCCGTCGTCGAACTCGTAGCCCTCGGCGACGCGCAGATCAAGTATTCCACCGTGCAGAACTGGTATCCAGGTGATGAAAACGGCAAAGGCGGGATCTACAACTTCGTCACCAAGCGCGGCGCGTGTCGCGGCGACCGCTCCAAGATTTCGTGGACCCAAGTCGAGACCGGCTCGGCCATCACTTGGAAGTACCCTAGCTGTATCCTCCAAGGCGACCACTCGGTCGGCGAATTTTACTCAGTGGCCGTCACCTCCAAGCGGCAGCAGGCCGACACCGGCACCAAAATGCACCACATCGGCAAAAACACCCGCAGCACCATTATCTCCAAAGGCATTTCGGCTCAGCGCGGCCAAAACACCTATCGCGGCAAGGTGCAGGTGCTCAAAAACGCGACCGGCGCCCGCAACTTCACCCAGTGCGATTCTATGCTCATCGGCGACCAATGCGGCGCGCACACCTTTCCCTACATCGAGGTGCGCAATCCCACCGCCCACGTCGAGCACGAGGCGTCCACCTCCAAAATCGGCGAAGACCAAATTTTCTACTGCAACCAGCGCGGGATTTCCACTGAAGACGCCATCTCCATGATCGTCAACGGCTTCTGCAAGGAAGTCCTCGCCGAACTGCCGATGGAATTCGCCGTCGAGGCGCAAAAGCTACTGGGGATCAGCTTGGAGGGCAGCGTTGGGTAGATGAATCAGAACTGATTCGCCTAGTTCGTTCCAAAGCAGTAGGAGGTTGAACCATGTCCAGTACCATCCCATACCAAGAGCACGCCACCGAATCGGTCGATCTAGCAGAGGAAGAGGTTCCCACCATTGTGTTGCCCAACGGCGATCGGTTGGAGTTTCCCGGCTGCCGCGCCTACAAGATGTCCCTGTCCGAACTAGAAGAGTACGAAGGCCGCTATGAGTATTGGTATGGTCCCACCGAAACCCTCATCGTCGTGGCCGACGAACCCAGAGTTAGCGGGGACCACGAACTGCCCGCGCCCTATCTGATGCAACTAGTTCAACAAATTGCCGACGAGTGCGGGGGCCACTTTGTCCCCTTTGGTACGGTCAGTATCTGGGGCGCGAATGCAGAGGGCGTCCCTCGGGTTAGCATGCGTCCCGATCAGTGCCTTTACTTGCGTCCCCAGTCGGCGCGGTTGCCCGACAAAGACGGGTTGAAGTTAGGCTTTCACACCTTGCCTGATGTAGTGTTGGAAGTCGATCACACGACCGACATTCGGCGTGGGAAGCTGCATCAGTATGCGTTGTGGGGCTTTCCCGAAGTGTGGGTCGAAGTCCCCGAGGCGTACACGCCTAGCCGACGGGCCGGCAAGCCTCGACTGACGATCTATGTATTGGAAGGCAGGCAATATCGCGAAGCAGAAGCGAGTCGGGCGTTGGCGGGTTGGACGGCGGCGGAAATACACCGGGCACTCAACGAGCGATTGGGGTGGTCGCCCGAGACGATAGCTGCACTGTTGCGGGTGGCGCGGGCGCTAACGGCGCGTTTGGGCACGGCGGGTCCTGAAGGCACACCGCGCTTGCGAATGCACCGTGAAGAAGGGCGTAAAGAAGGGCGTGAAGAAGGCCAACGGGCTTTGTTGTGTCAGCAAGCGGCGTTGCGTTTCGGCGAGGATGTGGCCAAGGACTTGGAGTCGCTGCTCGCAGATATGGCGGGTGAAAACCTGACGCACGTAGGCGGCTGGATCGTAACATCCCACAACGGCGATGAACTGCTTCGCCGAGTGCGAGAGAATAGGGCCTAGTTCGGCATTGATTTTGAATACTCAGCTATGACTACGATATCCAGCGCAAAACCCCTTGAGCTAACGGTTTCCAACTTCGGCCCCATCGCCGAGGCGAGCATTGAGTTGCGTCCAATGTCCGTATTCGTGGGGCCAAGCAACACCGGCAAATCCTACATGGCGGCTCTAATTTACGCGCTACATAAGTTTTTCAACACCTACTCAGGGAATAATGCTCGTTCGTCAATGCTTATGAGGAAGGGACAAATTCCTGATTTGTCGACAAATGATCTTTCAAGTTTTCATGCTTGGATGCAAGAAACGATTCCGGACTTAGAAAAAACTGAATATGAGAAGTCCCATTTAATTGAATTACCAGAATCCGTTGCGGTGTTAGTACGTCCAATTATCAACGATATCTCACATTTAAGCGGAGACTTAGAGGATGAAATCACAAGATGCTTTGGGGTGGGTAAGGCGAAAACTTTGATTCGCCATCTAAGTGATGGTGAAACTATACTTTCCCTGAATCAAAACACCTTAAAAGAAGTAGGACAAAATGGTCCTTTCGGATACGAAGTTGCAATGACAGAGCAAGGGGCTAAAATAGACGTTGCGATTCCGAATACAATGTCCTTGCAGATGGATCTGGAAAATATCTCAGACCTTCTCTGGAACTGGAACATCGACTGGGTGCTTGAACTAGAGAATGTGGGATTAAAAAAGAGAGGGAGTGTGGCAACGGACAATTTGAATATCGACTGGCTGGCTGAACTGAAGAATATGGGACTGGACGAAGAGAAATATGCTAAACGTGCCTTAGAGGACTTGCTTTACACTTTCGCTAGAGACTTTGTTTCAGTTATCGCCGACCCATTGGCTCACCCCGCGCATTACCTTCCCGCCGACCGCGCCGGCGTAATGCACGCACATCAAGTGGCCGTTCGATCTTTGATAGCGAGTGCATCGCGGGTTGCGTTACGACCGGATTCTCCCATGCCGGTACTTTCGGGGGTTCTCGGCGACTTTATGGAACAGCTTGTTGCGTTGGCCGATTCATCGCGATGGGCACACGATAAAAATTACGATGACCTCGCACAGAGCTTAGAACAAACACTACTACGAGGGGTCGTTCGCATCGAACAGTCGCCGATCAACTACCCTTCGTTTGTCTTTCGACCGAATGGCTGGAAGCGAGATTTGCCCTTGATGAATGCGTCCTCCATGGTGTCGGAGTTAGCACCCGTAGTGCTATACTTACGTCATGTCGTTCAACCGGGCGACCTGCTCATCATTGAAGAGCCCGAGTCTCACCTGCACCCGGCCATGCAGGTGGAGTTCACCCGTCAACTCGCAGCAGCCGTGCAGTCTGGTATCCGAATCATCATTACTACCCACAGCGAATGGGTACTGGAAGAGTTGGCCAATCTGGTTCACTTAGCGGAACTTCCCGAGGAGCGGCGCGAGGGCATTGATAATGCAGAGATAGTGCTCAGTCCCGACCAAGTAGGCGCGTGGTTTTTCGAGCCGAGTTCGGAAGGGAACGGTTCCGTAGTGCGCGAAATTTCGCTCGATACCGAGTCGGCAACCTTTCCGGCTGGCTTTGGGTTGGTCACCGAATCCCTCTACAATCGCTGGACGGAAATTTCAGCCCGTATTCAAGAGGGGTAATATCAGTGTCGGTAGTAAAAAGTGTCCGAGAAAGAACCGATATGAAATGCCATACAACTGTATGCCGAGACGGAAGCTGCTCCCTATCGCTGGAGGGCGCACCCGAACCATCGGTCCTAATCAGCTTGGAACACGAGGCCGCGCCAGTTAAAGCAAAGCAGGCGCATTGTGACTATTTGTTCGTTGGGGGTAGCGACGGAAAAGGAGGGCCGTGGGTTGCACCAGTAGAACTGACCGCAAGCGCCGCTCGGGTCAGCAAGTTCCTGCCCCAGCTAAGCGAAGGTGCCAAGATTGCGGATAAGCTGCTGCCGCAGAATGTCCAAGTCCGGTTCCGCCCTGTCGCCGCGTACGGTGGCGAGCTTATTCGCGCTGAGCGTACCCGTTTTCTAAAACCTGCCAACCATGTCGCTTTTCGCAAAAAGAAGGTGCCGATTAAACTGGTGAGATGCGGCTCGCCATTGACAAAAGCATTGACATTGAAGGGCTAAACAAACTCATAACATCACAACCCTAATCGAAAGCGTCCCATGCTCCACATCGAAAACCTCCACGTCGCCGTTGAAGACACCCCCATCCTGCGCGGTGTCACGCTAGCAGTAGAACCCGGCGAAATCCACGCCATTATGGGGCCCAACGGCTCGGGCAAAAGCACCCTCGCGCAAGTCTTAGCCGGACGCGAGGGCTACGACATCACCGAAGGATCGGCCACGTACTGCGGCCAAGATCTGCTCGAACTCGCACCAGAAGAGCGGGCGTGTGCCGGGCTGTTCCTCGCCTTTCAGTACCCAGTGGAAATCCCCGGCGTCAACTCCACGTACTTCCTCCGCCAAAGCTACAACGAACTCCGTAAGCAACGCGGCGAAGAAGAACTCGACGCCTTCGACTTCCTCGGCCTAATCCGCGAAAAGCTCGCCTTGGTGGAAATGGACGAGAGCTTCCTCAAGCGGTCGGTCAACGAAGGCTTTTCCGGCGGCGAGAAAAAGCGCCACGAAATTTTGCAGATGGCCGTGTTGGAACCCAAGCTGTCAATTCTAGACGAGACCGACTCGGGTCTCGACATCGACGCACTGCGGATCGTCGCCCAAGGCGTCAATCAACTGCACGCCCCAGACAAAGCCGTCGTCGTCGTCACGCACTACCAGCGCCTGCTCAACTACATAGTCCCCGACTTCGTCCACGTGCTCTACGAGGGGCGCATCGTCCAGTCGGGTGGCAAGGAACTGGCGCTGACGCTTGAGGAAAAGGGCTACGACTGGGTCAAGGAGCCGGTCCAATGAACGGCGTCGCCCATTATCAGTCCTGCTTTAACGACCTTGTCGGCACAGATGAGTTGGTGTCGCTGCGCCAAAAAGCCATTGAGCACTTCGCTGACGCTGGCTTTCCCACGACCAAAGACGAGGAGTGGGCTTTTACCAACATCGGCCCGCTGACTCGGATCAACTTCGAGCTAGCCGCGTCCTCGTCCGCACCTGACGGTCTCGACAATTACCGCTACGGCCTCAACGGGCTGGTCTTTGTCGATGGGCACTTTGCCCGCGCGCATTCTCATCTCAACGGCCTGTCCGCCGGTGTGCGCGTCGAGCACTTAGGCGACGCCATCGCCTCGAACGGCGACCTAGTCTCGGAGTCCCTAGGCCAAGCCGCCACCACCGAAGATGAGGCATTTACCGCGCTCAACACCGCCTTCTTGCAAGACGGTGCGGTCGTCTATCTACCCCCGGGAGCCGTCGTCGATCAACCCATCCACTTGCTGTTCGTCTCCACCGGCCAACGGGCCAACGTCGTCTCCCATCCGCGCGTCCTCGTGGTCGCCGAAGCCAATACCCAAGCGACGATAGTTGAAAGCTACGTCGGCTTGGATTCAGAGCCGTACCTGACTAACAGCGTCAGCGAATTCTTCGTCGGCCCCAACGCCGTGCTCGACCACTACCGAGTCCAGCGCGAATCCACCGCTGCCTTCCACATCGCAGCGACCCACGTCCGCGAAGAACGCGCCGCCCAATTCCGCTCGACCGCCATCACCTTGGGAGGACGCCTGACTCGTCACCACGTCCACACCGCGCTAGAAGGCGAAGGCGTTGACTCCACCCTCAACGGCCTCTACATCGAAGACGGGGCGCAACACGTCGATAACCACACGCTCATCGAACACGCCCAGCCTCATTGCCAGAGCCACGAGTTCTACAAGGGCATACTCGGCGGCCGAGCCACCGGCGTCTTCCGTGGCAAAATCCACGTCCACCAAGCCGCGCAAAAAACCGACGCCTATCAAGCAAACCAGAATCTCCTGCTCTCGGAGACGGCGCAAATCAACACCAAGCCTCAGCTCGAAATCTACGCCGACGACGTCAAGTGTTCGCACGGAGCCACCATCGGCCAACTCGACGAAGACGCCCTCTTTTACTTGCGCTCCCGTGGCATTGGCCACCAAGAGGCCATCCGAGTGCTGACGCGCGCCTTTGCCGGTGAAGTCCTCGACCGCGTGCGCGTCCCTGCCCTCAAAGACCAACTCGACCAGCTAGTCGATCACCGGCTGGACCGTGCCGCCGCCGCAGTTGCCCCATGACCGCTTCCTTTGACATCGCCAAAATCCGCCGCGACTTCCCCGTACTCGGCGAGAAAATCCGCGGCAAGGATCTCATCTATTTCGACAACGGCGCGACCACCCAAAAGCCGCTGACGGTCATCTACGCGCTCCAGCGCTACTACGCGCGCGAAAACGCCAACATCCATCGCGGTGTCCACTTCCTCAGCCAGCAGGCGACCTTTGCCTACGAACGCGCGCGCGGCCGGGTCGGCCAGTTCATCAACGCCCGCGAAAGCAGCGAGGTCGTCTTCGTGCGCGGCACCACCGAAGCGCTCAATCTCGTCGCCCACAGCTACGGCCGGTCGCAGCTAGGCCCCGACGACGAGATCATTGTCTCGCAGCTAGAGCACCACTCCAACATCGTGCCGTGGCAACTGCTGTGCGAGGAAAAGGGCGCACGTCTGCGGGTAGTGCCCATCAGCGATATGGGCGAGTTCCTCTTCGACGAGTACGAGCGCCTGCTGTCCGAGCGCACCCGCATCGTGGCCATCGCCCACGCTTCCAACGCCCTCGGCACCATCCTGCCGGTAAAGGAAATCGCCGCCTTGGCCCATCAGCACGGCGCAGTCGTCGTCGTCGATGGGGCGCAAGGAGTGCCCCACCTGCCGGTGGACGTTCAGGCCCTCGACTGCGACTTCTACGCCTTTTCCGGGCACAAACTCTTCGGCCCCACCGGCATCGGCGTGCTCTACGGCAAGCAGGCCCTTTTACACGCCATGCCGCCCTATGAAGGCGGCGGCTCCATGATCGAGAAGGTGAGCTTTGCCGGCACCACGTATGCTCCCCCGCCGATGCGCTTTGAGGCCGGCACGCCGCACATCGCCGGTAGCATTGGCTTGGAGACCGCCATTGATTACGTCAACTCCGTGGGCCGCGAGCAGATCGCCGCGTACGAGGCCGACTTGCTCGCGTACGCAGACGCAGCCCTCGCCGACGTCCCGGGACTGCGCCTGATTGGCACGGCCCGCGAGCGCGTGGCCGTGATCTCCTTCGCGCTCGGCGACATCCATCCGCACGACATCGGCACCGTCCTCGACGCCGAGGGCATTGCCGTGCGCGCCGGCCACCACTGCGCCCAGCCGACCATGCAGTTTTACCAAGTGCCAGCTACAGTGCGCGCTTCGTTGGCTTTTTATAATACGCGCACGGAAATTGATGCCTTAGTCGCGACGTTGCACAAGGTCAAGAAGGTGTTTGGCGAGTAGGGGCGACCCTTGTGGTCGCCCGTTGTTTAGACAAACGTAGGAACTGGTCCTATCGGGCCGGAGGTGGTATTTATGAGATGGTTTCTAGCAGTTTATACAACATCAACAAGGCATTTCAACGATGACTGAGCTCCGCGAACTGTACCAGCAGATCATCCTCGATCACAACAAAAATCCGCGCAACTTTGGCAAGCTGCCCGAGGCCAATCGCACGCAAGAGGGCTACAATCCCCTGTGCGGCGACCATCTGCACATCTATCTCCACGTGGCCGACGAGCGGATTGCCGACATTAGCTTTGACGGGTCGGGTTGCGCCATTTCCAAAGCCTCGGCTTCCCTGATGACCGCCGCCCTCAAGGGCAAGCATCCCGACGAGGCAGTCGAGCTGTTTGAGCAATTCCAACAGATGGTAACCGCAGATCCAGACGCGCCCGTCGATCACCAAGCCTTGGGCAAGATGGCCGTCTTCGCCGGGGTGCGCGAATTCCCCATGCGCGTCAAGTGCGCGACCCTCGCTTGGCATGCCGCCAAAGCGGCCCTAGAACAAGCCCCGTCTCCTGTATCTACTGAATAGAACCGCGCCGTCTAAAAAGGAGTCCTCCATGGAACTGTTGCACGAAAAAACCTTTCCCCCCGACTCTACCGAGGCCAGAGTCGTAGCGGTGCTCAAGACCTGCTACGACCCCGAGATTCCGGTCGATATCTTTGCCCTCGGCCTGATCTACGACATTGAGGTCAGCGACTCGCAGGACGTCCATGTGACCATGACCTTGACCTCGCCCGCCTGTCCGGTCGCCGGCACGCTGCCGCCGGAAATCGAGCACAAAATCAAGGCCCATGTCCCAGACATCGCCACGGCCTTGGTCGAGGTCGTGTGGGATCCACCCTGGACGATCGACATGATGACCGAAGGGGCCAAACTCGAACTAGGTATGATGTAGAGAAGCAGTGGTTGGTGGTCAGTGGCCGGTAGCCAGTCCTTTCCCTACCGGGGCCGCTAGCCACTGACCTCTGTTCAGTGGAGAGATTGTTATGAAACTCAGCTCAAGCGAAGAATACGGCTTGCGCTGCCTCTTGCAACTGGCCCGCCAGACCCCCGGCAGCCTGACCATCCCGGAAATCAGCCAAGCCGAGGGGATCACCCATCACAATGTCGCCAAGCTCTTACGCATTCTCCGGCAAGGCGGCTTTGTGGCAAGCGCCCGCGGCCAGCAAGGCGGCTACGCCCTCGCCAAGCCTCCCCACCAAATCGTCGTGGCCGACGCGCTCGCCACGCTAGGTGGTCGCCTCTTCGACGACGACTTCTGCGATCACTTCGCCGGCAGCGCAGATTGCTGCACGCACTCGCTCACCGCGTGTTCGGTGCGCGCGCTGTGGGGACAAGTGCAACAGGCTGTCGATCAAATTCTATCGCGCACGACCCTCGCCGACCTGCTGGAACAGGGCTACGCCTTGGCCGACGAAGAGGCCCTGCTCGATATATCGGCTTAGAGGATAATTTTGCGATTTTAAATGGATAGGAGACATCCATTGAAAGACCTTGACCGCATAACGATCAATCCCAACGTCTGTTTGGGGCAACCCACTATTCGGGGCATGAGGATCACCATAAGCGTGATACTTAAAATGCTAGCCGGGGGTAAGTCCATCCCAGAGGTCTTGGAGGCGTATCCAGAACTCGAAGAAGAAGACGTTCGTCAGTCCATAAGGTACGCGGCGTGGGTTGTCTCTGATCAGATTCAATTAACGCCAACATCGTAAGCGAAAATCTTGTCGGAATTACAGTTTCTCGCCGACATGAACATCTCTCCGCAAACGGTCTCTGACCTTTGCCGACAGGGGTGGGATATAGTTCGCGTCTCAGACTTGATACCTGACAGTTCGCCCGATGAAGATATTCTCGAATTAGCGCGGCGCAGGGGAATGGTCTTGGTAACTCAGGACTTGGATTTCTCCCATCTAATTGCGCTCGGTGGATACAACAGTCCGAGCTTGGTGACCTTGAGAACGTCTATTACCGATCCTGAAGTTATCACCAGCGTGCTGTTGGAAGTCCTTCCGAATATAGAACGTGCCTTGCGAGAGGGATTCGCTGTGACGATTGACGACGGGGGTGCTCGCGCTCGCAAACTGCCTATCGAATAAATCTAGGAGACGAAAATGACCAACACATCAAAACTTCAAAAACTCGGTTCAAAGGCTCAAAGAGGAAGCAAGCCTCGCTGCCACTGGTTGACGCACGGCACCCGTGAGCAGGTGGCCAAACGGCTGACGGAACTGATAGAACCCTACGGCAAGGTGTCGGTAAACGACCACTGGATGCCCGAGGGATTTTGTGATACCCAAGAAGCGCAGTTGGACAAGGCTTGCAAATTACTCCCGAAACAGGAGGAACGTGACAAATTACGTGGTTGGTGGCTGGAGGCACCATACAACGCCGACTCGCGAAGGCGCACACCAAATTGGGACATTGCCAGCACCTGCAAGATCAGTGGAAAAGATGGACTTCTCCTTGTTGAAGCGAAGGCACATACCGGGGAGTTGAAAGTAGAAGACGAAACCAAGGCCAGTCAGGAAAACCTCCAACAAATCGCGGCAGCCATTAAAGAAGCTAATATCGCGTTGTACGGCCAAACTGGCCTCAGTTGGGCATTATCGCATGAGAGCCGTTACCAAATGTCCAACCGTTTCGCGTGGTCGTGGAAACTAGCTGAACTCGGCTATCCCGTAATCCTCGTTTATCTCGGATTCTTGAAGGCCGAGGAGATGTGGCCGAATGATTTTTTCAGCGATCATGCTAATTGGGCATCCCTCATTAAGAAACACAGTCGGTCACTGTTCTCCGAAAAGATTTGGAATAACAAATGGAAAGTCCACGGTCAACTCTTCGTCCCGCTCATCCGTTCACACGAGATACCGCATGACGCACCAGTAGAGTAACTGTCTCGCCATGATCGTTGTGCTCCATCCCGGGCACATTTTCCATTGGGACGGGATTACGCACCCTAGCTGCGACTCTTCCAAAACGCTCGCGAGCTACATATAAAGATACCCTAAGTACACGACAGTAACATGGATTGATATTGTCGGGCGCGTTTAGGTTGGTCTCGTGTTTGGTGTATGATCTGTGTGAGCTGGTCTAATCCTCGTCGAAAGAGGCTTATGGCTTTTCGTCCATGTTTTTTTATG
>JAJEFJ010000022.1 GCA_022820485.1 Candidatus Latescibacterota bacterium
TCCTAAATGATTTGAAAGCATGCGTTCATCAGTTTACCTATGCGTCATTCCCGCGCAAGCGGGAATCCAGTCTTGAATGATTTAGGGTTGCTATATATAATCAAATAGACCGAGCAGCGGGTGCTGACACGCAGGGCACTCTTGCTAGGTTCCTTCCCCTATCTGCCCTTGTGGAGATTCCCATGACGACCACCGATTTGATCACCGCCGACGAACTATTGCAGATGAAGGACGATGGCTTCCGCTACGAACTGGTCCGAGGAGAATTGATAAAAATGAGTCCAGCCGGCCACCAACACGGCAGAATCGCTCTCAATCTCACCACGCCCTTGGACCAATTCGTCCGAGCTAACCAACTAGGTGTCGTCTATGCGGCAGAAACCGGCTTCAAACTGGCCACAGACCCCGATGTAGTACGGGCCCCAGACGCGGCCTTCATCCGGCGCGAGCGGGTCGAGGAAGTGGGCCAAACTGAGGGCTTTTGGCCCGGTGCTCCTGACCTAGCGGCCGAGGTCGTCTCACCGGGCGATACCTACGCCGAAGTCGAGGACAAGATCGCCGATTGGCTCGACGCTGGCACCCGCTTGGTCGTGGTCGTCAACCCAAGCACCCAAACGGTCGCTCTGTATTACCCGCGGAGCGACATCCGCATCCTGACCCCTGACGACGTACTCGACGGCGGCGAAGTAGTGCCGGGCTGGACCCTGCCGGTGCGAGATATATTCATCTAAATACCTCTACAACGCCCCCCGATGCCCCCGGCGAACGGCCTCGCACAAACGCATGGTATGCAACGCATCGTCCAAGTGCGACCACGGCGTGCGGTCCTCTAAAATGCAATCGACAAAGTGGACGACCTCGTTGAAGCCGACCCCGCCCATCGCTTCGATCTCCTCGTCCTCTACGGTAAAAGGCTCCCTGTTGTCATAGCCATCCACTCGCGGCCCTCGGGTCATATCCAGATAAATCGACAAATCCTCGCCGTGTACTTCGGCCCGCTGAATGCGGTAACCAACGCCGTAGTGGCTCATCATGGTGCCGAAGGTGCCCGTATCGAAACGCACCACGGCGTTGTGGCGATGGCATCCAGGCCGCTCGCCGTCTTGCACCATCCCCTGCACCTCCACCGGAATGGCCGCTGCCTCGGCACTGCGACCGGCCAGCCAGCGCAGCAAATCGACGTGGTGAATGGCGTCGCATATCACCGGATCGGGTGCCGCCGGTCCCAACAGGGTTACCGGCTTATTGTACGTGGCAGCGCAATGCACCGCGCCGCCAGCCGCTTGGACGCGCTGCCGCACGGCTAGCACTTGGGGAAAGTAACGCCGGTTAAAAGACACCAGTGCCTTGCCTTGGCTCTGCTGAGCCGCTTGCGCCATTTGCGCGGTCTCGGCCGCGGTCATGCCCGGCGCTTTCTCCACCGAGGTGTGCAACCCGCGCCCCAAGCAATCGAGCACGATAGGCAGCAAATGGCCGGGCATGGTGACCACGTGCACCACATCCGGCTGGCATACATCGAGCATTTCCCGATAGTCGGCAAAGGCGCGTTCCGGCCCCCATTCGGCCTGATTTTTGCGCAGCCGCTCTTCGTCCAGCTCGGCAATACCCACCAAGCGCAAGCGCGACTCTTCGGCAATCATGCGGAAGTGCGACTGGGCGTGGCCGCCGCAGCCGATGACCGCTACTTTCAAATCTGCCATGGGATTTCCTTTCCTAAGAGTTGAGTACTAAATAATCGTCAATATACAGTGCTGCGTCCTCCTACGCTCATTCTTCGGCGACAAATTTGACAGGCGATTGTGAGGCCAGTATAGTGTTGCATCTCGGTTCACGACATTCCAAAGGATATGCTCATGCGCGTCATTGCCGTCGGCTGCGAATACTCAGGCGTCAGCACCCTCATCAATCAGGTGCATCAATGGGGGCTGAGTCGCGGAATTAGCCACCATCTCGACGACCATTTTACCATCCCCGACGCCTATCACCTCAGCGACGAGGAGCAGCTAGCCATGCTGGCCATGCTACCGGCCATCAAGGAACGGTTCCAGCGCTTCCAAATCGTCTATCACGTGCGCTTGCTGCATCGCTATCGAGACATCTTGTTGGGCGGCTTCCACATCGAGGAAAAGGTGTACGGCCCCAAATACTACTACCCCGATATCGACATCGACATCCGCGAATACGAGCCGGACATGCCCGACGACACTCTGCTCGTCCACCTGCACGCCGCGCCCGAAACAATCCGCGCCCGCATGGCCGCAGCCCCGCATCCACACTCATTGGTCCCCGCCGAAGACGTTCCAGAAATACTAGATCGTTTCGAGCAAGAAGTGCGGGCCTCTTGGATCCACCGCAAATTCGCCATCGACACCACCGACCTAACGCCGACCCAACTCCTCGAAACCTTCCTCAACCGCTCCATCCCCCACCTCAGTCCTGAAGACGCCGCCACGCGGCTTTTGGCCCCCTAGCTTCTACCAATGACTAATCACAACACGCGGAGCACGGAAATGGCAGATTCGAGAAGGGACTTTTTCAAGAAGGCCGGCAATTTCACGCTCGGCGCGGCGGCTGCGTCTATATGGGCCTCCGACAGCCTGCAAAAGGTCCACGCGGCCACTGAACGCCTCGGCCCAGCCTCTCCAGAGACCAGTGCATTGGACGAACAATTCTGGTACAGCGTGCGCGGGGCGTTCAATTTGTCGCCCCAGTTTATCAACTTCGAGAACGGGTATTTCAGTCCGCAGCCAGAAGCCGGGGTCGATGAGGTGTGCAAAAACGCCCGCGCCATCAACGAAATCCCCTCGTTTTACATGCGGCGCAAGCTGGTGGACGACACCCGCGAGATGCATCAATTGCTAGCGCACTTTGCCGGTTGCTCGGACGAAGAAATCCTCCTGACGCGCAACACGACCGAATCGCTCAACATCGTCATCATGGGGCTAAAGCTGCAACCCGGGGATGAGGCCCTGTGGGGAACCTACGAATACGGCAGCATGAAGGTAGCGTTTGAGCAGCGCGCCGCCCGCGAAGGCATAGTCAACAAAGTCCTCGACCTGCCCATCGCCTCCATGGACAACGACGAGATCGTCGCGGCCTACAAAAAGGCCATTACGCCGCGCACCAAAGTGATCCTCGTCTCCCACATCGTCTATTTAACCGGCCAAGTGCTGCCCGTGCGCGAAATCTGCGACATGGCCCACGAGCAGGGAGTGGAAGTCATCGTCGATGGCGCTCATGCCTTTGCCCATCTAGCCGACAAAATCACCGACCTACACTGCGATTACTATGGCGCGAGTTTGCACAAGTGGATGTTGGCACCGCTGGGCACGGGCATCCTGTACATCAAAAAGGAAAACATCGACAAGGTCTGGCCGTTGTTCGGCGACGCTGGATACGCCTCGGACTCGATCCACAAGTTCGCCCACATCGGCACGTATCCGGCTTACTTGCAACTGGCCTTGGCCGAGGCCATCCGCTTTAACCAAACCATCGGCTTGGAGCGCAAAGAAGCGCGCTTGCGCTACATCAAAAACTACTGGGTCGATCGCCTGATCGACGTGCCCAACATCGTCGTCCACACGCCCCGCGAGGCCCACCGCTCGTGCGCCATTTCTACCGTTGGCATCAAGGGGCAAGATCCCGCGGACGTTACCAATGCTCTGTACGACAAATACAAGATTTTCACTGTGCCGCCGGGTTATCCTGGGGCGGTTCGCATTTGTCCGAACATATACACAATACCCTATGAGTTGGATATGTTCGTCGCAGCAATGAAAGAACTAGCCGCCGCCTAATCCTCTTTCTGCACTACCATCTACTCGCCTGTCCACAACCAGCCAGCCAGCGCAATCTGCTCAAATCCACATAGCTTGTACTATAGCTTACTTTAAATAATTTATAGTAAGAAGCCCCTCATTCCCCCGCCTCCAACCCCCGAGCGATCTCCAAATTTTCCCTAAATCCCTGGTCATCTGGGGCTAAGCGCACCGCACTGGCAAACGCCGCTGCTGCGGCCGTAAAGTCCCGGCGCATCAGGTGCAGATTGCCGAGGCTGTTGTACGCGTTGGCGTGGGTCGAATCCGCGGCGAGCGCTTGGGCAAAAAGCTGCTGGGCCGCGGCGAATCGCTCCTCGCGCAAATAGATGTTGCCCAAGTTCACATAGGCCGCGGCAAAGGTCGAGTCGAGTTCAATAGCGCGATGGTAGCGCGCAGCGGCCTTGGCGAATTGGCGACGCTGGCCGTAGAGCACTCCCAAGTCGTAGTGGCGGCGCGCGTCCTCGGCCTCGCTCAAGAGCGTAAACTCCAAACTCTTGATCATCTTTTCCTCTTCTTCGAGGCGCGCAAATCGCTCCAACACCTCGCGGCCCTTCTCCCGCTCGCCCAAGCGCATATAGACCTGCCCCAAGTCGTAGTGGGGACGCGCCCAAAACGGGCGTAGCGCAACGGCCCGCAGCAAAAGATTTTCAGCCTCCTTGTAGCGCCGCTCCTCCACATACAAAGCACCCAAACCCGCGTACGCGCCCGCTTGGGTCGTGTCCGCGCCAATCGCCTCGGCAAACGCCGTTTTCGCTGCCTCGCGCTCGCCGCGCTTGACGTGAACTCGGCCGAGATGATACCACAGTTCATAGTGCGTCGAATCTACTTGCAGGGCGCGCTCGTACAGGTCAGCGGCCTCTTGATATGCGCCCTGCCGGATGTGCAGCAGGCCCAAGGCATTGTACGCGGAAATGAACCCTGGGTCGCTTTCCAATGCTTGGCGGAGCGGTGCGTAGGCCGCCTCGTACTTTTTTTGCCGGATGTACACAGCACCAAGTTGATAGTAAGCGTCCGCGTAATCGGGCTTGAGTGCTATGGCCTTTTGGTACGCGGCCTCGGCTTGGTCGAGGGCATCGGTCAAAAAATAGGCATTGCCCAGATTGTAGTGGACTTGGGGGGCGTCGGGCATCTGCGCAGCCGCTTGCTTGTACGCGGCAATAGCTGCGTGGAAACGCCCGCCTTGGGCGTGTTCAAGCCCCTGCTGGAAATACGCGCGCCCGGTAGCCGAAGGCGGCTCCGGCTCTTGGCAGCCGATGAGCAGCAGCGCTAGGCACAAAACCCTAGTCATCGCGGCTCCTCCGCGATCAACACCTGTCCGGCTAGCACGCCCTCGAACCGCTGCACCTTGCCGCTGGGCCAGCGAATCTCCACTTTGTCGGCCTGCGCGCTAGTGCCGAGACCAAAAAAGACGCGCGGGTCGTGGCTCGACAGATAGCTGCCGCCGCGCCGCACCTCCCGCATTTGCACCCGAGGCCCAGTGCGCACGCGGATGCGCGCGCCGACGCCGTCGCGATTGCTCTCCACGCCTACCGTGCGGACGGCCAAGTAATTGCGCTCGCCGCCCATGTCATTGCGCAGAAGCGAGGGACGCGCATTGATGTGGGACACCGCAATATCAAGATCGCCGTCGTTGTCGCAATCGCCCAAGGCCATCCCTCGGCTCGACTGCACAGCACCAAGCCCGGCCGCAGCACTGACCTCGGCAAATCCAGCCGCGCCGTCGTTTCTGAACAATTGATTGGGCTGCGCGTATGTGGTCTCGGCGAAAAGTTCCACATTGTCGTCAATGTGACCATTGGCCACGAAGAGATCCTCATCGCCGTCCAAATCCCAGTCGAAGAAAGCCGTGCCCCATGCCAAGTATGCCAGCGAGGGCTTGCCCAATTTGGCGTCCGTCGTCCGGTCGCGGAAAAACCCCTCGCCCTCGTTGTGGTACAAGGTATTGGTCTCCAAGTAGAAATTA
Organism: Candidatus Latescibacterota bacterium; assembly: GCA_022820485.1. GTDB lineage: Bacteria > Latescibacterota > UBA2968 > UBA8231 > UBA8231. Next base: position 5,782 of record JAJEFJ010000022.1, read on the forward strand.
GTCACAAAAAAATCAAAGGCCCCATCGTTGTCATAATCACCCGCGGCCACGCCCATACCAGCTTCGGATTGGCCTTGGCTATTGTAGGAAACCCCGGCGATCAAACCCGCTTCCGCGAAATGGCCGCCCTCATTCTGGTATAGCAAATTGGGCGTGCCATCGCCCGCGGCAAACAGGTCTAAGTCGCCGTCGAGATCCCAATCGGTAAAAATCGCGCCTAGCTCCCGCGCTCGGCCCGGAGCAAGACCCACTTCTGCACCGATCTCGGCGAAGCAGTCGCCGTCGTTGCGGTAGAAAGCATCTCCTTCGGGCGCATAGGTCCACGGCGCGCAATAAACTCGGATGCTATCCTGGCGAAAACAGGCGCGTTCCGGGTCGGCGCGGAAGTCCAAATAATTGGCCACGTACAGGTCCAAATCGCCGTCCAGATCCCAGTCGCCGAAAGCCGCACCCGTGCCGAAGCCCCCGTCGCCCACGCCAGTGGTTTCCGTAGCATCGACAAAACGACCGTCGCCTCCATTGCGATAGAGAATGTTCGCGCCGTAACAGGTGATGTACAGATCCGAGTCGCCGTCATTGTCGTAGTCAGCGGCCACCACGCCCATGCCGCATCCAGAATTCCCCACGCCAGCCGCTTGCGTCCACTCGGCAAAACGACCGTTCTCTTCGTTGCGGTATAACGCAGCCGGACCCGCGACATTGACCCAATACAGATCGAGCCAGCCGTCGTCGTCATAATCAAAAAAGGCCACGCCCGACCCCATCGTCTCGGGCAATTGCTTCTGCCCCTCAGCCCCGTTGCGGTGTTCGAATGCAATGCCAGCCGCCGCGGCCACATCCACGTACCGAGGTTGAGCGACCGCATCCCCTGTCCCTAGACCAATCAGCAACGCAAAAACCCAGCTCATCTGTCCATCCCGCTCCAACGCACCCCCTATATCAGCATTCCTTTAATCCTGCCCATCCTGCCCATCCTGTCCTAATCCTGTCCATCCTGGTCCCCTTTCTGTCCATCATGTCCGTCCATGTATTATTTTTTTAGTAACCCAAAATACCGGCTCGGCAAGCGACCTACAAGGCGGCAGAAAAATCATTCATGCGTCCAACAAGTCCCTATCTGTGGCTCGGCCTGTTGTGGCTAGCCGCCCTAATCGGAGTGGGGGCCTTTACCTTTCACTACGGAGAGGGCCTGTCCTATTTCAGCACGAATCCGGACGCGTGTGCCAACTGCCACATCATGCGGCCTCAGCTAGATTCTTATCGCAAATCCAGCCACCACGCCGTGGCCACTTGCGTCGATTGCCATCTGCCGCGCAGTTTCTTGAGCAAGTATTTGGCCAAGGCCGAAAACGGCTGGAATCACTCTACAGCCTTTACATTCCAAAACTTCCCTGAGCCGATCCTTATTAACGAAAAAAACAGCCGCATCTTACAGCAAAACTGCCTCGCGTGTCACAGCGCCTTCGTCCACCAAATCGTCGCCACCGAAGCCGTGCGCTGCGTCCACTGCCACCGCACAGTTGGTCACGGAGAGTGGGTGGGCTTGGGCGGCCCAGAGAATATCCATAACAACGAGTAGCTTATGTCTCGCAAAGTACCCTATAAAGCCATCGGCCTTTTGGCCTTAGTCGCCCTAGCCAGCGCACTCGTCACCGGGCTGTTGGTCAACATATACGAACGCAAGGCCGAAGCGCGGCGCGGTCCAGTGCGCCTCGTCAAAGTCAGGGAGGACGACACCGACCCGGCCTATTGGGGCATCAACTGGCCGCGACAATACGACAGCTATAAGCGCACGGCCGAGGCGACTCGCACGCGCTTTGGCGGACACGGCGGCAGCGAGGCCCTGCCCGCGCAGAAGATCGAACGCGATCCCTGGCTGCGGCGGATGTTCCTCGGCTACGCGTTCTCGCTCGACTACCGCGACCGGCGCGGCCACGCCTACATGCTCTACGACCAAGAGCAAACCGAGCGGCAATCCAAGCCCCAGTCCGGCTCCTGCCTGCACTGCCACGCCTCCATCATGCCCCTCTACCGGCAGCTTGGCGATGGCGACGCCATTGCGGGCTTTGAGCAATCCTACGCCTATTCCTATGGCGAGCTAAACCAGATGTTGCACGACGCCGGACACGCCCATCCAGTATCGTGCGTCGATTGCCACGACCCAGCGACCATGCAACTGCGCATCACCCGGCCCGGGTTTATCCAAGGCATCCAAATGCTGGCCGCGTCCGACGCCCCGGTCCCGCACCTGCCGTCGCTGGAACGCTGGCGGCGGGGAAACCGCGAGCGTCCCTACGATCCCAACGCGAGCGCGAGTCGCAACGAAATGCGCTCGTTCACCTGCGGCCAGTGCCACGTCGAATACTACTGCGGCAGCGGGGCGAAACTGACTTTTCCCTGGGGCAACGGGCTCAAGGTAGAGGAAATGGAAGCGTTTTGGGACGCCATGACCCTAGACGATGGCAGCGAGTTTTACGACTACGTCCACAAAGAGACGGGCGCGAAAGTCCTCAAGGCGCAACACCCGGAATTTGAACTCTGGAGCCAGGGCATCCACGCGCGCAGCGGCGTCTCCTGCGCCGATTGCCACATGCCCTATATGCGCGACGGAGCCGCCAAAATCTCCGATCACTGGGTGCGCAGCCCACTGCTGAACATCAACCGCGCCTGTCAGGTCTGCCACTCTTTCTCCGAGGCCGAACTCTCCGCCCGAGCCGACGCGATCCAGCAGCGCAATTTCGACCTCCTACAACGAGCCGGTGCCGCGCTCATGGACCAGCTCGACGCCATGGCCGCAGCCCGCGCAGCCGGTGCCGAAGACGATGACCTAGCAGCAGCCCTCGCCCTGCAGCGCAAGGCGCAGTGGCGGCTCGATTTCGTAGCCGCGGAAAATTCCATGGGCTTTCACGCCCCGCAGGAGGCCGCCCGCATTCTCGGCGAAGCGGCCGATTACGCCCGCCAAGGCCAGATCGCTGCTGTCGAGTGGTTGGTCGAGGCGCAGAAACCTATGCTAAAGGACAAACCCTAGCTGGCAACCATACTACCTGTTTCGACTATGCGCACGACGAGGATTGAGGCGCTACTGAAGGGGCTACTTAGGAGACTATTCCCCTGTCGCCCGAACTTCTGGGTCCGGTCTAGGCGTGTCTTGTACCAATGGTTGGCTTGTGCTTCGGCTTACGGGCCGGGAAGGTCACTAATTTCTTACCCCTTCGGCTCTGGCACTTGAGGATGTCGTCGAATATGGCCTTCGGATCATGGTTAAATTGCGCTGCGTACTCCTCGCGCAGCTTCCTTGTCTCCTCGACGATTGGGTCGCGCATCTCAGGCCTCCATAAGTTCCTGTGGGGTACAGATTGTCGGTGGTTCATACCCGTGGTTCCGGCACACCGTTTCGATGTCGGACCGCATCGCCGCGTTGGCAATGTGAGTGCAATTCCACGTTAATAGGTACTCTATACCGTTTACTGCTGCAATTGCAATGTGGTAGGCGTCAATTTCCGCGGAATCTGGAATCGGGCCTTCGGTCATGAGGGCATCGCCAAGCCTTCGAGCTTCCTCTGTTACTTCGAGCTGCGATATGCCCTTCAGCACCTCAAGGCGTAGGTGGGATGCCGAGGAATCTCCAAGAGCGGCTTCGGCAAGCACGAACTCAGAGACAAATAGATCAAAGGTCGGTCGCCGCTCATCCCACCACTCAATCGTTATCACCTGATTTGCGGCGACACGCACATCGCTACTCGGCCTTGAGACGAGATAGCTCACGACCGATGTCTCGACATATATCTTTGGCTTCACTGTCTTTTTTCTCTAATTTGCCGAGAGGTATAGATTTGCGACTCGCTCTGCTTTCTCCTCAATCGCTTCCAAGGCGTTCTGTCTTGCAACTTTACTCCCAGCATACCCATAGCTCAGATTCTCCCACAGACTGACGACGCGCCTGTATGGTGTATTATTTCGGTAAAATATAAGAGGTTGTCTAAGACTTAATTCGAAGATGTATGCTGCAAGCGTCTTGTCCTCGTTCCATAATGCCTCGAAACTAAATAAGAGGTAGGGGTTAGACGAACCCGATAATGGCACACCGTGTCGTCTCAGCGTCAGCTCGAACTTATCCTTAGTGCGCTGTTCAGAAAGTATATCCTTAGCATCCTCATTCATTACAACAACGACTTTTACACTGTCCAAGCCCGCGAAGCACGTTTTATCGTCAGCTAAATTTGCACTCAATTCAGCAACCTGCCTGTTCCACGCTGCCTCGTAGTACGCGGGGATCTCAGCAGGCACTTCAATTTTCTTGACGACCTCTTTCTCCACGAACACAGTGTCCACCACTACAACAGTGTCTCGTACGGTGACTGTGTCTCTCATAGTAATAGTGTCTCGTACGGTGACTGTGTCTCTCACAGTAATAGTATCTACTCTTGCTCCAAAGAATCCAGAACTAGTGCTTCCTTTTCCTGCGTCACAGCCTGTCATTAGCATCAGACTCACGATGAATGCGAACAGGATACCTACGACTCTTGGCCTTCGCATCAATGCTGGTTGCAACTGAATCATGCTCTATCTTCTCTCAACTTTCTCAAGTGACTGATGTTACGCAGTTTTCCAGAAAATCCTCAATTTCGCCCCAATATCTTGGGTCAACAGGCTTCAATAAACCACAAGATAGCGAGCCACTGCGTAACATCAGTCAAGTGAGTTATCAATAACGAAAGGAACACCTCAGGAACAAAGTTTTCATCACTTTCGGTCGTCGAAGGGGTTTGCCGTACTCGCCAGCAGCAGCCCTACCTTTCGCTTTGGCCTCATGTGGGCGTGAGCTAAGTACACGACAGTAATCTAAGTTGTGGTGCAGCCCTGCTTTAGGTTTTATTTGTAATCGCCGAAGATTGCATCTAAATCCTAAATACAGGAGCCGCACCATGCTTATTCATATGCTAAAGAAAGCCCTCATGCAAGGGTCTGTATCCCTCACGCGCCACCGCCTGGATCTAATCAGTGGCTTGGTGTGTGCACTGATTCAAGTGCGTTCGGTCAATCTGCGGAAACTCGCGTGTAGTCTGCCGGGGATGGCCCAAATAGACAGTCACTATCGTCGTCTCCAGCGTTTTTTC
>JAJEFJ010000054.1 GCA_022820485.1 Candidatus Latescibacterota bacterium
ACAACTAAGCGTGAGGGGTGTCTTACTCCCGCACGGTGCAGCGGGCACGAGGGGCCTGCTCACCCAATGACGGACGACGCGCCCCGCACGCATACCGTTCAGATTGGCCCTTCTGAACGGATTGGGCAACATACAAATGACACTAGGGGGCACCGAAAGCGACAGACGATAGAAGGCTGCGTAACATCAGTCAATGATTGGCGTTGGCGCAACGTCCAATGAACCATCGCCTAACTCCTACACCGCTTTGTGTTCTACCCTCCCGAGGGGGTGCTTCGCATAGCTTTTTGAGCAGCTTCACTTGATACTCCTTATCATCAGGGCTTGACGAGCTTGAAAGACGCGAAAAATCGCTCGATATCCGAGGGGTCTTCAAACGCGTAGGGTGCTCCGACCGCCATCAAGCTGTAGAGCCGCTGGCCCACCTGTAGGCTCTGCATCCGCAACAGGCTTTCGTCGGCCGCTTGTATCTGCGTCTGCCAAGCGGGATGCCCGTCCATCTCAACGGCAGCCTCCGACAGAATCGTCCCCTGCACCTTCTGCAAGATAGCATCTCGGCGCGCAGCGATCGCGCTATCGGCTTGAACGGCCTCGGGCACATCGCCGTAGGCAACGGCATACTGCACGTCGGCGCACTCGAACATCAGGTATTGGAACTCTACCTCGCCAAAGGACAACGGCTCGCGCAGCTTGCGCAGATTGGGCCGGCCAGCCGTCTGCACTGCGAAAGCCCCTGGCTCATAGATCCGCTCCTCCCATTCTGGCTCGCCGCGCATCCAATTGACGACATTGTAGGCGACAATAGCCCCTAGGACGACGAAGAACAACTTGACGGACCATAGGTCCGTTTTGGCTTTAGGCTCTCGGCCCATTTTGGCTCAGGCCAGCCCTAACTTCTCTTCGGCGCTGTCTGCCGGGATATAGCCCAAGACTTGGCGCGGATGGTCGATATCGACCCAGCGCCAGCGGTTGTTGGACACGCCGTAAAAAATATCAAAGCGCAAGTCTGCGGGCGCTTCGATGGCGCGCTGCACGAGCTGAACCACATCGCGCTGGCTGCACCAGATGGCTCCGCCCCGCTCATCGCGCGGATGGTCCTCGGCATTGACCCAGCCAATGCGCAGACAAGGCACCGACATATTGTGGACGTCGGCGTAGTAACGCGCTAGGGCTTCGCCCCAGATCTTGGTCGCTGGATAGAGGCCCGTGGGCCGATGCGGCCACTCGTGCGTCACGATCTGTACCTGACCGGCATCGACCGCGTCGAAGCGCCCTTCGGAGATGGCCTTGTACGGGTCTTCTTGCTGGTAGCCCCAAGACACCATGATCGAACTGGCGAAGACCACGCGCCCGACGCCAGCACGGCGCGCGGCCTCCAGCACATTGCGCGGCCCGACGATATTGCTGCCGAGCAGGCTCTCCCAACTAGCGTCTGGCCGCGGGTCGGCTGCCAGTTGCACGACCACGTCCATACCCGCGACGGCCTCGGCAATCGCGTTGTAGTCGGTCAGGTCTGCGAGGATGAATTTCTCCTCGGGAATTCCCAACTCTGCGCCCTTGGCCGTCCGCTCCGAAAGTTGGGACCGCCGCGCTATGCCGTAGAGATCATAGCGGTCGGGTTGGGTTTGCAAATGCCGATACACGGCTCCGGCGATCAATCCGCAGACGCCGGTAATTAAGACTTTCTTGGGGGCCATGGCTTTTCTTCTCCTCTATCTCATCCAATGGCGGCGATGTGACTCAGGGCGCGGTAGCGCTGATCGCAATCCATGCCGTAGCCAACGACGAATGCGTCTTCAATTTAAAAACCGCAGTAATCTATCGGCACTGGAAACTCCCTGTGGGCGGGCTTGTTGAGCAAGGTACACACTCTGAGTGAAAGGGGTTGTTGCGGCTTTATCTTGGCCAGCACAAAATCTAGCGATCGGCCCGTATCGACGATGCCATCGACGACTAGTACGTCCCGTCCGGCCGCTGCGACGACGAGGTTTTTGGTCAACTCAATCTGCCCGGTACTCTCCGTGCCCTGATAGCTCGAAACACCGATGAAGTCGTAGTCCAACCGCGCCAACAGTTCCTCGGGCAAGCGGTCTATCAGGGCCATCATAAACTGCACCGCTCCGTTGAGCAGGCCGATAAATAAGGGAGACGACCCAGCGTAGTCGGCGGCCAGTTCCTGGGCCAACTCGCCGATGCGCCGTTCTACTTGCTGGCGCTCGATCAGCACCTTTAAGACAGGGGTTTCCAACGGACTGCGGGGCATGTCTTTGATTATACGGCATGGGCTGTTTTTTGCAAACAAAAGGCACCGGAGCAAAAACTCCGATGCCCATGTTGGCCCGCCCTAAGAAGCTGTCTGAAACCCCCTAGTGGCCTTCGTGCGCACGGGGCGCACCCGGAACCCAGACAGCTTCTAAAGGCGGTTTGTGTGGCGGCCTGATCAGGCGGCTTGACGGGTGTTGATTTCCGGCTCCCGACCTAAGAGCGCCTCAGCGGGGATGCTCGGTTGCTCGGGCACCTTCAGAGCAGTAGCAGCAACCAAGGTACTCAGTTCGTCGGCACTGGACGAACTGAGCTCGCCGCGCTGATAGGCAGCGTCGATGTGCTCGCACAACAACTCCAAGTCGGCCCAAGAGCGGGCTTGCTCAATGCGCGCCTGCAAGGGGATGACCGCGGGGCTTAGTATGGTAGTCTGCATGATTCACCTCCTTGGGGGAGGGGCGGGTTTCAAACCCGCCCAGGAGTACGCACGGGTGCGAGGTGCTGCGACCGCCTTGGCGTGGGGGCACCAAAGCCGCACCTCGACCCGCGAGAGCGCAGAGGCTAGGCTAGTTCGGCCTCTGCTTCTTCGTGTTCAGTTTCAATCGTTTCAATCGTTTCAATCCGCTCCCCTGCGACCTGCATGTTGAGGGCTTGGCGCACCTCGGCCTCTAGGCGCGTGCGGACCTCGTGGTTGTCGCGGAGGAAGATGCGCGCATTCTCGCGCCCTTGGCCCAGCCGCTCGTCGCCGTAGGAAAACCAAGTGCCGCTTTTGGCGACAAAGCCGCTATCGACGCCCAAGTCGAGCAGATCGGCCTCGCGCGATATGCCTACGTCGTCGCCGCGGAACATGATGTCGAACTCGGCCACGCGGAAGGGCGGGGCGACCTTGTTCTTTACTACCTTGACGCGCGTGCGACGGCCGATAATCTGGTCGCCATCCTTGATCGAGCCAATGCCGCGGATGTCGAGGCGGACCGAGGAATAGAAGTTTAGGGCACGACCGCCGGTGGTGGTCTCGGGGCTGCCGAACATCACGCCGATCTTCATCCGCAACTGATTGATAAAGATCACGGTGGTCCCCGACTTCTGCGACGATCCGGTGAGCTTGCGCAAGGCTTGGGACATCAGCCGCGCTTGCAAGCCGACGTGGGAGTCGCCCATATCGCCTTCGAGCTCGGCCTTGGGCACCAGCGCTGCGACCGAATCGATTACGACGAGATCGAGGGCACCGCTGCGCACCAGCGTATCCGTGATCTCTAAGGCCTCTTCGCCCGAGTCTGGCTGCGAGACGAGCAAATTGTCGATATCGACGCCCAGCCGACGGGCAAAATTTACGTCGAGCGCGTGCTCGGCGTCGATGAAAGCCGCGGTGCCGGTCTTTTGCGCCTGGGAGACGATGTGCAATGCCAGCATGGTCTTACCCGCGGCTTCAGGCCCGAAAAGCTCGATGACCCGGCCTCTGGGCACCCCGCCGACCCCGAGGGCTGCGTCTAGCGAAATGGCCCCGGTGGAAATGACATCGACGTCCATGGCCACCGACTCGCCCAACCGCATGACGGCCCCTTTGCCAAACTGCCGTTCGATCTGGGCGAGCGCCAAGTCAATGGCTTTGTTCTTGTCCTCGCCTAAGGGTTTGCCGTTGGCACTGATCTTGCCTTTGCCCGCTGCCATGATGTCCTCCCCGCGTGTTCTATTGAGATGTTTACTACGCCACTACTGAACGACCTGAACAAAAAAATAGTGAATCAATGTTCAGGTGTCAAGCATTTTTTAATTGAAGCAGATTAAACTGCTCTATACCTGCTTATAACAAATACTGTGCCAAGCGGCATAAAAACGCGCAATTTATTGTTTAATAATATGTTAGAAAAAGAAGAAGAAAGATGCGAAAAGCAAAAATTGGCACCTGCGCGAAACAGTGCTGTGAAGAAAAGGGGCTAGCTTGAGCCAAAGGCGAGCGCTTCGGCTGCCTCCATCCCCCCTACCCCGACCACCTCCATCCCCTCCGGACGCTTCCACCCCTGTAGGTTGCTCCGCGCCACCAAACACTGCTCAAACCCCAAACTCCGCGCCTCGGCCACCCGCCGGTCAATCTGGTTCACCGGCCGGATCTCCCCCCCCAACCCGATCTCGCCAATGGCCACGGTCTGCGCGTCAATGGGCTTGTTGCGGAAACTCGACACAATCGCCAACCCCACCCCCATATCCACCGCCGGCTCGTCGAGGCGAATGCCTCCTACGACATTGACGAAAATGTCTTCGCTCGACAGGTCGTGGCCGCAGCGCTTTTCGAGCACCGCGATAATAATCGAGAGCCGCTTGGCGTCGATGCCGGTGGCAACCCGCTGCGGATAACCAAAACTAGAGCGCGAGACGAGGGCCTGAATTTCGATCAGGAGTGGCCGCGTGCCCTCTATGCTACAGACGATGGCCGAACCCGACACGCCCTCGGCGCGCTCGGCCAGCAGAATTTTGGAGGGGTTGGCGACCTCGATCAGCCCTTGGTCCCGCATCTCAAAAATCCCGATCTCGTTGGTCGAACCAAAGCGATTTTTGGCGGCGCGTAGGATGCGGAAGTGGTGGTGCCGCTCGCCCTCTAAATAGAGCACGGTATCGACTAAGTGCTCCAGTACTCGCGGCCCAGCGACCGTGCCCTCTTTCGTCACGTGCCCCACTAAAAACGTGGGAATGCCGCTCTCTTTGGCCAAATAGACGAGCCGCGCAGCGCATTCGCGCACTTGGGTCACGCTGCCGGGCGCGCTCTCCAGCTCGGGCATGTAAATGGTCTGGATCGAATCGATGATGATGGCCAGCGGGCTGGCGGATTGCAGTTGGTCGAGAATAGCTGTGAGGCTGGTCTCGGCCATCACGTGCAGGCTTTCGCACAACGCGCCTAAGCGCCCGGCGCGCAGGCGAATCTGCGCGGCCGACTCCTCGGCGGAAATGTACGCGATGCGGAAATCAGAGGCCGCTAGCTGTCCGGCCATCTGCAACAGGAGCGTCGATTTGCCAATGCCGGGATCGCCGCCGACTAAGACGACCGAACCGGGCATGATGCCGCCGCCCAAGACCCGGTCGAATTCGGAGATGCCGATTTGCAGCCGCTCGTGGTCTTGGTCATCGACTTGCGTAATGGGCTGCAATTGGGAGCGGGGCGATACCGTGAGATGTTCGCGCCGGCTGTCGGGTGCTTGGGGCCGCTCCTCGACGCAGGTGTTCCACTCGCCGCAGGCCACGCAACGCCCAAACCAGCGCGCCGCACTGTGGCCGCAGGACTGACAGACGTAAGCAGAACGGGTCTTTTTGGCCATGCCTCAACTCGTCTGAGTAGCCGCACGCGCGACAACGACTCGGGGAATCTGGTTTAAGTCCGGTCTTATCTGAACCTCAGTCAAGCGTGCAGACCGCGCAAGTAAGCCCTCCACGGCCGCGCTTTGGCCCTCTCCTATCTCTAGCAGTAGATGGCCTCCGGGACGAATAAAATCGGCCGCCTCTTGTGCGATGCGTCGGTAGTACACCAATCCGTCTTCTCCTCCATCCAACGCGAGATGCGGCTCGTAGTCGCGCACTTCCGGCGCCAGTTGCGCCAAGTCGCCGTGACGCACATACGGCGGGTTGGCCGCGACGAGATCAAAAGGCTCGGTGTCACGGAGGGGCGTAAACAGATCGCCGCAGTGCCACTCGACGCGGCCAGCTAGTCCGCAGCGCTGGCTGTTGGCCTTCGCTACTTCTAACGCTGCGGCCGATACGTCGGCTGCCACCACTGCGGCCGCAGCCGCCTCTTGGGCCAGCGACAGGGCGACCGCACCTGAGCCGCAACACAGGTCGAGAACCCGGCCATCTGCGGGCAAAAGCTCCAAGGCCACATCGACGAGTACTTCGGTCTCAGGGCGTGGGATCAACACCGCAGGCGTCACGGTCAACTCCAGATGGCGAAAGGCGGCCACGCCCGTGATGTACTGCACGGGCACGCGCTGCAACCGCTGACGCACGTATTCCCGATAGCGGTCCACTTCACTGCTGTGCAAGGGGCGTTCGAATTGTAGGTAGAGATCGAGGCGTTTGACGCCGAGCACTGCGGCTAGCAGCAACTCTGCTTGTAGGCGGGCGTTTTCCAAGCCCTTTGACGCGAAGAAGCGGCTCGTGTTTTCTAGGATGTCGAGCAGCCGCCAAGAGCGTCCGCTCATTGGTCCGCCGCCAGCGCGTCCTGCTGCGATGCAAGGGCTAATTGCTCTATGAATTTTTCAAAATCGCCGTCGAGGATTTCCTCCAGGCGATAGAGGGACAAGCCAATGCGGTGGTCGGTAACCCGGCCCTGCGGGAAGTTGTAGGTGCGAATTTTCGCGCTGCGGTCGCCGGAGCCGATCTGGCCGGCGCGGGCGGCGTCGCGCTCGGCCTTTTGCTCGGCCTGCAATTTGTCGTAGAGCCGAGCGCGTAGGACCTTCAATGCCTTGTTCTTGTTCTTTAGCTGCGACTTCTCGTCCTGACAGGAGACGACAATACCCGTTGGGGTATGGGTGATTTTCACGGCCGAATCCGTGGTGTTGACGCTCTGGCCGCCAGGCCCGCTGGAGCGGTACACTTCGATTTTCAAATCATCGGGAGCGATTTCCACCTCTACCTCCTCGGCTTCGGGTAGAACCGCCACCGAGGCCGCCGACGTGTGAATCCGGCCCGAAGCCTCGGTTTTGGGAACCCGCTGCACGCGGTGGACCCCGCTCTCGAACTTGAGCTGGCCGAAGGCGTCCGCGCCCGACACCACGAACACCACCTCCTTAAAGCCACCGGCTGGATTCTGACTGGACGAAAGCTCCTCGGTTTTCAAACCCTTGCGCTCGGCGAAGCGGTGGTACATGCGGTACAGGTCGCTGGCAAAAAGTCCGGCTTCGTCGCCGCCGGTGCCAGCGCGGATCTCGACGATGGCATTGCGGCTGTCGTTGGGGTCTTTGGGAATCAACAGCACTTTAAGCGTTTCTTCTAGCTGCCCCACTTTTCCTCGCAATTGGTCGCGTTCGGCCGCGGCTAATTCGACTAGCTCTGCATCGCTGCCATCGGCGATGATCTCCTCGGCCTCTGCAAGCTGTTCCAGCGCGGCGCGGTACTGGCCCGCTAAATTCACCACTTCCTGTAAATCGCCCATTTCCCGCGCCAGCTTCTGGTACTGAGTCGGGTTTTGGCTGGTGGCCTGATCGGCCATAAGCGCGCTTAACTCCTCGTAGCGCTGCTCGTATTCGTTCAATTTATCTAACACGATGGGTTGGCCTCGACTTCTTCATTTAGGGCGCGGCGCAGCGCGTATAGGGCGACTTCTAACTGGTCGTCGTCCGGCTCGCGGGTCGTAATGCGCTGCAACCACAGCCCTGGGGTGCTCAGCAACCGAACCAGCGGGGCATTGCGCTTCTTGCCCGAGAACTTGAGCAACTCAAAGCTCGTCCCCGCGATAAAGGGCAGCACTGCAAAATGAGTGGCAAAGCGCTCGAAAAGGCTCTGTGTATGCCCAAAGACGAGCGGGAACAGCGAATCCACGCAGGCGAAGATCAAGATCGCAAAGAGCACTACGATCAGCATGAAGCTGGTTCCACAGCGCGGATGCAGCCGACCGAAGCCCCGCGCCGCTGCCACCGTTAGTTCGGCACCGGCCTCTAAGGTGAAGATGCTTTTATGCTCGGCACCGTGATATTGGAAAACTCGCTGGATTTCGCGCCACTGGCTTATCGCCCAAAGATAGAGGATCAAAAGCGTCGCCCGCACGGTACCGGCCACTAGGTTGAATTCGAGGGCGTTCTCCTGCAAGCCGACAAGCTGGGCAGCTAACAGCGGCAAAAAGAAGAATAGGCCCACGCCCAGCCCCACGGAAAAGATCATCGTCGCCCACAAGGCCAATTGCTCCCGCCAACTCCCCTCCTCCTGCCGCTCGACCTGCCCCTCTTCCTGACTGGCGACGTCGGCTGAGAAATTGAGGGCCTTCAGCCCGATGAGCATCATTTCAAAAAAAGATAGGGCCCCGCGCAATACGGGCAGACCCAACAGGCGATAGCGCCGCGTTAGGGAATCGTACGCTTCTTCGCGTACCACGATCTGGTGGTCAGCCGCCCGCACTGCGGTGACGATCTTGCCGGGCACGCGCATCATCACCCCTTCGATGACGGCTTGACCGCCAACGGGTAGATCTTGCGTGAGCTGTTCTCTGTCCATGAACTCGCGTACATGAAAAAGGCGATACGATCGCCCTCGGGAGGGCGTCCTACCACCTTTTCGCACGGAATGGGTTGCTAGGCTTGCTGTTCGCTTTTGCCGTAGCGGCGATTGAACTGGTCGATGCGTCCGCCGCGATCCATGATCTGTTGGCGCTTGCCTGTGTAGAAAGGATGCGACGCCGAGCTGATTTCGACCCGGATTACCGGATAGGAATTCCCGTCTTCCCACTCCATTGTCTCTTCGGACTTCATCGTCGAACGCGACAGTATCTTGTAGTCACAGCTAGTATCGAGAAAGATAACCGTTTGATACTCGGGATGGATGTCTTTTTGCACCTTTACACTCCTCTGCTTTCTGGGGATTGAAACTCGGCTATCGAGTTAATAAAAATAGAGGCTTGAAACTCAAAAGACAAGGAGGCTAGTCATTCATGGCCTTGAGGAATTCCTCGTTGGATTCCGTGCCCTGCATGCGCTCTTGGAGGAACTCCATGCCCTCAACGACTCCCATCTGATTGAGTATGCGGCGCAGGACCCACGAGCGGTTTAATTCAAACTCCGTCAGCAGCAACTCTTCTTTGCGGGTGCTCGTCGCTGTCACATCAATGGCCGGATAGACGCGACGGTTGCTCAGTCGGCGATCTAGCTGCACCTGCATATTGCCCGTGCCTTTGAACTCTTCAAAGATCACTTCGTCCATGCGGCTTCCGGTCTCTACCAGAGCCGTAGCGATAATCGTCAGGCTGCCGCCTTCTTCGAGATTGCGGGCGGCGGCGAAAAAGCGGCGCGGCCACTGCAAAGCAGTCGAGTCAACGCCGCCGGTAAGGATCCGCCCCGAGTGCGGCGTCACTGTATTGTAGGCCCGTGCCAAGCGCGTGATGCTATCGAGCAGGATGACCACATCCCGCTTGTGCTCGACTAGACGCCGAGCCTTCTCGATCACCATATCCGCCACCTGCACGTGCCGCGTAGCCGATTCGTCAAAGGTCGAACTGACGACTTCGCCCTGCACCGAACGCAGCATATCGGTGACTTCCTCGGGACGCTCGTCAATGAGTAAGACGATGAGAACCGCTTCGGGATGATTGGTTGTGATGGCGTTGGCGACCTTTTGCAGCAGCATGGTTTTGCCGGTGAAGGGCGGCGCGACGATCAGGCCGCGCTGCCCTTTGCCGATGGGCGAGAGCAAGTCGAGAATCCGCGTCGTCATGTCCTTGGGATTGTGCTCTAACTTGAAGCGATCCGTGGGATGCAAGGCCGTCAGATTTTCGAAGATCGTCTTGTTCTTGGTGACTTCTGGGTCGTCGAAGTTGATTGCCTCGACTCTTAGCAGCGCAAAGTACTTCTCGTCGTTTTTCGGCGGGCGGATCTGACCGGAGATCGTATCGCCCGTGCGCAAGCTAAATCGCTTAATCTGCGAATGAGAAACGTAAATGTCGTCGGGACCAGGTAAGTAGTTGTAGCTCGGCGAGCGGAGAAAGCCGAACCCCTCGTCCAGCACCTCCAAAGTACCTTGAGCAAAAATCAGCCCACTGCGCTCGGTCTGGTGCTTGAGGATGGAGAAGATCAGCTCCTGCTTGCGCAAAGAGGTGCAATCTACAACCTCTAACTTCTTGGCCAGCTCTTGGAGATCCAAGATGTTCATGCGCTGGAGTTCAACAATATTCATTTTCTGCGTTCTATTGAGAGGTGGCATATCTTCCTTGCAACCTTTCTTGCTTGCGGTTAGAGGGCAGGAACACAAAGGGAATATTCGAGTGCACTACGGCACTGTAAGCACCTAGAGCTATTACGAGGATTGGAGTACATGCGGTAGTACTGCTAAAACACCAAAAACCTACCTAAAATATGCCGTACCTTGGCAAAATTCTTTGATAGCTACAGGAAATCTATCGCGAAGAATCTCTAAAAGGAGAGTAGAATTTCGGGCGGAATAAACCGCTGAGGTATTTAATTGAAAAGGAGAGATGCGAAAGAGATTAAAGGATACAGATAATATCTTTGTTTGTCAAGGCATACTATACTAAAAAGCTAGGACGCCCGCTCGATAAGCGGGCGTCCTAGCTTTACAACTCATAACTTCTCGTGCCTTTATTGATCGACACCGACGGCCATCGCCATCCGGGCAATATCTTCATTGGAAGCAAAAGGGGCGACAACACCAGTTTCGTTGTCGCCGTCAAAGGCTCGCACGTCATAGGCATAGGAGGCTCCACTGACGACGTCATTATCGACGAATTCGGAGATGCCCGGCCCTAGCGTGGCGATCAACCTTTCGCTGCCCTGTTCCTGAGTTACGGCTTTGCCGAAATCATCGGCGAAGCGCAGAAAATCATCGACATCAATTTGGCCATTGGGCACTATGTCGAAGAACAACTCAAAATCCCCATCGGCGTCAGAAGAGCCGAAGCGATCAGCTAAGAGGAAGAAGTCGTCAAAGTCAACCTTATCCCCCTCGCGCGTAAACCAGCCGAGTACTATCTCGCCGCTATCGTCCACGGGTGGAAAGTAATCCGTGCGATACACGCGATAGCCGTGTACGTCGCCCCTAGGCACCACCTGACTACCAAAAGTCGTAAACGAACGAGCGTCATCCGTTGATAGCGTCCAAGAGAGCGACACGGATGACGCATCACTCGCTGTGGCTTGTAGGTCAGTCACAGGTGCAGGAGGAATATTATCGACAGAAGCTACGGGATCAGAAGTGGTCAACTGAGCGGCCGCGGGAGCAGCACAAAAAGCAGCTAGCGCGACGATGCGGATATACTCTTTCATCGGACTATACTCCTTGTGAAAAGATAAAATACACAACCATATTGCGGCCGGTACCTACTCGTACAAATCGGCGCCGAGGTTATCGGCCCAAAGGAAAAAATCATCGAGGTCAACCATGCCGTTGCCATCGATATCTGTAACTGGATCGAATTTGGCGTGGCCGAAGTTGGTTTCAAAAATGCCGTAGTCTGAAAGGTCCACATCGCCGTCGTAGTCAAAGTCGCCAAGAAGCAACATATTCCTGACTTCGGCAGACTCGATAGGAGCGCTCTCGTTGCCGCTTTCATCGACTGCCGAGACCTCATAGAAATATCGCCTGCTCCCTTGGCTCACGTTGATATCGGCATCAACAAAGGACGTCGTGCCGGCAGGGAATGAAAAAATTGCCGGAGTGCCGGAGCCATCGGCGAGACGACGCGATATATTGTAACCAGCCACATCGTTGACTTCTTTATAGGTGCCACCCGTTGTAAAGTCGCTACTCGTCGGGACTTGGCGCACAGCATCGTCAACGGATAAGCTCCAAGAGACAGTGATGCTCCTTCCACCTTCGTTGAACTCAGCCTGTACTCCGCCAACCGGGCTAGGTGCAAGGTCGTCAGTATCCGCTGCCGACTCAGAAACCGTCACCTGTGCTGCCGCCGGACTCGCGCCCAGAAAAACGCCGAGTCCCAACAAGGCCAAACTCGCGATAGCTCCCTTTATGCCTTTCGACATATCTGATTCCTCCTCTGAATGCTCAATGGGTCAAATTTTGATTTAGCCCCAGCATAGGCCATGAATAAGCGTTTAACTTATCAATAATACCAACAGTTCGCTGTAAACTCAAGGAATTAACGCACTAATTGACTTTCTTGACCCAGTTAATGGGCCGCCATATCTTGCTCAATGGCGCTGTTAATATAGAGAAAAAGCCCCCTGCTAGCAATGCCACGTATCCCCGAAGACATCCTCCAACGCATCCGCGACGCCACCGACATCGTCGACTTGATCTCCGAACACGTCCAGCTCGTCAAGAAGGGCCGCAACTACTCCGGCCTCTGCCCTTTTCACGACGAAAAAACCCCCTCGTTCAGCGTTGATCCCGACCGCCAATTCTACCACTGCTTCGGCTGTGGCGCCGGGGGAAATGTATTCAAGTTCATCCAAGAGATCGATCGCGTCACTTTCGTCGAAGCAGTCAAATTCCTCGCCGAGCGCACCGGGATTATGCTGCCCCAAAACGCGGGACCATCGCGCGAGGAGGACGCGGCTGCCGACGAGCTCTACCGAGCCAACGACCTGGCGCAAAAGTACTTTCACCATCTGCTGCTTAACGACGATGCCGGCGCTACTGCCCGCACGTATCTACAGACCCGTGGCCTCACGGGAGAAACCATCGCGCGCTTCGGCTTGGGCTACGCGCCGCCGCAGTGGGACGCCTTGATCAAAGTGGCCGGTCGCCGAGGCTTGAGTCCCCAGATCTTGGAGCGGGCGGGGTTGGCTCTGCCGCGCTCCACAGGCAGCGGACACTACGATCGCTTTCGCGACCGAGTCGCTTTTCCCATTGCCAATCTCTCCGATCGGACCATTGCCTTCGGCGCACGCGCGCTCCAGCCCGACCAAGAGCCCAAGTACCTCAACTCGCCCGAGACGCCCATCTATCACAAGGGTCGGGTGCTCTATGGCCTGTCCGACACCCGCGACGCCATTCGTCGCCAAGATGCTGCACTAGTCGTCGAAGGCTATATGGACCTCATCAGCCTAGCGCAGGCCGGCATCCAGCACGTAGTTGCCACCTCCGGCACGGCCCTGACCGAAGACCACTGCCGCCTGCTAGCTCGCTATGCCCGTCAAGTCGTGCTGCTGTTCGATGGCGATGCGGCTGGCTCCACAGCCGCCATGCGAGCCTGCGAAGCTTTCCTAGGTACTGGTCTAGACACCCGCGTCGTCTCGCTGCCCTCCGAGCACGACCCCGATACTTTCGTCCAAGCACACGGTTCAGACGCGCTGCTCAAACGAGCCGAGAACGCTCAGTCGGTTCTCGATTTCTACCTCAAACAACTCGCCCAGCAGCACGATCTCTCCAACGTCGAAGGCAAAGCGCGCGCTGTCGAAAGGCTCAAACCTCTTCTAGCCAAGCCCCGCGATGCGGTCCGCCGCGATCTGCTGCTGCGCGAAGTCGCCGAGCGCCTCTCGGTTGACGAGCAATCCCTGCGCCACGACCTGCAAGCCTCCCTGCGCCGTCCTCAGCGACCACGTATGGAATCTGCCGAGCCGAGCCCAACAGCCACGCCCGACCCGCCGCGTCACGAGCTCGAATTCGTAGGGCTGTTGCTCAACTTCTCGCAGTTTATACCCCAAACTGTTCGGCAACTCGCCCCCGACTCGCTAAGCGACGCCCGCACTCAGACCCTGTGTCGTACGATCTTTGACCGCCATGCTCACAGCAAAGCCATCGACCTTGGCATGATCATCAGCGAGCTAGAGGACGACGCACTCGCACGCCTAGCCGCCCAATGCGCGGCCCAAGATTTCGATGAGGAACAAGTCGAGCGACAATGGCGCGACTATTTGCTTTACTTTCAGAAAAATGCGCTGCAAAAGCGCATCGCCAATGCGCGGCAAGCCCTCGCAACGGCATCCGACGACGGCGAAATTGTGCGCATTAGCGCCGAACTGGTCGCGCTCAACCAAGAGCGCCAAGCGGTCGCGGCCCAACAAAGCTCTTGACCTGCTTGGGAAAAATGCTAGGTTTTTAACTACATCACGGGGGCCTATAGCTCAGTTGGTTAGAGCAACGGACTCATAATCCGTCGGTCGTAGGTTCGAGTCCTACTGGGCCCACCATTATTTTTTTACATGCGCGGTTACGAGGATTGGGCAGCCAATTTTTGTAGCCGTTTTTTCTTATGCAGAGCGTTATAGCCATCTTGCTATGGGCCACAGTCGTCTGGGGGCAAACGGACACCAGCGTCGATCGCGGGGATTCGCGTTTTATGGCGACAGTGCTAGCGCGCCTCGCCCAGCGAGCCGATCCCATTGCCAACATCTATCTGAACCAAGCCCGCGTCGAGGGCCTCAGTTCTCTGCTGGGGCAACCGATGAGCGCGGTCAAGCGGCTGAACATGCGCCTGCGTATTGCTCAAGAGCGGGTGCGAGCCGGGGATTTGCGTGCAGGTATCGAAGAGATGCAAAGCGTGCTGGCAGCCGTAGAGACCGGGCAGGTGCCGGCGACCGAAGGTTTCGTCTATATGCTGCACGACCAGCTCGCCATCGCCTATCTGCGCCTTGGAGAGCAAGAAAACTGCCTGCACAACCACACCACGGACTCCTGCTTGCTGCCGATCCGCGGCGACGGCGTTCACACCTTGCAGGAAGGCTCCCGCCGGGCCATCGAGCACTACACCATAAACTTGAACAAACGCCCAAGCGATCTGGGAACTCGCTGGCTGTTGAACTTGGCGTACATGACCTTGGGCGAATACCCGGAAGGGGTGCCAGACCCCTGGCGCATTCCCCCGCGCGTATTCGACGGCGACAGCGGCGGGAGCCAGCGCTTCCGCGACGTGGCACCAGTGGCCGGAGTCGCGGCTGTAGGCCTAGCCGGCGGCAGCGCAGTCGAGGACTTCAACGGCGACGGCCTGCTGGATATCGCGGTCTCCTCGTGGGGGCTGCGCGATCCACTGCGCTACTTCCACAACGAGGGTGATGGCACGTTTACCGAGGCCACGACAGCGGCCGGGCTAGCCGGTCAGATAGGAGGGATCAACCTCGAGCAGGCCGACTACGACAACGACGGCGATGTCGATCTGCTCGTTTTGCGCGGTGCTTGGATGGGGGAAGAGGGCCGCATGCCCAACTCTCTGTTGCGCAACAACGGCGACGGCACCTTTGTGGACGTGACGCGGCGCACCGGCTTGTTCTCCTTGCACCCAACCCACGCAGGGGCCTTTGCTGACTTCGACAACGATGGCCGGTTAGATCTGTTCGTCGGCAATGAGTCCGGCAAACGGCCCCACCCATGCCAGTTGTTTCGCAACCAAGGGAACGGCCGTTTTGTCGATGTGGCCCCCGCAGTCGGCGTCGATCACGTGGGCTTTGTGAAGGGTGTTGCCTGGGGCGATATAGACAACGACGGCTTGATCGACCTATACATATCTCAGTTCTACCGAGAAAACGTCCTCTATCGCAACCTCGGCGACACACCAGCGGGCTGGCGCTTTGCGGCAACGGTCGTCGCACCGGGGCCAAACGAGAGCTTTCCCACTTGGTTTTGGGACTACGACAACGACGGCTGGCTCGACTTGTTCGCCGGTGGCTACAACATGGACGATCTCGGCGACATGGCGCGCGCGTACCTCGGCGAGGAATTTGCCGCCGATCACGCCCACGTGTATCGCAACAACGGCGACGGCACCTTCGACGAGGTCACCGAAGCGCTGGGGAGCTTTGGCCAAGTCATCCTAGCTATGGGTGCCAACTACGGCGACTTGGACAACGATGGGTTCCCCGACTGCTACGTCGGCACTGGGATCCCCGATCTGCGCTCGCTCACGCCCAACCGCATGTTGCGCAATGACGGTGGCACGCGGTTTTTGGACGTCACCACCACAGGCGGCTTCGGCAACGTACAGAAAGGGCACGGCGTGTCTTTTGCCGACTTCGACAACGATGGAGACCAAGACGTCTTTGAGGTCATGGGCGGCGCTTTTGAGGGCGACCTCTACCAGAACGTACTCTACGAAAATCCCGGACACGGCAATCGCTGGCTGCGGCTGTTTCCCCAAGGCGTGCAGTCGAATCGAGGGGCTATTGGCGGTCGCGTGCGCGTGCGCGTGCGGCGACCAGACGACAGCACTCGCGACATCCACCACCTCATCGGTTCGGGTGGCAGCTTCGGGGCCAACCCGCTCGCGCCGCACCTCGGGCTAGGGGGTGCTGTGGCAGTGGATTTCGTGGAAATCATTTGGCCGGCGACCCATCAGACGCAGCGCTGGGCAGGGCTGAAGCTCGACCGTGCGTACCGTCTGCGCGAGGGCCACCCATCGGCGACTGAAGTGATCCTGCCGGAATTCCACTTTGCCGCCGGGCGCAACGGACATTGACCCAGTAGCCATCGGAGGCTAATTTAAAAAATGCTCTTGGGCGATTAGCTCAGTTGGTTAGAGCGCCGGTCTCACATACCGGAGGTCCGCAGTTCAAATCTGCGATTGCCCACCATCGGTAAAGGCCGTATGAAGCGCATCTCAGCTTCCACGGCCTTTTTTTAGCGATAAAAAGGCACCTACCCGCAAGTAGGTGCCTTTTGTCCTGCAATCCGCGCTACGGATATAGATGCTGTTTTACCAAGGCCCAAGACATCGGTAAAACGTTCGTTTCCCTGACCGGCTCGGGGTCTTCTTGCCTCTCCGGGAGCAGGTACGCGGGGATGGCTCCCGGCGTACCCAACTCGCTGGCACCCGCATCCCAGCCGCTTTGTTCGGTCGCCGTTGCCCAGCTTTCGGGCTGATCGCCGGGCTGGTCAAAGGCAATGCGCACCATGGCGCTTTTGCTGGCTGAGTCACCGGCGAAAGGAGCCCCGCGGCCATCGTCGGCCATGTCGATGAGTTGGCCGCCAGCTTGCGGGTCGCCGTCGTATAGATGCAAGAGCAGCTTGGTATTGGGCAGCGAGACGGCTGAGTCAACGCGCTGAGGCTCGACGGCGAGGAGGGAGTTTTTGTGATTGGCGGCATAGTTAGCGATGAGAAAGGTCTGTCCAGCGGGGATCACCGCAGCGTCGAGCACGAACATAACCTTGTCCTCGTCGCCGCTGCGGTAGGTCAAAGTCCACCCGGCCAGATCAATCGCCGCATCGCTGGGGTTGTAGAGTTCGATCCACTCGTCGGCAGTAGATGCCGTACTACCCGACCACATCAACTCGGATATGACGACCGGGCCGGGTTGGGCCGCGACAGGTGCGGCGAGAGCAAGAAAGATAAAGGCAATAAAAGGACGCATGGCAGCCTCCAGGTTAAGGTGAGATGGCAATTGCCATGCGCTTAATGCAATATGCGTACCTATATTTTTTACTTTTTATAACATATTGTAAAATATAAAAATACAAAATTCACACTGCGCGTATTACCCGTACTCAGTGCGTCTATTTGGCAACAGTTCTGACACCTAGTCGATACAGGACGCACGGGCTGTGAGTGCCGCGCATAGCTTCTGTTGTAGGCCGCCGAAACCGCCGTTGCTCATAAAAACCACCAAATCGCCTGGGCGTGTTTCCGCAGCTAAAAAAGCGGCCATCGCTTCGGCGTCGGGCAGATAGTGCGCTGGCTTGCCGGTGGCGCGGAGATATTCTACCAAGCGCTTGGGCGAGAACGGCTCGTCCTCCCGGGCGCGTTCGGGACGGGGGACCGCGGTTGCGACGAAAGCGTCGGCCAAGGCGAACGCCTCGACATAGCGGCTCTCAAAGATAGCGCGAGCATTGGTCGCGCTGGCTGGCTCAAAAACCGCGATGAGCCTGCGTTCGGGATGGGACCGGCGCAGTCCCTCTAGAGTATGGGAGACTGCGGTGGGATGGTGGGCGAAATCGTCGATGAGGAGAACGTCGTCAATCAGGCCAATCTGCTCTTGTCGGCGTTTGACGCCAGCAAAGTTGGCTAGGGCCGCGCGCAGATCGCCGACAGTCAAGCCAGCGTGGAAACCAGTGGCCAAGCTGGCCAAGGCATTGCAGACGTTGTAATCGCCGCTCAGCGGCAAGTCGAAAACCCCCACCTCTCGCCCCGACCGGCACAAGGTGAAGCGCGTCCTCTCGGCACTGGCCTGAAGGTTGGTGGCGCGCCAAAATGCGCCCTCTTCGAGGCCAAAGGTCTCCACCGGTGCCAGCGCGCCGGGGAGGAGTTCGGCGATATTGGGATCGGTGCCGTTGGCTAGAATCAGGCCGTTTTGCGGCACCGTGTTGATGAGTTGGCGGAAGGCTTTGACGATTTCGGCAAGGTCTTGGTAGATGTCGGCGTGGTCGAATTCAATGTTGTTGACGATTAGCACATCGGGTAGGTAGAAGAAAAACTTCGCCCACTTGGCAAAGAAGGCGCTGTCGTATTCATCGCCTTCGACGATGAAGTGCGCGCCTTGGCCGAGCCGGTAGGAGCGGTCGAAGTTTTGCGGCACCCCAGCAACGAGGAAGGAAGGGTCTAGGTCACAAGCGGTGAAGAGGTGGGCGATGAGCGCAGTAGTGGTAGTCTTGCCGTGGATTCCGGTTACCACCACCGAGCGCTTGCCGCGGATGAAGAAATCGCGCAGCACTTCCGGCAGCGACAGGTACGGGATCCGGCGCGAGAGTACGGCCTCGGCCTCTGGGTTGCCGCGCGAGATTGCGTTGCCAATGACGACCAAATCCGGCGTTGGCACCAGGTGATCCGCCGAGAAGCCGACCCGCACATCGATCCCCAACTCTTCAAGCATGGTACTCATCGGAGGATAGACGTGGCTGTCCGACCCGGTGACGCGATACCCCCGCTCGCGCAGCATGCCGGCCAAAGACCCCATAGCCGTGCCGCAAGCAGCGATCAAGTGAATGTGGGAACCCAAGGGAAGCTGCATGCCCGTATATACCGTTGGAGGAACGCAAGTGTCAAGGGAATCGGCCGGTTTGTGTTCAGCAATCGGCGATTGTTTTATTGTGGAGGCACTTGCTTGCAAGAGAGGAGACTATGGGCCAAGAGAAAGAAGCGGCAGGGGAGATTTTTCTGTCCCTCGTCATTCCCGTTTTTAACGAAGAGGAAAGCTTGCCCCATCTGTGGGTCCAGATCGATAGCGCTCTGGCGACTGCGGAATGGGCCTGGGAGGCCATTTTCGTGGACGACGGGAGCACGGACGCCTCGTTTG
Source organism: Candidatus Latescibacterota bacterium (assembly GCA_022820485.1). GTDB lineage: Bacteria > Latescibacterota > UBA2968 > UBA8231 > UBA8231. Next base: position 19,092 of record JAJEFJ010000054.1, read on the forward strand.
CAGTCTTAGGGGAGTTGGCCAAACAGCATCCACAGGTGTGCGCCTTGCGCTTCCGCCGCAACTACCGCAAGGCCGCGGCCCTCGCCGCTGGCTTCAAGCAGGCGCGCGGCCAAGTCATCGTCACCATGGACGCCGACCTGCAAGACGACCCCCGCGAAATCCCCCGGCTGCTGGACGAGCTAGACCGCGATTGCGACTTAATATCGGGCTGGAAGGCCAAGCGCCGCGACCCTCTGAGCAAGACCCTCCCCTCCCGCTTGTTCAATTGGATTACCTCGCTGGTCTCCGGGGTGCGCCTGCGCGATTTCAACTGCGGCCTCAAGGCGTATCGGCGCGAGGTGGCCGAAGATGTGCTGCCTTATCTCTACGGAGAGTTGTATCGGTTTTTGCCCGCCGTGGCCCACTGGATGGGCTATCGAGTCGGCGAGATCCCAGTGCAGCACCATCCCCGCCGCTTCGGCCATTCCAAATTCGGAGCCAAGCGGTTGCTAAACGGGTTTTTAGATCTGCTGACTGTGACCTTCGTCGTGCGCTTTATGACCATGCCCATGCACGTCTTCGGCAGCTTAGGGCTCATCTCCACGCTTTGCGGATCGGTCATCTGCGCCTATGTGGCCTTGTTGCGCTACGAGCACGGCAACATCCAAAATCGCCATCCCCTGCTCATGCTGGGCATTCTGCTGATCATCGTCGGCATTCAGTGCTTTTCCATCGGCTTTTTGGGAGACATGATCGCCAGCATGCACCAGCGCGGCGGACGCACCCCGCGCATTGCCGAGCGCTTAAACGGGCGATAGCTCTTTTAGGGCCGCTAGCAACGCGGCGATCTCCTCGTCCGTGCCCACCGAGATACGCAGGCAGTCGGCCAAGCGCGGCGGCGAAGCAAAGTAGCGCACCAAAATCCGGCGCTCCTTGAGTTCCGCGTAGAGTTCGGCCGCGGTGTTATTGGCCCAGCGCTCGCCGAGCCTAGCGAGCACGAAATTCGCCTGCGAATCCCACACGTAAAAACCCAACATCCGCAGCTCAGCACACAGGTGCGCGCGCGTCGCGCAGACGCGGACGGCGTTTGCGCACATCGCGTCTATATCCTCTAGGGCTACCTCGGCGGCCACCAAGCTCAGCCGATTGAGATTGTAGTGGTCTTTGACCTTCCACATCCCCTCGATCAGCGCAGCCGGGGCAAAGGCAAAACCAATGCGCATACCGGCGAGGGAAAAGGACTTGGACATGGTGCGCACGACAATGGCGTTGGGGTGCTCCTCAATGAGTTGGATGCAGCCGCCCTGCGAAAAATCGACATACGCTTCATCCACGACCAAGACGCCATCAACCCGCGCACAGAGCGCGGCGACCTCGTCGTAGGGTACGAGGGTCCCCGAGGGCGCGTTGGGATTGGCGAGAAAGGTGATGCGGGCCCCGGGAACGGCTAGGCTCTCAGGCAGGGAGAAATCCTCGCCGAACTCGACCGGGACCGCCTCCGCTCCTTGGATGTCGATCAGCGGCTTGTAGTAGCCGTACGTGGGATGGGGATAGGCGATTTTGTCGCCCTCGCCGGCGAAGCTGCGGATGATGACGTTGAGTAGCTCGTCTGAGCCATTGCCGACCATAATCTGCTGGGGGGCGATGGCGAATACCTCGCTCAATTTGCGGCGCAAGGCCCAAGCGTCTGGGTCGGGATAAAGACGCAGATCAGCGGAGCACGCATCGCGCAGCCGCGCCAGCACTACGGGGGAAGGCGGGTAGGGATTTTCGTTGGTATTGAGCTTGATATAGCCCTTTTCGCGGGGCTGTTCCCCAGGGACGTACCCGCGCAGGCGAGCGATGTTGGGGCGGAACAGGTCCGACACGACTAACTATTTGCCGGCTCATCCACGCGCAGCACTTTCAAAACGCCCTCGATCTGCTCGATTTGGTCTATAGCTTGGCGCAGTTGCTGGTTGTCAACGACGTCGATCCAAAAATCCTGTTCGGCGATATGGCCATCGGTGCGGGTAGTGGAGTCGCGGATGTTGGAGCCAACGTCGCCGATCGCCTTCGCGATGTCCGCCAGCAAGTACGTTCGATCCCAACTGCGAGTGCGTAACTGCACGGTAAAGGCCGACTCGTCCTCCAATTCCCACTCGACCGTGAGCAGGCGGTCTGGCTCTGCGGAAATCCGGCCAATGTTGGGGCAGTCTGTGCGGTGGACCGTAACGCCGCGGCCTCGGGTAACTAAGCCGACAATCTCGTCGCCCGGGATGGGACCACAGCACTTGCCAAAGCGGATCATCAGGTTTTGCATCCCTTGGATGCGGATGTCTCTGCGGTCTTGGGGTCGGATCGCACGCCGCATGGGCTTGAGCGGGGCTATTCGGCTGATAACCTTGCCGATTGACAGGTCACCGTTGCCGAGAGCCGCGTAGAGGTGCTCGGCGTCGCGGAACCCGAACTCCTCAGCCACGGCATTGAGGTCGGGTGGGTCGGCGGGCCGATAGGACCTTAGTCCCCTGTCGAGCGCCTCCTTGCCAAGGCGCACGTTGTGGTCGTATTGCTCCTCCCGTAGCCAACGGCGGATGGCTTGGCGAGCCTTGGCGGTCTTGACTTGGTCCAACCAAGCGAGTTTGGGTTTTTGCTGTGGTGCCGTGACGATCTCCACGGTTTCGCCGCTGTTCAAAGTCGCGCTTAGCGGTACAACTCGATCATTTACTTTGGCCGTCGCGCAGTGTATCCCGATGTCGGTGTGGATGGCAAAGGCGAAGTCGATCGGCGTGGCTCCCTTGGGCAACTGATGTAGGTGGCCTTTGGGCGTGAAGACGAATATCTCGTCCGGAGACGCGAGTTCGGTCTTCAGGTTTTCCATGAATTCGACCGAGTCCCTTGCCTCTTGTTGCCAGTCGATGACTTGGTGTAACCAACTCATGTGTTGGTTTAAATCGCTGGGGGCCGTGTCGTTGGATTTGTAGCGCCAGTGGGCGGCAATGCCGATTTCAGCCGTGTGGTGCATCTGCGCGGTGCGGATTTGCACTTCGACGTATTGGCCTTTGGGGCCGAACACCGACGTGTGTAGCGACCGGTACATGTTGCTCTTGGGTGTCGATATATAGTCTTTGAAGCGCCCGGGAATAGCTTTGTAAATGTCGTGGATCAGCCCGAGGATATCATAGCATTCGCGCACGGTGCCGGTGATGATGCGTATGGCGAGTAGGTCGTAGATTTCTTCAAAGGGCTTACCTCGCGCCTTCATCTTATTATAGATGCTGTAGAAGTTCTTGGCGCGGCTCGCAAATTCGGCTTTAATGCCATTGTCGCGCAGACACTCCTCAATTGGGACCTTGAATTCTTTTATATAGTCTTCGCGCTCTTGGCGCGTCATGGCCACGCTTTCGCGCAACGCTTGGTAAATTTTGGGTTCGAGGAACTTGAGGCTTTGGTCCTCTAACTGCCAGCGGATCCGCGCCAACCCAAAGCGGTGAGCCAGCGGCGCGTACACTTCAAGCGTTTCTCGTGCCGTGCGCTCGCGGGATTGGGGGCTTAGGTATTGGAGCGTACGCATGTTGTGCAGGCGGTCGGCCAGCTTGATGAGGATGACGCGGATGTCCTTGACCATAGAAAGCAGCATCTTGCGATAGGTTTCAGCTTGGCGCACCTCGCGGCTTTCGTAGGTTATCTGATCGATTTTGGTAACCCCGGCGATCAGTTCGGCTGTCTCTTCGCCAAATTGTTTGGCAACCTCCTCATGCGTGGCCGGCGTATCCTCAACGACATCGTGCAACAGTCCGGCTGCAACTGTGGTGTGATCCAAGCCCAATTGGGCGAGCAGCCGAGCCACTTCGACGCAATGGGCGAGAAACGGCTCGCCGGACTTGCGAATCTGGCCCTCGTGATGCTCCTTGGCGAAGTAATAGGCGCGGCTGAGTAGTTCAAAATCGGCTTGGTCGTTGCAGGAGGAGACCTCAATCAGCAACATTGACAGCCGCAGTTCGTCGCCTCCCTGCTCGACAAGTTCGTCCAAGTAGGTGTTTGGCAGGTCTGCAAAAGATGTGGGAATGGTTTCAGTCATGGGATCTTTCGCTATCTACTCGCCCGTCAATATAAACAAGCAGATAAAAAAAAAACAAGTACATACAAGCAGAAGTTTCACGCTCGTTTGCACGCACGGCAGAAGTTAAATTAAAATGGAAAGAGAAAGGGACGTAGGATGCGGAGGCTAAACACCGAAAACGCACCGGTGCTGACGCGAGCAGATAAAATCCTCGCACTCGTCGTGGGCTTGAGTGCGATCGGGCTGATGCTCTACGGCCGCTATACAGCCGAAGCTGGCGGCGCGCTCATCGTCGAGTTGGCCGGAGCTGCGCCCGCTACGCATGCTCTCTCCAACTACGGGGTCTTGCCGGTTGTAGGACCTTTGGGCGCGAGCCAGATCGAGATCGGCCCCAAGGGCGCACGCGTTATTTCCGCGCCCTGCGTCCACAAAATTTGCATGCGGCGGGGCTGGATGCAGCGGGCCGGCGACGTGGCCGCATGCGTACCCAATGGCCTAGTGCTGAGGATCGCTGGAGCCGTGCCCATAGACGCGATGATTCACTGATGTTTGTGCGCCCTAGAGACGTGGCCCGTTTGGGGCTTATGGCCAGTGCGGCAATTGTGCTCTTCACCTTTGAGTCGCTGGTGCCCAAACCCTTGCCTTGGATGAAGTTGGGACTCGGCAATTTGCCGGTTTTGGTCGCGCTAGTGAGCTTTGGCGGCGGCCCGGCATTGGCCGTTAGTGCCATCAAGCTGGTAGTTGGCGGCTTGCTCAGCGGGGGGTTTGCCGGTCCGGCCTTTGTCATTGGCGGCGGGGCTGGCTTGGCGAGTTGGTTGGTCATGGTTGCGGTGCGCCGCATGGGAGCGCGGCTTTTCAGCGTCGTGGGCCTGAGCATCTGGGGCGCGTTGGCGCATCAACTCAGCCAACTCGTTCTCGCCACTGGCTATATCGGCCACAGCGGTCTATTCGTGCTTTTGCCGCTGGCCTTGTTCAGCGCTTTGGTGAGCGGGGGGGCGATCGGCCTGTTGGCTTGGTTTACCTTGGAACAATTGGCGAAAATAGGCTGGTTGGACCAAGGCCAGTTATAAATGTTAAATGTATAGACTTTAGCTCGTTTCAATGGACTTGCCCCAAAAGCCTACCTTGCAAACCGAGCCGGTCTTTAGCGCCAAAGCGCTGGTGGCGGGCACCCTAGGGTCGCTGTGCATCGCCGTGGGAGCACCGTACGGCAACATGGTCATCCGCGGCTCCTACATGTCGATTGATTTCAGCGCCGCGGGTGCCCTGTTCCTTTTCTTTTTGTTGACGGGCTTGTTCAACGCCTTGCTGACGCGCTTTGCCGTTTCTGTGGCCCTCGGACGCTGCGAGCTCATCGTCGCGTACATTATGATGCTCACGGCTTCGGCCATCCCCACGATGGGCCTCAGTGAGTACTGGCTGACGATCATCACCGGCGCCCAGTACTACGCCACCCCGGAAAACGAGTGGGCCTTGCTCATCCTGCCGCACCTTCCCGAGTGGATCGCACCGCAGGATCCCGAGGCGATCAAGTGGTTTTACGAAGGAGCACCGCGCACCACTGGGGTACCCTGGGCTGCCTGGAGCGGCCCGCTGTGCTATTGGGCCATTCTCATTGTAGCCCTGTATTTGGTGATGATCTCGTCTATGGTCATTATGCGCCGCCAGTGGGTAGAGCGGGAGCGGCTAGTTTATCCGCTGGTGCAAGTGCCCTTGGCCATGGTGCAGAGCGGAGGCCGCGGAGAAGCCCTAGGTCCTTTCTTCAAAAATCCAATCATGTGGGTCGGCTTTGCCCTGCCCGTGCTCGTCAGTAGCCTCAACGCCCTACACGCGTACTTCAACTTCATCCCCGCCATCCAGCTCGTCTCTTCGATTCCGATCCTGCGCAACACCGTCAGCCTGATCTTCCGCCTGAGCTTTCCCATGATCGGATTTGCCTATCTGATCAACCTCGACATCGCCTTCAGTCTGTGGTTTTTCAACACCATCGCCAAGCTGATCCGAGGGGGGCTGGGAGTTTTAGGGGTTGGCAGCACCGAAAAGCTCGTTTACGGCGCTGCTAGCGAGCCGATCCTCGCCCATCAGGGACAGGGCGCGATGATAGTCCTAGTGTTTTTCGGCCTGTGGGTCGGCCGCGAGCACCTGCGCGATGTGCTGCGCAAAGCATTCCGCGGCGACGACCGCATCGACGACCGCGGCGAGATGCTCTCCTATCGGGCAGCGGTCTTAACTTGGCTCTCCGGCGTCGCAGTAATGACCATCTGGCTGTGGCAGTCTGGCTTGCCGCTGTGGGCGGCCTTTTTGACCGTGATGCTGGCCATCCTTATCTTCGTCGGCCTAACTCGAGTGGTAGTAGAAGGAGGTGTGGCCGCGGCGGTCGGACCGATGATTTCTCCAACGGTCTTGGTCTCGGCTGTTGGCTCTTCGGCGATCGGCCCGGCCGGTATGGTCGGCCTCGCGTACACCTTCGTGTGGGCGGCTGATATCCGCACCTTTGTCATGGCTTCCTGCGCACACGGCCTCAAGTTGGGCGAGGGACTAGGGCCGCAGCTACGCCCGCTTTTTTGGTACATACTGCTGGCGATTGTCGTTAGCATCGTCGGCTCGGTCGCAGCGATTTTGTACCTCGCCTACGAATACGGCGGCATCAACCTCAACCCGTGGTTTTTTGGAGGTGGAACTCGCGCCCCTTTTGATTATATTACCACCAAGTTAAGTGCGCCCACCGAGCCGAATATCGATGGCTGGATTCACACTTTTGTCGGCGGGGGCATCATGGCCCTGCTCATGTGGGCGCGCCAGCGGCTCTTGTGGTGGCCTCTGCATCCCATCGGTTACCCGATTGGTGCCGTATGGCTGATGGACCAGTTGTGGTTTAGCATTGCCATCGCTTGGCTCTTAAAGTTGTTGGCGATGAAATACGGCGGCCCCAGTCTTTTTCGCCGGGCGCGTCCTTTCTTTTTAGGCCTAATCATAGGCCAGTTTTTCATCGCGGGGCTCTGGTTGATTATCGACTTTTTCACGGGCATGACCGACAATGTGGTCTTCTGGATCTGAGAAAGGCACCAACTATGCCTAAGTTCGCGATGCGATGGATGGCCTTCGGCTGGAGTTTGGTCGGCGCAGCACCGGCTTGGACCGAAGTCGATTTTGCTGAGTTGGCGCGCACGGCCCCAGTCGAGCGCGTGCAGCAAACGATGGACACCTTTGCCGGCTTGGGGTCTAGAGTTGCCGGCTATCAAGGTGCCGACCAAGCGGCCCAGATCGTGCAGGAACGCTTCCGCGCCATCGGCCTCGACGACGTCACAGTACACGAATACGATGTATCTATTCCGGTCGATAAGGGCGGATTTCTGCAAGTAGTTGGCAGCGGCGAACAAGTGCCAATCCACGGCCTGTGGCCCAATCTCGTCAAAACCTCGACGCTGCCCGAAGGCGGGATGACCAAGCGCTTGATCGACGCGGGCGCGGGTGAGTACACGGACATGGACGGCAAGCAAGTCGAAGGGTCCGTAGCCCTGATGGACTTCAATTCGGGCGACGCCTGGCTCAATGCCGCTTACCTCGGGGCGCAAGCTATCCTCTTTATCGAGCCGGACTCCACCGTGTACTTGGAGGGCGAGAAGAAATTCCTCACCATGCCGCTCGACCTGCCGAGGTTTTGGGTCAATCGCCAAGTCGGTCAGCACTTGCGCCGCCAATTGGCGACCGAGGGCGAGCAGACGCTTCACCTGCAGTACCGCATGGATTGGGAGCGGCGTCCCGCTTGGAATATCCTCGGCACGATCCCGGGATACGATCCCTTGCTAAAAGAGGACGTGATCGTGCTAGAAGCGTACTACGACGCCATGTCCGTGGTGCCAGCCCTTGCCCCAGGTGCCGAGCAAGCCTCCGGCATTACTGCGCTGTTAGAGCTGGCTCGCTACTTTCGCGAAAATCCACCAGCGCGCACGGTCGTATTCCTCGCCACTTCGGCCCACCACTTGGGCTTGCGCGGGGTTGATGATTTCATCCAACGCTATTTGCGCAAAGAGGAGCCCTTCATAGAGCACATGCTGGTGAGGCGGGTCGTCGATGCTGCACTCGCGCGGAACATGATCGCCCAAGACGGCATCCACTACGCCATCGGCGAGGAGGAGTTCGCCGGTAAGGAAGCCCTCGTGCGGGGCGTTGCCGAAGGGCGCACCGACTTGGCCGCGCACGTTGCCGACGCAGCCCTCGCCGAAGGGCTGCTGAGCCAAGAAGGAGGCGCACTACACCTCGCCGACGAGCAATTCAAAGATCGCCGCGAACTGGTTGACGAATTGCGCTCGGACGATGACTTGCGCCTCGCGCTCTTCAAAACTTGGGTCGATCCCAAAGTCGATTCGCTCGCGGTCAAGCTCTTTATCAGCCTCGACCTTTCGTCGCAAACCGACGAACTCGGAGTGTGGAATAGCAATACCAGCTTTTACTACAAGCGCTACTTCGCACCCTTCGGCAAGAACTTCATGGGGTACGCGCGCAAGATCAGCCGCGAGTTGAATTATCAGCGGCGCGATGTGCTGGTCAATGGCATCAGCCCCGAAGGCGGGATGAGTTGGCAGACCTTTGTACCAGGCGAAATATCGGTCAATAGCGAATTGGTGTTGGCGACCGGTACGCCGGCATTGGCCTTTGTCACTGTCAACGACGCGCGCTTCCTCGTCGATACGCCCTTAGACCGGGCCGAGCACGTCAACTACGCCAACCTCGCCAAACAAATCCGGGTGCTCTCCGGCATGTTCGAAATGGCCTTTGCAGACCCAGAGCTATTCCCAGACTTCAAAATGCGCTTGCGCGACACGCTGCGCTCGCTGCGCGGCCGGACTATGGTCTTTCCGCGCCGCAGCATCATCCCCGACTTGCCGCGTGCAGACGCCGTAGCCGTGGTGCGCAACGGCAAGAAAAAGTCGTATAAAGGCGTGCGCGGTGAGTACTACGAAGTAGTAGATGATAAGGGGGCCTTCTACGTAAATCGGGTGCGGGTCAACAACGTGCAGATCGAGGGCTACTACATGGACCCGATCACCGGCCGCATCACCTACGCCCCCGACCGCGGAGTGCAAGGCGACGAAAGCTACCCCATGCGGGTCGCCATGGACTGGCGCGACAAGCAGTGGATGGTCATCCTCTTTCCCTGTGTGCCCTACAACTTCTTCGACATCGTCGATCCGCGCTATCTGACCAAGCTGTCCAACGTGCAGGTCTTCGACGAAACGAACGGTCCACCTGTGGAGTACGGTTACACTATCGGCGAAGGCCCTTCGGCCCAAAACGAGCCGGTCGGGGTGCTCTTCGCACGGCCCGGTTCGCACATCAAGATGGGATTCGGTGCCGGCCTGCTGGGATTCCGCTCGCTCCTGCTCAACGCCACCAGCGTAACCGACAAGGAAAAGGCCGAGGGCGAGGGCTTCGAGATCCGCCCCGGTACTTCCTTTGCCCGCACGACCTTCCAAGCCGCCCAAGACATGTGGAATCTCGACGAGTCGCGAATGCGCGAGCTGCGGAGCTTTGCCATTGAAAACCAGCGCCTCAACGACCTCCACTATCGCGCCGAAGCTGAGCTAGCCCAAGCCTCCGAGGCTGAGACCGAGCAACGCTGGGGCGATTTCGTGCGCCACACGCGCGCGGCCTTCGGGCTGGAATCGCGCGCCTATCCAGACGTCAAATCCACCCAAAACGACGTCATTCAGGGCATTATCTTCTTCATGGCCCTCGTCCTTCCCTGCGCCTTTTTTACCGAGCGGCTCATTTTTACGGCCGCTACGATCCGCAATCAGATCATCGGATTCGCCGGGGTTTTTCTGGCGATCTGGATCGTGTTGTGGCTGGTGCATCCGGCCTTTCAGCTATCCAATCCCTTCGTCATCCTGCTGGCCTTTATCATTATCGCCTTGGCAGTGCTGGTGATGTCGATCATCTCCGGCCGCTTTAACGAGCAGATGAAGAAGCTGCGCACCGAAGTAGCCGTGATCCACGACACGGACGTCAGCCGCTCTTCGGCCTCGCTGACGGCCTTCCAGCTCGGGATTTCCAACATGAAGCGGCGCAAGACGCGTACGGTGCTCACCTTTACCACGCTCTTGCTGCTAACGTTCACAGTGCTCTCTTTTACCTCCATCCGCACGGGCTTGCGATTCAACCAAATCAGCCGCGACAACGAGGGTCTCTACGAGGGCATCCTCATCCGCAGCAAGGCGTGGAATCCGATGGAGGATTCAGTCCTCGAATACGCCCGCAGTAATTTCGGCGATCGAGCCGCAGTCGCACCGCGCAGTTGGTATAGCAACAAGGCCAAAGCGCACATTAAAATAAAGCACGGAGACAAGGCCCATAACGCGCTCGGCGTCCTAGGTTTAGCACCCGCAGAGACTCAAGTTACTCGGCTCAATCAAGCCCTAGTCGCCGGACGCTGGTTTGAGCCGGGCGAGGACAAGGCCTGTATCCTGCCCATCGACATGGTCAAGGAAGCCCATCTCGATGTCGATTTGGCCGACGTTGGTCAAGCGCAAGTCAGGGTCTTCGGCGACTTGTTCACAGTGGTGGGCGTCCTCGACTCCAAGCGCATGAAGGACCTCAAAGACCTCGACGACGAAATTCTGACGCCAGCCGACTTCGCCGTCACCGGCGGTCAGGCAGTGCAGGAAATAGCGGAAGAAGAACAGCGCGAGAAACAAGGTCTGGAGGACGCCAAGGTCGTCATCAAGCCCTTCGTCCACATAGAGCCAGCCAACACCCTGATTATTCCCTACCACACGTTGCGCAACGTCGGCAGCGGCAACCCACTACAGTCGGTAGCCGTGCGCTTCCCCGCAGGCAGCGATGTGCGCGGCGAGGTCGAGGAGTTCCTCTCGCGCCTCGCGGTAACGCTGTTCGCCGGAGTCAAGGAAGCCGGCGATGAATACATCAAGGTGTCGATCTACTCATCGCTGGGCATGACCTCCTTTTCCGGGATGAGCAACTTGTTCATCCCCATGCTGATCGCCTCGCTAATCGTGCTCAACACCATGATGGGTAGCGTGTACGAGCGCTTCCGCGAAATCGGCATCTACTCTTCGGTGGGCCTAGCCCCCGGCCACATCTCATGGCTTTTTATCGCCGAGAGTTGCGTCTATTCGGTGCTGGGCGTGGTCGCCGGTTATCTCAGCGGCCAAGTAATCGCCAAAGTACTCATCGAATTTGACCTTTTGGGCGGCTTCACGCTCAACTACTCTTCGGTGGCCGCGGTGCTCTCCTGTATGCTAGTGATGGCCGTGGTCATGCTCTCGACGATTTATCCGGCGCGCAAGGCTTCGCAAATGGCCGTGCCGGACGTGACCCGCAAGTGGAAGCTGCCACCGCCCGACGGCGACCAGTGGGATTTCGAGTTCCCCTTTACGGTTAGCGGCCACGAGGTCTTGGGCTTGAGCGTATTCCTCATCGGCTACTTCGACTCCTACAGCGAAGAGTCCATCGGCACCTTCTACACCGACGGTGCCCAGCTAAACCGCGAAGAAACGCCCAACGGCGAAGGATACATTATCGACATGAATATCTGGCTGGCTCCGTTCGATTTGGGCGTCAGCCAACACGTCACTGTGCGGGCCATGCCAGAGGCCGAGCACAACATTTACGCGGTCAGCCTACAAATCAAGCGGCTCAGCGGCGAGGACGCCTCGTGGCGGCGGGTCAACCAGCGCTTTATGAACGTCATCCGCAAACAGTTCCTCATCTGGCGCACGGTAGATGCCGAGGCCAAAGAAGGCTACCGCCAACAGGGCGTGGAAATTCTACAAGGGCTGCGCAGCGAAGTGTCGGCGTAAGGGAGGATAACGAGTGCTCGGAAGCAAAAACAGAAACCCGAACCAAGAGATCGAAGAATATCGGGACCTAATGCAGGTCCCGGACCGCTTCGAGAACGGCTTTACGATCAAGGCCATCCTCGGCGTGCTCTTCGTCGCCTTCATCATGGTGCCGGGCAACATGTACTTGAGCCTGATGATCGGCGGCTCTTTGGGAGCGGCGGCCGAGTGGGTGACCATCATCCTCTTCGCCGAAATCACCAAGCGCTCCTTTTCTTCGCTCCGGCGCCAAGAAGTCTATGTGCTGTTCTACGTGGCCGGCTCGCTGATTGCCGCGGAGACTGGTGCCTTTGAAGGCTTGCTCTACAACCAGTACTTGGTGCAATCGCCAGCGGCCAAGCAGTTTGGCATCGCCAAGCTGATCCCCGGCTGGGTGGCACCGCAGCCCGACTCGTCGGCCATCATCGAACGGACCTTCCTGCACTCGGATTGGGCGATGCCGATCGTCCTCCTAGTCCTCGGGATGATCATCTGGCGCATCAACTGGTTCACCATGTCGTACGCGCTCTTCCGACTCACCTCCGACTACGAGCGCCTACCCTTTCCCTTCGCGCCCGTAAACGCCCAAGGCGCTACGGCACTGGCCGAGACCACCCAAGGGGTTGAGACGTGGCGCTGGCGGGTATTTTCGGCAGGGGCGATGATCGGCTTGGTCTTTGGCACGATCTACGTGGCCTTGCCGGCGATTACGGGCGCGCTGCTGACCGAGCCGATCCAACTCATACCCATTCCCTTTATCGATTTCACCCAAGTCACCGGCAATTTTATCCCGGCTACTCCACTGGGATTTACCGCGCACTTGGGACCGATCTTTGCCGGGCTGGTGGTGCCGTTCTGGGGCGTGGTTGGCACCTTTATCGGCGTACTCGTCGCCTCCATTGCCAACCCGCTGCTCTACACCTGGACGCCTTCGTGGCGCGAGGAGCCGTACCTGAACTTGTGGCAGCAAGGCATGGGCACGATCGAGACCTACTTCGTCAACTACGTCGATTTCTGGATGAGTTTCGGCCTCGGCACTACCTTCGCCATCGCCGCCATCGGCATCTACCAGATAGTTCAGAGCGTGCGCAAGGCTAGGGCTAACAACGGCAATGGAAACGATGGCAGTCCCAAGCGCGGCTTCGCCACCCCTGCCGGCCGCGGCGATTTCCCCATCTGGGTGGCGTTGGCACTATACGCCTTGGCCACGGCCGGCCTGATCGGCATCGCCGCTTGGCTGCTGCCGGGCATTGCCCAATTTATATGGTTCTTCCTCTTCTTTGGTTTCGTATTCACGCCTTTTCAGTCGTTTGTCAACGCTCGCCTAGTCGGGATGGTAGGGCAGACGGTGGACGTTCCCTTTGTGCGCGAGGCCACGATTATTCTCTCTGGGTATCGCGGTGTTGACATCTGGTTCATTCCGTTTCCCTTGGGCAACTACGGTGCCCAGACCCAGAAGTTCCGCGAAATCGAATTGACCGGCACCCAGTTTACCAGCATCATCCGCGCCGAGATTTTCATGGTGCCCATCGTGCTCTTTACCAGTTTTCTCTACGGCTCCTATATCTGGAAACTGGCACCGATCCCGTCGGCTTCCTACCCCTATGCTCAGCTCATGTGGCGTCTGCGCGCCTACCAGCAATGCCTTTTTATCACCGGCACCATGCGCAGCGAACTGGCCATAGACAAAGATCAGGCGGGATGGACTCCAGCTAACCTGATCGAAAACGAATGGTGGTACTGGCGAGTGCGGCTAGTGGATCAGGAATGGCTGGACTCCAACGGCAAGCGCGGTCAAGTCGGCCCGTGGATGCCGACCCAAGTCTTCTACTCGTACTTCGATCAGGGGGCACCCGACATCGTCGCCGAGCGCTACCTGCGCGACGAGCAGCTAGCCGAAGAGCAAGTTGTCGAGGGCCTGCCGGCGATTGCGCCATTAGGGCCAGCGATGGACGCCATCATCCGCGATCCCCGCCCGACCCTCGAAGTTCAGGTCGAACGAGCCGTACCGGCGGGGTGGTCTTTCTACTTTGAAGTCGATACCGATCCGCTCTTTACCAGTTCTTGGATCCAGCGCTCCAGCGACGTGCCTTGGCTCTTTAGGGCGCTGAAACTTGAGGTCATTGCCTTTGGTGCCGGCTTCGGGGTGGTGAGCTTTATTCTGCTCTCTATACTCGGGCTGCCGATCCTGTTGATCTTTGGCTTCGTGCGCTCGCTGACGATTCTGCCGCATTACGTGGTGACCGAGATCATCGGCGCGCTCTTGGCTCGCTACTACTTTTGGAACAAGTACGGGCGGCAGGAGTGGCGGCAGTTTGCCCCGGTTCTGGCGGTGGGCTTCGCCTGCGGTATGGCGCTGATGGGGATGGCGTCGGTGGGGATCGCCCTAATCCAGAAATCGGTCTCCGTGTTGATCTTCTAGCATGAGCGACTGGGTGGATTTCGCTTGGCAAGGGCTGCGGATGTCCGTGCCCGACGATTGGAACCTCGGCCGAGTTGACGGGGACTTTGAAAAGGGCTATGCCCGCCTCGACGACGCCGAGATCGTGCGCGCCGAGATCGAATGGCGGCGGCTCAAAGGCCGCGGCGAGGCCCTGCGTCTGACTGAGTTGGTAGATCGCTACCTAGCCAACCTGCAAAAGAAGGCCCAAAAGGTCGATGCTCCCTTTGAGGTCCAGCGCCGCGCCCGATTCCTCAAAAACAAGAAGTTCCTCGAAGGCCGCGAATACGAGGTCTTCATCTGGGAGGCCGACTTCCGCGCCTACAACCTAGCGCTCGCCTTGAAGTCCGGGCGGGTAGTGCTCCTGCGAGTGCTGGCCAAGCTAGACGAGTTTTTGCCCGAGCAAGCCGAGGCCGTGTTCAGTTCGCTCGTCGATCAAGAAGCCGAGGATGCGCATCTGTGGAGCGTGTACGGCTTGCGGTTTTTCGCGCCCAGCGACCTCAAGCTACAAAGCCATTCCCTCAAGTCGGGCCACATCGAGCTAGAGTTTTCCCTCGGCAAACAAGTTCTGAAGGTGCATCGGTTGAGCATGGCCCGGATTATGCTCAAAGATGCGCACATTCAAGACTGGTATCCGGTTTTTTTTAAAAAGAATTTGCGCGATTTCGTGGTGGACATTGCGCCAGAAGCTGTGCAGGAACATGAAGGCATTCGCGTCGAGGGGGGGCCGCGCAGCCGCTGGCGTCAGCTACTGCGACCCCTGCCCTTTATGAATCCGAGGCCGCGCCTGTATCTGCGGGGGCGCGTCTGGCGCGATACCAGCATCGACAAGATATTCATCGTCGAGCACCTCTACCGCAAGAAAGACGCAGCAGACGATCTAGTCGCCAAGGTAGTAGATGGGCATTTTATCGAAAAACAAGGGACCCAAGCTGAGCCGGGCCGCCATGCTGGCGTCGCGGCCAACGCGCAATGAGTCCCTGCGCTGGGAAAACAACGACAACGGCGAGGTTCAGGTCTCAATAAAGCGCCAAGAGACCTGGAGGGTGCGGCTGCTGTCCAAATTTTTCTACATCCCCAGACAGCGCAAGATCACCCTCGACGAAGTTGGCAGCGAGGTCTGGCGGATGTGCAACGGTCGCAACTCGGTCGGCCGGATGATCGAAGAGCTCAGCGACAAATACCAGCTCAATCGCAAAGAGGCCGAGGTCTCCCTGCTCCAGTATTTGAAGACCCTTGGGCAGAAGCGCTTCATCGGCTTTGTGTTAGAAAACGATGAGAGGCCGCCCGGTCGCGGCGTGGCCAGCGGAAAAAAATGGCAAAAAAAACAAACAGGGGCGAGCAATTAGCTCGTCCCTGTTTTCGTCTCCACCCAGTCGCACACTTTTTCTCCCACTTGCTCAATCCCGCACTGTTGGCGCTGTTAATCTTCGGCGTCCAAGCCCACGTGCTGGGCGACTGGCTCGCCGGCTCGGTGGCGATCGGCATCTTCTCCTTGGTACCCGGATTGTTACTCTGGCACTTCGTGCGCTCGGGGTATCTCGACAAAGCCTATACAGACGACCGCAACAAGCGCGCTACCCTGCTATTGCTGGGCGCTCTTTGCTACGCCTTGGGGAGTGCAGCCCTCTACGGGATCGGCGCTCCGCCCCTGATGCTGGTCACGGCCGCGTCCTGTGTCGTCAACACGCTCTTGGTCTGGTGGATCAATCGCTTCTATAAGATCAGTATTCACGCGGCTGGTGTCGGGGGGGCAACCTGTGTATTGTTGATCAGCGTTGGCAGCGCGGCGTGGCCCTTCTTGCTCAGTTGGCCGACCGTCGCTTGGGCGCGGCTTTACTTGCGGGCGCATACTCCCATGCAGGTCGGCGCGGGCGGCACGCTGGGCGCGGGGAGTATGGCCCTGCTGTACCGTGCTTTCATCTGGTGAGCGCAGCCCATGAACCAATCGTATAAAGGCTTTATAGATCGCCTGACCTACCACAACCCGGAAAACGGCTATACCATTGCGCGCTTAGTAATAGAGGGCCAGCGCGAGCGGATCGCCATCGTGGGGGCAATTGCCTCCATCCAAGAAGGCGAGAGCATCGAAGTCGAAGGCGTGTGGACCAATCATCCCAAATACGGCAAACAACTCAAGGTGGATCGCTATAAGTCCGTTTATCCCTCGACCCTCGAAGGCATGCAAAAGTACCTCGGGTCCGGTTTGATCAAGGGCATCGGGCCAAGGTCGGCCAAGCGCATCGTCGAGCACTTTGGCGAGGAAACGCTCGACATCATCGACGAGGATCCCCAACAGCTAGCGGAAGTGCCCAAGTTGGGCAAGAAGAAGGTCAAGCTAATTGCCGAGGCTTGGGACGAGCAGCGGCAAATCAAAGACGTGATGGTCTTTTTACAATCGCACGGGATTACCACCGGCTACGCGGTGAAAATTTTCAAGACCTACGGCCAAGAGGCTATCCACAAGGTGCGCAGCGATCCCTATCGCCTAGAGCGCGATGTGGATGGGATCGGCTTCCGCATCGCCGACCGCATTGCCCAGCGCTTGGGCCTAGGCCGCGACGCGCCTGAGCGCGTGCAAGCTGGCATCCGCTATCTGCTCTCCGAAGCGGCCGACGAAGGCCACGTGTACCTACCAGCCGTCGAAATGATGGAGCGGGCTGTCGAAATTTTGGAGATCAACGCCGAGTTGCTGCCGCCAGCATTGGAAGCCCTGCGCACCACCGATGGCGTGGTGACCGAAGATATGCGCTACTATCTGCCGCCACTCCACCGCGCCGAAGTGGGCGCAGCATCGTCGCTAAAGCGGCTTTTACAAGCGCCAGCCGCAGAATTGGCTATGCCCGCAGAAGTAGAAGACGAGCTGGAGTTGGCCCCAGCGCAAAGACAGGCCGTGGAGCTGGTCGCCACCAGCAAGGTGCTGGTGCTAACTGGGGGGCCGGGCACCGGCAAGACTACGGTCACGCGGCGCATCTTGCGCCTGTTGGAGGAAGGCGGCCTCAAGGTCGCGCTGTGCTCGCCTACGGGCCGCGCCGCCAAGCGGCTGAGCGAGGCCAGCGGGCGCGAGGCCAAGACCATTCATCGGCTACTGGGATTTCAGCCGGGCGAGCGGCAATTCAAAAAGGGCTACGACGACCGCCTCGAAGTCGACGCGCTGATCGTCGATGAAGCTTCCATGATCGACGTGGTGCTGCTCAACGCGCTCCTGCGCGCCCTGCCCGACCACGTTCGGCTAGTGCTAGTCGGCGACATCGACCAGTTGCCGTCGGTGGGACCGGGCAACGTACTCCGCGACATCATCGACTCCGCTGAAGTGCCGGTGGTGCGCCTGACGCAGATTTTTCGCCAGGCCCAAAAAAGCCACATCATCCGCAACGCGCACCGCATCAACAGCGGCGAAATGCCCATCGTCGAGAACGACGCGGCCGCGGATTTCTACTTCATCCAAGAAGGCAACCCAGAGCGGGTGGTCGAGTTGGTGGAGGAATTGTGCGCCACGCGGCTGCCCAGCTATCGGGGATGGGATCGGCGCGATGACATCCAAGTGCTTGCGCCCATGTACCGCGGCGAGACCGGCGCGCTCAACCTCAACCAGCGGCTGCAACAGCGCCTCAACTCGCACGGGCAGGCTTATAGCCATCGCGGGGCCGAGTTCCGGGTGGGCGACAAGGTCATGCAGGTCAAAAACAATTACGACAAGGGCGTTTTTAACGGCGACATCGGCACGATCGAGCGGCTCGATGCGGAAAAGCAGGTGCTCTACGTACGCTTTGACTACACCTTGGAATACGATCAAGTCGATCTCGACCAGCTAACCCTCGCCTACGCCATCAGCATCCACCGCTCTCAGGGGTCGGAATTTCCCGTGGTGGTGCTGCCGCTCACGACGCAGCACTACGTGATGCTCCAGCGCAACCTACTCTACACGGCGATTACCCGCGCCAAGCAAATGATTGTCATCGTCGGCACCCCCAAGGCCCTCAAGCTGGCCATTGCCAACGACAAGGTCGCCCAGCGCTACACCACGCTCAAACAGCGGCTGCGCGGCGAGGTCGGCGAGGTAATGGAAGCGGGACAAGCCGTCCCACTGGAATCGACACTGCCGAGCGATTGATTCCACAAACCGACGCGACCCTTTTCAATCACTACCGTCCTGGCGGAAGCTGGCGGAATGTATAATCGTTAGCTGTCGAGCACCTCTACAAGTCGTCGCGCAGCAGCCAGCGCACGGCGTTTTGCTGCAACTTCTCGTAGGATGGATTCCACAGCGCGGGGATGGTGTGTCCCGGTGATAAATAGCACACGCGGCCCGCGCCGTACTCATAAGCCCAAGCCGCCTCACACATGGTGCCCAAGTCCTGCCAAGTGTGCCCGTCGTCGTTGACGCTGACGGCCAAGACATGGGCTGGATCCTTGTCGTACTGCATGAAGTGCTGCTCGTCATCGACGACAAAGTCCTCCACGCCGTGCGTTATGGGATGATCTGTGCGCGTGATGTGGACGCGGTAGGGACGCACTGGTGGGTGGCCTTGCGTAGCAGCTCCCAGCACGTGGCGAAAGTCGCTGCTCCCCGGAGCGATGTACGTGGAATTGTGGTAGAAAAGAGCCGCCCCGCCCGCCTCCACAAAACTCCGCACGGCGCGACCCTGATCCTCGGTAATCCACTGCACGGGCTGGGACTCTTCAGCTTGGACGGGCGGCTCGCTGACGGACGCAGCCTCTATACCGTAGCCATTGGGCCAGATCATGCCGTCGCGGAAGACGATCAGCAGCCGGTAGCTCGATAGATGTTGAGCATTGAGCAGGGTAAGTTCGTCGGTAAAGTCAATGGACAACCCCATGCCTTGGACTAAGGTGCGGCCCAAAGCCGTGCGGATGTAATCAGACGTGTGATAGCGGTCGCCCACGAGGGCAAAGGCCGTAGCCATGCATCGCCTCCTCGGTGTGATCTCGAATCTACAATGGGCAAGGGCAACCACGAGGGTTGCCCCTACATGCGTGACTTTGCGGTTGCAATGGGCGGTGGGCTGCTTAGAACCGTTCCAACTCCGGGAACTTTTCCTCTCCTCTATGCACGTGCATGGCCCCGCCCTCAGCACACCGTCGCAAGATGGGAAACACCTTGCCCGGATTCAATACCTGCTGCGGGTCAAACTCGGCCTTGACTCGCTCCTGGGCGTCCAAATCCGCGTCCTTGAACATGCACGGCATCAAATCCCGCTTCTCAATGCCAACCCCGTGCTCCCCGCTCAACACGCCCCCCACTTCGACGCAGAGCTTCAGGATCTCGGCCCCTAGTGACTCGGCTTTCTCTAGGCAAGTTGTTGGTCGTCGTGCCGTACTTGAGGCAGTGTACCCCACCTGAATTTTCGGCGATATTGCCGCCGATCGAGCAGGCGATCTGACTCGAAGGATCGGGCGCGTAGTAGAAGCCGCTCTGCTCCACCGCCTCGGTCACCGCTCGGTTGGTCACGCCCGGCTGCACAGTCACCGCACGGTTTTCCAAGTCGATGTCGAGTACTGCTCGCATCCGCGCCGTGCTCAACACCACTCCATCTTCCCTCGTCGGGCACCCCCTGAAAGTCCGGTGCCAGCACCCCAAGGGACGATCGGAATGTCGAGTTGGGAGCACGACCGGAGTACGGCCGCGACCTGCTCGGTGTTATCCGGTAAGGCGACCAGCATGGGCCGCTGGCGATACGCCGACAGGCCGTCGCATTCATAGGCGACTACGTCCTCGCGGCGGTGAATAATCTGATCGGCGCACAAGTGCTCGCGCAGGAGGCTGATGAGGTCTCCGCGGCGCTTGAAGCGGGTGGGGTTGGGTGTTGGAAGTTGCATTGGTTAGTAGCCCAAGTCTTTGGCGTAAGCAAAAAGCGCGGGTGTGCCGCCGGTATGGAGAAAGATAAGGCTCTGATCGGGACGCCACCAACCGGCGCGTACATGCGACACAAGCCCGGCCATAGCCTTACTTGTATAGGAAGGATCGAGCAACAGTCCCTCCTGCTGCGCCAACAGGTGCAGGGCTTCGCAGCCCTCTGGCGTGACCACGCCGTAGTCCGGGCCGACAAATGCGGCGTAACTCTCGAAATCCTCCGCCTTCAGCGATAGGTCCAAGCCCAAGATCGCAGCACACTCACGCGCTAAGGCTAGGTGCCCCTCAGCGGCTTCGCGATCGTCGCGCGGCGAGGGGCTGATGCCCACCACCCGCATATCGATGCCCAATGCCTTGAACGCCACCACTAGGCCCACGTGGGTATGAGCCCCCGAACACAGGTAGATCGCCGCCGGCTCAACGCCTTGTTCCTCGCATTGGGCCAACAGTTCTAACGCCCCATCGACGTACGCTACACTGCGGAAGATGCGCGCGTCCGAACTGGTGTGGAAGGGACGGTGCCCAGCCGCGGTCAGCGCGGCCATCTTCGCGGCCACGGCCCGCGCCTGTTTCTCGGGCGCGGGCAGATCCACCTCCGCGCCAAAAAGGCGAGTCAACAGCAGGTTCCCCTGCGTCTGCGCGTGGGCATCGCTGCGTCCCACGATCACCGCCTGCAGTCCCAATTTTGCGGCCACCGCGGCTGTCTGCCGCGATTGATTCGACTGGGCAGCGGCCGAGTGTACCAGCACATCGCAGCCCTGCTCTACGGCTTGGGCGATCTGGTATTCAAATTCGCGGATCTTGTTGCCGCCTAAAGCCAAGCCGGTCAAATCGTCGCGCTTGACCCAAATTTGCGGACCGGCTAGATGGGCGCTGAGGCGTTTTAGTTCCTCCAAGGGCGTCGGCAAGGACGCTAGCTGCAATCGCGGCAAGGCGGCCAACCGCTCTTTTAGTTCCTCTCGGCTAATAGTCATAGCTTTCCTCTTTTTTGATTTCAATACAACTATTAAACAACCACCGGGCAAACTCATCATTCACTGCGGGGACACCGCGTTTGCCCTTTTGCTAAAATCCCTTAACTTTTACATAGTGAGACCCACACAACCTTTTGCCCCTCCTCAAAGCCTCACAACCCCCAACACAAATCGCTGTTTAACCAATACATAGGGCCGTTTTGGATCTAGTCGAACCTATACCCGAACGCCTATTGCCCCACATTCGCGGCGAATTGCAACCCGGCGAGCTGCTCATCGTCCTCCTCGCCGCTGACATTCGCCCCGACGGGCAATACGGCGATTCTTGGTTTGCTCTCACCGACGAGCGGATACTCGTCTTCCACCCCAATGGCGCAGATACGCCCGAGACCGTACGTCTCGGCTTGGACGAAGTACAAGGCATCCAGACCCGCAACTACGTGGGCAGCGGTGCGCTCGTCGTCGAGCTGGAGGATGAGACCGTCGAGCTGCTGCGCTTTTCGCAGAGTGCGTACTACAAATTCTCCGGCGTCCCCCAAGCCATTGAGGGTGCCGGCTTGGTCGAGGAAGAAGACGCAGACGAGGACGGGGCGCTGCATGTCGATCCCGTCAGAACAGTAGAGCACTGCCCCACCTGCGGCCGCGCCCTGCGCTCCGGCTCCAAAGTCTGCCCCAACTGCCTGCGCCAGACCGAGACCTTCTGGCGGTTGTTTTCCTATATCAAGCCCTATAAAACCCAAGCATTGATCGGGTTCACGCTGACGATCGTGCTGACGGTCATCGGCCTGCTGCCGCCCCAACTCAACCGCATCCTCATCGACGACGTCATCGTCCCGGCCATCGTCCAATACGAGACCGCGGGCATCGCCGAGGGCGAGGCGACCACGCCCCCCGCCGCGAGCGTGCAATTCCTGCTGTGGGTCGTGCTCGGCCTGCTAGGCGTCTATCTCGGCCGCGGCATCATCAGCGGCGTGCGAATGTACGTCCTCGGGTGGCTCGGCCAGCATATTGTGTACGATTTACAGAGGCAAATTTTCCAACATTTGCAATTGCTGTCGCTGACGTTCTACAACAAGCTCAGCACCGGTCGAATCATGACCCGAGTCACCAGCGACACCGAGCGCATGCGCAGCTTTATCACCTCGGGTTTCCAAGACATCGTCATCGACGGGCTGACCATCATCGGCATCTGCACGATGCTATTTGTAATGAATTGGGAATTGGCGCTTTTGTCGCTGATCCCAATTCCCTTCATGATCATCGGCACCATCATCTACCGCAATCGCATCCACTGGGTCTTCCACCGGATATGGCGCCGCATTGCCGAACTCAACGCCATGCTTGCCGACTCCATTCCCGGCGTCAAGGTCGTCAAGGCCTTTGCCCAAGAAAACCGCGAGGTCGAGCGCTTCAATGAGCGCAATATCGAAGTGCGCGACTCGCAGATGACCTCGTTCAAGATGCGGTCCTATTACATTCCGACGGTCGCCTTTACCACCTCAGTCGGTTCGATCATCCTGTGGTGGTTTGGCGGCAACCAGGTGCTCAGCAACACGCTGACCTTGGGGGACTTGCAGGCTTTTATCTCGTACATGGTCATGTTCTACGCACCGGTGCGCTCGCTGTGCAATCTCACTGAGCAACTAGAGACTGCGGCGACGACGGCCGAGCGCGTCTTTGAGATCATCGACACCGAGCCTGAAGTCCAAGACGACCCCGACGCCATAGATCCTGGCGTGCTTACCGGCGCGGTAGAATTCCGCAACGTCAGCTTTACGTACGACGGCTCGGCGCGCATTCTCGACCGCATCCACTTTAAGACCACGCCCGGCGAGATGATCGGCATCGTTGGCCCCAGCGGCGCGGGCAAATCGACCTTGGTCAACCTCATCTCGCGGTTCTACGACGCCACCGACGGCCAAGTCCGCATCGACGGCCAGCCTATTACCCGGCTCAAACAGCAGGCACTGCGCAACCAAATCGGCGTGGTCTTGCAAGAGCCGCTGCTGTTCCAAGGCTCTATCGCCAGCAATATCGCCTACGGCCACCCCGACGCCACGCGCCAAGAGGTCATCGAGGCGGCCCGTACGGCCAACGCCCACAAGTTCATCATGAATTTTCCCGATGGCTACGACACCCAAGTCGGCGAGCGCGGCGGTCGGCTCTCCGGCGGCGAGCGCCAGCGCATCTCCATTGCCCGCGCCCTGATCGGCAACCCGCGCATCCTGATCCTCGACGAAGCCACCGCCTCAGTCGATACCCAGACCGAATACGAAATCCAAGAGGCGCTCGAGCGGTTAGTAGCCGGCCGCACCACCTTTGCCATTGCCCACCGGCTCTCGACGCTCAAAAACGCCGACCGACTGCTGGTGTTGGAAAGAGGGCGCGTCGCCGAGGTCGGCACCCACGAAGAGTTGCTTAATAAGGAAGACGGCGTCTATCGCCGACTGGTCGATATGCAAACCGAAATGGCGAAAGTGCGGGCGTTATGAGCGAGACGCGCGGTTATTCGTACGAGGATTTTCTGCTCGACCCGCAAAAGGTGCGCTTCAGCCGCTCCGAGCGCGGCAGCTTGATCCTCATGCTCGATGGCGAGGAGTACACCAACCTCAAAATCCGTCGAGCCTTCCCATTAGAAGAGTCCGACCGCTACATCGGCGTCTTTGCCGCTGAAGACCAAGAACTCGGCATAATCGAAGATCCGCAACAACTCGACGACCAAAGCCGTCAGGTGCTCTTGGATGAACTCGACAAGATTTACTTTCAACCGCAGGTCCTTGCCTTTGACGAACTCGACGAGGAATTCGGGGTGCTGCGCGGCCAGATCGAAACTACCAGCGGCCCCCGCCAGCTCGAAATCCGCGGCTATCGCACTAATGTGCGCATGCTCTCCGGCAGCCGGGCCGTCATCGAGGATGTCGATGGCAACCGCTATCTAATCGCCAACTGGCGCGCGCTGCCGCGAAGAACGCGCGAGATTTTAGGGCTTTAACGCGGGGCAAGCTGCGTTTAGCCAGCGAAATACATCCGCATCTTCTCCAGACCAATCCGGGCGACTTCCGCCGGGTCTTGCTCCCATAGCCCCGGATTGAACAGCTCCAGCGACACAAACCTCTCGTATCCCTGCGCTTGCGCCAGCCGCTCGATCTCGCGCAATGGCCCGACTCCGTCGCCCGGCATCACTCGGTCGGCGTCGCTTTGTTCGGCAAAGGGTTTGTCGCCTGGGGCATCGTTCCAGTGCCAGACCGCGACCTTGTCGCCGGGCACCTTGGCGATGCTCGCAATGGGGCCGCCACCGCGTAGAATGTGGAACGGGTCCATAATCAAACTGGCATCTAAATGGTCGGCGTCGGTGGCAATCTGCCAAGCTTGATCAATGGTGTACACGCTTTGCACAAAGCCTAAGTACTCCATCGCCGGGCGCACGCCGATTTCTCTACCAATCTCCAGCAATTCGCGATAATCGGCCCCTCCTCGGCTCAGGTCGCAGGGGTCTCGCGGCGGGCTGGCGACGATAAACTCGGCCCCCACCGCTACTGCCTGCGCCATCCGCCGCCGCACCTCCTCCAATGCCTGCGCCCGCGCCGCGCCCTCAGCCCCCAACCAGCCGTGGAGTGCAATGACCGTCGGCACTGCCAATCCGTAGTCGGCCAGTGCCTGTCGCACGTCAGCGAGCGAGCCGCCCTGCTGCTCGTGCGCGGTCAAGTCATCGTTCCACAGCTCAATGCCCTGATAGCCGGTCTGTCCGGCAATGTGGATTTTCTCCATCAGCGACGCCGGGCGAATCGTCGATGTGTTGAGCGCGTATTGCACCGTCATGTTGCTTCCTTTCTCGTTAAGCTACACATAGAAAATTTCTTCCCTCTACCAATCCCAATTCACCCAACGCCTCCCGAATCAGCGCCCGCGCCCCCCGCGATGCCACGGTCGCCAAGAGGATCGGGCAGTCGTGGCGCGTCCACCACGTCGGTAAGTCATCCGGTCCGATCACGGGCTTGCGCCGCAAGGTGCCGCCGATTTTCTTGGGCGCAATATCGACAAATACATCGGGAGCACAGCCTTCGCGCTCTAGGTGCTTGGCGAGCCGGCGACCGGTCTTGCCCGCACCCCAGACGACCAGCCCGTCCCGCTCTTGCAGCGGCCCAGCGCAAAGATAGTGCGCTTTGGCGCGGAGAAAATTCTCCACTGAGTAGCGGCTATTGGTATGGGTCGCCCGGTCGGTGTGTTCGCGCCAGTAGTGCAAGACTTCCGGCAGCTTGGCAAAGCGCCGCCCCGCCGCCCGATAGCGCAACCACAAATCGTAGTCTTCTGGCCATCCCCGATCTTGGTAGCCGCCCAAGGCCACCAATTCCTCGCGACGCATCATGGCCGACGGATTAGCGATGGGGCTCTCGACGAAAAACTCTCGTTCAATCGCCGCGCTATCCACCAAGCCGTTTAACCAAGCCTCGTACACCAACATCCCCTCTCCGGTCTCCGCGCGCGGAAAGATCTCCACCAAACAACTCACGACACTTAAGCTAGGATCTCCTTCCAACCACGCGAGTTGTTTTTCCAAGCGCGCCGGGTGCATCCGGTCGTCGGCGTCCATGCGCGCCACGTACGCGCCCCGACACAAGGCCAAGCCTCGGTTGGGAGCCTCGACAATGCCTCGGTGGTCGGACAGCAACGCCCTAAAGCGACGATCGCGACGACTCCATTCCAACAGCATGTCGCCGCTGTCGTCCTCCGAGCCGTCATCTATGGCCACGACCTCAAAATCTTCGCAGCTTTGCGCTTGGATGCTTTGCAAAGTTTCCTCCAGTGTGGCGGCGGCATTGAACACGGGCAGTAGTATAGATACGCGGGGCGTTTTCATGGTCGCTAGTGGGTTACGTTTTCGTTTTTCATGGTCGCTAGTGGGTTACATTTTCACAGTCGTTAGGTATAAGAGCTTGACATGCTTTCGCTCCATGCTCGATTTTTAATCTTTATATGATACATCTCAAATCTCCCTTGGAAATCGACCGCATCCGCGCTAGTTGCCGCATCGCCGCCGAAGCCATGCTCCGCGTCGAAGAGGCCCTCGCACCCGGAGTCCCCACCCTCCACCTCGATCAAATAGCCGACCGCTACATCCGCAGCCAAGGAGCAGTCGCCAGTGCCTTGGGCTATCGCGGCTTTCCCCGCAGCATCTGCGTCTCGGTCAACGACGAAGTCGTCCACGGCATTCCCGGAGACCGCATCCTGCAAGAAGGGGACATCCTCGCCGTTGACATTGCCGTTAAAAAAGATGGCTTTCACGGCGACATGAACGTCACCATGAAAGTCGGCTGCGTGACCTCCAAGGCCCAGCGCCTGCTCGACGCCACGCGCCAGAGCTTGGAGGAAGGGTTGGCCTTCTGCACGCCCGGGCGACGCCTCGGCGACATTGGCCACGCCATCCAAAGCTATGTCGAAGCGCACGGCTTTTCCATCGTGCGCACGTATTGCGGCCACGGCATTGGCCGCAACTTCCACGAGGAACCCCAATTGCTCCACTACGGCAAGGCTGGCACGGGTCGCCGCCTGCAAAACGGCCTGGTCTTTACCATTGAGCCGATGGTCAACGAGGGCGCACACGACACGCGCGTACTCGACGACGACTGGACGGCCGTCACCACCGACGGCAAGCTCTCGGCCCAATACGAACACACCGTAGCCGTCACCCACGACGGGCCGGACGTGCTGTCGCGCTTTGCCGATTTGCCGTACTGAACTTGCTCAGCGGCGGCATTTTCTTATTTTTTGAGTTCATCCCACAAGGAGAACAGCATGGCAAGGCCAAAAAAAGTACAATCCAACGGCGACGACGATAACGCTGAATTTCCGTTTGATCCCGGCACGCAGATCGAGTTGGAAATGGAAGACACCTGCTGCGTCACTGGCGAGCCAGTTGAGTTCAGCTTTTGTCGTTTCCCCGACTACAAAAATGGCACGCTGATGGTCATGTCCAAGAGCGAGATGCTAGCGCATCTGCGCGCTGGCGACTCCATCGCCAAATTCAAAGAAGTGCTGGTCCAGCGCCACGGCGAGGAAGTCTTAGCGGAGCACTACTCCAACTACTAAAACAACGCCCAATCACCTACATGCAAAGAAGGGATGGTCCGCATCGGACCATCCCTTCTTTTGCTATATGCCGCCGTCCTACGAACGAGCCAACAAGGTCTCGATATCCTCGCTGAATACCCCTTGGGGATTGAGCCGACCACTTTTGTCGCGCGGCACGCCTAAGTGCCTCTTGTACACGCGGCCTTGACGATCAAAAATAAAGGTGAGCGGCACGCCTACTTGCGCCAAATTTTCTTTGTAGAAGGCGCGGAGTAACTCGGCTTGGCCATCGTGAACCACCGGGTAGTTGATGGCTAGGCGCTCGACGAACTCGCCTATCAGGGGTAGGACATGCTCGGGGGGACCTTGATCTAGGGAAATGCCAATGATCGCCACCTGTTCGGGATCGTACTCATTGCTCATTTCGACTAAGGCTGGAATCTCGTAGCGACACGGGCCGCACCACGTCGCCCAGAAGTTGACCAAGACGACCTTGCCCTCGTAATCGCGCAAATCTACGCTCTGGCCCTGATAGTCGTTCCACCTAGCAGCCTGCGGGGGAAAGAGCTTGTCCCCTTGCGGCTCGGGAGAGCCGCAGCCCAACGCTAGAAGTGCCAACCCGCTCACAAGCCCTTTGATCGCCATTGCGCGCATAGTCACGTTCTGTACTTAACTGGAGTAGCCGAGGAGGGCACGGCTATTTGCCTTTTGGGCTGCAGCCGAATGGAGTGGGGGCCGATCTGTTCCTCAATACCGATCAGCAGATCGTCGCAGGGATCTACGCGAATGGTTTTTGAGCGCACCATCTTGTCCTGCTCATCGCCGTTTTGGAGCTGGAGCCACAACTCGCAATCGCCCGTGTAGCGCTCGCACAGTTGGCGCAACCGCCTGAGCAGGGGGTCGCCCACTTTATGGTAGGGCAGCGACAAAGTGATCGACTCGGTCAGTTGCGCTCGCGCCGATTTGAGGGGCAGCGCACTGTCGGCCTGTAAACTCAGGCGTCCGTTGCGCTCGCAAACGCGGCCCTCTACGAGGATGGTTTCGCCTTCCACGAGTAGCTGTTGGTGGCGGGCGAAGACTTCGGAGAAAAACGCGATATCGCCCGTACTATTGAGGTCTTTGAGCGTGACAAAGGCAAAGGGATTGCCTCGGCGGTCAAAGAGCTTGCGCACCTCCTCGACTAGGCCGCCGACTCGTAGCCGTGCACCGTCGAGCTGCTCATCTATCTCGCTTAGAGGTCGCGCGAAGTTTTTGAGATCGCGGGCGTAGGGCTTGAGTGGATGGCTGGAGATATAGAGACCTAACAGGTCGCGTTCCTTGGCCAGCTTTTCGCGCTCGGACCACTCCTCGATCTGGGGCAGTTCCTGCACTATCAGTTCGGACGAGCCGCCGCCGTCGAAGAGGCTAATCTGCCCCCTCTCGCGGTCTTCTTGGGCCTTGCCTGCGGCCTTTAACGCCACTTCTAGCGCCTCCATTTTCTGTGCGCGATGGCCTTCCAGACCGTCCAATGCGCCAGCAGCAATCAGACTCTCGACCACGCGTCGGTTGACTGCGTGCGAGTCGATGCGCTCGCAGAACTCGAAGAGGGTCGTAAAAGGGCCTTCGGCAATCCGCGTATCGACTATACTCTGTGCCGCGCCCTCGCCGACGTTCTTGATCGCCGCCAAGCCGTAGCGAATGCCCTCGTCCGTCGGCGTAAAATTGAGCGTACTCTGGTTGACGTCCGGCGGCAGGGCAGAAATGCCCATGCGGCGGCAGTCGTCGAGTAAGACGGTCAACCGGTCGGTATCTTTGCGCTCAAGAGTCAGGCTGGCGGCCATGTATTCTTGGGGATAATGAGTTTTGAGATAAGCATTTTTGTACGCACCTTCGGCATAGCAGACCGAGTGCGACTTATTGAAGGCGTAGCCGGCAAAAATTTCGATCTCGCCGAAGAGCTTGTTAGCCAATGTCTTTTTCACCCCGCTTGCAGTGCAGCCGCCGACGAAGTCCTTTTTGACCTTGGCCATTTCCTCGGGCTTTTTCTTGCCCATCGCCTTGCGCAAAATATCGGCTTGGCCGAGGGTGAAACCGGCCAGCTCTTGGGCGATGCGCATGACCTGCTCCTGATAGACCATAATCCCATAGGTCGGCTCCAAAATCGACTCCAACTTGGGGTGATCGTAGGCGACGGCCTCTTCGCCGCGCTTGCGGGCGATGAAGGTCGGGATATTGTCCATCGGCCCTGGGCGGTAGAGGGCGTTCATGGCGATAATGTCTTCGATGGTGTCCGGCCTGAGCTTGATCAGGTATTCGCGCATTCCCGCGGACTCAAACTGGAAAACGCCGATCGTCTCGCCGCGGCCAAACAGGTCGAACGTGGCCCGATCGTCCCACGGAATCGCTTCCAAATCAAAGTCCGGCTCCTTGAGTCGAATCAGGCGCAAGGCCTCCTCGACCAGCGACAGCTCCTTTAAGCCCAAGATGTCCATCTTCAGCAAGCCGATGTCCATGCAGGTCTCGCCGACGAACTGGGTAGTTATAGTCCCGTTTTTGGGGGAGCGATAGAGTGGCACGTAGTTGGTCAGTTCGCCTGGAGCGATGATGACCGCGCAGGCGTGGACCGAGGCGTGACGCGCCATGCCCTCCAGCTTGCGGGCGTATTCGATCAGCTTGCCTTCGTTGCCGGGCGCTTGGGCCACCTGTTGTAGCTCGGGCACCCGCTCGATGGCCTTTTCGAGGGTAATTTTCAGTTCGGTCGGCACCTGCTTGGCGATGCGATCCACCTCGCCAAAGGACATGCCCAAAACCCGCCCGACATCGCGCACCACCGCTTTAGCCCCCATAGTCCCAAACGTGATGACCTGTGAGACGTTGTCCTTGCCGTACTTATCCACTACATAGCGCAGCACTTCGTCGCGCCGGGTGTCGTCAAAATCGACGTCGATATCGGGTGGCTCAATGCGTTCGGGATTGAGGAAGCGCTCGAAGATCAGGTCGTACTTGATCGGATCTACATTGGTAATGCCGAGACAATACGAGGCCAAGCAGCCAGCGGCCGAGCCGCGCCCCGGCCCCACGGAAATGCCCTGATTACGGGCGTGGTTGACCAGATCCCAGACGATGAGGAAGTAGCCGGAAAAATCCTGGCTGGTGATGACGCTTAGCTCGTAGTCGAGCCGATCTTGCACGGCCGGATCGACAGTGCCGTAGCGCTGCTCCAAACCCTCCTGCGCCAGTTGCGTCAGATAGTCGTCGCTGGAGGCGTAGCCAGCCGGGATCGGAAAATCCGGCATATAGGTTTTCCCGAACTCGAGTTCGACGTTGCACTTGTCGGCAATTTCGAGAGTCCGCTCCAGCGCGTCGGGCAAATCCGCAAACAGCGTTCGCATCTCTTCGGGACTCTTCATGTAGAGTCCGTCGGGATAGCACATGCGATTTTTCTCGTCAACCGTCTTGTTGGTCTGAATGCAGATCAGGGCGTCGTGAGCGTCGTGGTCGGTGGCTTGTAGGAAGTGGAAGTCGTTGGTGGCCACCAGCGGCACGCCCAGCTTGCGGTGCAGCTTGAGCAGGCCGTCGTTCACCTTGGCTTCAGGGTCGATGTCGTGGCGCTGGATCTCCAAGTAGTAGTCGTCGCCGAAGATGTCCATAAACTCGCGGACGACCTTTTCGGCTGCGGCTAACCCCTCGCGCTGGATCAGGTGCGGAATCTCACCGCCGATGCAGGCCGACGTGCAAATCAGGCCCTCGGCGTGTTCGCGCAACAGCTCCTTGTCTATGCGGGGATTGTAGTAGTAACCTTCGAGGTAGCCCTTGGAGACGAGCTTGGTCAGATTGCGGTAGCCAGTGGCGTCTTTGGCCAGCAAGACCAGATGGTTGGAGGCGTGAGTTAGGCCGCGGGCGGCCTGGCGCACGTGGCGGCTATCAATCGCCACATAAACTTCGCAGCCGATGATGGGCTTAATGCCGGCGTCTTGGCAGGCCCTGTAGTGCTCGATGACGCCGAAGAGGTTGCCGTGATCTGTGATAGCCAAGGCCGGCATGCCCTGCTCGGCCGCCAACTCGGCCATCTCGCCGACCCGGCATGCTCCATCGAGCAGACTGTATTCGCTGTGACCGTGTAAATGGACGAAATCAGCCGAAGCCATGATCACCTCCGCTACCTGTATGCGCTAGTAAAAAATCTTTGAGCTTAGAAAATATGGCCGAACAACGGGCCAGACTGCCTAGGGAAGGGCATCGCCTCGGGTGAAGCATAGCCAATTCAAAAAGGGCTGTCAATGTCCCAAAGAAGAGGCCATTTTTATAACATTTTATTATTATTTTATTTACAAAAAGAGAATTTGTTATACACCGTTTACAAAACAGACCACACCCGCCTGCACTGCGAACTTGTCTCTGGAAATAGACCGGTCTATCTTTGATTTTTTGCCGAGGAGCTAATCAGATGATCGACCAAGAATTGTTGGCAATTCTCGCCTGCCCTGAGACTAAAGAGCCGGTCGCGCTCGCCGAGGAAGAACTCATCGCCGAACTCAACAGCCGCATTGCGCGCGGGGAAGTCAAGAATCGGGCCGGTAAAACCGTAGAAGGCAAGATCGACGGCGGCCTAGTGCGCGCAGATGGCGCGTACCTCTATCCGATCCAAGACGAAATCCCCATCCTGCTTCTCGACGAGGCCATTCCACTCCGCTAGCGTCCGCGCAAAAAAAGGGACTGTGCGCTTATACAGTCCCTTTGCCAACTTACATTATGGTGCCGAAGCGGGGATTCGAACCCCGACGCCCGAAGGCACTGCCCCCTCAAGACAGCGTGTCTACCAATTTCACCACTTCGGCACAAAAACTAGGCTAGCTTGCTACTGAGCCTCGGTCGGCGGCTCCTCAGCAGTCGAGGTCTCAGCGGCTTCTTCCTGCTCACCCAGCAGGTGCTCTGCTTCCGGGATGGCGGGCACTGCTGGCACCTGTTCCTCGGCCATCGTCCGTTGCGTCGCCGTCGTCGGCGTGGTCTCGGCCGTCTGAAAGGCCACTGACTGCACCAAACAGCTCAGCATAAAGGCCGTGGCCAGAACGGTTGTGGCCTTGGTCAGAAACGTGGCTGCGGTGCGGCCGCCCAACACCGAGGAAGAAGCCAAGCCGCCGCCGATCGAGCCAGCCAAGCCGCCCCCTTTGCCCGCCTGCAAGAGCACGGTCACGACTAGGAGCAAGCAAATCAGCACGTGAAAAATCGTAAATAGAATCTCAAACATAATCTTTCTCGGAATTAGGAATTAAGAATTAGGAATTAGGAATTACCTCCTCCAATTCGCAATTCGTAATTCGTAATTTTTAATTGAAATAAATTTAAGGCTAAAGGGCGGCCTTCACAATAGCGGCAAACTGCCCGGCGTCCAGTGCGGCACCGCCGATCAAGCCCCCGTCGATGTTGTCTTGGGCCAAGAGCTCGGCCGCGTTTTCGGGCTTGACGCTGCCGCCGTACTGGATGCGCACTTCGGCGGCTGCTGCTTTGCCCAAGTGCCCAGCGAGGAAATAGCGGATCATCGCATGGACCTCTTCGGCTTGCGCGGCCGTCGCCGTCACGCCGGTACCA
This sequence comes from Candidatus Latescibacterota bacterium, assembly GCA_022820485.1. Lineage (GTDB taxonomy): Bacteria > Latescibacterota > UBA2968 > UBA8231 > UBA8231. The sequence continues at coordinate 51,880 of JAJEFJ010000054.1, forward strand.
ATCGCCCAAACAGGCTCGTACGCCCACAGCACCGCCCTAGCTGCACCCGCCTCAATCCCGGCTAGGGCACCGCCCACTTGGCCGAGGACGACCTCTTCAATTCGGCCAGCTTCGCGCTCTTGCAGGGTCTCGCCGACGCAGACGATCGGGCACAGGTCGGCTTGGAGGGCACAGGTTAGCTTGCGGTTGACCAGCGAGTCGTCCTCGCCGCAAAACTGTCTTCGCTCGGAATGCCCTAACAACACGTAAGAGCAACCAGCCGCCAAGAGCATATCGGCGGATATTTCCCCGGTGAAAGCTCCCTGCCGCTCCCAGTGCATGTTCTGGGCCCCCAGCCCAATGGCGCTGTCGGCGAGGGCCGCACGCACAGCTTGCAGGCTAGTGAAAGGCGGACAAATCACGACTTCTACGTCGAGCCCCGCGACCAGCGGCTTGATTCCTTCGACCAACTCGACGGCCTCAGCAGCGGTCTTGTGCATCTTCCAGTTGCCAGCGATAATGGGTCGGCGCATTTCAGCTTTCCTCGTCGTCTAAGATCGCCACCCCGGGCAAAACCCGCCCGCTCATGCACTCTAGCGAAGCCCCACCCCCAGTGGAGATGTGGGTCATCGCTTGGGCCAATCCGGCTTGGTTTACAGCTGCGGCCGTGTCCCCGCCGCCAATAATGCTCAACGCACCCTCGCGGGTGGCGTCAGCTAGGGCTTGGATGATCTGTTGGGTACCCTCGGCAAAGGACTCCATCTCGCAGACTCCGAGGGGGCCGTTCCACACTATGGTACCTCCCCGAGCGATCTGGTCGGCGTAGCGTTGCCGGGTCTGGGGGCCGATGTCCATGCCCTGCCAACCGCGTGGTATGGCGTCGCGGGCGACCACTTGCGCTTGGGCGTCGGCAGCAAAGCGGTCGGCGACTACGCAATCCGCGGGAAGCTGGAGGTCCAATCCCTCATCTTCTACTCGAGTCAATAGCTGTCGGGCCGTATCTAGGCAATCCTCTTCGAGCAGCGAATCCCCGATCTCTAGCCCCATAGCTTTGAAAAAGGTATAGGCCATGCCGCCACCGATGAGCAGGGCATCCACTTGGTTGAGCAAGTGCTCAATCAACTCGATCTTGCCCGAGATCTTGGCCCCTCCCAAAACGGCAATAAATGGCCGCTGCGGATGGCGCAGGGCTTCGTCGAGATAGGAAATTTCCCGCTCCATCAACAGGCCGCTGGCCCCCGCGCCCATACAGCGCGGCACCCCCTCGGTCGAGGCGTGGGCCCGGTGCGCCGCCCCAAATGCATCGTTGACGTACGCATCGCCCAGCTCGGCCAATTGCTGGGCAAAAGTCCGCTCGTTTTGCTCCTCTTCCAGGTGGAAGCGCACGTTCTCCAACAGCAGGACCTGCCCCGGCTGCAAGGCAGCGGCTTGAGCCGCGACTTCGGCACCCACGCAGTCTGGAGCCATGCCCACCGCGCGTCCCAACAACTGGCTCAGGCGCTCGGCTACCGGAGCCAGCGACAGCGCCGGTACCCGCTGGCCGTGGGGGCGGCCCAAGTGCGACATCAGAATTACGGACGCACCCTGCGTCAACAAGTGCTCAACCGTTGGCAGGGCGGCGCGAATCCGCGTGTCGTCGATGATCCGGCCATCCTCGTCGAGCGGCACGTTGAAATCCACTCGCACGAGGACTCGCTTGCCAGCCACATCGAGGTCCCTGATGGTGCGCTTAGCCATGCTATCAACCGAAAAATACCGTAGCTAGGTCGTATAACTCTTGGTCCACTACCTTGAGCTGATTGACCGCATCGGCGAGTGGGATCGCCACGATTTCATTGCCTTGCAGACTCACCATCTTGCCGAAATCGCCGGCGTGCACCAAGTCGATGGCGGCAATGCCAAAGCGCGTGCCCAAGACGCGGTCGAAAGCCGTGGGCGTCCCCCCGCGCTGCAAGTGCCCGAGCACCGTAACCCGCGTCTCGTAACTCGTTGCCTCCTCGACCGCGTTGGCGACGAGTTGGCCGACGCCGCCTAGCTTGACGTGGCCGAACTCGTCGAGGCCCCCCTCGGAGACCACGTATTCGTTCTCCTTGCCTTCCGCTGAAATCTGTGCCCCCTCGGCCACTACCACGATCGAAAAGTCCTTGCCGCGTTCGTGTCGTTTGCGGATGGTCCTGACGATTTCCTCAATGGTGTACTTCTGCTCGGGAATGAGGATCATATCCGCGCCACCGGCCAAGCCAGCGTAGAGGGCAATCCAACCGCTGTGCCGCCCCATGACCTCAATGACCATCACTCGGTTGTGGGATTCAGCCGTGGTGTGGATTCGGTCAATGGCCTCGGTGACGATATTGACCGCCGTGTCAAAACCAAACGTGTAGTCCGTGCCATTCAGGTCGTTGTCAATGGTCTTGGGCACGCCTATGACCGGCACGCCCATACTCGTCAGCTTGTTGGCAACCCCGAGTGTGTCTTCGCCACCGATGGCCACGAGCGCATCTAATTTCATCCGCCGCATGTTATCGATGACGATTTCGCCGCCATCTTCCTCTTTGAACGGATTGGTGCGCGACGTGCCGAGGATGGTGCCGCCCTTGGGCAAAATGCCGGAAATTTCCTCCAGTCCCAACGGCTCCCAGTCGCACTCCAGCATCCCTTTCCAGCCCTTGAGGATGCCGCGAAAGCGATATCGGTACGCAGTAATGCCCTTGCGCACCGCAGCGCGAATGACGGCGTTGAGACCCGGACAGTCGCCTCCTCCGGTCAATATGCCGATCGTCTTTTCGGCCATATTCGGACTCCTTGGCTCGCGGCTAATTCTGAGTACAGCTTGGAGTATGGGGGATTCCAAAAGCGCCTAAATGTAGGAATTTGTTAGAATTAGGTCAAGAATTAGGTCAATAGATCGCCCGCGCCCGAGCGCGCCAAAACAACGGCCCACAGGCGGTCGCTCCCCACGGCTTGGGCACAGGCGACCATAGTCTCGCCGGTCGTCCACACGTCATCTACTATTCCGATCCGAACGCTTGCGGGCAGCGCGGCCACGGGCGCAAAGGCATCGCGGAGATTGGCGCGGCGTTCCTCTGCCGACAAAAAGGCTTGCTGCCGAGTATTTCTCTGCCGGCGCACGACTCCGTGGAACACGGGCACGCCGAGTGCGGCCCCCAACCCAGCGGCGATTTCCGCGCTCTGATTGAACCCGCGCTCCCGCTGCCGAGCCGGGTGCAAGGGCACGGGCAACAAGCAGTCCAGTGGAGCGAGTTGCTCAGCCAAGCACTGCCCCATGCGCTCGCCCAACGCCCTCCCTAGCCGCACTTGGTTGCGAAATTTAAGCGTGTAAATGGCCTGTTGCAGCGCACCGGTGAACGGCCCCAAAGAGACGACCTGTTCAAACGCATGACCCCCGTCCTCGGAATGAGGCCGCAGGTGGCGCGGCACAATCTCCGCCCAACACGATCCGCACAGCAGTTCGGCGGCCTCAATGTCCGCTGCGCAAACCGCGCAGTGCGGCGGATAGGCAAAGTCCAACAGGGCGCGGCCCCACGTCTGTAGTGTTTCTATTTTGCCCACTGCTCGTTACTCAAAGACCACATCATTGGCACGCTGTAGTGCGCTACGTATGACAAAGAAAAAAACGTGCCAACCCAACGCGCCGTCCACTTCCTTGCGGACTTGCTATAATTCACTCCTTTCTCGTATTTCCGATAATTCCGTTATACAACTCACACTCCGAACAAAGGATCAATCATGCCTTTGCTGTACGCGCTCGTCTTTCTCGCCTTGGCCGAGACTCTTCCCGCCGAGTACAACCTACTCCACGGCCCGGATCCCAAAGACCCCATGGCGGCCCATATCTACCAATTGGACAACGGCCTGACAGTCTATCTAACCGAAAACCGGGAAGAGCCGCGCTTCTACGCCGAAATCGCCGTCCGCGCCGGTTCCAAGCACGACCCCCAAGACGCCACCGGCATCGCCCATTACCTAGAGCACATGCTCTTTAAGGGCAGCCAGAAAATCGGCACCCTCGACTACGAAAAGGAGCAGGTCCACCTCGACCGCATTGAGGCGCTCTACGAGCAGCACTTTGGCGAGACCGACCCGGAAAAAAGGGCCGCGATCTACGCGCAGATCAACGCCGAAAACCAACTCGCCGCGGCCTACGCCATTCCCAATGAACTCGACCGCCTCTACACCGCAATGGGCGAGCGCGGCCTCAACGCCCACACCTGGGTCGAGGAAACCGTCTATAAGGTGGAGCTGCCAGCCAATCGTCTAGACCAATGGGCCAAGGTCGAGGCCGAGCGCTTTCACGAGCCGGTCTTCCGCCTCTTCCAAACCGAGTTGGAAACCGTCTATGAGGAAAAAAACCGCTCCCTCGACAATAAGAGCCGCGTCATCCACAAAGCCGTGCAGGAGCAATTCTACAAGGTCCATCCCTATCGCATCACCACGCTAGGCACAGTAGAGCACCTGAAAAATCCCTCGCTAGAGCGCATGTACGAGTTCTACCACACGTACTACGTGCCCAACAACATGGCGATCTTCATCTCCGGCGACATCGACATCGACGAGACCATCCAACTCATCGACCGCGAATTTTCGCTCTGGGAGCGCAGGGAACTGCCCTCATTTCCCGAGTACCAAGAGCCTGAGATCAACGGAGCAGAACGGACCGAGGTCAATTATCCCGGCGAGGAATACGTGCTGTTGGCTTTTCGCACCGCCGAGCGCTCGCACGAGGACGCCGAGACGCTGCAAATCCTCGACATGATCCTCGACAACGCCACCGCCGGGCTGATCAACCTCAATCTCAACCAGCAGCAGAAGGTGCGCGAAGCCGGCTCCTATCCCTATCTACTCAACGACTACGGTGCCCAGTACTTGTGGGGCATCCCCAAACAAGACCAGACCCTTGCGGAAGTTGAAGCCCTGCTCTTGGAGCAGATTGATCTGATCAAGGAAGGGCAATTCGAGGATTGGATCATCCCGGCCATTGTCACCGATTTCAAGAAGAGCGTAAAACAGGGGCAGGAAAACAACAATTCCCGGGTCAGCTCCATGCGCGATGCGTATCTCGGGTTCGAGGAATGGAGCCACGCGGTGCGCGCCTTAGACCGCATGGCCGAGATCGAAAAGCACGACGTCGTCGAAGCCGCCAATAAGTACTTCAACGGCACGTATGTCGCTGGCTACCGCCGCGATGGCGAGCAGGACATACCCGAAATCGCCAAGCCGCCCATCGACAAAATCGACATCGATGCCTCGCGCCAATCGGCCTTTTTCGCCGAGGTCATGGCCATGCCCTTTGCGGAGGTCGAGCCGGCCTATCTCGTGCCCGAGCGCGACTTTACCACCCGCGAATTGTCGGGCGGCAGCAAGCTCTACTACGCCCGCAACCCGCTCAACGACCTCTTTGAATTTTCCATCGCCATCGACCTCGGCTCCCTAACTGAAAAGCGTCTGCCCGTGGCCCGCGAACTGCTCGACAAGTCGGGCACCCCGCGCTTTACCTCCGAAGAGCTAAAAAAGGAGTGGTATAAGCTAGGCACCGACTTTAGGATGAGCGTTGGCGACCAAGAGACCACGATTTCCATATCGGGACTCGACGAAAACTTCGCCGCGTCGCTCGCACTTTTGTCCGAGCTGATGCACGGCCCGACCACGGACGACGCCACGCTCGCCGAGCTTCAGGCCATCATCATCGCTCGGCGCGACGACGCCCTCAAGGATCACCGCACCATCCACGAGGCCCTCTACCGCTACCACCGCTTAGGCGACATGGCGTACTACCGCCGAGTCCCCTCCAACGAGGAAGTTCGCGCACTGGGGCGCGAGGAGTTGCTCAACTTGTTGAGCGGCTTGCTCTCCTATCGCCAAATCCTCAGCTACACCGGGTCGCAAACCATCGAGGACGTCCAAGCCATTCTTGCCCAGCACTACTCGCTGCCTGAGTCGCCGATCGAGCCGCCGCCCTATCAGGTCCTGGAGTTTACCCAGCCCGAAAAAACCCAGCTCTACTTCTTTGACAAGGAAATGGCCCAAGCCCTAGTGAGGATCGAATACGTGGATGTGCCCTACCAAGCGGCGCTCGAGCCAGCAGTCGAACTGTTCAACGACTACTTCTACGGCGGCATGGCTGGCATTGTATTCCAAGAAATTCGCGAAGCGCGGGCCTTGGCCTACTCGGTAGGTGCTCTCTACTTCAACGGCCGCGACAAAGCCGACTACAACTTCATGGTCGGTGCCATGGGCACGCAAGCCGACAAGACGCCCGAAGCGGTTGCGGCCTTCGCCGGCCTGCTCGACGACATTCCCTCCTCGCCCGAGCGCTTTGCCGCCGCCCAACTTTCAGTGCTCAACAAGTACCGCACAGAACGGCTCGACTTCCGCTCGGTGCTGGGGGCCGTGCGCGGCTGGGAGCGCAAGGGGCTGACCGGCGACCCGCGCGCATGGCGCTTTGGGCAACTCCAAGCCAGCAGCCTCGACGAAGTGCTCGAATTCTACCGCCAACACGTCCAAGGACGCCCCAAGCTGATTTCGATCACTGGCGACAAGAGCAAGATGGACCTGGAGGCTCTAGCAGCGCAGGGCGAGATCGTCGAACTTGGCTTGGAGGACCTGTTCGCTTTCTGAGTCCTATTGACAAAGCCCCCCCCACCGTCTAGCTTTTAAACAGGTTTTTGGCGGCGTAGCTCAGTTGGTTAGAGCAGTGGAATCATAATCCATGGGTCGGGGGTTCGAGTCCCTTCGCCGCTACCATATTTCCCGCCGCTAACTTTGGTGGTTTGTTGTTTAATACAAGCCCCCGGGGATCACCTCCTCGGGGGCTTGTCATATCTGGCTTTTTTCAAGCACTTGTTTGGCATGGTTGCTTCTTGTCTCTATCGGGGCACTACCCCGACCAGGGCGAGCGGAAGCTACCCGCCGGTTCCCTGAAAAATTTTCCAATGATCTCCAATTTTAGTCCAAAATTGGAGTTATCACCTCCAAATCAAGGCCATTTGGATTGCTTGGCAAACCGATCTATGTGAGACCGTGCACCCGCACCGGGTTCGTTCTCTGTGTCAAGGCTTGTCTTCGAGACCTTGTAACTGATACATTCAGACCCGTGATTGACGAACTGGCACAGACATACGCGCACTATGCGGCCTTGCGGCGCGAACTCTCGCTGTGGCACCGGGCGCGGTGCGGGAATACCCACTGTGGGAAGTGGGGGACACCATGACCCGACGCGATGCTGTGTGGATCTTTTCCTTCCTAATCTCAGGCGCTCTCGGTCTCGCCTGTTATGTCCAGTTCTTCGACCGGGCCTTTCCCGTTGCTTCACTTAATTTTCGCCTAGACCGCGAACAGGCTTATCAGGCTGCCGAAGCATATCTCCACCGCCTCGGCTACGACCTCACCGAATACGAGAGCGCTCAAGTCTTCTCCCATGCCAGCCTGCCCCAGATCTTCCTCGAGCGCACCTTGGGCTTGGCCGAGGCCAATCGCCTCGTGCGGGAGTGGGTCTCGGTGTGGTATTGGCACATCCGCTATTTCAAACCGCTGCAGAAGGAAGAACTCCGCGTCCGCATCGATCCCGGCGGGCGCATCGTAGGGTTTACCCACAGCATCCTCGAGTCCGACGAAGGCACCAGCCTCTCAGAAGAGGATGCCCGGCACATCGCCGAGGCCTTCCTCACCGATGTTCAGGGTTTTTCACTCGACGCCTACGAACCCATCGAGGCCTCCAGCATCGATCGCCCCCAGCGGAGAGACCACACCTTCACCTACCGCAAGCGGGACTTCGTCGTCGGCGATGATGGACACTATCGCCTGTACGTCACCGTCCAAGGGGATCGGGTGGGTGGCTTCTCCGAATACCTCAAGGTCCCCGAGACCTTCTCGCGTGACTACCGCGAGATCCGCGCTCGCGCCGGTCTGCTCACCAAAGTCGCCGGAGGCTTTGCCTTGGCACTGGCCATTGCCATGATCGTCGTCCTAGTACGCAAGTATCGCCAGCGCACACTCACATGGCGCGTCGCCGTATCCATCGGCATCCTCGTGGGAGCCGCCTCCTTGCTCGGGTCCATCAATGGCTATCCGCTCAGTCTGTTCGGATACGACACCATGCAGTCCTATGTCTCCTTCATTCTCAACTTCATCTTCACTGGTCTCCTCGGCGCTGCTGTCATGGCCCTCGTCGTCGCCGTGTGCGGCACAGCAGGCGGAGCCGCCGCCCAGGACGTAAGAGACTGGAGCAATCCCTTAGAGCGGGTTTCCCTGCGGCGTTGGCGGTCGGCGAGCTTTGCACGCGTCACCCTTGTCGGTTATGGCCTAGCATTTGCCCACTTGGGTTACGTCACCCTCTTCTACATTCTGGGCAACGACTACCTCGGGGTCTGGTCGCCTGCCCCCATGACCCAATACAGCAATGCCTACAGCACGTACCTGCCTTGGATATATCCCCTGCTGACGGGTCTCGTGGCGGCCACCATGGAGGAGTTTCTCTTCCGACTGGTAGCCATCTCCCTCCTCCTTCGCTGGTTTAAGAAAAGCTGGTTGGCCCTTTTCGTTTCCGCTGTGGTGTGGGCCTTCCTCCACGCCGACTATCCGCAGGAACCGATCTACATCCGAGGCTTGGAGCTGACCATCGTGGGAGTCCTCTTCGGCATGGTCTTCCTGCGCTTCGGTGTCTGGGCGACCATTATCTCCCACTACGTGTACAACTGTTTTCTCGGCGTCTATCCTATGGTGCAGTCCGACAGCCTCTATTTCAAGATCTCGGGCATCCTCGCTGTCGCCATCATCTCCATCCCGGCCCTGCCCGCCATCTGGAGCGCCGTCCGCGGTCGCTACGAGGACGAGCCCCTTGAACCCACTCCGGAGGCACCAAAGGCCGCACCCCCGCCATCTGCCCTTCCCGCGGAGCCGCCCGAACCTCCGATCAAACGCAAGAGGCCCTCTGACTACCTCATCTCCAGCAAGGGTCTCCTCGTCTTTGGCATCCTTGGTCTGTTGGGCTGGTCCGCATACTTCGCTTACGAACCGCGGAATTTCGCTGAATACGTACGCGAGAAGGTCCCCACCCGCGTGCAGGCCATCGAGATTGCCGAAGGGATTCGGGGACAGCTCGGACTCGACCTCGAAGGTTACCGCCGCACTACCTCATTCTCGAGCAGTCTCGGTTCCAACCACTTTGCACACCTGCTGCGAAACGTCGATGTAGCGCGGGCGGACACGCTCGCGGCAGAGCACACGGGCTCGTGGCGCTGGAGTGTGCGATGGTTCAAGCCCCTCGAAAAAGAAGAACTCACCATTAGCGTCGACGGCCACGGCGACCTCTCCTACATCTCGCATGCGGTGCCCGAGGGTCAAGAGGGTGCAGAACTCACCATTGAAGAGGCGCAGGAAGTGGCCGAGGCCTTCCTGCGCCAACACCTGAACCGGGATGTAGCCGATACGACGCTCTACAAGCGTCTCCAAGCGCGGTCCTTCAAGCGCGAGAACCGAATGGACCACAGCTTTGTGTGGGAACGCATGGACGTCAAGGTGGAAGAGGGCGAGTTTCGCATTTTCGCCTCTGTACAGGGCGACCGGATCGGCTATGCGTACAAGGCCTACAAGGCACCCGAGGAATTTTTGCGCAAACTGGGAGAGAAGACTGCAAAGAGCACCATTGTCTCCACCCTCCCCACCATCGCCGCCATTGTCACCCTCGTCCTAGCCGTCATTCACCTACTACGCGCCTACCGGAACGGGCTGGTCGAGTGGCGATTGCCCATCTGCATCGGCATCCTCTTTGGCCTGTGTTCCCTAGTCGAGGATCTCAACGAACTGCCCACGTTCTACCGAGGTTATGACACCAGTGAGGTTATGGGTACCTTCCTCCTTGGCGAGCTTGTCGGTGTCGTTCAGGGCCTCGCTGGTGCGGTCATCCTCGCCCTGTTGGTTTGCGCCCTCGGAGATACGCTATACCGCCTAGAGCGTCCCGGAGAGATGCGCATCTCCGACTGGATCGATGTGCTCCGCCTAAAAGCGGGCAGCGCGACACTGTGGTGGCAGGTCGTCTTTCTGGTGGCGTGCTATTCCGGTATCAGAAGAGGCACCGACTTTCTCTCCACTCACGTACATCTTACCTATCTCACGGACTACCTCTTCGCGGGCGGCGGTGTGCCCGCTAGCATCAACACCTACCTGCCCGCGCTCGGTGAGCTCGTCGACGAATTCAGCGGTATGCTCATAGCCCCCATTGCAATCCTCGGCCTTCTCTTTATTTGGTGGCGAAGCCTGCGCAGGACAAGCCTGATGATCCTCGGCGTCTTCGTCGTTCTTATCTTCCGATCCGTCGTCTCGCCAGCCCAAGACTTCTACCACGCAGGCGTACTCCTCGCGCTGAGCAGTCCATTATGGCTGATCTCGGCTTTCCTCTTCCTGAAGTATATCCGCTTCAACCTGCTCTTCTACGTCGTATTAGGCTGGAGTTCCATCCTGTTCGTGGGCATTCGGTACCTCGAATTCGATGCTCACGTATGGAAGCTCAACGGCATTCTGATGATCCTCTGCGGCCTCGTTCCCGTCGCGTTCGCCGTCATCTCCTCACTCAGGGAACGAAGCACAACAGAACCCCGGCCTTGATCCTGGCCGCTGGCCGGAATCAGCGCGTGTAACGCTTCTGATGAGTAGGGTGCAGATCCGGGATTCAGCACTGCACGGACAGCAGCCGGAGGATTTGCAGACAGGGATGAGTGGTTGTGCAGAGGGATCATTAAAAAGGCACTTGCGAACGCAATCGCAAGTGCCTTTTGCTTTGCAGATTTTCCGATAAAATCAACTAGTCGTGCGGAGTCGATTGCTGGCGCGCGCCAGCGCCGTTTGAGCGCGCACTACGTCGATCTCTTCTTGTCCGGCGCGCGCCTGGGCGAGGCGTTCCTCGGCGCGCTGGCGCGCAGACTCGGCCCGCTCAACATCGATCTCCTCGATGCGTTCGGCTGTCTCGGCCAGCACCGCAACCTGCTCGCGCCCGACCTCGACAAAACCGCCGCTGATGGCCATTTGGACCTCATTGCCATCCTCCTCGACAAACCGCAACTGCCCTATCTGCAACGAGGTCAAAAGCGGCACGTGTCCGGCGAGGACGCCAAAACTCCCCTCGCTACCGGGTGCTTGCAGGCTGGCTACCTGCCCCGAGTAGGCCACCCGCTCTGGCGTGACGACCTCTAAGACGAACGCGGGCATGGACTAAAGGTCTTTGGCCGCTTCGAGGGCCTGTTCGATGTTGCCGACGAGGAAGAAGGCGAGTTCGGGCACGTCGTCGTACTCGCCATCGACCAGCCCCTTGAAGCCGCGGATCGTGTCTTCGATCTTGACGTACTCGCCCGGCTTGCCGGTGAATGCCTCAGCCACATGCATGGGCTGCGTGAGGAAGAACTGGATCTTGCGCGCTCGCGATACAATCAGCTTGTCTTCGTCCGACAGTTCGTCAATGCCTAAAATGGCGATGATCTCGCGCAGGTCGCGGTAGCGCTGTAAGACCTCTTGGACGCGCTGGGCGACCTGATAGTGCTCTTCGCCGACGGCGCGCGGGTCGAGGAGGCGCGACGAAGAGGCGAGGGGATCGACCGCTGGGTATAGCCCTTGATCGGCCAAGGAGCGCTCCAGCACGATGCGACCGTCGAGGTGGGCGAAGGCCGAGACCACGCCCGGATCTGTATAGTCGTCGGCTGGCACATAAATGGCTTGCACCGACGTGATCGAGCCGTTCTTGGTGGTGGTAATCCGCTCCTGCAGGGCACCCATCTCGGTGGCCAGCGTCGGCTGATACCCCACGGCCGAGGGCATGCGGCCTAGTAGCGCCGAAACCTCGGCACCGGCGAGGATGAAGCGAAAGATATTATCGACAAAGAATAACACGTCTTGGCCGGCCTCGTCGCGGAAGTGCTCGGCAATGGTCAGTCCGGTGAGGGCGATGCGCTGGCGCGCACCGGGCGGCTCGTTCATCTGCCCAAAGACCATGGCCGTCTTGTCGATGACGCCCGACTCTTCCAATTCGCCCAGCAAGTCATTGCCCTCGCGCGTGCGCTCGCCTACGCCAGCGAAGACCGAATAACCGCCGTGCCCGGAGGCCACATTGTTGATCAACTCGGTGAGAATGACCGTCTTGCCGACCCCAGCACCCCCGAAAAGTCCCAGTTTGCCGCCGCGGGCAAACGGGCAGATCAAATCGAGGACCTTTAAGCCGGTCTCCAGCATTTCGTCTGCGGTGACTTGGTCTTCGTGGGCCGGGGCTGGACGGTGCAAGGGCATCCGGGGCGCTTCGCTGCTGAGCGCACCTTTGCCGTCGATTGGCTCGCCGATGACGTTGAAGAGGCGGCCGAGCACTTCCTCGCCCACCGGAACTTGGATCGGACCGCCGCTGTCAACTACCCGCGCACCGCGCGTCAAACCATCGGTAGAATCCATCGCGACACAGCGCACCGCGTGCTCGCCCAAGTGCTGCTGCACTTCGAGCACGAGACGCTCCTCCGTAGGGCGGTCTTCGGGTGCCACTTCGAGGGCGTTGTAGATGGGCGGCAGTTCCTGCCCGGCGAAATCGACATCAATGACGACGCCGATGATTTCTTTGATCGTTCCTTCTTTCATTTTCACCTCGCGTAGTAAACAGCGCTATTGAGCCACAGCATTGGCACCGCCGATAATGTCCATCAATTCGAGGGTTATCGAGGCCTGCCGCTCTTTGTTCATTTCGCGGGTCAGATCCTCGATCATGTCTCTGGCGTTCTTAGTGGCGTTGTCCATCGCCATCATCTGGGCGGCGAAAAAGCCCACATTCGACTCCAGCAGAGCGCGCCATACCTGGAAATTGATCTGACGCTCAACCAAAGTGCCTAACAGGACCTCGGGCGATGGCTCGAAAGCGAACTTGGCACTTTCTCCTGCTTCCTCTTCGGGCGCGATGGGCAGGAGCTGGCGGACGGTGGGCACTTGGGAAGTAACAGAGGCGTATTCGCTATAGCAGAGCAACACCCGGTCGGTCTGGCCAGCGACAAAGCGACTCGTTAGATCCTGAGCTATATCCGCGGCGCGAACTAACTCGAGCTGGTTGAACACATCGGCGTGATGGCGGGAGATTGAGTAGCCGCGATGGCTGAAGAAGTCCCGGCCCTTGTTGCCGATGGTGATCAACTCAGGTTGGGCGTCCACATACTCGTCCAACTCGTCCTGGACCCGACGGCACAGGTTGGTGTTAAAGGCACCGCAGAGGCCGCGATCGGAGGTTATGACCACCAGCGCAACGCGCTGGACCGGGCGAACCGCAAAGAGTGGCTGCTCATAGGCATCGACGCTCTGGTGCAGCGCTTTCAGTACTTGGTCCAGTCGCTGGGCGTACGGCCGGGCAGCTAAAATCGCCGCCTGAGCACGGCGCATCTTGGCCGCTGCCACCATCTGCATGGCGTTGGTGACGCGCTGGATATTGGTGATACTGGCGACGCGCGTCCTGAGTTCGCGAAGGGTAGCCACCGCTTAGTCAGCTCCCGCAGAGGGACGGAAGCCGCCCTTGAACTCTTCGATCACCGCGTTGAGCTTTTCCCTAGTTTCATCGCTCAAATCGCGACTCTCGTAGATCTCCTTTATAAGCTCGGCCTGGTGATCCCGCATGTAGGCCAGCAACTCGGCCTCAAAGCGGCCTAGGTCGGCCGTGGGCAGATCGAGTACGTGATCGATGATCGACAGCGAAACCGTCAGTTCGGCCAGCGACTGCGGAGAGAACTGATCCTGCTTGAGGATTTCCATCAGCTTCTCGCCGCGGTTGAGCAGATTGCGCGTGCCTTGGTCCAAGCCCGAAGTGCCGAATTGAGCGAACGCCTTGACTTCGTTGTAGCGCGAAATATCACCCTTGATGGTCCTGGCCACTGCTTTCATCGCCCTAGTCTGGGCATCGCTGCCCACGCGCGACACCGAGGCTCCCACGTCCATGGCCGGCCTGTTGCCCGAGTAGAACAACTCGGGCTTGAGCAGAATCTGGCCGTCGGTAATCGAGATGACGTTGGTGGGTATAAAAGTCGATACGTCGCCTTCGAGAATCTCGATAATCGGCAGGGCCGTCAGCGATCCGCCGCCCTTCTCATCGCTCATCTTGGCGGCGCGCTCCAATAGGCGCGAGTGCAAGTAGAACACATCGCCCGGATAGGCTTCGCGGCCCGGGGGCCGGCGCAAAATAAGCGACATCTCGCGGTAGGCCCAAGCCTGTTTGGACAGATCGTCGTAGATGATCAGGGCGTGCTGACCATTGTCGCGGAAGTACTCGCCCATCGAAGCACCGGCATAGGGTGCCAAAAACTGCAAAGGTGCCGGATCGGACGCCGTGGCCGAGACCACGATAGTGTATTCCATGGCACCATTAGCCTCTAGTTCGGCCACCAACTTGGCCACGGTTGAGGCCTTCTGGCCGATGGCCACGTAGATGCACTTGACGTCTTGGTCGCGCTGGTTGATGATGGTGTCAACGGCAATGGCCGTCTTGCCCGTCTGGCGGTCGCCGATGATCAACTCGCGCTGACCGCGGCCGATGGGAACGGTCGAGTCGATGATTTTAATGCCCGTCTGCAGGGCTTCGCTAACCGGCTGGCGATCGATGACGCCCGGAGCTTTGCGCTCGACCGGCACGCTCTCGTCCGCTTGGATGTCGCCCTTGCCGTCAATGGGCATACCCAAGGGATTGACGACCCGGCCCAAAAGAGCCTCGCCCACCGGCACTTCGACGATGCGGTCGGTGCGCTTTACCTGGTCGCCTTCGTTGATCAGGGTGTCCTCGCCGAAGAGCACACAGCCGACGTTGTCTTCTTCGAGGTTGAGCGCCATGCCCATGATGCCGTGGGGGAATTCCACCAACTCGGTGGCCCGCACGTTGCTCAGACCGTGGACGCGGGCCGTGCCATCGCCGACATAGAGCACGGTACCTGTCTCGAATACGTCTATTTCTTTTTCAAAGCCCAGTAGCTGTTGCTTGAGAATTTGGGAAATCTCATCGGGCTGAACCATCGTTTCGGTGGCCATAAATCCTCCTGCTGACTAACCGGCCAGACGCGCTTGTAGGCGCTCTAGATAGGTGTTCACACTGCCGTCGAATACGGTGTCGCCGATGCGGACGATTGCGCCGCCCCGCAAACTGGCATCGACTTGGACATCCAAGCGCACGGTGCGGCCGCTGCGGTGTTCTAAGCGCTCCCGCAGGCGCTGGCACTGCTCCTCACTCAACGCCACGGCCGAGCGCACCTCAGCGCTGATTATGCCCTCGCGCTCGGCGACCTGATCGAGAAAACTTTCGAGTGCTGAGCCGATAATAGAAGCGCGTCCCCTGACAGCCATGAGCCGAAGAAAATTCAGGGTCAGCACCTCGACTTTGCCGCTGAAGAGCTCCCGCAGGACATTGGCTTGCGCTTGGCTATCGGTTAGAGGGTTGGCCAAAAACTCGGCCAACTCGCCGGATTGGCGCACGGTCTCCAAAAGCCGCTCGACGTCGCGCTGCACCGCTGCGGTCGCGCCCGTTTCATCGGCGGCCTCCAGCAGCGTAGCCGCGTAGCGTCGCACTACTTCGGGTGCGTTCATTGTCCTGCTCGCGCGATGGCGTTCAATTGGATTCGGGAATTCTGGCTATAAAATCATCGACGAGGCCGCGGTTTTTCTCGTCGTCCAAATTGGCGTCGATCAGCGCACCAGCGGCTTGCACCGCAAGATGGGCCGTCTCGCGGCGCAACTCGGCGATGGCAGCGCGTTTCTCGCTTTCGATACTGGTCCGCGCTTGGTCGAGCATCCGCTCCGCCTCTTCCCGCGCTTGGGAGACGATTGTCTGCCGCACGTTCACCCCAGCCTCGCGGGCCTCGGCAACTATCTTCCGCGCCTCTTCATCGGCCGCGGCGAGCTTCTGCCGATGTTCGCTCAGGACCTCTTCGGTCTCTTGGCGCGCTTGCTCAGCCGCGGCGATCGCATCGCTGATGCGTTTCTCGCGCTCGTCGAGGGCCGCCAAAAGGTGGGGCCAAGCGAATTTTTTGAGGACGAAAAGCACCACCAAAAAGGTGATGATTGTCCATATTATGAGCCCCACATGGGGATCGAGTAACATAGCGCTTGCGCTACTTGGTCAGCACGATCAGCAGGCAAAACACCTCGCCGATCAGGGCCACGCCTTCGACCAAAGCGGCCGTCAGGATCATGTTGGTGCGGATATCACCTACGGCTTCGGGCTGGCGGGCGACGCCCTCCAATGCTTTACCGGCCAGCAGGCCGATGCCCAACCCTGCGCCAATAGCGCAAAGCCCCATGCCAATTCCGGCACCCATGTACGCAAATTCCATAGCCAAATACTCCCTCTTGTGAACGTTGTGAATCCCTGCTAATGGTCTGGATGAGCAGCCATGCTAATAAAGACCGTCGATAGCAGGGTAAAGACAAAGGCTTGGACGAATCCCACAAAAATTTCGAGCATGTAAATCGCCACTGCAAAGGGCACAGATCCAATGGCGATCCACTCACTTTGCAGAATGGAAATCAAACCCAGAAAGACCAAAATCGCCACGTGGCCGCCGGTCATATTGGCGAAAAGACGCACGCACAAAGCGAAAGGCTTGACCAACAAACCAATTATTTCTACGGGAATCAGAATGATGAGCAGCACCGGCGGCACCCCGGAAGGGATCAGGCTCTTGAAGTAGCCGAACAATCCGTTGTTGGCAATGCCAGCCCCTATCATTACCAAAAAAGAGCATAGGGCTAGGCCAGCCGTGACGCTGATGTTGCCAGTGGCTGTAGCACTGTAGGGAACTAACCCTAGCAGGTTGCAAAACAGGATAAAAAAGAAGAGCGTCAGCAAAAAAGGCAGATACTTTTTGCCGTCCTCGCCCATGATGGGCAATACGACCTCGTCGCGCAGGAAGAGGACGATGGCTTCGAAGAAATTGGCCAGACCCGAAGGCACGGTGCGCGGCTTGCGGAAGGCCCTGAGCATGAGCACTATGAGCAGGATGCTCGCCACCCACATAATCACTACGTGCCGGGTGATGGAGAGGTCTATGCCGAAAAGCTCTAGCGAGGGAAGAGAAACTTTGCCTGCGAGCAGGTGATGAAAATCGACAAAGGGCAATTCAATATAGGGACTATCTAAAATGTGCCCTATGATGTCCACTTGCGCATTTGCGGCGTCTGCCGCCTGCGTTTCGCCAGCCATTTACTGCCTTGTAAATATCTATCTAAAATAGGAGGGAATCTGTCGCAGTAACTAACCAAATAAATTAATTTGGTCGCAAATTTCTGTCAATACCTCGCGGGTGCTTCTAGCGCTTTGAACGGCCTTGTAATTTGAGTACGTAAAAAATTTCAAACGCGAGAAAAAGCAAGTACGCAACCACTAGCGCGACGAAGTAACTTTCGGCATGGATCTCAGCCCATCTGAGCACCACTACCGACAGGACGGCCACCGCGATCAATCGCGCGATCATCCCCCCGAAGAAGGCGATCACAAAGGTCTGCATGCCCTTGCCCCATCCCCAGCGAATCGCCGCCAGCGCGAGCGCGCCGTTGATCCCGGCAACCGCCAAGCCAGCGGCGATGCTGTCCCAACTCACGGTCCGTCCTCCCGCTTGCGCCGCTCATCTAAGTCCATCAGCGTCCGATAGAGTTTGTAAAATCCACCACCCGCGCCGATTAAAGTACCCAACACGAGAAAGAGCGGCGTAGTTGCAAATTTGTCGTCGAGCCACCAGCCGAGAAACACAAAGATCAGGATCGTCGCCGCGAATTGAATCCCCAGACTGACGTAAGGGCCGATTTCCGCGTATGCCCCGGTCTTTTTTTTGGCGGCCATATTCTCTACGAGCAAAGAAAAACGGCGGACCACCGTCCGCCGCTAGATCAAAGCTGCCGACAGTGCTCAGTTCGTCTTCGGCTCGGCATCCCCGCACGAGCCGGGAGCCTGACCGCACTCGCACATAGGCTCGCCCAACGCATCGCGCATAGTGCCCAGCCCTCCGCACGAGCCTTGGAGGCGACGATTGCTGAAGATCACGCCGACGGCCATGGCGGCCATGATTAGCCCAAAAACAGCGAAAGCGGCAATAAGCGTGCTCATAGTCATCCTGCCTTCCTCCCGACTTAAAACTCGTCGAAGCGGATCATTTCCTCTTCGATACCTAGATCGTCGAGCATCCCGAGCGCGGATTGGAGCATCAGCGGCGGGCCACACAGGTAATATTCGACGTCTTCAGGGGCGGGATGATCCTTGAGATAATGGTCGTACACCACCTGGTGAATAAAGCCCACATAGCCGTCCCAGTTGTCCTCTGGCCGCGGCTCGGACATGGCGATGTGGAAGGTAAAGTTGGGAAACTCCTCTTCTATTTTGCGGAAGTGGTCCTCGTAGAAGACCTCGTTGGGATTGCGCGCCCCGTACCAATAGGACACCTTGCGCCCCGTCTTGAGCGTGTGGAAGAGGTGGTATAGATGCGAGCGCAAGGGCGCCATGCCCGCGCCGCCGCCGATATAGACCATCTCGCGGTCGGTTTCCTGAATGAAAAATTCGCCGAAAGGTCCCGAGACCGTCACCTTGTCGCCCGGCTTGCGGCTGAACACATAGGAAGAGGCGATACCCGGCGGCACATCCTCCCAGCCGCCCTTTTCGCGGTCGGGCGGCGGAGTGGCGATGCGGATGTTGAGCATGATAATGTCGCCCTCGGCCGGGTGATTGGCCATTGAATAGGCGCGGAAGACGGGCTCCGTATTGACGAGCTTGAAGTCCCAGACGTTGAAGCGGTCCCAATCGGGATGGAAACGCTCGTCAACACCCTCAAAGTCCTTGAAGTCGCACTCGAAGGGCGGCACTTCAATCTGGATAAAGCCGCCGGGCTGGAAATCGAGCGTTTCGCCCTCGGGGAGCTTGACGATAAATTCCTTGATAAAGGTCGCCACATTGTCGTTGGATACGACTTCGCACTCCCACTTTTTGACCGAGAACACTTCGGGCGGCACTTCGATCTTCATGTCTTGCTTGACGTTGACCTGACAGGAAAGCCGCACGCCCTCGGTCGCCTCGCGCTTGGTAATGTGGCTGGTCTCGGTCTGCAAGATATCGCCACCACCCTCGTAGATATTCACCTTGCACTGGGCGCAGGTGCCGCCGCCGCCACAGGCCGAAGACACGAAGACCTTGTTGTCGGCCAGCACGTTGAGCAGCTTGCCTCCCGCCGGAACGGAGAGGGCCTTGCTCTCGTCGTCGTTGATGAGGATCCGCACGTTGCCGCTGGGCACCAGCCGGGAGCGGGCTACCAAGATGATGGTTACCAAGGCCAGCACTACGCCGGTAAACATGCCGACGCCGGAAATAACTTCAGTCATAAGACGCTCTTTCCTTTTAGAGCTGAATACCGGAAAAGGACATAAAGGCCAAAGACATCAGGCCCACCGTAATAAAGGTGATCCCGAGGCCGCGCAGCCCTGGCGGCACGTCGCTGTACTTCATCTTCTCGCGGATGCCCGCCAGCGCGACGATAGCCAATGCCCAACCGAAACCCGAGCCAAAGCCAAAGACCACGCTCTCGCCGAGGTTGTAATCGCGCTCGACCATGAACAGGGAACCACCTAAGATCGCGCAATTGACGGTAATCAAGGGCAGGAAAATGCCCAACGCATTGTAGAGGGCCGGCACGAACTTGTCGAGAAACATCTCGAGGATCTGCACCATGGCGGCGATGATGCCGATGTAGCTAATCAGCCCCACAAAGGTCAGATCTACCCCACTCAAGCCCGCCCACGCCAGCGCGTCTTCCTTGAGCAGGTACTGGTAGATTAGGTTATTGGCTGGGACGGTAACCGTCTGTACCACGATTACGGCGATCCCAAGCCCGAACGCCGTCTGCACCTCCTTGGAAACCGCTAGAAAAGTACACATCCCCAAAAAGAAGGCCAGCGCCATGTTCTCGACGAACACGGACTTCATAAATATGCTCAGATAGGCTTCGACCATGTTCGGTTACTCCTTCTCGACCTGCTTGGGCTTCCAAGTCCTGAGCGCCCATATAAACAAGCCGATGATGAAAAACGCGCTCGGTGGCAAGAGCATCAGGCCGTTGGGCGCGTACCAACCCCCCTCGGCTGCCAATGCAAACATTGGTACCCCAAACAGCGAACCCGACCCGAATAGCTCGCGCAATATGCCGACGACCAGCAGAATGACGCTGTAACCCAAGGCATTGCCCAAGCCGTCGAGAAAGCTCAGCCCCGGGCCGTTCTGCGAGGCGAAAGCCTCGGCCCGCCCCATGATGATGCAGTTGGTGATAATCAGGCCGACGAAGACCGAGAGCTGTTTGCTGATATCAAAGGCATAGGCGCGCAGGAACTGATCGACGATAATCACCAGCGAGGCAATGATCGTCATCTGCACGATAATGCGGATATTGGCCGGGATATAGTTGCGGATCACGCTGACGGCCATGTTGGAACAACAGAGCACGAAAATGACCGCCAAGCACATGGTGACGGTGGTCTCCAACTTGGTCGTCACCGCCAGCGCCGAGCATATGCCGAGGCTCAGCAAGGCAATGGGATTGGAGTCAAAGAGCGGCCTGAAGAGGACGTCTCTTGGTTTGTCAGCCATTTTAACTAACTCCTCGTTCTTTGAGCTTGGCCAGATACGGCCCAAAGGATTCCGCACCCAGCCAGTAGCGCAGCATGTCCCTGACGCCGCGCGAGGTAATGGTGGCACCCGACAGCCCATCGACCTGATACTGGGTTTCGGGCCGTCCCTGGACGACCTTACCCCTGATCACCTCGATGCGCACGGCACCGCTTTCGTCGAAGGCCTTTTTGCCGTCCCAGAGTGCCTTCCAACTCGGGTTATCGACCTCGCCCCCCAAACCCGGAGTCTCGGCGTGCTCGTAGTACACCAGCCCGCGGATGGTATTGAGATCTCTGGCATCAAGGGCCACAAAGCCGTAGAGCGTTGACCACAGCCCTAAGCCGTGGACGGGCAGGATGACCTTTTTGATCTTGCCCTTTTGCGAGACCAAGTACACCGAGGCATGGAGTGCGCGGCGTTTGACGTTGGCGATGTCCACATCGTCCGGTACCACCTCGCTCTGCGCCGGGTCCTTGGCTGCCCGCCGCTGGTCGTACTCAATCGGGTCAACGCCATCGACGTATTCCCCGGTCGCCAAATCGACGACGCGGGT
This sequence comes from Candidatus Latescibacterota bacterium, assembly GCA_022820485.1. GTDB lineage: Bacteria > Latescibacterota > UBA2968 > UBA8231 > UBA8231. The sequence goes on from JAJEFJ010000054.1 coordinate 73,059, forward strand.
ATTTATATTTTGGTACAACGCATCGATGCGCTCGCCGCTGGCGACCTCGCCGGATTTAAGCAGCCCCGCGGCCATCAGAATATTGCGCTTCTTGTCGAGCGTCTTGTTGACCGCTTGGGTCGGCCGCAGTGACACGGCCGCCGCCGATACCAGCACCGAGCAGACGAGGCAAACGCCGAGCGCCACGCCGAATGTTCTACCTACTGAATCGTTAGCCACTTTGTCTATCTCTCCTAAGAACTGACGGCGGTGCGGGCCAGCCGGCGCTTGATGTTGGCTTGTATTGCCACGTAGTCGATCGCGGGCGCGAAGACATTGCCAAAGAGAATGGCCAGCATTACGCCCTCGGGAAAGGCCGGGTTGATCACGCGGATCAGCACGGTCATAAAGCCTATGAGCGCCCCGTATGCCCAGCGCCCAGCCGGGGTCATGGTCGCCGACACCGGGTCCGTCGCCATATAGACGCAGCCAAAGGCATATCCGCCCAGCACCAAATGCCAACTCGCGTCCATCCCGAACATCGGGTTGGTATCGCTGCCAATCGCGTACAGCAATTCGGCGCATACGACCGTGGCCGCCGTCATGCTGACGATAATTTGCCAAGAGCCGACCCTAGTCGCGATGAGGATAGCTGCGCCGATCAGACAGGCTAGGGTCGATGTTTCGCCCATGGACCCGGGGATCGTGCCCAAGAAGGCCTGCATCCAAGTCACCGTACTGGTAACGGCCGCCATGCCATCGGCCGCAGCAGCCCCTAGCGGGGTAGCGTACGTAAAGCCATCGACCGCGACCCAGACCGCATCGCCAGTAATCTCGACGGGATACGCAAAATAGAGGAACGCCCGCCCGGTCAGCGCCGGATTGAGAAAATTTTTGCCGGTGCCACCAAAGACCTCTTTGCCTATCACCACGCCGAAACTGATGCCAATGGCCACCTGCCACAGGGGAATCGTCGGCGGCAGGGTCAAGGGAAAGAGCATGCCTGTGACCAAGAAGCCCTCGTTGATCTCGTGCTTGCGAACCATCGCAAAAAGCCCCTCCCACAAACCACCCACCATATTGCACACCAAAAAGACTGGAAAGAAATAGAGGAAGCCGTGGAACACGTTAGCCAACGGGTTACTGGGATTGTAGCCGACGCCGAGGATGTCGATGATTATCCCGCGCCATTCGCCCGTTGTCGCCGCCCCCATCTGCTGCATAGCCGAGTTGATCTGATAGCCCGTGTTCCACATAGCCATGAAGATGCAGGGAACGAGCGCGACGACGACCGTAATCATGGTGCGCTTGAGGTCAATGCCGTCGCGCACATGCGTCGGCCCCTCCGTGACGCGACCGGGCGTATATAAGAATGTATCGGCTGCTTCGTATAGAGCGTAGAACTTTTCCAGCCGTCCCCCCTTGTGGAAGAGAGGCTCGGCTTGGTCGAGCAGATCTCGCAACACCTTCATTGAATGCGTCTATCCTTCTCTTTCAATGTGCGCCAAATTTCGCCGCAGGATGGGGCCGTATTCGTACTTACCGGGGCATGCAAAAGTACACAGCCCCAAGTCCTCCTCGTCCAGTTCTAGACAGCCGAGGGCTTGGGCGCGGTCCGTATCCTCGACGATGAGCGCGCGCAGGAGAAAGGTCGCGAGGATGTCCAACGGCATCACCTGCTCGTACGAGCCGATTGGCACCATAGCCCGATCGCTGCCCTCGGTGGAAGTAGTAAAGTCGAATAACCGGCTGGGCAGCAGCTTGGAGGCAAAGACATTCTTGATGGAAAACTTATCGACGCCCGGTTTCTGCCACCCTAAGAACTCGCGCTCGCGGCCCTCGGCGAGCACCGAGACCTGCGCGTGGTAGCGGCCGAGAAAGTCCAAGGGGCCGGACGCAACCCGACCCGCCAGCACCGATCCGGCAATGATTCGATTCTCACCCGGCTTGAGCTGGCCCGCCGTCAGTTCGCTCAGGCAGGCCCCTTGGCGGGTGCGCAACAGGCGCGGCTGCTCCACTTGGGGGCCGCCCAAAGCCACGACGCGCTCAGTCCACAACGAGCCGGTGGCAAAGAGCTTACCGCAGGCCACCACGTCTTGGTAGCCGATGTACCAGACGGTCTTGGCCGCCCCGACCGGATCGAGAAAGTGGATGTGAGTGCCGGGCAAGCCCGCGGGATGCGGGCCGGCAAATTCGACGACTTGGGCACCGTCGGTCGAGATGTTCCCACCGGGAGCCTTGCACGCATAGACCGGCCCATCGGTGAGCTTGCCCAGTATGGTCAGACCCCGAGCGAAGTCGTCTTCGTACTCGCGGAGCACGACTTGGGGATCGGCCGCGAGGGGATTGGTATCCATTGCGGTGACGAAAATCGAGTGCGGCGCACTATCGGGCAGGGGCACTTTGCTGTAGGGCCGCGTGCGCAGCGCAGTCCAAAGGCCAGAGGCCACCAAGGTTTCGCGCACTTGCTCGCGGCTTAGCTGGTCCGGCGCCGTGCGCGTGTGCTGCTCAAATCGCTCTTCTTCGTCCCCTGCAACCTCAATGACGACCGAGAGCAAGACGCGTTTGGCACCGCGATGGATGGCGATCACTTTGCCGCTCGCCGGCGACGTATAGCGCACCCCCGGAGCCCTTTTGTTCTCGAAAAGCAATTGCCCCTTTTTGACCGAATCCCCCTCGTTTACGGCCATCGTCGGCCGCAGGTCGATAGTATCCGGTCCCAAGACGGCCACCTTCTCAATCGCTGGGCCGTCTTCGATCACTTGCTCCGGCGCACCAGCAATGGGCAGGTCCAATCCTTTTTTTATTGCAATTTTACTACTGGCCATTATGCGTGCTACTCCATCCCCTTTCAAAAGTAAATATCAATAAACTGGCCGATTTAAGCCAGTTAATCCCACCTGTCAAGGAAAAAGGACATTTATTCGCCGTCAAAGAGTCTTTATGTCTCATAATCGGCCAGATATTCAAAGCGCGGGCGCGCCGTCCAGCCCGTTTACCTCCGCAAACAGCCTAAAAATAAAAGCCAAGAAACGCGATGGAGCAAGACATTTGCGCGGCAGACCTTGCCAAACTGGGTGAAACCTCGGATTTTAGACGCTCATTCACCAAACTGATCGAGGAATTATGAGCCTGAATGCGTCCGCAACGCGCGAGGAAATCGTTGCCCTCTACAAAAGCCCCATACTCGACCTCGTGTACCGCGCCGCAACCGTCCACCGCGAGCACCACGATCCGCGGCAAGTACAAGTCTGCACCCTACTGTCGATCAAGACCGGCGGCTGTCCTGAAAATTGCAGCTATTGCTCGCAGTCGGCCCACTTCGATACGAGCCTCGAACGCCAAGACCTGCTGTCGCTGGAGGCCGTGCGCGAAGCCGCCGAGCGCGCCGCCGCCGCTGGCAGTACGCGCTTCTGCATGGGCGCGGCCTGGCGCCAAGTACGCGACGGCGCGGAATTCGACCGCGTATTGGACATGGTGCGCACGGTCGCGGCCACCGGCATGGAAGTCTGCTGCACGTTGGGCATGCTCACCGCCGACCAAGCCCGCCAGTTGCGGGAAGCCGGCCTCCACGCGTACAACCACAACTTGGACACCGGAGAAAACTACTACCCCGAAATCGTCTCCACCCGCACCTATCGCGACCGCATCGAAACCCTAGGCCACGTCGGCCGCGCCGGAATATCGGTCTGCTGCGGTGGCATCTTGGGCATGGGCGAAAGCGACGAAGACCGCATCGACCTGCTCTGCGCGCTCTTGCAACTGCCAACGCCGCCGGAATCCATACCGGTCAACTCCTTAGTACCCATCGCCGGCACGCCGCTCGGCGACCGCGAAAAAGTGACCGCGTGGGAACTCGTCCGCATGATCGCCTGCGGCCGCATCCTCTTTCCCACGGCCATGGTGCGCCTCTCGGCTGGCCGCGACCAGCTCAAGACAGCCGAACAAGCCCTGTGCTTTTTGGCCGGAGCCAATTCCATCTTTTCGGGCGACCGCCTGTTGACTACGCCTCACCCCGGCACTGACGCCGATCAAGCCCTCTTCGACCTGCTCGACCTAGAAGCGCGGCCGCCGCAAAGCGCTTCAGAGCGCGTCGATCAGCTCGCAGAAGCAGTCGTAGATCGAGGCTAGCTGAGACCGCTCAATGCAGTAGGGCGGTAGCACGTACACGCTATTGCCCAGCGGCCGCAGCAGGAATCCCCGCGCCAAAAATTGCTCCCTCAGCAGCGGCCCCACCTCGTGCAGGTATCCTTCCTCGCCTTCGACAATCACATCCGCAGCCACAATCGTACCGCACACCCGCACCCGCTTGAGCCGCTGGTGGCCGCGCAGACGCACCGCTTCCTCGCGCTGCCAAGCCGCTAGCCGGCGGAAAGGCTCGCCAACCAGCAAATCCAGCGAGGCCAACGCAGCCGCGCACCCCAAGGGATTGGCCGTATAGGAGTGTCCGTGATAGAAGGCTTTATCAGGGTCATCGTGATAGAAGGCCGAGAACACCCGCTCGCTGCAAACAGTGGCTGCCATGGGCAGAAAGCCGCCGGTTAGCCCCTTGGCCAAGCAGATGATATCGGGTTGGGTCGCGGCTTTCTCACAGGCGAAGAGCGCCCCGGTGCGACCAAATCCGGTCAGCACTTCGTCGTAAATATCCAACACATCCCATTGGCGCAAAAGCGCCTGCACGGCCGCGAGAAAGTGCGGGCGGCACATCCGCATGCCCCCAGCACCCTGCACTAGCGGCTCAAGTATCATGGCTGCGTACTGGTTGGGATGGCGTGCCAACAACTCCTCCAGTCGCGCAAGTGCCTGCACCTCTTTGGCCTCTACCTCCCCATCGCCTTCCCAAGTGGCCGGAAAAGGCACGGCGTCCGTTGGAAAGAGCAAGTCGGCAAAAGGGCGCGTAAAAAGCGAGCGTTCCCCCACTGACATCGCCCCAATCGTATCTCCGTGATAGGCCCCCTCGAAACGCAGAAAGCGCGTGCGATCTCGCTCGCCCTGATTGCGCCAAAACTGATAGGCCAGCTTGAGAGCAACCTCCACGGCCGTCGAGCCGTCGTCCGAGTAGAAAACCCACTTTAGCGGCGCGGGCAAGGCATCCACCAACCGCCGAGCCAACTCTTCGGCGGGGCGATGGGTAAATCCGGCCGCTATTACCTGTTCTAACTCTTTAGCCTGCTCGGCCACCGCGGCGGCGATCTCGGGTTGGCCGTGGCCGTGCAAGGTCACCCACCAGCTCGAAATGCAGTCGAGGATCTGCCGCCCATCCTCTAGCTCTAGCACGGCCCCGCGACCAGCGCGAACCTGCTGCACTGGCAATGCCGCCTTCATCTGGGTAAAAGGCGACCACACGTGGGAAACAACGCGTTCAGTCATGGCGGCCAAAATAGCGAGCAAAAAGCGCCCGGACCTTGGCGGGCGACAGCTCTACCCGGCGGTCGATTACAGCTAACACAGGCACCTCTCCGTAGTGCGCGATAGCTTGGCAGTTGGCTGGGTTGGAGGGACCGTTGACCACCACGCCCAAGAGCGGGCAACCTCGGCGGCGCAACTGGTCTAGCGTCAATAGCGTGTGATTGATGGTGCCCAATTCGCTGCGCGCCACCACCAGCACCGGCAGCCCTAGATCAACCATCAGATCGACCATCAGGTGCTGGTCGTCGAGCGGCACCATAACCCCACCAGCCCCTTCGACGATCAAGCGCTTTTGCACGGGCAGCGCAAAGCGGCTCATCTCGATCTGCACGCCCTCGCGCCGGGCCGCCTCGTGCGGCGACAAGGGTTCGCGCAGGCGATAGGTCTCCGGCAGGACGCGCTCGGCTGGCAGGCCAGTGACGCGCCGCACCCAATCGGAGTCTGCATCAACTCCGCTTTGCACGGGCTTCCAATAGGCGGCCTCTAGCCCCACGGCTAGCAGCGCCGCCACATAGGACTTGCCAACGCCCGTGTCCGTGCCGGTGACGAACAAGCGCGGAGGAAGTTCAGTTGCCACAGTTCCACGCTTTCTCGACGGCTAGATAGTGAATAGCGCACGTGATCTCCACGCCGTTGGGGCAGTCGCGATCCCAGCCGCGCAAGAACTGGCGCAATTGCGCAGGTCCAAGGGTGCTCAGCCGCGCCGACGTATGGGCTCCCGTGCCCTTGAAGTGGCGCAAAAAGGCGCACGCGGTCGGAAAGCGCAGTGCAATCACTTGTTGCCATTGGCGCACTGCGACCGACTCAGCGGCAAATACGCGGGCGACAGACGCTAAGTCGGGCAAGGCGTTGGCGCTACAGGGGATGCCTTGGCGTGCACATTGGTGGTGCCATTCGGCGTACGACCCCGCCCCCGGATAGGAGCAGAGCAACTGTCCGCCGGGTTTGAGCGCGGCCAATAGCTGCTGTAGCCCGGCGCGCAAATCGGCGAACCAATGCACCACAAAGCTGGCGCAGATCAAGGCGTAGCGTCCCTTGCTTCCTAACTGCTCCCCATCCAAGACTCGGTAGCGGATGTCTGGATGGGTGGTCTCAGCGGCCATTTTTTGCCGACAATGCGCGACCATGGCTGGCGCAAGGTCGGTCAACTCCAAGCGACGCCCGGGAAAGAGTTCGGCTAATGACGCGCTCAAAAAGCCCGTGCCGCAACCGATTTCGAGTACGGGACCTTCTACTAGGTTGTCGGCGCACTCGGCAGCACATTTAGCCAAAGTAGCGGCCCCAGTGCGCTGCTCCTCGGCGTGGCAGTCGTACGTCGAGGCGCTACGGGAGAAGTTCTCGACAACCCGCGCTTTGAAACTCGCTTCCGTCATACAGGTCGCATCCCGTGCCAAGCTCGTTCGACGCGCTCCCAAGACGTGCGAACATGCGTCAAGGGCAGCGCGTGGCCAGCCTCCGCGACGATGGCAAGCTCGCTGTTGGGCAGCAGTTCGCGCAACTCCTCGGCCCGCTCCACCGGCACCACGCGGTCGCGACTGCCGTGCAAAATGAGCACCTGTGCCGCGGCCGGTATCGCGGCTAGTTCCAGCACACTCTCCTGCAACAGTTGCAAATCTCGACGCAAGACGTCGGCGTCAACAACCTCGGGCCAGTGACCTTCCGACGACACGCCACAACGGGCGTAAAAATCGGCCAACAAAGCCGCTGGCTCGCGCTCCAAGCGCGCCAGCATCTGCTCTACCGTGCGGCGCGAGCGCCGGGCTTGGCGGGCGCATGCAGAGTGAAAGCTGCGAAAACCACTAATAATCACGATCAACTCCGCTGACGCCCATAGCTGCGGCGACAACAGGTGCAAGCCGAGGGAGTGGGCCAAGACGATGCGCGGCCGAACTGCGACCGTCACGGCTGAGCCAAAATACCCTCGATCTGGGCAGTGCAGCGCAAAGCCAGCAGGTAAGACATCCCGCCAGCGACCCCAGCACCAAGCGCCAAAGCCCCACCCGTGTTGGGCGACCACGTCAACGCCGGCCATCGCGCCACCGCCGTAGCAGTTCCACCAGCATATCGAGGTCGCTCTGTTGGTGTAGGGCGCTAAGCGCCAAGCGAATCCGCGCCCGCCCCGGCTCGACCGTAGGAGGGCGTATGGCCACCGCGAGAACGCCATTTTCTTCTAGATAGGCGTTCAGATTTAGCGCGTCGTCCTCCGCACCCACCATCAGCGGTACGATCTGCGCGGTCGCCGCGCCTGTGTCCCAGCCTTGCGCCCTGAGCGCGCCGCGCAAGTATTCGGCATGGCCGAGCAGGGTTCGGCGCTGGGTGTCCATTTGCGGCACCAACTCTAGCGCCGCATCCACTGCGCCCAAGACGGCCGGCGGCAGCGCGGTCGTATAGATAAACCCTGGGCAACAGTTGACCAAGTACTCCCACAACTTCTCGCCGCAAGCCACGTACGCCCCAAAAGACCCCAGCGCCTTGCCGAACGTGCCTATGCATACGTCCACGGCCTTGCCACATGTCAGCCCCATCCCCCGCTCGCCCAGAACGCCCGTGGCGTGGGCTTCGTCGATGACCAGCAGCGCGTTGAATTCCCCAGCCAACTCGACGAGTGCGTCAATGTCGCTGACATCGCCATCCATGCTAAACACTGATTCGGTGACAATCACTCGGCGCGAGTGGTCCGCCCTCGCGCTTTCCGCCAGCAGAGCGCGCAGGTGATCCAAATTGCCGTGGCGGTAGCGCCGCATCCGACAGCGCCCCAAGACCGCCCCTTGGACCAAGCTGTTGTGGCAGAGTCGATCAAGCAAGATGAGCGCGCGTCGATCGACCAGCGTCGGCAACAGCGAAACGTTAGCCTGATAGCCGGAATTGAGCACCAGCGCCCGCTCGGTCTGCTTGAGCCTAGCCAAGGTCTGCTCCACTTGGGCAAAGCCCGGCTGGGAACCACAGATCAAGCGCGCGGCCGTGGCCCCGGTCCCGTAGCGCTCGACGAACTCAATGGCCCGCGCCTGCACAAGCGGATGCGACGCCAAGCCGAGATAGTCGTTGGAGCTAAAATTGACTAACTCGCGGCCATGGGCGCGCACGCGCGTACCGCCGCACGGCTCCCAAGTCCGCAACGACCGCATCTGCCCGGCCTGTTGTCGCCGCACCAATTCGGCGTGAATAAAATCGAATTTTCCCTGCATAAAGGTGAAGCTGTGCCAAATGATTCGCCCAAGCAAGGCGAGCCGCCTACAGACTTGCCGCGCAAGGTGCGCCGCTCTATACTATCGCCTGTAAACTTGCCCTCCGCTGCCATGGCGACGACGACCAATAAAATCACCGTTTCTTCGCTCCAGTCCAAAAAGGAGCGCGGCCAAAAGATCTGCATGTTGACGGCCTACGACTACCCCACGGCCGCACTGCAAGACGAAGCAGGCCTCGACGTAATCTTGGTCGGCGACTCCGTGGGCACCAATGTCTTGGGCTATCGCGGCCCGCAGCAGGTGACCATGGACGACATCCTCCACCACCTGCGGGCAGTGCGCCGGGCAGTGCGCCGGGCCTTTCTCCTCGCCGACCTGCCCTTCATGTCCTTTCAGCCGTCGGTCGAGACCGCGGTCAAAAACGCCGGGCGCTTGGTGCAGGAGGGCGGGGCCGAAGGCGTCAAATTAGAGGGCGGCCTGCCGGTCTTGCCGCAGCTAAAAGCCATCGTTGACGCCGGCATTCCGGTCGTCGGCCATCTCGGGTTTACTCCGCAGTCCCAAGCTCGCGAATTCTACCTGTTCAGCGACCGGCGCGGCACCGTGCCCAAGTTTCACGGCAAGGGGCCGAAGGGGGCCAAAGCCCTCGTCGAGCAAGCCCTGCGTTTAGAGGACGCCGGCGTGTTCTCCTTGGTCTTGGAGATGGTCACGGAAGAGGCCGCCCAAGCCGTCACCGAGCGACTCAAAATTCCGGTCATCGGCATCGGCGCTGGCCGCTATTGCGACGGCCAAGTGCTGATCGTCCACGACCTCGTCGGCCTCAACGAAGAAGACCTAATCCTGACCAAAGCCTACGGCCAAGCGCGCCAGGATTGGATCGAAATGTTCAAAACGTACTGCCGAGAAGTCGCCGAAGGCCACTTCCCCACGGCTGAAAACACAGCACACATGGCCCCTGCAAAACGCGCTCAACTAGATCAACTGCTCAACGATAACGGTAAGAATCGCTAATCCTTTGAGAGGAAAATTTCCTATGCGCTTATTCTACGCTGCCGCCCTGATGCTTGCATTCGCCGCTCCCGTTCTAGCCCAAGACGCCGACCAAAACTGGATTCAGACGGCCATCGCCAGCTTGGATTCCGCGTTTGGCTCCATCGTCTCGGCGATGGCTAGTGTTCTCTTCGCCGACCTAGGGACGAAAATTCCCCTCATCATCTGGGTGCTCGTCCTAGGCGGCATCTACTATTCGTTCTATTTTGGCTGGATCTCCCTGCGCGGCTTCCGCCACTCCATCGACGTCATCCGCGGTCGCTACGACGACCCCAACGATCCAGGCGAGATCTCCCATTTCCAAGCCCTCACCAGCGCCCTGTCGGCCACCATTGGCCTCGGCAATATCGCCGGTGTCGCCATTGCCGTCAGCTTGGGCGGGCCGGGTGCGGTCTTCTGGATGCTCCTGACCGCCTTGTTCGGCATGTCCTCCAAGCTGGCTTCCTGCACCCTAGCCGTCATGTACCGCAAAATTCACCCCGACGGCCGCATCTCCGGCGGGCCGATGTACTACCTAGAGCACGGGCTTGCCGGTAAAGGACTCAAGTCGTTGGGCCGCGTCTTCGCCATTTTGTTTGCCATTTTCGCCATCGGTGGCTCCCTCGGCGGCGGCAACATGTTCCAAGTCAACCAGACGGTCGAGATCCTCAGCACCGTATCCCCGGCTGTAGGAGAATACAACTGGGTCTTCGGCCTCCTCTTCGCCTCGTTGATCTCCTTGGTCATCATCGGCGGCATTAAGCGAATTGGCCGCGTTACTTCGCGGATCGTGCCCTTCATGTGCCTGCTCTACGTGGCGGCCTCCCTCGTCATCATTCTGTCACACATCGGAGAAGTACCCGCCATGATCGCGACCATTTTCCGTCAAGCCTTCTCGCCGCAGGCCCTGTACGGCGGCTTTTTAGGCGTCCTAGTCGTCGGCATCAAGCGGGCAGCCTTTTCCAATGAGGCCGGTCTCGGCTCGGCGGCTTTTGCCCATGCCGCGGCCAAGACCAACGAGCCAGCGCGCGAGGGCATGGTCGCGATGATCGGCCCCTTCATCGACACGATCGTCATCTGTTTGATGACCGCTTTGGTCTGCATGATTACCGGGGTGTACACCGATCCTCAGTTCCAAGCAAGTGAAGGCTTTATCGTCGGAGCCAAAATGACTTCGGCGGCCTTTGATTCGTTCCTGCCCGGTGCCCGCTATGTCCTCGCCATTGGCGTCATGCTCTTTGCTTACTCAACCATGATTTCGTGGTCTTACTATGGGGAACGGGCGTGGGAGTACCTCTTCGGCAGCCAATTCACGCTAATTTACCGAGTCATTTTCATCGTCTTCGTCGTCTTCGGCTCGGTCGTCACGCTCAAAAACGTGCTCGACTTTACCGATATGCTCATCTTGAGCATGGCCTTCCCCAACATCATCGGCGGCGTCATCCTCAGCCCGCAGATCAAGGCGTGCCTGCAAGACTACTGGGGTCGGCTGAAAAGCGGCGAGATGAAGCGCTACAAGTAGAGTTCAGGGGGCGCCTCCGCCTTCCAACCACTCGCGGTCTGCGGCCAAGTAAATTTCCTCGACCTCCAAGTCGGCAAAGGCCGCAGACCACCGCTGCCAATCCGCCCGTTCCTCCTGCTCCTGCATCCGCAGCCGCACCACGAAAGCAAAGCGATTGAGCGCAAACGTCAGCGTGGTGACCTTGCCCCCCCTCAGATCGACCTCCACCTGTTGGGTCTGCCCGCCATAGCTCAACTCGACCCAGTGCTTGCCAGCCGGCAGATTGTGGAAAAGCAATCCCTGATAGCCGCGCTTGAGCAATTCGAGCGAGTAGCGGCCGTCCAAGCGCACCGCGATATCCTCGGTGATCTCACTGCCGATGGGGGCCACTACCAAAGCCAGCCAAGCGTCGAGATCGTCGAACAGCAACTCGTCGGCGACGGCGACCTCGATAGCGAGCGGCGCTTCTTGTACCATGGCCACGGGCCTTTGCTCCGGCGTCCAAGCTGGCGGCGGCAGTTGGGGCGTGATGCCGCTTTTGCGCGTCAGCGCATAGACCAAGATGTTGGTCCCCGCCATCAGCGCATAAGTCGTTGGCTGGGTGGCTTCTTCTTCTGTGTTGAAGCTAGCTCGCCAATAATTTCCTAACCATAAGTCGCTTAACACGGCGACCAACTCGCCGTCCAGTTCGACGCCCCACAACCCCTCTGGCGGTGGCAAGGTCGTATTTAGAGCGCTGGCTCCGCCAAGGGTGGCCTCCTGTTCTTCCTGCAAGGCCAAAACCTCATAGCGATTGTTGGTTGGATAATACCAAGAGGGATTGTCGCCGGCGTCCTCAAGGCGCGATTTATCCTCGCCGGGGAAGCCGCCGCCGAACTCGTAAAAGGAATGATATATCGGATGCGAGGTCGGGATGGGTGCCAAGCGCGCCTCAGACCCCAAAATCTCGCGCAGTTGGTCCTTCATTTCGCGCAAATAGTGGTTGGTACGGCGGCCGGTGCCCTCGATAAACAGGAACCCTCCCTCGCGTAGATAACGGCCCAAAAGCGCCTTCTCCTCCGCACTGAACTTGGTCAGGATGTTCGGGTCGTACGCAGACAAGGAGTCTTCAAAAAGGAAGTGGATTGGATCCTTGAGTAGTTGCTCCGACAGGAAGTATTCGTAGGTCTGGTCCCGCACTCGCGCCAGCAGGTGGGTATGGTCGCGCAAGTAGCGGCTCAGAGCGTCGAGGGTGCCGCGCCCCGAGCTAGCCCCATAGACGCGCAACTGAGTGAAGTTCACGTAGCCAGACAAGTCCCGCCGAGTCGCCCGACTGGGAATGACCGCGGCGTGATCCTTGTTGGCCCGAGCCATGTCCTCTATCCGCAACAGATCCATTGAGGCAACACCCATGCTATCGGCCAACCCCAATGACGAAGGCGAGATCATCTTTTCGCGCTCCAAAATTGGCGCATCTTCCTTCGCACCCACGGCTATCTCGCGCAGCGCCAACGGAGCCGTCGGTACCTCTAGCTCAGGCGGGGTCGTCTCGCTTTCCAGATTGGGGTCGCGGACATCCACGGCCGGCCGGTCGGCCCGCAGATACTCCATCTCCACCTTCAACGCCTCTACGTCCAAGCGGGGCAGGGGTATCGGGCGGGGGGGCTTGAACTGCGGCGGGATGCGGGCCAGACGCACGCGAAAGGTCTCCGTATCCAGCTCGTCGCGCCACAGGTGATCTCCTAGGTAAAGCGCGGTGAGATGCAAAAGCAGCGACGCCAGCAAACAGACATAGGCGATTCTGTGTCTACGCACCGAAAGCCTCTCTTTCTCCGTCGCCCGTCAGCGCGAGTGACGGTGCCTATACCTATACAATATAACTGATTGTAACAAAACGGTTTTTTGCCAAGAAAACACGTGCTTATTATCTTTTTTCGACCTATAAGACGGCCTACGCAAAGGAATTGTTTCAGCCATGAGCAATGCCCAAGAACTACAAGCCGAAGTGAGCGAGTGGCTCGAATCCCTCGATTACGTGCTGGCCCATAGGACGCCCGCGCAGGTCCTCAAGCTCCTGCAACAGCTCCAAACCCACGCCGCTGAAGCCGGCGTCGGCACCCCCTTCAGCGTCAATACCCCCTACATCAACACGATTCCCCGCGACCAGCAGCCGCCCTATCCGGGCAGCCGCGAGATCGAACGGCGGATCAAAAGCATCGTGCGCTGGAACGCTATGGCCATGGTCGTGCGCGCCAATCACGACTCCAACGTCGGCGGCCACATCTCGACCTACGCTTCTTCAGCCACCCTCTACGAGGTCGGCTACAACCACTTTTTCCGCGCCCCCAGCAACGGCCATCCCGGCGACCAAATCTACTTCCAAGGGCACGCCTCCCCCGGCATGTACGCCCGCGCCTTTGTCGAAGGTCGCCTCAACGAGCATCAGTTGGAAAACTTCCGCCGCGAGTTGCAAGAAGGCGGAGGCCTCGCCTCCTATCCGCACCCTTGGCTGATGCCGGACTTTTGGCAGTTTCCAACCGTGTCTATGGGCTTGGGACCCATCCTTTCGATCTATCAGGCGCGCTTCAACCGCTACCTCGAAAACCGCGGCCTCAAGCCCGCTGACGACAGCAAGGTGTGGGCCTTTTTGGGCGACGGCGAGTGCGACGAGCCCGAGAGCTTGGGAGCGCTCACCCTCGCGGCGCGCGAACAGCTCAACAACCTCATCTGGGTCGTCAACTGCAACCTCCAGCGCCTCGACGGTCCCGTGCGCGGCAATGGCAAGATAATACAAGAACTCGAAGCGGTCTTCCGCGGTGCCGGCTGGAACGTCGTCAAAGTAATCTGGGGCGACGACTGGGATCCGCTCTTGGAACAGGACACCGACGGCAGCTTGGCCCAACGCATGAACGAAGTCGTCGATGGCCAGTACCAGAAGTACTCAGTCTCCGACGGCAGCTACATCCGCCACGACTTCTTCGGCACCGACCCCAAATTAGCCGCAATGGTCGAGCACCACTCGGACGAACAACTCCAGAAAATGCGGCGCGGCGGGCACGATCCAGAAAAGGTCTATGCCGCCTACCAGCAAGCCATCGCCCACCAAAGCGCGCCCACCGTCATCCTCGCCAAGACCATCAAGGGCTACGGCATGGGCGAAGCCGGCGAGGGCAAGAATATTACCCATCAACAAAAGAAGCTCAACGAGGACGAGATCCGCCTTTTCCGCACCCGTTTCGGCATCCCCATCTCGGACGGCGAGGTCGCGGAGACGCCGTTCTACCGCCCCCCCGACGACAGCCCGGAAATCCAGTACATCCGCCAGCGGCGGGAAAGCCTCGGCGGCTACGTGCCCCAGCGGCAGGTAATGGCTCCCCCGCTGACCATGCCGCCGGAAGCGCTGTGGGAGGAATTCAAAAAGAGCTCGGGCAAGCGCGAGTTTGCCACGACGATGGCCTTTGTCGCAGTCATGCGCAAACTCATGCAAGACAAGCAAATCGGCAACTTAGTCGTCCCTATCGTCCCCGACGAATCGCGCACCTTTGGCATGGAGCCGCTCTTCCGTCAGTTCGGGATCTATTCGAGCCTAGGCCAGCTATACGAGCCGGTTGACAAAGACGTCATCACCTACTACAAAGAGGCCAAAGACGGCCAGATACTCGAAGAGGGCATCACCGAGGCTGGCTCTATGTCCTCCTTTATCGCGGCCGGCTCGGCCTATGCCACTCACGGCATCAACACCATTCCCTTCTTCATCTACTACTCGATGTTCGGAATGCAGCGAATCGGCGATTTGGTCTGGCTGGCTGGCGACATGCGGGTCAAGGGCTTCATGGTCGGCGGCACGGCCGGGCGCACCACGCTCAACGGCGAGGGGCTGCAACACGAGGACGGGCACAGCCACCTGTTGGCCTATCCCGTGCCCAATCTCGAAGCCTACGATCCAGCTTTCGGCTACGAGATTGCCGTCATCATCCGCGAGGGCATCCGCCGCATGTACGTCGAACAGGAGGACGTGTTCTACTACCTGACGGTCGAAAACGACATCTATGCCATGCCGGAGATGCCCGACGGCGTCGAAGAAGGCATTCTCAAAGGCATGTACAAGTTCAAACCCTCGGCCAAGAAACGCACCCGCCTCAAGGCCCACCTTTTCGGCAGCGGCGCAATCATCAACAGCGCCCTCAAAGCACAGAGCCTGCTCGAAGAAAAATACCAAGTCAGCGCCGAT
This sequence comes from Candidatus Latescibacterota bacterium, assembly GCA_022820485.1. Classification (GTDB taxonomy): domain Bacteria; phylum Latescibacterota; class UBA2968; order UBA8231; family UBA8231. The sequence goes on from JAJEFJ010000054.1 coordinate 88,369, forward strand.
GTCTGGAGCATCACCAGCTACAAGGCCCTGCACCGCGACGCCCTCGATGCCGAGCGTTGGAACCGCCTGCATCCCGGCGCAAAGCCCCGTCTCAGCTACGTCGAACAATGCCTAGCCAAAGAGCGCGGCGTGTACGTCATGGCCTCGGATTACGTCAAGGCCCTCCCAGAATCCATCGCCCGCTGGTTTCCCAACCCGCCCGTCTCCCTCGGCACCGATGGCTTCGGCCGCAGCGAGACCCGCGAGGCCCTGCGCGACCACTTTGAGGTCGATTACCGCTTCATCGCCCTAGGGGCTTTGAGCGCGCTGGCGCGCGAGGGGCAAATCGAATGCGACGCAGTCGCCCAAGCCATGCAAGACCTAGAGATTGATCCGGCAAGACCCAATCCCATTTACCTGTGAGTTTAGATCACCCTATGCCCGTACAATTTGCCCTGCCCGACTTGGGAGAAAACATCGAAAGCGGCGATGTGATCCGCATCCTCGTCGATGTCGGCGACCGCCTCGCCGAAGACCAGACCGTCATCGAGCTTGAAACCGACAAGGCCGTCATTGAGGTGCCTTCTTCCGTAGATGGTACCATCACCGAAATTCTCGTCCAACAGGGTGACACCATCGCCGTCGGGCAGCCCATCCTCGAAGTCGAGGGGACCACAGCCCCAGCCGTCGAAGAGACGCCCCCGGCTGTCGAGGAAACACCCCCAGCGCCTGCACCGGCAGAGGAACCGACTCCTACCCCGATCCCACCCGCCCCGGTTGTCGAAGAAGCTCCCTCCGCGCCTACACCTACGGACGGCCCCGTCCCAGCCGCGCCATCGACGCGCCGCCTAGCCCGCGAGATCGGCGTCGATATTGCGCAAGTCCAAGGCTCGGGACCGGGCGGCCGGATCTCAATCGACGACGTCAAAGCGCACTCAAAAAAGCTGCACGCAGCGCGGGCCGCAGCCCCGACCACAGCCGCCCCACTACCCGACTTCAGCCAGTGGGGCGCTGTCGAGCGCCAGCCCATGACCAAAGTGCGCGAGATAACCGCCGAGCGCCTCGCGCAGGCTTGGGCCACCATCCCACAGGTCACCCAATTCGACAAGGCCGACATCACCAGCTTGGAAAAGTGGCGCGCAGCATACGGCAAAAAGGCCGAAGCAGCCGGCGGCAAGCTGACGCCGACCGCGATTCTCATCAAAGTACTCGGCATCGCCCTCAAGGTCTTCCCGCAGTTCAACGCCAGCATCGACATAGCCCAGCGGGAAGTCGTGTACAAACGCTACTTCCACATCGGCATTGCCGTCGATACCCCGCACGGCCTGCTCGTGCCAGTAGTGCGCGACGTGGATCAAAAGAACATCATCGAGCTAGCGGTCGAGCTGAGCGAACTGGCCCAAAAGACGCGCGAGCGCAAGATCGGGCCAGCCGACATGCAGGGCGGGTCCATGACCATCAGCAATGTCGGCACCATGGGCGGCACCGCCTTTACGCCCATCGTCAATCCGCCCGAAGTGGCCATCCTCGGAGTGGCGCGCTCGCAAGTCGAACCCACGTATATAGACGGCCAACTCCAGCCACGCACCTTCCTGCCCCTGTCGCTGTCCTACGATCACCGCCTGATCGACGGGGCCGATGGCGCACGCTTTCTCCGCTGGGTCTGCACGGCATTGGAAGACCCCTTTATCGCGCTCTTGGAAGGCTGAGGCCGCTATGGACAAGGCCCAGCTAGCGATCATCGGCGGTGGTCCGGGTGGCTACGTCGCCGCCTTTAAGGCCGCGGACTTGGGGTTGGATGTCGCATTAATCGATCCCGAAGCCCATCCAGGCGGCGTCTGTCTCTACCGAGGCTGCATCCCCTCCAAGTCCCTCCTGCACATTTCCAAGCTGCTCTACGAAGCGAGAGAAGCCGAGCACTGGGGCATCCAATTCGCCGCGCCCGAGATCAACCTCGACAAGCTACGGAGTTGGAAGGACGAAGTAGTAGCCAAGATGACGCAGGGCTTGGGTCAACTCGTCAGAGCGCGCAAGCTGACCTACGTGCAGGGCCGCGCCCGCTTTATCGCTTCCCACACGCTGCAAATCGACCAAGCCGACGGCAGCCAAGGCACCTTGCAGTTTGAGCACGCCATCCTCGCCACCGGGTCGCGGCCAGCCGTGCCCGCGCTCTTCGACCAGCCGAGCGACCGCATCATGGATTCGACCGCGGCCGTCGCACTCCGCGACATACCCGCTTCCATGCTCGTCGTCGGCGGCGGCATCATCGGCATGGAACTGGGGCAGGTGTACGCGGCGCTGGGAACCCAAGTTTCAGTCGTCGAAATGCTTCCCGGGCTGATCCCCCCAGCCGACCGCGACTTGGTCAAACCCCTGCACAACAAGGCGGCCGAGCGCTTCGACGAGATCATGCTCAACACCCAAGTGACCGCGCTCGCCGAGAGCGACGATGGCTTAGCGGTACAATTACAAAACAGCGACGGCCAGCGCTTTACCAAGACCTACGCCAAAATCCTGCTCGCCGTGGGCCGGGTTCCCAACAGCGAAGACTTGGGTTTGGAACACACCGCCGTCGGCCTCGACGAGCGCGGCTATGTCCAAGTCGATGACCAACTGCGCACGGCCGAGTCTTCGATTTTCGCCATTGGCGACCTCGTAGGCGCGGCCCTTGCCCACACGGCCGCCCATCAAGGAAGCCTAGCCGCCGAGGTCGTGGCTGGACACGAAAAACAGGTCTTCGCACCCCAAGCCATTCCCAACGTCGTCTATACCGACCCGGAAATCGCTTGGTGCGGCCTCACTGAGGAAGAGGCCAAACAGCAGGGCCGCTCGGTCGCGGTCGCGCGCTTTCCCTGGTCGGCTTCTGGCCGCGCCATGACCCAAGGCGCAAATGACGGCCTCACCAAGCTACTCATCGATCCCCAGACCGACCGGATCCTAGGCGTGGGCATTGCCGGCAGCGGCGCGGGTGAGCTAATCGCCGAGGGCGTCCTAGCCGTGGAAATGGCCGCACTCGCCGCGGATGTCCAGCATTCGATCCATCCCCATCCCACGCTCTCCGAAACCCTCATGGAAGCGGCCGAAAGCCACTACGGCCAGAGCGCACACCTCTACGCCCCCAAACGCCGCTGAAGCACGACCTCTAATGTCCTAAGAGCGCCTCCGCCCGCACCGCTAGCGGCCATTCGCTAGGCGTCTCGCTGATCAGCGCATGTTCGGTATGATGGGTGCTGACCCCACCTCGCCCATTCCGGGCCAATGAGGAAGACGCCTGCGGCAATAACTTTGTCGTTTTCGCCAGCCTCTCCGTCAATGGGCATCACCGCGCGGCGATTTTCCGCTTGGTCCTTTGCGATACTATTGTATTTTTAAGAGAAGGATGCGCCACTAGCGCACCGAATAACCACCCACCTCAAACTACCATAAGACCTATGACCAACAAAGCCAAATGGGCTTGGACAACACTATCCCTGAGCCTGTTGGTCCTGCTGCCAGCAGCCTATTTCTATTTTTCGGAACCCCCTGAGCCGCTCCCTGAGGCTCCCCTCAAGGCCCTCACACCGGAGCCGCCCAGCCCAATCGCCATGCTGATCGCCGACGATCGCTGCGATCTCGCCTATCCCCGCCTCACCGCGCTAGACACAATCCAACACGAGCCGACCGCTCAAGCGCACCTCGAATTCCAGCGGGCGTTTTGCGAGCGCATGCTCAAAGAGCCAAGCCGCGCGTACGACCGCTTGCTCAATCTCGACCTACCGGCCTTGGACGACTACCGCCGCTTCTGGATGGCCCGTTCTCTAGATGATATGGGCCAGACGCACGACGCCATCGCCGAGTACGAAAATTTTCTAGCCACCTCGACTAACCCGCTCCTCCGCAACCCCGCCAGCATGCACTTGGCCTCTCTTTACCGGACCGCTGGCCACCCCACCAAAGCCCTTGCCCTGTACAAGGAGCAACTCGCGCAGGGCACTGATCCAGCGCGGGTCCTCTACTTGCTCGCAACCACCAGCCAAAAGCGCAATCCGGTGGCGGCGCAAAAGTGGCGTTTAGAGCTTTTGGAAAAGCACCCCAGTTCCAAGCACGCTCGCAATAGCCTGTCGGACTTGCCCAAGAAGCTCGACGCCCGCACGGCTTATGCCAAGGCGTACACCTACTACAGCCACAAGCGGTACAACCAAGCCATCAAGAGCTTTCGGAACTTCATCCGCCAACACAGCGGCGACCAGCGCATTGCCCAAGCGCACTACATGCTCGGCCGGGCCCACCAGTCGGCAGGGCACTACACCAAGGCCGAGCAGATTTTTCGCACGGCTCACGAGCGCCACGGCAGCCCGTCAGCTCTGTATCGCCTCGCCAGTCTCTCGGTCCGCAAAAACCGCGAAGACAAGGCCATTGCAGCCTATGCGAACTTTGCTAGGCGCTACCCCCAGCACGACTTGGCCGACGACGCTCTATGGCAGGCCGCCAAAGCCGCCGAACGCCAAAGCCGGTTTGCCCGCGCCGAGACGCTCTATCGCCGCCTAGCCGAGCACCACCCGCAAACCGATTACGGCGACGAAGCGCGTTGGAGCGTCGGTTTCGCGCTCTACTGCCAAGAACAATACTCCGAAGCCCTCGCCGCTTTTGAGCGCGCCAGTCAGCAGGCGCGCCAGCCCCACATCATCGACCAATCCCTGTACTGGGCTGGAAAAAGCGCCGATCGGCTGGGCCAGACACAGGACGCCACCGCGTTCTATCGCCGCGCTGCCGCCGGATTTCCCCGCTCGTACTACTCGGCCCGCGCTGTCCTATTGGGCCATAGAGAACAGGTCCAACTCAAGAAGCGGCCCGCGGAAAACCTGCGTCAAGACGTCCCCCCGCTGGCGCACCGGGCCCATCTCGAGCGCGCTGGCTTGCTGAATCAATTAGGGCTGCGGGATTGGTCAATAGCTGAGATGAAACAAGCCGTCCGCGACTACACGGGCCACAAGACTGCGCTCAAGGCCATCCGCGATTACTACGAGGCCCTCGGCTATCGCGACCAAGCCATGCGGCTGTCGATGCGCCTGTTCGACGGGCAAGACCCAGAGGAACTGTCGCGCATCTACCCGACGTACTACTGGGAAGAGATTGCCGCGGCCGCAGCCGAGGCCCAAATCGACCCCTATCTGGTCCTGTCGGTAATTCGCCAGGAGAGCACGTTTAACGAAAAAGCGGTGTCGAGGGCGGGCGCTAGAGGTCTGATGCAGATCATGCCCCACACTGGTCTCAACCTCGCGCGGAGGTTGGAGGTGAAACCCTTTGAACTGCGCGCACTCTTCGATCCGGCCGTCTCCATCCGCTTGGGCAGTTACTTCCTCGGCGACCAGATGCGCCAATTTGCCACCAGCGCCGGCTCAGACTTAGGCTTTGAACTGGGCCTAGCCGCGTACAACGCCGGCCCGCACAACGCCCGCCGATGGCTCAAGACCTTTCCCTCCGAGGACCCGGACGCTTTCGTCGAGCGCATCCCCTTCAAGGAGACCCGGATCTACGTCAAGCTAGTCCTCAGAAACTACGCCATTTACAAGGCCCTATCCGATGACGCCTGAACAAGAAGAGAAGCGCGAAAAAAGGCACAAGTTGATCGAAGATATTTTCATCTTGCTCTGCATCGCCAGCCTGTGGCCCGTGGTGCTAGGCTGGACTGAGCCGATCTATCAGTACTTGCTCTACGTAGCACTGGCGGGCCTGATCTTCATTTTCGTGCGGCGCATCCGCCGCTTCCACGACGCCCGCAACGCCCTCCGCGATGCCGATGACGGCCCGCAGATAGGCCCCGCTCCCAAGCGCGACGAGGATGATCTTTCGCAAAATTGAGCTCGCAGTTACCGCCTGCTGCCCAGCCGCTCCAACGCCAAGACCAGCACAACGCCCGCGGCAATCAGCCCCAAGCTCAGCCAAACCTCGCCGCTGAACTCCTGCGGCCACGCGCATTCGTAGCGCCCTTCCTCCAGCTCGTTGCGGAACGGCCACACCTTGCGCAGGGAACCCAACATCAGCCCCACCAAAAAGGCCATCGTGCTAGCGCGAAAGTGATTCAGCAGGTGCTTGAGCAGCCGCGAGAAGCCCAGTAAGCCGACAATCCCCCCAACGCCGAAGAGGGCCAAAATCGCCCAATCGAACTCGTGTACAGCGGTCAAAACCTGCTGGTATTTGCCCATGACTACCAGCAAAAACGAGCCGCTAATCCCCGGCAGAATCATCGCGCAAATGGCCACCATGCCAGCCATCACAAACTTGTAGCCCTCTACCCCGGTCTCGACCGGCACCAACGTAGTGATGGCATAGCCAATCACTGCGCCGAGAGCCGTCAGCCCCCACTGCGCCGTCTTCCATCCAGCAACCTGCCGCGCGACCACTAGCGCACTGGCCAAGATCAACCCCGTGAAAAAGCCCCACACAGGCTGAGGGTGCGTTGCCATCAGCCAAGTTATGAATTTGGCCAGCGAGACAATGGCCAAGCCGATACCGCACAGCAGCGGCACCAGAAAGGGGGCATTGACGCGGTGTAACACCTCGATCAATCGTCCCCGCACCAAGGCACTCGCGAGCCGTTGATCAACTGCGGCAATCGTCCCGACCAACTCGTCGTAAATGCCCGTAATCAAGGCGATCGTCCCCCCGGAAACCCCGGGAATCACATCAGCCGTTCCCATGCACAGCCCGCGCAAGACCAGTCCAAGTGCGCGGCGTCTGCCCTCGATCAGCAACTCACTTTTTTTCACCAAACAGCTCCATCTGCTGTGCGTGTTCGCGCATGAATTCCACGATCAGGCGATCGGCTCGCGGCAGAGCAAAGTCGTCCAACGCCTCCGGCGCAATCCAACGCCAAGCAGCGCAACCCAGCGCCTCGGGGGTGCCGCACACATAGCGAGCGGCAAAAGCATGCAAGGTGATGCTAAAATGCGAATAGGCGTGATCTACGCTCGTCAGGCGCGCACCCACCTCGATCTCAATGCCCAATTCCTCGCGGATCTCGCGCACCAAACATTCGGGCAGGGATTCGCCAGGCTCCTGCTTGCCTCCGGGAAATTCCCACAGACCACCGAGCATCCCCTCGGCTGGCCGCTGGGCAATTAGCAGCTCGTCGCCCTTGCGAATCAAGCCAGCCGCCACGTGATAATGCGGCTTCTGTTTCTTAGGAGCCTTGCGCGGCAGGGAAGCCGGGTCGTCCAGTTCGGCCTTGGCCCGACACCAGTCGCCGACCGGACACGTCGGACAGGAAGGGCTTTGCGGCGTGCAAACCCGCGCCCCTAACTCCATCATCGCCTGATTGAAATCGCCGGCCTCGCCCCGGGCCAGCAGGGCCTCCCCAGCAGCGATGAGCTGCGCCTTGACGTGGGCGCGGGTCGGCTCTTCCTCAATCCGCAACAAGCGGCAGAGCACGCGAGTTACATTGCCGTCTAGCACCGGGTGGTCGCGGTCAAAGGCAATGCTGCTGACGGCCGCAGCCGTGTATTGGCCAATGCCAGGCAACTCAATCAGCTCTTGGTACGTATCCGGTATGCGGCCTCCCAACTCAAAGGCCATGCGTTTGGCCGCCTTGTGCATGTTGCGCGCCCGCGCATAGTAACCCAAGCCCTCCCAGACCTTGAGCACTTGATCCTCGGAAGCAGTGGCCAGCGCTTGGAGCGTGGGAAACGCGCGGATAAAACGCTCGAAATAAGGAGCCATCTGATCCACCCGGGTCTGTTGCAACATGACCTCGGATACCCAGACGTGATAGGGATTGCCGCTGTCGCGCCAGCTCGTCTGCCGCTTGTTTTGGCGATACCAAGCCAAGAGTCGAGCGCGGAAGGCGCTGAGCGCGTCCTGATCGTCTAGTAAGCTGCGGCTCAACCGTCTTCCTCTTTCAGCGAGTCGATTTGCGGCATGGCTTTGAGATCTCCGACCGTCTCAGCGGCCAAGAGGGCATCGGCGACCGCGGCCTCAGTAGCCGCAGCTCCAGCGGCAAAGAGAGAATAGAGCTTTTCTTCGTCCACCATCTTCACAGGTGCGTCCGGCTCTTGGATAATGCCCGTGGTGGAAAAGGCGAGGACTAGCCCCTCGCGCGTATGCGGGTTCCACAAACCCGTCCGCGCCAACCCCAGCGCAGCGCGACCAGCTAAACGCTCTAGTTGACGCGGGATCAGGGGCGCATCCGTCGCCACGACCGCGGCAAAAGTCTGCGGTCCCTCAGTTTGCTCGCCCCCCGGCAGAACGCGACCGGCCCAATACAACTCGCGCCCCCCATTGACCGCAGCCAGCACCCCCAGCGCGAATTCTCCAGCCCGGCGCGAGGCCGTGCCAATGCCGCCCTTGTAGCCAAAGGCCTGCAACCCGCCACCAACTCCGGCATTACCCGTAGGTACCGCGCTGCCAGCGCTGGCCAACGCCTCGTCTGCGTGGGTGTGTGTCAGAACCTTGCGCACGAGCGCAGGATCGTTGACAGCCGTGTCGTCGATCCCCACGACCACCGGCGGCCAGCCAGCCACCGTCGATAGTCCAGTGTCGCGGCCCAAGCTGTGGCGAATTAAGGATTCGTACACCCGACCGACGACCGAGGTCGGGGCGAGGACAATCGGAGAGGAAAAGGTGCCGAAGTCTTCGGCGACCCCCAGGCCGCTCATGGCGTCGCCGCCGTCTATGGAGAAGCGACCGATAAACAGCTTGCGCTCTTCTACCGACGCTGGATACGGGACAATGGCCGTAAGGCCGGTGTGCAGGTCAGACGTACGAATATCCACATGGCCCACGCTGACCCCGGCCACATCGACAATGGCGTTGTGCGGCCCCGCCGCATTTCCTGCTAGGCGCGAGCGATTCATTTAGGACTTGAACGATCCGAGATGTGGATCGTCTTGTTCTACCCTGCTGCGTCTATCTGCGTCCATCTGCGGATCACCTTGCAAATCATGTAGGACTGCTATTTAAGCCGACCGTATGCGCGCATGATTTCGACCAAGCGGTCCAGCGGCAGGGAGTGGATGGTATTGCCGCCGCGGCCAGTCATGGTGTGGGCCGTAGTCAGCGAGTTGAGAATAGCTTCCTCCGTAGCCTCAATTACGCCTTGGAACAGTCCCGAAATCCAACGGTCGGAGAGCATGACGAGCGCGTCCGGCGGCTCAGGAGAAGCCGTGGAAAACGCGAGAAAGAGATCGCCGCTGCCTTGAGTAGAAATTGCCCCCGTGCGCGCCATGCCCAAAGCCACCCGCTTGCACACGCGTTGGAGTTGAATCGGGATCAACGGCGCGTCCGTGGCCACCGCGGCAATCATGGACTTGCTTTTGCCGCCGCGCGCAGGCATCAGGTCGGTAATCTCCCGGCCCACCGGGACGCCATCAACGCGCAGTTGGGGCCGCCGACCAAAGTTCGCCTGCACCAGCACGCCCACGGTATAGACCTGATCGCCGCAGGGGACTTTGCGCGACGCCGTGCCAATGCCGGCCTTAAAGCTATAAGCCCGCATCCCGGTCCCGCCGCCGACGCAACCTTCAGCTACCGACCCAGCGCGCGCCGCGTCGAGGGCTGCTACCGCGTGTTCAGGTCGCACGTGCCGCCCGACTTCGTCGTGGAGGAACGCAGCCCACGTCTCGCCGACTATGGGCGCGGGCTGCAAATCGCTTTTGAACAGATCGGGATCGCGCGCCAGCATCCACTCCACCGCCCCATCGTACACCGCACCGACGCTGGACGTGTTGGTAAAAAGGACGGGGCCAGCCAACAGGCCCGTGCGGCGCATCGAGCCTACCCCCATTAGCTCGCCGTTGCCGTTGAGTGTGAAGTCGGCAGCAAACGCGGGCGTGCGCGGCACAATCGCCGTCACGCCGGTGCGCACGACTCGACTGAGCGGCTCGACTGAGCTCGCCGAAGTCTCGCCGAAGTCCGGCCCCCCATCCTCAATCAGCGTCACATGGCCAACCTGCACCCCCTCGACATCAGTGATGGCGTTATGGGGACCAGTCGCCAACTCACCAATGACAATCCCCAACTCGCGCAAGCGCACCCGCTCCGGATGCACGGGCGCGGCGCGGCCCAATGCAGGCCACGCAACCGCGCCTAGGCCCAAGCCGAGAAAGGTCCGGCGGTCCATGTCAGATCGCTTGGACAATCCGCTCCCCTAGCTCGCGGCAACTCAACTGACCTCCTAAATCGGGCGTCCCCACGCCCTGCTCGCCGATTACCGCACGCACCGCCTTTTCAATCCGCTCAGCGCCCGCAATAGTCGCCGGGTCGCCGTGCTGCTGACCCAACCAGCGCAGCATCAAAGCCGCCGACAAGATCATCGCCACGGGGTTGGCCTTTCCCTGCCCGGCAATGTCCGGGGCCGTCCCGTGCGAGGGCTGGAACACAGCCGCGTCCTCGCCGATGTCCCCCGAAGGAGCCAGTCCCAAGCCGCCGACCAAACCAGCGGCCAAGTCCGAGATGATATCCCCGTACATATTCTCGGTAACCAGCACGTCGTATCCCGCCGGCTGCTGCACCAAGTACATGCTCAGCGCATCGATGTACGCGTAGTCTCGTTCGACATCCGGGTAATCGGAGGCGACCTCGTCGTACACGTTGCGGAAGAAGGCCATCGAGCGGAAGACGTTGGCCTTGTCAACGCACGTTACCTTCATCGGCGTCCGACCGCGCTGCAGCGCCAGCTCAAAGGCATAGCGCACCACGCGCTCCGTGCCCGTGCGCGTAATGACCATAGAGTCCACAGCCACTTCGCCGCGCAACTGGATACCGCCATTCATAGAGGCAAAAAGCCCTTCGACGTTCTCGCGCAGAATGACGAAGTCAATATCGCCCGCCTCCAACCCTTTGAGCGGAGTATGCGCGGCCGCATAGAGGTAAATCGGCCGCACCCCCGCGTACAGGTCCAGTTGGAAGCGCAAATCGACTTGTGGCCGCATCTCCGTCCCGTCCGGCCAGCGCACGTGCGGCAGTCCCATCGCTCCCAATAGAACCGCATCCGCCTGACGACACCCTTCCACCGTCGCCTCCGGCAGCGGATCCCCTTGCTCCAGATAGCACCCCGCGCCACAGGGATATTCAGAATAGGCAAGAGCAGGAGTCCCCAACGCATTGAGCACCTTTAGGGACTCGTCCATGACCTCCGGTCCGATGCCGTCGCCTTTGAGCACGGCGATGTCGTAGGCCATTTTTAGCTCCACAAGCGGTCGTGTGGCCGCTCGTCGTCCCACTCGTCGGTGGGGCCAAAAATCTCCGGCTGGTCTGGGTCGGCAAACGACCGCAGCACTTCTTCGTTGAGGCCGCTAAAGCCCAACCCTGGCCCCTCCGGCACCGCAATGTGTCCGTCCTCAATCAGGGGCACCGGCAAGCCCTCGACCAAGCTGCTCCACTGTTCTAGCTGATCGACCGAGTGGTTTTCGAGCACCATGAAGTTTTCCGTCGCCGCAGCGCAATGCACCGAAGCCAACGCCGCCACCGGCGACATGGCCATGTGCAGCGCCATAGCAATCCCGTACTCCTGCGCTAAATCGCCGATCTTTTTGGTCTCGAGAATCCCGCCGGAAGAGGCCAAATCCGGGTGGGCAACGGCAATGGCGCGCCGTTCAAAGAGCGGCAGGAAGTTTTCCTTGAGATAGATGTCCTCGCCCGTGCACACCGGCGTATCCACGGCCTCGGCGAGCCGCTGCCACTGGTCGGCCAACTGCCAAGGGATCATGTCCTCGTACCAAGCTAGGCTGAATTGATCCAGCGCCTTGCCCAAGCGGATGCAGGACTCGACGCCAATGTGGCCGAAGTGATCGACGGCCAAGGGAATTTCATAGCCGATTACCTCGCGCACCTGCGCCACGTATTCGCAGAGGATGTCGATGCCCTTGTTGGTAATCTGGATCCCCGTAAATGGGTGCATGATGCCTTGGCTTTCCAACATGCCCGGCGGCGCGATCAGCGCATCTTCGATCCCCCGCAACAACCCAATGCCGACGTCCATTTTGAGAAACTTAAACCCTCGCTCCATCCGCTCCTTGAGCAATTGTCCCATCTCGCGGCCATCGCGCCGCGTTGGGGTATCGCAGTAGCAGAGGATCCGGTCGCGGAACTTGCCGCCAGCCAGTTGGTAGGCCGGCACATCATAGGCTTTGCCCGCTAGGTCCATCAGCGCCATCTCCACGCCGCAGACGCCACCAGCTTGGCGCGCGTGGTGGCCGAATTGTTTGATCTTGCGGAAGAGCTTATCGACGTTGCAGGGGTTTTCGCCGAGTAAGCGGCTTTTGAGCATCAGCGCGTAGGTCGGGCTACCGCCGTCGCGCACCTCGCCGTAGCCCGAGATACCTTGGTTGGTGTCGATGCGGATAATCGTCGCGCGGAACGGTGCGACGCGCAGATTGGCGACGCGCAGATCCGTAATCTTCAGATCCGCAGGTCGAGAGTGCGGGTTCACATTTTCTTCCATTCTTGTCTCCATTTTCGCTGGATGTATTTTAGGGGCCTCCAATGATATTCCGCCCACATTTTCTCGTCAACTTAGGAGATCGACATGAAGCTGAAGGACAGAGTGGCCCTCATCACCGGCGGCAGCAGCGGCATTGGCCGGGCCGCGGCCGTAGCCATGGCCCACGAAGGGGCCAACATCGCGCTGACGGCCCGCCGCGCCGAGCGCTGCGAGGAAGCTGTCGCCGAAATCGAAGGACTAGGCGGCCAAGCGCTGGCCTTGCCCGGCGACGTAGCTAACGCCGAGCACGTCGCCGGACTGGTGGCCGCCACCGTCGAGCGTTGGGGCCGCCTCGACATCGTCGTGCCCAACGCCGGCATCAACGGAGTCTTCGCCCCTATCGAGGATATCACCCCCGAGGAATGGGATCAGACGCACAACATCAACGTGCGCGGCACCTTCCTCACCGTCAAATACGCCATTCCCCACCTGCGCACAGCCGGCGGCGGCAGCATCGTCGTAGTCTCCTCGGTCAACGGCAACCGCATCTTCTCCAACTTCGGCTTCACCTCGTATTCCTGCTCCAAAGCCGCCCAAGTCACCTTCGCCAAAATGGCCGCGGTCGAACTGGCGCAGTGGGACATCCGCATCAATGTCGTCTGCCCTGGTGCCACCAAAACCAGCATCGGCGAGAACACCTTCCCCCGCAACATCGACAAGATCCGCATCCCCCGCGAGTTCCCCCAAGGCATGATACCCCTCCAACAACGCGCCGCCAGCGCAGAAGAGGTCGCCAACGCCATTCTCTTCTTGGCGTCGGACGAGGCCAGCTACATCACTGGCACGGAAATGTACGTCGATGGGGCGTTGTCGCTGTTTCAGGGGTGAGGCTCGCAAGCTCACTCTGCTGCGCTGATTGGAACCGCACAGGGTCGGCCGTCAAAACGCCGTCGGCCGACCCTGTGCCCCATCCACGGGAATCATCGCTCCATTGATCCAATTGGCGCGCTCGGACACTAGAAACGCCACCACATCCGCCACCTCTTCTGGCGTCCCCAAGCGCCCGGCGGGAAACTCCCGTTCCACAAACTGGGCAAAGTGCTCGGCCTGCTCTTCCTGAAAACGCGCCCACCCACCACCGGGGAAAAATATCGACCCCGGCGCAACCGTGTTGACCCGCACTCCGCATTCGGCCAACTCCAGCGCCAGCGCACCAGCGAGAAAAATATCCGCAGCCTTCGCGCTTCCGTATTGGGACTTAGGCCCGGGCTTCCATCCAGAGATCGACGAGACGATCACCACCGCGCCCCCGCCTCGCTGCCGCATGTAGGGCAGGGCCGCCCGCGTCGTGCGCACGGCGTGGAACACGTTTAGATCAAAGGTCTCCACCCAGTCCTCGTCAGTAGTTTCGAGCAGACTCTGTTCGCCAGCCGCTCCGCCCACATTGTTGACCAAAATATCGACGCCGCCCCACTCGGCCGCGCAACGCTCGACAACGGCCTCCACCTCCGACCGCGAGCGCACGTCGGCGACCTCGGCAATGGCTTCGGCCCCAGCCGCCCGCACCTGCTGTAATGCGCGTTCGAGCGGCTCTTGGTCGCGGGCGCAAATCGCCACCTTGCACCCCTCATTGGCCAGCGCCAACGCAATCGCCCGGCCGATCCCCCGACTCCCTCCAGTTATCAGAGCAATTTTGTCTTTCAGTCCTAGATCCATTTACGACCTCCTTTGTGCAAAACGAGAAAGGCGCAGGAATTCGATGGGATGCTGGGTATCGCCTTCCAGCGCCAGTTCAGCCAAAATTTCGCCCACTACCGGAGAGAATTTGAAGCCATGGCCGGAAAAACCTGCCCCGAACACCACGGCTGGGCATTCGGGGTGGATGTCCAAGACGAAGTTCTTATCCGGCGTCAGCGAATACATGCAGACGGCGTATTTGCTCAGCTCTGGTTGCAGCGCCGGAAAGTATCGCGCGAGAAAATCGAGGACGCAGGGCTGATCGCCGTCGGTCAATGCGCGATTGAGCTGGAGCGGGTCAGCTACCGGGTCGTGCGACACATTGTGATCGGCCAACTTAAGGCCCCACGGCGCTTCCGCGGGAAAACCATAGAAGTACTGCTCACCGTCGGCGATGAAAAAGCAGGGGAACGCGCCGCGCGCGTACTGCTCCACGCCGCGCCCCTGGTACCACAACAGCACCTTGCGCACCACGCACGCCTCGACGCCTAGCCTACATAACTCCGGCACCGCCCAAGCCCCAGTCGCCAGCACCAACCGCGCAGCGAGCAAGCGCCGTCGCTCGGTTTCCACTACCACTCCTTCGCCCTCGCGCCGCCACGACAGCATAACCTCCCCAGTGTAGAGCTTTGCGCCGTGCTGCTGGGCCAATGCAACGTGCCGCCGGACGCAGTCCTCGACTCGGAGAAAACCGCCTAGCGGATCGTAAAAGCCACTCCACTCCTCGGGAAAAGCCAAACCTAGGTAGCGTGCGGCAATGGCTGTCCCATCCAGCTCCTCATACGGCAAGTCGTGCGCCTGATAACAGGCCGCCTGCCCCTGCATCGCCTCCGAGTCGGGATCGCCCGCCACTAGCAGTCCGACGCGGGCAAAGAGTTCCTCCGCCCCTTCGGCCTCTAGCTCCTCCCACAACTCGTAGGCCCGGTGCAACAGAGGCACGTAGTCGGGATGCTCCATATAGGCTTTGCGAATGATGCGGGTATCCCCGTGTGAAGACCCCCGGTCGTGGGCTATGCCGAAGCGCTCTACAGCGCAGACGCGCACGCCGCGCCGCGCCAAGTGGTACAGCGCGGCACTGCCCATGCCGCCAGCCCCTGCGACGACGACATCGTATTGTTCTGCGACCATTGTTTGATTATACCTCCCATCGAATCCCTCAAGAGAAGAGTACCTTAATTCAAACTTCAAACTTCCCCCAGCGCCCGCAACCCACAACTTGACGCTGTTAGCCCCAACCGCGATACTTTTTTGTCTTAAACAACTCCAACTCAAGGCTTAGCCGTGCGCATTGTCACTGGCACCTATCGCGGTCGGCAGATACCCTCCGGGCGACGCCTGCGCCAGATCCGCCTCACCTCCACGCGCCTCAAAGAAGCCGTATTCTCCATGCTCGGCCCCGATTTGAAGGGCCGTACCTTCCTCGACCTGTGTGCTGGCTCGGGCCAAATGGGGCTTGAAGCGCTGAGCCGGGGCGCAAGCGTCGAGCTCAACGAGCCAGATCACCGGCGGCGGCAGCAGATCCGCTCGCTGCTCTACCAATGGAAGGCTGGCGTCGAGGGCCTGCACTCGGTCAAAGCCCAACAACTCATCCCCCAATTGGCCGCGGCCGGCCGCCGCTTTGACATTGTGTACGCCGATCCCCCGTACCACGCCCGCTACTGCGGCGCTCCACTTCTACTAGGTCTAATCGAAGCCCTAGGGGAATCCCCGCTCTTTAACGACGAGGGCCTGCTTTTCGTGCAGCACCAGATCGACCTAGACGTGCCCGAGCAGAGCGGCCACCTCGCGCTCACCCAGCAGCGAGCCTACGGCAACACCACCCTCAGCATCTATCGCCACCTGATCCCATGAAAATCACCCACGTTGAAGCCATACCCGTGCGCATGCCGCGTCCACAGCCTTTCCAAAGCAGCCTCGGCACGCACCAAGCCTCTGAAAACGCCGTCGTCTTAATCCACACCGACGCTGGCCTCACCGGCCTCGGCGAAGCCTCCAGCATCTGGGACCGCCGCGGACGCGGGGAAAGCGAGGCCATCAACGGGCTGCTCGCCGATGTGCTCTGCGGCCTAGACCCGCGCCGCATCCGCGACATCGCCGACCGCATGAATCAACTCCTGCACCGCTCCTTCCCGGCCAAGGCCGGCATTGAAATGGCCCTCTACGACTTGGTTGGCAAAGCCTGCGACGTGCCCGTTTACCAACTGCTGGGCGGCCAAGTCCGCGACCGCGTGCTGCTGAGCCACTCGCTGTCCATGGGCGACCCCGAGGCCATCGCCGCCCAAGCCCAGAACCTAGTGGCGCAGGGGTACAAAACCCTCAAAGCCAAAATCGGGCGAGACCTGCGCGCCGACCTAGCCGTACTCGCAGCCGTGCGCGGCGCAGTCGGCAGCGAGATCGTCCTGCGCGTAGATGCCAACATGGGCTGGTCCTCCGCCAAGGAAGCCGTGCGCTCCATTGAGGCAATCGCGGATTTTGACTTAGAACTGGTTGAGCAGCCCCTAGCAGCCGACGACTTAGAGGGATTGCGCTTTGTCCGCGAGCGCGTCTCGCTGCCCATCATGGCCGACGAGAGCGTTTGGACGCCGGCCGACGCCCTCAACTGCGTCCGTCACCAAGCCGTCGATGTCTTCAACGTGTACGTGTCGGAAGCCGGCGGCTTGGGTGCGGCCGCGCGCATTTTCGCCATTGCCGAAGCGGCGCGCCTGCCCTGCATCATCGGCAGTATGCCCGAGTTGGGGATCGGCACCGCGGCCCAAGCCCACCTCGCCTTTGCCATGCCCAACTTGGGCTACGCCAGCGACGTGAATGGCTGCGTCTATCACAGCGGCGACGTCATCCGCGAAAAGCTGCCCATCGCCGACGGGTACATCCTCCCGCCAGCCGGCCCGGGCCTCGGCGTCACCCTCGACGAGGACGCACTCGCAGAATACCGCTGCGACGGCTCGGCTGAGCGTTCGACTGAGCGCTCACGCCGAAGTCTCGCCGAAGCCCGCTGATGCGCTTCCGACCCTGTATCGACCTGCACGAGGGGCAAGTCAAGCAGATCGTCGGCACCAGCCTACGCGACGGTAGCGCCCCCCAGACCCACTTCATCGCCCCTCATCCACCTGCGTACTTTGCGGAGCTTTATCGCCGCGACCAACTCTTCAGCGGCCACGTCATCATGCTCGGCCCGGGCAACGAGGACGCAGCCGCGCAGGCGTTGGCCGCCTTCCCCGAGGGTTTGCAGGTCGGCGGCGGCATCCGCCCCGACAACGCGGAGACGTGGCTCAGTCGTGGGGCCGCGCAGGTAATCGTCACTTCCTACGTCTTCAGCGACGGCCAACTCCACCACAACCGACTGGCGCAAATGGTAGCTGCGGTGGGACGCGACCAACTGGTCTTAGACCTCAGTTGCAGCAACCGCGACGGGCTCTACGTGGTGATGACCGACCGCTGGCAAAAGGCCACGGATTTTGCTATCAGTGTGGACAACTTGGCGCTCCTCGCCGAATCTTGCAGCGAATTCCTCATTCACGCCACTGGGGTCGAGGGCAAGCAGCAAGGGATCGATGCCGAACTCGTCGCACTCTTGGGCGAGATCGCGCCCATCCCGACGACGTACGCCGGCGGCGTGAGCAGCACCGAGGACATCGCGGTCCTCCGCAAGCTCGGCCAAGGGAAACTGGATTTTACGGTGGGAGCGGCGCTGGATATTTTCGGGGGCACGGGGCTATGCTACGAGGATATGTTGGAGTACCGAGGGGAGGACGAGGCCGAGGACAACCGGCCCGATTTGTAGAGCTTGACGGCGACGTCCGTGCGTCTCTACTCCACCAGTGCATTCATATACGCCGACACGGATCAATCAGGGATCAACTCAATGTTGAGCCGACATCCTACAGCCTCAGCGTATCTTCGCAGTGTTTCAACTTTGGGAGAGTGCTCGCTGCTGGCAGACTCTAAGCGGGTAATCGCCGTCGCCTTCGTGCCCATCTTCTCGGCTACTTGCTCTTGAGTCAGGCCAGCGCGTTTTCGCGCTTTGAGCATCTTGCGCAGCAATTCAAATTCGGGTGCTGCTTCAGCATACTTTTCTTTGTATCCGGGCTGCGACCGCATTTTTGCGATCAATTTTTTGTGCGTCATCATCTTTTTCCTCAGCCGCCAGCGTTTCACTCGAACAGTTGCCGTAGCCATTCAACAAATGCTGTGCTGAGTATTCCATCTACGTGCAAATCTCGTGCGCCGATGGCAGCACCCATTTTTCTAGGCTCCTCTCTCGTCGCTAACCAAGCGTGGACCTTAGCTCGTGGTATCTTTTTCTTTATAAACTTTCGGTTGTCCTCTGGAATGCCGTCAATATAATCCTTGGCCAGCGGCCATACTGGATCGTCGTCGGGGATCATCTCTGAGACAAAGTTTTCAAGCTCGCCGGGCAACTCGTTATTGGGCATTAACCAGATGCCGACGCGAGGGGTACGGGTAGTGCCTTCTATGAGCGTCCCGGTTAGTTTGGGGGTACGAGGCACCTCAATATTCTCTTCTTGAAGCCTATCGGCCACAGATCTCCAGCGGGCGTCCAAATCGTCGTTTGCGTCCACGACGATGCCGACGGCTTTGCGACCAGGAGCCAGAATCTCCGAGCCAATATCTTCGAGAAGCACTTCTATTCCTTCCTTATCCAGAATACAGAATTTTGGCACCTCTTTATGAAAATTACAGAGATGCCGGACGACATGCTTATCATTTGGTCCTTCAACGAGGAGGACACAGTCATTATTATCCATCCACCTACCTTATCCCAATACGTTTTTGAGAAATCACCTCACTTCAATGTGTTGCTTGGCAGCGACTTTGAGATTGCGCTCTGAATACTCGACCGCCCACATCTCCTCATCTTTCCGTTCGATGCGCACAAGCACCCCTTCGGCTTCCTCGCACTCGACTGCTGCTTGTGCGAAGCCGCGTACGCAGTCAAAGCTATGCGTCGTTGCAATGACTTGGACGTTGTTTGCATGGGCGGTCTTAAAGACCATGCGCCAGAAATCGGGCTGGACGGAATGGTGAATGCCGTTTTCGGCTTCGTCGATGAGCAAGAAGCTGTCGCGGCTATTGATGAGTACTAAAGCAACACCGAACAGACGCAGTGCCCCATCGCCCAGACTTTTCAAAGGGATCGGAAAAGTTTGACCTTGGATCTTGGCTACAACTCGTCCCCTGTTATGTTTATCGCCGATTACTGCAATGCGCTTCACTTGGTCGCCGAGAATGGGCCGTAGAGCATTTATTACTCTGTCCTCATCGTCAGTAAGCGCGATAGTGTCCCAAAGCTCCACGATTGTGTCGTTACTCAGTAACTCTGGCCCCATAGACTGACATGCTATTGGGGTAGATCGTTCGTTGGATGAAAAACCTCCCATAGACTGATATACACGACGGCTCTTAGCTATTTTAGTACTCAAGGCATAGGGAGAGAAAAACCAAGAGTTTGCCAGATCTTGGCCTTGAAACATAACTCTGAAAGTTCGCACTGAAGGATTCAAAAAAGAAAAGGGAATTTGCTGCGTAGAGTGAGAATCTTCCTGTGGGATGCCTGTTTCAATTACGAACTGATCTGAACCGTCTCTCGGACCTATCGAGAGGAAGGCTCCCTGAGAAGCGTCCCGTCCGTGGAATATGCCTTCCAAATAAGGACCGACTTGCTCTTGGCCGGTTCCGTCGGTAAGTGCAGCTACTTCTTCATGGCTTTCCAAGACGCTGGCCAGAGCGCGATAATAACCCCGCGCCGCATAGACTCGGACGGCGTCTAAAACAGTCGTCTTGCCGACGCTGTTCTTGCCCGCCAACAGCGTCACGCGGCCCAATCGCTCAATGGAAAGCTCCTTGATTCCCCGGAACCCTTTTATCGACAGGCTTGGAAGATGCAGGCGGTCGTCGAGTCGTTTTTGGGACATAGCGTTAGCACCTTCTTTCGAGGGCGAAAGTCTTTAACTGACGAAATGTACCGCTGAATCTTGAACTAAGTCAATGAATCATCTACACCGTCACCCTCGTCTCCGTATCTCCCGCCGCCAGCGCATTCATATACGCCAGCGTCATATCGCGGGTGCGGTATGTTCCGAAGGCGGCTTCGTCTTCGCGGCGGACGATGGGGAAGGTGTCGAGGATGTATTCGGCGTCGTCCCGCGACAGGCCGTAGAGGTGGAAGTAGAGCGCGTCGAGGCGGGCGCGGAGGTGGCGGCGTTCCTCTTCGTCCCAGATGAAGGGGTCGCCGTCGTAGCCGAGGTCGCGAGCGAAGGGGGCCATGTCGTGGGCGGTGTACGTGAGGCGGAGGACGTGGTCGCGGACGAGGGCACGGGCGGTCGTCTCGCCGAAGGAGCGGTCGTAGTCGGCGGGGGCGATGACGGGGAGTTGTTCAAGCATATACAGCTTTATGTGAGTTGCTTGTACTTTTTGACGAGCGATGTAGTCCAAACAAAAGCTGTTCAGATTGGCAAGAATACACGCCACGTCGGAAGCGTTAAATCGGTCGTTGAGTGGCAAGAGGACAGGCAATGTATCGATACACCCTACCTGTGGAACGACAGTGGCAATCATCGTGCGAACATTGGTTGACGCAGTAATTTCTTTGAAAGCCAAGAAGTAGTGCAAACTCTGAGTATGGGCATTTACCCGCTGGTTAATCCAATGTAGAGGACGAGGTGAGAAATTCGGGTCACGGTGTTCGTCATCAAGGGTTCTGTCCGGCTGCCCTGGTCGGAACAGATTCCCTGTCTGGTTGGTAATGCCGGCAGCGCGATGATCGAACGCCTGCACCATCTTACCCTCATACATCGGCAGGTAGATATCCTCGCCTTTCTTCCAGCGATTGCCCTCGACGGGATAGCATCCCTCGGCTTCAAGTTGCGCCACGGTTCGGAAGTGGTCCGAATCTTTCTTCGAGTGAAACAGTCCCTGTCGATACCGAACTGGCCACACCTTGCGCTCTTTACTCCCAGATCGATCCACCAGCACCGGATGCTGCTCGTAGATGCGTCGCGTAATCTCCGCGTCTTTCCGACTGCGAAACACGGGCGCGGTGCCAGTATTCGGATTCACGCGGGCGAAGTCTTTCGGTGTCAATGGGAAGCAGCGGTCCTCATCATGAACCGTTTTTGTATCATGCAGGAAAAAGGCGCATTCGGCTTGGTCGAATCGTCGTTCCTCACCGCCCAAGATGAGAGCGCAGAATTTGAAAGAAGCGTGAACGTCCTTGAAGAAAATTTTCTTGTTCTCAAAATCAAACAAGCCTCCCACCCGTCCGCTGGTCGAAACGGATTGGAAGAACCGGGCCGCTGTCTTATCGGCGTAAATGCCCGACGGCGTCAACAGTCCGACAAAACCATCCGGCTTAATCAGGCTCATAGATCGCTCGACGAACAACGAATACAAATTGATATCGCCGCCGCTGAGCAACGGATAATCGCCACCCGAGCGCACCACTTGACTCAGGCTCTCGGCCTGCGCCTTAGCCGCGTCAAACTCGGCCGCAAGAGACGCTCCCTGATCGCGCAACTGCTGAATGCCTTTTCGCCGCGCCGCTGCCGTCGGTGCCAGAGCGAGTTCTCGGTCGCGAGTTGCAAACCACTCGACCTCTTGCAGCTTGATTCGGTCCCACGGCGGGTTGCCAATAACCGCGTCAAATCCACCTTGCGGACGGCTTTCTTGCCACCGATGCCACACCCCCGGAAAGGCCACCTCCCAATGCAAGAAGTCCTCGTGATTGGCAATGGACGTGGCCTTGTGCCATAGCTCGGAAAAATCGGAAATGTTCTCCGCTGGCCCTTGTGCCAAAAGTTCGTAAGCATTCGCCGTATGCTGACCGAGCGTCCTAACCAGCGGCTCTTCAAATTCAGCGCGTTCGTCCCTCTTCATGCCCGCCGTCAGCCAACGCCAGCCACACAAAAAGTCGAGCAAGCCGCGTAGATCGGCGGTCGTCTCCTCCACCCCGTCGAACAACTCCGCCGACTCCTTCACCTCCGCCACGTCCGCGTCGGACATCTCCTCAATACGCTGCATCCCGTCGGTAGCTGTCTCTGCCCCGGCAATGGCGCTACTGGCAAACATCCCGCCGAGCCGGTGTAATTCATCGGTAGCATCCCGCACCCGCAGGCCAACCAGCGAGTCGCCGCAACGCAAATGGTGATCGAGAAAGGACAGCGGCGCGCCCACCGTAAAACTGTGCAGCCACAGCGACACCTTAGCCAACTCGACCGTCAGCCGATTCTTGTCCACCCCGTAAATGCAGCGCTTGAGTACCATACGGCGGATAATGGCTTGGTCGGTAAGCTGCGCCTCGTCCAAGACCCATTTCGATTCGTTGGCCCGTTTGCGAATGTCATCCCGAATCGCCGCCACGCGCCCCACCAGCGGCGACGCGTACTCACCGTCCAGCCACTCCGGAACCGAGGGGACGCGCTCGATTAACTCGGCGATATAGTCCGACAGAAAATCCACGGCGGTGACGAGGAAGTGCCCACTGCCCATCGCCGGATCCAAAACTTTGAGGTCTAGTACGGCCTCTGCCGGATCGAGTTGCTCAAGCTCCTCCCGCCGTTCTTGCTTGGATCGACGGTCGCTTTTGAGCGCGTCAGCCTTGTCCACAAAGGCTTGTAGCCGCTCTTCGGCCAGCGGCTTCAAGGTCCGCTCGACAATCAAATCGACGAGTTCCTGAGAGGTATAAAAACTGCCGCTGTCCTTGCGGGCATACGGATTGGGACGAATGGAAATGTTGCCGTCGTCATCGCGCACCGGCTCGCGCTCCAGCAGCCGCTCGTAGATTGAGCCAAGCTGCTGCACCGACATGTCGCGGTAGTTGACAAAGCGGCGCATGCCCTGCGAATCCTCGGCGTGGCTCAGGTCGTAGATGATGGGCGCAATTTCTTCATCGGCCAGCCGGACCGTTTCCAACAATGGCGCAGCTTCCACCGCAAACAGCCCGCCATTGTACGGCGGCAAACCAATAGACTCGTCGCCCTTGTCGATGAGCTTAAATAACGTCGTCAGATGGTCGTAATAATTGGTGGCAATCGCCGAGTACGTATCGTCAGCCGCCATCCTGCGTCCAATGTCATCGCGGACGGGCTTGCGCAAACCATAGTCGTCGTATCGCTCATCGTTGACCGGCAATAGCCCCCGATCCTCGGCATAGAGCACAAACAGCAGCCGATAGAGAAAGATCAATGCCGCATCCCGGCTCGCGACGAGGCTTTCCTCCGATTTCTGCACAAGCGCATTGACGAGATTAGGAAACACCCGCTCAAACACCACCCCCGACAGGTCCTGCGCGACCTGTTCCTCATAGCGCCGACCCTCAGCCAGCGCCTCTTCGAGAAACGTACTCGTGGCCCCATCTCGCAGCGTGAAGGATTCGCGGCGGAATAATAGATGAAAAACGCGGAGTTCATCTTCCTTGCCGGGCTGGAGCAGTTCGGCCAAGTCGGCTTCAAAGAAACCGCTGGCACGCGGCCGGGCACGATAGTCGTAGAGCCGCCAGACGCTGCCATTAGTGAGAATGCCCCAGCGAATGCGCCCCTCCGACTCGATCTCAGCCGTCGCCAAATATCGGAGAATCTGACCATGCGGCGTCCCACGCTGCGCCCGATCCTTCCGGTCCCGGCTGTCGAGCGCAAGCCCAAAGCGCTTACTCTCTTCAACTACTGTAGCGTACTGGAAGGGATTCCCGTCCCGCGCCTTCGAGTCGGCGTCAGCAAAAAGCAGATGATCGGGAATGTCCTCATGGCCGGCGGCGCTTGGCTGAGGTATGTACTCGGTCCATCCCAATAGCTCCAGAATCGGACGAATCAGCTCCTCCTCCGTGCGAGCTTCATTGGGATTTTGGGAACGGCTGAGGGCGTCGTGATGTCGGGCAACGCCGTCCCTGAACGCGGCAAACGCCTCTGGCTGGTCAAGAGACGCTTGCCACTCGGGCGTGGCCTTTATGCCGTCGGTGAGGAAGTAGTGGGTGAATAGCTGGCCGGTCATATTGAGAGAAAGCGTTGACTTGTTGGTCTTCGCAGTTTTGAGCCGCTTTTCACGCGCCTTGGTGCCACGATTGATCGCGCTTGGATCCGGTGCGTTTTCTCGCATATACTCTTGATAATCAAACTCTTTCTCGTATGGAGTATTCATCAAGCCGCTTTCCTTCTCCGCCATAGCGGCCTTGAACCGCTCTTCACGCGCCTTGGTGCCACGATTGATCGTGCTTGGATCCGGTGCGTTTTCTCAACAGCTCCCAGTTTTTACATTGCCGCTAGTGCCCCGACAGCTTAAACAGATTGACCGCCGTAAAGTTGATGATGGCCCAGATCGTAAACAGCAGCGCCAACTCGGTCCACAGCGACATCCGCTCGTCTTTGGGCACCCGCATCGCTAGATGCAGCACCGCGTAGGCCATTGGGATCAGCAGCAGATTGTTGGCATTGGCCCCTTTGAGCACAAAGTCGAGGGTGCGCGGGTCGAACAATATGAACAGCAGCCAGCCAAACGGGAAGGCGATCTGGAAAATGCGGATCCAGCGGCGGTAGCCATCTTCTTCGGCCAGCGCACTCACCTTTAGTTGCCGCAGAAAGTCAGCGCCAATCCGCCCTGAAGAAGCGGCGAAGACCAGCAGCGTGGAAAAGAGCGTGCAAAACCCCCCGAACATGAAGATATAGTACGCCCAGCCGCCGATGCTCTCGGTAAAAATTAGCGAGACTTGCTCGACCACCTTCATCCCTTCGGGCAAGACTTGTAGCTGATTGAGCACTGACGCGCCCAGCAGGTAATACGCGCACGTGACCACCAGCGCGATCCCCGTGCACACACCCGCATCCGTGATCAAGACCTGCATCCAACCCCGGTAGCGCGCCTGCCATTCCGGGCTATCGTCTTTTGGCCCGACAAAATCCGGGTAGCCTTTCTCCACGATCCAATAGGGATACATAAAAAGCTCGACCGCGGTCGCGCCGACCGATCCCATCACCGCCAACGCCACAAACGCGCCTTCGGCAGGCATGGCAAAGCGGAAGCCCGAGGCGATTTGCTCGCTGCTGATTGCATAGCCCGTCCCTTGCAGTGCGAGCACCGAGCCGACTACTACCAAGCTGAAGGTCGCCACCAGCACGGAAACCATTTTCTCCAAGTCGCCGTATAGCCCCCGCCAGAGCAAAACCGACATGGCGAGGAAAATGACTACCGCCCACACTTGTTCGGATGCAAAGGGAAAAACCGTGACCATCAGCCCGGCCACCGACCCCAAGATGCCGATGACGGCCACCGTCACCGAGAAGTAGCCCACCACGCAGAGCCACGCGATCCACGAGGTGCCGCGCCAGCGCGTGCCCGGCACTTGGTCGAGGATTTGCACGGTACTGCTCTTGCGCAACAGGCACTGCCGACCCAATTCGAGTTGAATTACAAACTTGACCAAACAGGCCAAGATCACGCCCCAGAGAAAGACAAATCCAACCTCGGCCCCCATCCGCGTCGTCACCAACAACTCCCCCGAGCCAACCACCGACCCCGAGACAACGACGCCGGGGCCGATATTGCGTAAGAGGCCGCCAAAGTGAGTCGGGGCCTCGCGGATACTGCTTTGTGCGCTGTCCATACGTGTACTCCGTTTTGTCGTCTGGGGACGCGGGCAAGACACCCGCAAAAGCGGTTTTAAGATAGGAACTTACTAACCATTGGCCACTCAAAAACCAGCCACAATCCCCCGCAGCCCCTCGGCATATTGCCCAAGTACCGCATCGGCTCGATCCCCCCTGCCGCGCTTATGGATCACTTCCACCGAGCAATACCCATCAAACCCAGCCTCAGCAAGTAAACGCAGCGGCTCGGCGTGATCGAATACGCCAGCACCCAGCACGTCGCTGACCTGCAACCTACCATCGACGATCATCCCATCGTGGGCGTGGATGTGGCGCGTGTGTGCGCCTAGCATCTGGAAGCTCTCGGCTGGCTCTTCCAGCACCCGCTGCGTGTGCATAAAATCCCACAGCACCTGCAAATTCGGGTGCCCGGCCCGCTCGACAACCGCGCGCACCGGTGCCGAGCAGCACCAATCGTCATGCGTTTCCAGCAGCAATGTCACACCGCGTTCAGCCGCCGCAGGCAACACCTGCGCAAAGCCCTCTACCACGTAATCGACGACCGCAGTCCACTCGCGGCCCCCGCCACGCTGACCGCCGAAAACCCGCACCAAACCACAGCCCAAATCAGCCGCTAGGTCGATGTACTTTTTCAAGTCCTCCACGTGCCCGGCCCGCTCCGCCGCGTCGGGCACCGCCATCCGCGCCCCAGTCGCAATACAGCAGATTTCCAAGCCCTCGTCCTCCATCCGCCGGCGAATATCCCGCCGCTCTTGGGCCGCAAGCGCAGCCTCAATGCCGCAGGCGTGATCCCACTCGACTCGCGGCTCAAACCCCTGATAGCCGTGCCGCTTCATGCCAGCGACGACCTCGTCCAAGGTCCAGTCTGGACACGCGCTGCTCATAGTCGCCAATTTGATCATAATCTCTCGTTCTCCTCAGTAGCGTTGCGAATGTAACGAATGGACAGGATAGATGGGATGGGATTGTTTTATCCCATCCCTTGTCAAACACCCTCAATTGATGCAAGGTCCCTCATGCAAATCGGCACTACCCTCACTCGCTTCATCATCGAAGAAGAGCGGCAGCACCCCGAGGCCACCGGCGAATTCACCGGCCTGCTCACCGACCTAACCAGCGCGGCCAAAATCATCTCTCGCGACGTGAACAAGGCCGGTCTCGCCGAGGTAATGGGCATCACCGGCCGCACCAACGTCCACGGCGAAGAGGTGCAAAAACTCGACGAGTTCGCCAATGCGCTCATCATCCGCACCACCGATCACACGGGCCAGCTTGCCGGCATGGCTTCCGAAGAGATGGACGACATTTACCCCATCCCGGAAAGACACCCGCGCGGCAACTACATCCTCGTCTTCGATCCGGTTGACGGCTCGTCCAATATAGACGTGAACGTCTCCATCGGCACCATCTTCTCCATCTACCGCAATAAAAGCACCGACACCGTAACCCTCAGTGACTTCCTCCGCTGCGGCCGCGAGCAAGTCTGCGCCGGCTACATCATCTACGGCTCCAGCACCATGCTAGTCTATACCACCGGCAGCGGCAGCCACGGCTTTACCCTCGACCCAAGCCTCGGCGAATTCCTGCTCTCGCACGAGCACATCGAAATCCCCAAGAAAGGCCAGTACTACAGCGCCAACGAGGGCAATTATCCCAAATGGGACAAGCCAGTGCGCCACTTTGTCAAGCAACTCAAAGAAGGTCCGCAATCCTACTCGGCGCGCTACATCGGCTCGCTCGTGGCCGACTTCCACCGCAACCTGCTCAAGGGCGGCATCTTCCTCTACCCCGGCGACAGCAAGTCGCCCAACGGCAAGCTGCGCCTCTTGTACGAAGCAGCTCCCCTCGCCTTTGTAGTCGAACAAGCCGGCGGCGCGGCCTCCAACGGAACCCAGCCCATCATGGACTTGCAAGCCACCGAGCTACACCAGAGGACGCCGCTGTTCATCGGCAGCAGAGACGACGTGGCCACGCTGGAAAAATTCGTGCGCGGCGAGCGGGCGTGAGCAGGCGACAGCGCGAGCCGAGAGCGTAAACATTGGGCGCCATAGACGGCGACCAACAGATCAGTCGGTCTTCAATACTAGCGAGGCGTGCAGCCGGTCTCGCTTTGTAGCTTGGTGCTGCTGCGCGGCTCACAGTCGATCACTCCACCATGGCAATCGAGCGCAACGGCACAGCAACGCAGTATCGCCTGCTTCAGCTTGGAACGACCGCGTTGTATGCGAGATTTCATACCGGAAGTGGAAAGACCAAGGCGAGTTGCCGCTTCTGTTTGGTTGAGACCTGTGATGTCTGTGAGCAGCAGCGCTTCCGCATAAGGCTCCGGCAGGTTGCGGATAACAGGCGTCAGGCACGCGGCGATTTCCGCGGCGTTGCTCGCATCGCCGAACGCACTACCGTTCTGATCAATTTCTGCGGCATATTGCGTCAATGCCCGTGCCTCCGCAGCACGGCGACGATGGTGATCAGTGATCGCGTTGGCAGCAACGCGGAACACCCAAGCGGCCGGCTCATCAGCAACGGCGAGCCGATCCCGATGGCGGACGAGTAGCAGCAGGATGTCGCCTACAACGTCTTCTACTGCGCCCGCTTCGACGCGGCGACTCACATAGGCGCGCAAGCTCGCCTGAAAATCCCGCCAATTGTCGATTGGCGAGCTGGTCTGCGTCTCAGTACTCATGCGCAACAGCTATCTCTTTCGCCAGAAGCACGCTCCGCTGGCTTGTCATCGACAATGCGATACCACTCCCAACGCAAGCCTTGCGGATCGCTCGACCAGACTTTGTTCTGCGTCGCGTGGCAACAGGTTTCGTTCCGCTGAACTTCGGTCAAAATGCCCGCGTTTCGCAGTCGTTGATCGGCGTCGCTCACCTCGGCTTCTGCAAACGCTTCGACGCCTAGATGGTTGAGGCGTTCTGCCGCCGCTGGATTCTCAAAGAGCACCAACTTCAACGGCGGTTGATCGATGGCAAAGTTGGCATAACCGGGATGCCGCTTGTGCGGCTTGGCATTGAAAAGTTCACCGTAATAAGCGACGGCTTCATCCAAATCACGGACGTTCAGGGCCAATTGCAAACGCATAACTCGCTCCTTTCATTATCCTCTAACCAATAAGACGCAAGCGACCAGAAAAGGACGCAACAAGATATTGAGACCGCCCGAGAACTCTGGCGGGAATATAAGCAACGCAAGCGACGGGAGGTTTGAAAACTATGGTTCTGACACGAGATTTTAAGGAAACGATCCAAGCGCGCATAGAGTGCGATCCGACCTTCCGCGAGGAACTCCTCAAGAAAGGGGTCGAGTACCTGCTTTCGGGCGATATGGATACCGGTAAGGCGGTATTGCGCGACTACATCAACGCGACCGTCGGTTTTCAGGAGCTTGAGCAAAACTTGTGAAAATCACGGCCATCAAACTCTCGGTTTTCGAGCTTCCAGCCACTACTCCGCTCTTTGATCTAGAGCAAGCCCCCTACGGCCATCGCACCCGCTGGCAGGCCTGCGACCACCGCCGCATCGAAGCTCCCATCCACGTGCTGCACGTGCTCACCGACGAAGGCTTGGAGGGTATCTGCACGGTCGGCGACGCCCGCTACCAAACCATGCGCCGCGAGGAGCTAGAGGCCCTGCGAATCATGGCCATCGGCCAAGACCCACTCGACCGCGAGCGGCTCGACGACAAGCTGCGCTGGGCTACCCGCTCGCTGTTTTCGCGCCCGGGCTGGCACGGAGCTTTCGACAATTGCCTCTGGGACATCGCTGGGCAAGCTGCTGGCCTTCCAGTTTGCGCCCTAATCGGTCGGACCCGCCCGCGCTGCCGAACCTATTACAACTTCCCCTCCGGCAGTCTCGACGCTGCCCTAGAAGGGGCAGACCAAGCACTCGCAGCGGGCTTTGTGGCGCTCAAAGACCACTGGTCCGGCCCTCCCGACACCAATATCGCGTGGTCGCGCGCCATCCGCGATCACGTCGGCCCGGACATCGATCTGTTGCACGACGCGGCCGGCAGCCCCTACACCTTGCGCGAAGCCCTGCGCGTTGGCCGTGCGCTGGAGGAACTCAACTACGGCTGGTTCGAGGAGGCCATCTCCGACCGCGATCTCCAGGGCTTGCAAACACTGTGCGCCGCGCTCGACATACCAGTCATGGCCCTTGAGACCCTGATGCACGACTGCGAACTCTGCGCCGCTTGGGTCTGCGCCGGGGCCACGGACCTCATCCGCGCCAACGCCCGCCACGGCACCACAGCCACCCTCAAACTCGCCGCTATAGCCGCTGCCCACCGCACCACCATCGAACTCAACGGTCCAGGCGGACTTTTTGGCTTAGTCCACGCCCACCTAGTCTGCGCCCTGCAAAACACCACGTACTACGAGTATTTCCCCGGCGGCAGCCGCGACGAAATCGGCCGCGAGATCGGCCTACTCAATCCCCCGCTTCCCGTCGATGGCCACATTGCGCCGCCGACCGGCCCCGGCTGGGGAGCCGAGTGGGACCGGGCCTATTTCGCCAAAAAGCGCGTGGCCGAATGGTAAATCGCCATTACTTGACTTCTATAGTGCATGTTCCGCATACGAATCGCCGGTAGTGGTTCAGTTTGAAAATAGCCGTACATAAGAAGGCCCCTTGGTACGGGGCCTTTGTTTTCAAAGTGGCCCACTACCTCACTACCGCCCTCTTAGCAGCCTCTGGCTCCCGGTAGATGATTTTCAAAAGTGCTTGCGCCGGACCACTGGGAATCCGCCGGCCTTGTTCCCAGTCCTGAAGGGTGCGGATGTCGATGCCAAAGGTCTGGGCAAAGACGCCCTGAGTCATGTTCAGTTGCGAGCGGATCAAGCGGGCGTTGATCTCGTCGGGGAGGTGGACGCGGTAGCTTTCTGGGTCTGCTTGGCCGTGCGCGATTTCCAGAGCCTCCGTTGCCGCCTTGATAAGTTCCTCTCCAGCCTTGGTCATGGTTGGGTCCTCCGTTGGTATTCGTCTGCCAGTGTGCGCAACACAGTCCGCAAAACACTAACTTCCGAGTCGGTCAGGTTTGTTTTATCGCCTTTAGCGAAGATCGACAGCAAAAACACAGGAATGTCTTGGCCACTGTAAAAAGTCACCACTCGGTATCCACCGCTCTTTCCTCTTCCCGGCGCGGCGAACCGGAGCTTGCGAGCACCGCCTGATCCTTTGATCACGTCGCCGGCATCGGGGTTATTGGCGACAAAGTCGATGATGGCTTCCCGGTCGCTGTCGCTTATCTGGTAGCGACGGCATTTGCTGATGAAAGTCGGTGTTTCGATGACCGTGTGCATGATCTTAATTACGGCATTGCCGTAGTAACATCAAGAGAAAATTTACCGAGGGCGACACACGGCTACGGCACATAGGGCCTGTTTCAAGACCAGAAAAACGGTAGGAGGTACAGTCTGCAGGGAGTCTGGCCTTCTATCGGCAACTGGTTGATCCACAGGCTCCGCTTGGCGCACGACCTAAAGAAGTAGGTGATGTCAAGATGCTACCGGATCGGAAGAGGGGCTTTTTGCCGTCGGCTTCTTGAGCAGACGACCACAACGAGTTCCCCATTAAAGGACCTTTTGTTACGGGAGCTTGCATGGAGTACAGACCAAGAGCAAGACCGCATTTTCACGGTTGAAGCCCGTGCCCCTGTTCGCTAAGTTACGGGACAGATACTCATCCCTCAGGAAGTAACCCACCGTGAACCTCAACGCCGCCCAAGTCCAATCCTACCGCGCCCAAGGCTGCCACTATATCGGCAAACGCGCCGAACACTTCGAGCCGCCCCAAGGCTTTCACGTGGGGCACGTGTGAGACAACGCCATGGCCTTCGCTTTTTCCGATCAGCACATCGACGAGTACCGCACTCAGGGCTACACGGTCTTTCGCCAACTCTTGCCGTCCTCACTGGTCGCCGATCTACGACGAGTCTGCGACGAAGCGCGGGACTTAGCTCGCCAACAGCGCGGCCCCCAAGCCCAGCGCTTGCAGCCAATGACCGACTTCCCGCTCGACCAACAGCCCTTTATCGACTATGTAGAACTCCCCGCGCTCAACCACGCACTCCACCGCTTGCTCGCGCCGGATTTTCGCGTCGGCGGGCCGCAGGTCATGGGCGTGCTCTTTGAACCGGCTGAGTCGCCGTGGTGTACCCACTGGCACCGCGACTGGCGCGACAATATGCCCGGCTTAGAGCTAGCGCGCTGGGACGAGCACTTTGCCGACGACCGCTACTTCAACCAAGTCAACTGCGCCCTGTACGCCGACTCGTGCACCTGGGTCGTCCCCGGTAGCCACCTGCGCCGCGACCTGCCGTGCGAAGCAGCGCGCTTTCCCGAGCGCCCCATCGCCAAGCCCGATCTCGAAGGACAATCCGCTACCGAGCGCGAGTGGACCTGCCTCAGCTACGCACAGAGTATGCCCGGTGCCCGGCAACTCTTCCTCGACGCCGGCGACTTCTGCCTCTACCGCAACACCCTCTGGCACATCGGCAACTACGTGCCCTACGCCAAAAGGGCGACCCTGCACGACGCAGTAGATACCGACGAGTTTGCAGCGTGGCGCGACGAGACCGTGCGCATAGTCCAAGAGCGGCGGGCGGCGGGACACGGAATGGAGAACCCCAATCATGGCTAAAAACAGCCGCCTCGTGTATTCCTCTGATACCGGCCGCGTACCCCAGCCGAAAAAGCAAGCCTCCGCCCCCACCGGCGACGGCATCGCCCGCGTGCGCCGCGAAAAGAAGGGCCGCGGCGGCAAGACCGTCACCACCATCTCGGGCCTGAGGCTGTCCGCAGCCGAACTAAAGACCCTCTCCTCTGAACTCAAGCGCAAATGCGGCAGCGGCGGGTCGGTCGTTGATCGCGTGATAGAAATTCAGGGGGACAAAGTGGATGTCGTGCTCGCCGAGCTAGCCAAGCGCGGCTATCAGGCCAAGCGCACCGGTGGCTGAGGCATCAATTAGAGGGCGGGATTTGCTTGCCTTGCGGATCCTGTTCGTCGCGGATTTGCGCGCCCAACTCGGCGGCCAACTCGCCGCCGATAAAGTGCTCAAGCGCGTCGGCTGGGTCGTGTACGTGATCGACGGGTAGGCCCAGATGGCTCATATAGGTCTCCCAAAGCCGGTGATGGCGCAGCAGGCGCAGCGCGACTTGTTGGCCCTTTGCAGACAATTCGACCAGACCATTCGCCTGGGCCAAAAGTTGCCGCCGTCGCAGATCGCCAAACGCTAGCTGAGCCAGCGGACTCCAAACGGCCGCAGTCGCCACCAACTCGGCGGGCCGCAGCCCAGCGCACCCGACCTCCTTCTCCGCGCGCCGCACCAGCGCGAGCAGCATGTGATCTTGTGCTACTTGCAGCGACAGCCGCACGCGCTGATAAATCCGCGCCAACACGCCCTGATTGGGCGAAAAAAGCAGAGAAAAGAGAAATATCCCGCCGACGACCACCACCATGGCACCGGCGATGGAGCTATTCCAGAAGCTGGCCAAAAAGTAACCCGCCACAGCCGAGACGATCCCAAAGAACACGGCCAATCCCAGTACCGCGATAAGCCGATCGCTCCACAGGTACGCGGCTGCTCCAGGCACGATCAGCATAGCCACGACCAAGATCGCACCCACGGACTCAAACGACGCCACCGTCGTCAGCGCAACCAAACCCATCAAGAGATAGTGCATTAGCGTGGCGTTGATCCCCACCGACATGGCCATGGCCGGATCGAACGCAGAGATCTTGAATTCCTTGTACAAGAGCGCGATCACCGTCAGGTTAATCGCCAGCATCGCGCCCAATATCCACACCGGCCGCGGCCCCAGCGATTGGTCTCCCCACAGCAGCAGGTCCCAAGGGGTATAGGCGATCTCGCCGTAGAGCACGCACTCTTGGTCGAGATCCACTTGACCGGCGTACGCGGTGATGATCACCACGCCCAGCGCAAAAAGCGCGGTAAACACAATGCCGATGGCCGCGTCCTCTTGCACGCGCCACCGCCGGTGAAATGCCTCGACCAACAGCGCGGTTAGCAAGCCGAAGGCGGCTGCGCCCAAAAACATCGGCAGCACAGCGCGACTACCCGACAACAGGAAGGCCACGGCGATCCCCGGCAGCACGGCGTGGCTCAAAGCGTCGCCCAACAGCGACATCTTGCGCAGCACCAAGAAGGTGCCCAACAGGGCGCAGGACGCAGTGACCAACACGCCGGTGAGCACGATCCAAAAAGCGCCTTCGATCATTCGCGGCCTCCCCGGCGGTAGTGGCTGCCGGTGCCGTGGATATTGACGACCCGGGCCGGGTCCAGCCCTTGCTCGCGCTGGAGGATGTCCTCAAGCTGGGCGATGATTTCCGGCGTCAGCAAATGCTCGACTTCGTCGGCGGGCCGGTCCACGTGATCGGCGTCGAGTATGGCCCGATAGTACAAATAGTGCTCCCACAAGCGGTGCGATTTGACCACGAAGAGCCCTTCCTCTGCGCCTGGGTCCGTCAGGGCAAAACGCCCGTCCTGACTGGAAACTAGCCCCTTCTCGGCAAGTCGCCGCCCGAGGCGTTTGACCCGGTCCGGCGACAGGCCCATCTCAATGGCCAACTCCTCCACGGCCAAGGAGCGGCTCGTCCCCAGCTTCTCTTGCAGCTCGATACAGGCGCGCAAAAAGTGCTGCTGGCTCTCGCGGCGGCTGTTGTGCCGCTGCCTGCGCCACCGCGCCAACACCCCTCGCTGGGGTGCGAAAAGAGCCGACACCACAAAGCACAAGGTGGCGCTGAGCACCATCACCGGGCCAGTGGGTATCCGCGGCACCAAGGAACTGATGAAGGTGCCGACGACCCCAGACAAGCCCCCGAAAGCGGCGGCGAGCAGCACCATTTTGTGCAGGTGCTCGGTCCAAAAGCGCGCCGCCACAGCCGGCGTGATGAGCATAGCCGCAATCAGCACCACGCCTACGGCTTGCAAGCCCACGATCACTGTCAGCGCGATCAATCCCATCAGCAAGGCGTCGATCCAGCGGGCCGAGTACCCGAGTGTCTGCAAAAAGTCCGCGTCGAAAATCAGCGCCTTGAACTCCTTAAAAAACAGGGCCACCGCGAGGATGATGAAGCCCGCCAACACGCTCATGACGCGCAGATCGTCGTCCACCAGCGAGGCCGCCTGCCCAAACAGGAACTTGTCCAAGCCGCTCTGATTGCCCGTGCCGACCCGCTGGACGTGGGTCAACAGCACGATCCCCACGCCAAAAAACACCGACAGCACAATGCCAATCGCCGAATCCGCCTTGACGCGAGTATAGTTGATGATGAACTGCATCACCAACACGCCGAGCACCCCAGAAATCGCCGCGCCCGTCAGCAGCACTGGCAGGGCCTTGCTCCCAGTCCACAAATAGGCCAACGCCACCCCGGGCAGGGCCGCGTGCGCCAGCGCGTCGCCGACGAGACTCCGCCGCCGCAACACGGCAAACGACCCCAGCAACCCGCCGGTCGCGCCAATCAGCAGAGAGCCGAAGAGTACGAAGCGCACGTTGGCGTCGGCCAAGCTCAAGAAGCGCAGGGCGTTTTCGACTAGCATCGTCAGCCCTCGCGCCGCTGCTCGGCCATGGCTTGGGCGGCCTGCGACAGCACGGTCAGCCGGCCCCCATAGGTCTTTTGCAGGTTGTCGTCGGTAAAGACCTCGCTGGTCGGGCCGGACGCCACGACCCGCATGTTGAGCATGATGACCCAGTCGAAGTATTCGGTTACGGTCTGTAAGTCGTGGTGCACGACCAAGATGGTTTTTCCCTGCTCGCGCAGGGCGACCAAGCTGGCGATGATCGCGCGCTCGGTCGCCGCATCCACGCCGGCAAGCGGCTCGTCCATGATGTAGATGCGGGCCTCTTGGGCCAAGGCGCGGGCGAGAAAAACCCGCTGCTGCTGGCCGCCCGATAGCTGGCTAATCTGCCGCTCGGCAAAGGGGGTCATGCCCACTTCATCGAGAGCCGCCCAAGCCAAGCGGCGATCTTCCTTGCTCGGCCGCCGCATCCATCCCACGTGGCCATAGCGGCCCATCAGCACCACGTCGAGCGCACTAACCGGAAAGTCCCAATCCACGGACTCGCGCTGCGGCACATAGCCGATGATCTTGCGCATCTGGCTGTAGTCCTCGCCGTAGATCTTGACCCATCCCGACGCCTTGGGCACGAGGTCCATAATGGCCTTGATCATGGTGCTTTTGCCCGAGCCGTTGGGGCCGATGATGCCCACGAGCTGTCCTTCGGGCACATCGAGATCCACGTCCCACAGCACCGGCTTCTTGTGGTAGGCAATGGTCATGTCGTGGATCTGGATGGGATCGGGCGCGTTCACCGCAAGGCTCCCACAATGGTGTTGACGTTGCTTTCGACCATGCCCACATACGTGTCGGCACCGCTGCCAGCGGCCCCCATCGCATCCGAGTATAGGGTACCGCCTATTTCCACTTGGAAGCCGCGGTCCAAGCACCCTTCGCGCACGGCCTCAATCGAGCGCACGGGCACGCTGCTCTCGACGAATATGGCCTTGACTTGGCGCTCGACGATCAGATCAACTAGCCGGGTGACGTCGTTGACCCCGTAGTCGGCCACCGTGGAAATGCCTTGCAGGCCGACGACTTCCACTCCGTAGGCCCGGCCAAAGTAGCCAAAAGCGTCGTGGGCCGTAATCAGCACGCGGCTGGCCTCCGGCAGCAACTCGACCTGCTCGACAACCCATTGGTCCAGCGCGTCGAGGCGCTCCCGGTAGCGCGCGCCGTTCTGGCGATAGATCGACGCCCCATCCGGGTCTATTGCGCTCAGGCGGGCCACGACCGGCTCAATCGTCTGCGCCCACAGCGACACGTCGAACCATATGTGGGGATCGAAGTTGCCCTCGAATTCCGGCGGGCGCAGCAAGCGCTCTTCAGGTATCTGCTCGACCACGGCTAACACCTGCTTGCTGCGGGCCATTTTGGCGAAGATGTCTTCCATCTTGCCTTCGAGAAAAAGGCCGTTGAAGAGGATCAAATCCGCGGCCGTCAGCTTGGCCAAATCGCCTTGCGACGCCTTGTAGTAATGCGGATCGACGCCCGGCCCCATCATCCCGACAACCGAGATGCGGTCGCCGCCGATATTGCGGGCGAGGTCAGCCACCATCCCAGTGGTACACACTACCTCAATCCGCTCGTCTTTGCGCTCGGGAGCGTCGCAACCCAACGCGCACAACAAAATGAAAATCCAGAGCATGATTCCTTGCTTATCTAAATTTTAGTTGACATACAAAAATAAAAATTTAGCTATGACTAAAAATATGTCAAGGTTATTGCTAAATCTGCTTTTGGCTTTATTTTCAAGACAAAGCGCGTAACCTTGGAGGCAAAGGGTGCTAACGCAGGCTATTGAGGATTATCTCAAGACGATTTACAAACTGCAGCACAGCGACGAGCACGGCGGGCGCGTCACTACCTCGGTGATCGCCAGTCGCATGGAAGTAGCCGCAGCCTCGGCGACGAACATGATCAAGAAGCTCGCCGAGCTAAATCTGCTCATCTACACGCCGTACCACGGGGTCGAGCTAACGGCCAGCGGCGAGAAGATAGCCTTGGAGACCATCCGCCATCACCGCTTGATCGAGCTGTATCTCAGCCAAGCCTTGGGCTATTCTTGGGACCAGATCGACGCCGAGGCCGACCGCCTAGAGCATGCTATTTCCGAGGAGTTTGAAGATCGCATCGACGAGGCTTTGGGCTATCCGACCGTCGGTGCCCACGGCGAGCCGATTCCCACCAAGCAAGGCCAGATCGACCATCCGAAGTACCGCCGTCTCTCCGAGCTACAAGACGGCCAGTCCGCGGTCATCCGCCGCGTCAGCGACCGCAATCCCCAGATGCTGCGCTATATGGAAAATTTGCAATTGCGCTTGGGCACCCGGGTCGAAGTCACCGCCAAGGCACCCTTTAACGGCCCGCTGCAATTGAAGATCGACGCTTCTAGGGAGGTGTCGCTAGGGCTGGAAGTGGCCGGTAGTATCTTCGTCGAGACCGACTAATTTTATTTGTGGCTCCCGGTGTGCCCATTAGCGGACGCCAAGCGATGGAGCTTGCCCTCCGCCTCCAACAGGGGGATTATTTGCTCAAAATACTCGCAGAGCGCGTGTAGGCGGCCATTTTCAGTCGTCATTTCCAGCAGTTGTTGCCTAATTTTTAAGTCGAGACCCATCACTTGGGCGATCTGAAACGCGCTTTGCAAAGACCCTATTTCGGCGCGCATACCGGTCACTTCCTCAAGTTGCCCCATCAATTTCTCTAGCACCGCAACGGCCTTAGCCAAAAGAACTGGGTCCGTCGGTTCCTCGGCGTCATCTACGTACTCTACCCACGCCTCTAAATAGGGCTTGTCCTCAGCGATGTGCACGATGCGAAAGCGCCGCCCGCCGCGGACGATGATGTTGAGTCGGCCATCGTCAAACTCATCGAGCACTTTGGCCAACAGCATCGCGCAGCCTATCTCGCCCTGCACCTCGCGGTCCTCCCCCAGAATCATGCCAATGGGCAAGATCTCGCCGCGCTCGTCAGCCGCCCGCACATCGGCGAGCATCTGCTTGTAGCGCGGCTCAAATATGTGCAGGGGCACGATTTGGTCGGGGAAAACGACTAGCGGCAGAGGAAAGAGTGGGATCGGATTGCAATCTAGCATGGGCGCGTCGGGTTGGGTTGGTGGATAAGAGCAAATAAAACCGCCGATACCAGCGAGGGCAAGCGGCGCGACTGCCCTGCTAGGCTACTGCGACGCAGTGGCACGGTTGACATTGCTCCAGCGGCGCGACTCATTAAGGAGAACCCTCAAAACCGGGACTTGGCTATGGCGCGCCGCAGAAGAAATGTCCGCAGCGAGATTGAGCGAGCCCACAACCGGGCCAACCTCAAAAGCCACATCCGCGCCCTCGGCCTCCAATCCGAGGACGAGTACCGAGCTTGGTGTCGCAAGCGCGGTTTGGGCGACGGCCTCCACAAGAGCAATCGCCAGATCCAAAAAGAGCGCCAGGTCGCCCGCCGCCAACAGGGCGAGGCCGCGCTCACCCGCACCCGCCAGCAAACACGCAGCCCAGCCAACACCATCCGCCAGCTCTACGACCGCAGGCTCCCCAAGGGACGGCTCGGTGCCGACTACCTCTACAAGATCCGCGGCCTCTTCAATGCCTTTCCCTACGGCCCGCCGCGCCGTGCCTTTCTCGACATTCTGCTTCAAGCCGCGCACCGCGCCGACCTGTTTCGCCTCGACCCCGTCATCCCCGCTTTCGGTGCCCACCCGCACAACAACTTCATCGAAGGCTTGGCCGCCTTGGCCCGCCATTCAGAAGACTGGGTGCGCCCCGTGGCCGAGTGGGTGCCGCCGAGCCACAACCCGCGCAAGCAATTTCACCACCTCGCCTGCCACCTGCTAGCCCGCTATGACGTGCCCACTTTTATGGACGCGGCCTTTTTCACCTCGCAGATGCCAGAGGCGGGCTTGCATCAGACGTGGTTCAAACACATCGGCGCGGGGCATAACATCCGCACCGCCGACCTCCCCGTCGCCTTGAGCAAGAAGTCGGCCCACTGCTTCCTCGCCGCCCCCGACGACCTCTCCATCGCCCATGCCCTGCGCTGGGGTCAAGTCTTGGGCCAAGGCGGCAGTCCGACGCTGGCGCGGGCGATGATTGGCACTCGGCTGGGCCAGTCGTTTGAAAACGAGGACTTTTGGTCCACCGCGATTCTGTTTTTTGCCAATAATCCCATGCTCGACCCAGCCCACGTCGGCCCCATCGTCGATTACATCTACAATCAGAAATACGTGCCGCAGCAAATCGCCCTGCCCGGCGGTGGCTTCGAGCAAAGGCCACCAGCGCAGCCGAACTTCTCGATGAAGAGCCGCAGCATTCCCAAGCTGTTGCGCCAGGTTGACGAGTGGCACGAAGCACTGGCGCGGCAGGTGATGCTGCCCGATGCAGAGGACGAGCCGGACAGAGCTGGTGGCAAAAAGAGCCGCGTCCGGCACATGTCTTGGGGCGCTTCGAGTATCGGCGAATTCGAACTAAAGCAGGAGGACAAGCAACTCGGCGAGACCTTCACTTGGAGCATACGGGAGTTGCTCTCCAATGCCGAGCTGGGGGCCGAGGGCCGCGAAATGGGCCACTGCGTCTATACCTACGCCAAGAGCTGCCGCAACGGCAGTACCTCGATCTGGTCCCTCGGCGTAGAAGACGGCAAAGGCCGCCGCCACCGCATCCTCACCATCGCCGTCGATCCGCGCAGCCGCGCCATCACCCAAATCCGCGGCCGCTACAACGTCCTGCCCGGCGCCAAAAACAAAAAGAACTTAGAGCGCGCTTATCAGAAGCTGCTACTCCGCTCGCAGAAGGTACTCGGGCAGTGGATGAGCCGCGAATTCATCAGCAAGCGCTACTGAGTCCGTTGCGCAGGATTGTACTCTACTATTGCCGAAAGGCGACCAGCGCGTAGGCATCTACTATCAGCAAGTTTGTCTGGCCCTCCTGGTCTTCAAATGAATTTCTCAGGCGATACCTTGAATAGCTCTGCCAGCTTCCGGGCTGTTTTTAAGCTAATCGACCGCACCCCTCTCTCCATCTTTGAGATATGCTGACGGGGAACAGCACCGAGCATCTCACCTAACTTGGCCTGAGTCAAACCGCGATTCTCCCGATAGATCTTCAGATTGTCGCCCGGCGTCATCTTTGACTTGATATCCCGATACCAGTCGGTCTCAAAGACGTTCACGGCCTCTTTACGGGACGTTTTCACGACTGCCTGCATAATAGACCTCAATGGTGTGTCAACCTAGAAATTTTGGATAATCCTAATCATGGACCTACGTCGGCCAACAGGCTGTCGAGCCGCAGTAGAAGCGGTCTGGGAACTCGTTGTAGATGACCTTCCCTAAGTCTCGCTCTATATCCCAAACGTCTGAGAGCCTTTTAGTTTGACAATCCAAGCGACAAAATTCTCGTAGAACACGATCCGGAAAACAGTACCTTCCGTATTTTCGTTATCCTGAAGATATTGGTACTGAAACACTTTCGGATTTTTGCCTTGTGATGGTAGAGGAGGGCAATTCGCTTCAGCCCATCGAATCAATGGACCGTAGTCATCCTCTCTCATGTCCTGGGTCTTCATATTGGGCGTCGCAACAATCAAATCTCGATCCCACGGTTTTTGGAACTCATAGAAATACAATCCATAAGCAATCTTCTTCATCACTTTGTTGAACCGAGCCCTGTCAATCTGAAATGCTCTAGTTGTGCCCTCGGGCGTGAGTACCGTCTGCGATGTACCGATGGTACTCATCATCAAGCCGGTGCTTTCTTCGAAGGATTTCACTGTTTTCTTAATGAATTGCTCAAAGCCGATTAGATTGTTTCCAATACACATGGCTATCACGTTGCGTACATACTCATCATCTAGCGATATGTCTTCATTATGTTTAGTGCAGGACCCTACGGTTATTAGCTGCTGCCTATACCTGCTGTCGTCGGGGAAGAAGCACTTTGGGGGCACGTGTTCTTTGGAGGTCGCATCTCCACCACATACATAGCATTTTCTAGCCATTGCTCAACTCTCTGTCGAAAGAATTAGGGACTCGGATATAAAGGACATTCTGGACCGCTCAAGAGACGGGCGACGCGGAGGCCGGATGGCACAGGCACACACTACCCTAGGCCGTCTCACCAGCGGCACTCAATGCAGCGGGTTACGTCAGCGGTAATAGGACATCATCCAAGGTTATTGCGCTCCTTGCCATCTGGATTTGACACGGGCGTCCTGACTCCGTTGATGACGCGAGTGTGATACTTCGGATACTCGCCTGTTTCGATCTTGCGAACGAACTCTTGGCGGTTCATCTCCCGTCCGGATCGGGTGTCCTTGAAACGCTGGTTACGTCCAGAATCGGATTCTCGGGTAACTCGGACTCGGCCTGGCATGGCTGTATCTCCTTTACATTGTGATGAAACCGAATTGGTCCCGGCAACCGGAAGGTGCCGGGACCAGCAGGTTGGCGCTACGCGTACCTAATTAGCTGCCAAGTCACTGCCCTGCTGTCGTAGGGCGGCATGCGATTGTACTTGGCGATGGGGGCGGTGGTCGACGAATTACCGATCACCTTCCACACTCCGCTCTCGGGGCAGATCTCCCCGGTCCTCGCGGTGGTACCTATTGGCACTCTGGCCATGATGAGACCTTTCTTCACAGATGCGGCGGCGAGGCAAAGCTATGCCGCCTAGTGATAATGCCCCGCCTGACTCTCAGACGAAGCTACCTGTCAGCAGGCATCACTATTAAGCACTTGACGTGAGCCTGCTGGCAGGGTATGGTATAAGCATCAGAGTAATGCTTATTTATATTATAACTTGATCTGTTATTGTTTGTCAAGAGGGTATGAGAGAGTTAGACCGTTTTTTGTGGCATAACAAGAATTTGGGACAATGGCCTAGAGTGAGGAGGCCCGAATAATGCCTGATTTCGGGGAGTGCCTGCGTAGAATCCGGACGGAGAAGGGCTTGAGCCAGCAGGATCTCGCCGATGCTCTGGGGATGACCCAAGCGGCGATATCTCAGCTAGAGAGCGGTAGTCGGGTAGCGACGCCCAAGACCGTGAAGCGGCTTGCTGAGGTGCTACAAGTAGGTATCGAGGAATTGTCTGGTGAGGATGAGCAACACTTCGAACTGAGGGCATTGATGCGAACCGCAAAGGGAGCGAGCCCGAAAACCATTCGCCAAGTTACCGAACTTCTCGCGTTGGCGAAAAGGGGCGAAAAGACAACCGGTAAGGAGGAGTAGTGCTATCAGAGGTAGCAATTGCCGGCATGGCAAGTAGCCTCCGGGAGGAGGCCGGGTTGGCGAACGATGCCGTCGTAGGTGACATCGTAGCCTTCGTCAAAGAAGCCGACTATGAGTACGCTGAGCGCCATCTCGGCAGGGACGTATCAGGCTTCGCGAGGTGCTTGGGATCAGGAAGTTACGAGATCGGGTTCAATCCCGACAACTACTGGAACGAGGGCTTCCGTAGATTCACGATTGGGCACGAACTTGGCCACGTGTCTATACCTCGGCACCGAGAAATTCTCAAAGGTGGTGATGTCCACGAGTCCAAACCGGTGTATTGCGGCCGCGATGATGATATCGAACGTGAAGCCGACCGGTTCGCTGTTCATCTACTCACGCCAGCGCGTGAATTCAAGAAGCAGATGCAGTACAAGGAGTACTGCCCGGAGACCATCTCAGCTCTGGCCAAGCAGTTCGGGACTTCTCTCTACGCAACAATACTTCGGTATGTCGAGCTGACCGACCAGTCCTGCGCTCTGATCGTCTGCAATGGGGAGGGCCAGATCCATTACGAGAAGCGCTCGCCGAGTATGTTAGACGAGTACCGGGACATGAGGTTGCTGTACCGCGAGCCACAAAAACCGGGCACACTTGTATATGATTGGGCCGCAGGGAATGAGGGTGAGCAGCAATGCCGTCTAGGACTAGAGTCCTGGTACGATGACTGTCCCGAGGGGATCGAAGCAACTGAATCAGTGATTCCCCTAGGCTACGGAGGTTTGTACTTCGCGCTGTTGATACCCGACAAGCAGCAAGTATCCGATGCAGAGGAATGGTAGTCCGCAAAAGTCTCAACTATAGTAATGCTATCCGCTGTGTCCGTTCCCATTCAATTATTGACCTTCACGTAAGTTGATTTACCGCGTCGATCCCAATGCCAATACGGAGTGTTGTAAATCAAATTTGGTGAACCTCAATAATCAACCGCTGTGTTCGGACAGTGGATGAGCCGCGAATTCATCACCAAGCGCTGCTGATTCAATCCCGCAAGACGGCCAACGCCTCGGCGACCTCCTGTCCTTTGGCTTCGATAATGTCCATTAGCTCTTCGGGGGTGCGCGTATCCACGACCGGCCGCTTGTGCGGATTAACGGCCTTGAGGTCGTACACTGCATCCTCGATCCGCTTAGCGTCGTTGGCCAGTGCTCTTGCTTCAGCTTTCAACACCTTGACTTTCGCTTCAGCCTCCGCAATAGCCTGCTCGTCGCGCGGCTTGGCCTTTTTGAGCTCCTTAAGCTGCTCGTTCCACTGAGCTTCCTGTTGCCTTTTGGCGGTGGCCTGATCTGCGAGGGGCTTGGCTTCTGCGGCGGCTGTCTGCTTGCGCTCGTCCATATCCACTGTCCACGACAGCTCACTTTCAGCGCGGTTTGGCAGTAGGCGGAAGAAGTCGTCAAAATGCTGGAGCGTCAGGGGTGTCTTTTTGCGGACTTCGATATCCGTTAGGTCGTAGTACCAGATTTTCTTGGTTGGCTGCCCCTTCGTAAAGAAGAGCAGGTTAGTCTTCACGCCAGCGCCAGCCGCGCTGAATACCCCGCCCGGTAGGCTCACAACGCACCAGAGGTCGCAGTCGTCTAATAGCTTGCGCTTGGTCTTGACAAAGGCGTCCTCGTTGGTGCGAAACAGCAGCCCTTCATCCAGCACGATGCCGCAACGTCCTCCCTCTCGCAGACTGCGGATAACATGCTGTAAAAAAAGCACTTGGGTAGCACCGGTCTTATAGTCGAAGTTGGTTTGCGCCTCCTTGCCTTCCCTCCCGCCGAATGGGGGATTGGTCAGGATCACGTCAAAAGCTGGTGGCGCATTGTCAAACAAGCCTCCGTAGATTTCCTGCCCGGTCAAGGTATTGCCGTGCCACAGGCTGGGATCGTCGATGCCATGCAATACCAGATTGGCCAAAGCGATGGGATAGATGAGGTTTTCCTTTTCCCGGCCATAGAAGGTCCGCTGCTTGAGGATGGTCAATTGCTCGGCGGTAGCGTCGTTTTCCAGCCGCTCTGCAATGTGTTCAAAGCTCTGGGCCAGAAAACCGCCGGTACCACAACCGGGATCGTACACGGTCTCGCCAACGCGCGGGTCTATCACCTGCACCATTGCCTTGATTACTTGGCGCGGCGTGAAGAACTGCCCGCCATCATTGCCCTTCTCGCCCATCTTGAGCAGTAGCCCTTCGTAGATCTGTGAGAGCGCGAAGACGTGCGTCGGATCGACCGCCTCGTTAGAGAGCTGATGC
Source organism: Candidatus Latescibacterota bacterium (assembly GCA_022820485.1). Taxonomy (GTDB): domain Bacteria; phylum Latescibacterota; class UBA2968; order UBA8231; family UBA8231. The sequence goes on from JAJEFJ010000054.1 coordinate 133,186, forward strand.
ACTCTATCTAGCACATCGAGGAAATTGAACTCTGTATCGATGCGGACCCGCTCGACGCCGGTCATAATCTCACTGATGACTTTTTGACGCGGAGTGGCATCGGGCGCTTCCTTGAGTGCCTTCAGATGTGGCAGCAACTCGGTATTGACGAAGTGAAAAAAGGAGTTTGGCGGTGCGTTCTGTAGTTCTTGCCGCTTGTTGCCTTCGCGTTCAGGCGCGCCCCAGTCGCGCCAGCGGCAGGGCGCTTCTAGGGAAGCTCGGAACGGCAATGCCAACGCCTCGGCCTCCTGCTCCTCGCGCTCCTCGCGCTCGTCGAGGATGCGCAGGAAGAGAATCCACGTCAGTTCGGGGACATACTGCAATGCGCCGGCGCAATTGCCGCGCCGCATGATGTCGCAGATGCTCTTGACCGCCTGATCTACTGATTGCTGGGTGATGAGTCGTTTGCCGTTTGAGTTCGTCTCCGTCATGGTATTCGTCCGTTCTCCTTCGATGATTCGATGCCGGTCGATGCGCCGATAATGGCCTGATCCATAGGAAATCTGAGGGTTTCCGTTGACGAGCGCCAGAACTTGCCTTGATGATTGAGAAATCGCGGAGTTTTGTCCTCGAAACAATCCGAGGAAAGGCTTGTGAAATGGACGGTGCTACCGTACACTCAAAACATGATATTCGCTCTGTCCGCCACTTGGAGGACTATCACTAATGGCTACTAACGGCATCAAAGTGAACATGACCCCTTCTCATCCGGGCGACTTCATTCGTACGGAGATCATTGAAGAGTTGGGGCTGAACGTGACAAGGGCGGCCGAGATTCTGGGAGTTCGGCGGGCAACGCTTTCGGACCTGCTGAACGGCAACGCCGCACTATCGCCGGAGATGGCACTGCGTATGGAGAAGGCATTCGGCGTAGGCATGGACATGCTGCTGAGGATGCAGGCTTGGTATGATGCCTCTCAGATGCGTGCCCGTGCAAATGAGATCAGCGTCCGGCGCTATGAGCCTGTCTGACCGACGCAGACAAATCTGGTTTCCCACAGAGGAGTGCCAGAGATGCTTGACCCGGTTTAGGCGATAAGATATAGTACAAGAGGTAGCGAAATTTTTTACCCTCAAATTTTCTCATTTTCGCCTAAGAGGCCATTATGAAATTCCAGCACTACGACCTCGGATATCGTCAGTCGGGCGAGACTGTAAAGGTCACACTATCTGGTAATGCCGCGAACGTACAGTTAATGGACAGTTCCAACTTCCACAACTACCGTAGTCGAAGACGCTACCGCTATTACGGTGGCCATGCTCGCAAATCCCCTGTCTTACTTAAAATTCCCCGGAATGGACATTGGCATGTAGCCCTCGACTTAGGAGGTTATGCTGGCACTATTCGTTCATCTATAAACATTATACCCGCTCCGCACCGTTTGCCCGACATCCACGATGCACCTCTTGCGTCCGTCCCGTCTCTCCTACAAGAGGATGCACCACCTTCAAACGCCGATGATGGCTATATTCGCGAGTACGACGTATTCATTTCACATGCTACCGAAGATAAGGATGAAGTGGTCCGACCGCTTGCACACGCGCTCGTCAATAGTGGATTGGAAGTCTGGTACGACGAATTTGAAGTGAGGATCGGCGATAGTTTACGACGCAAGATTGATACCGGGCTTGCCAAGAGTCGGTTTGGCGTGGTGGTACTTTCTCGCTCCTTCTTTGACAAGGGATGGACCAACTATGAACTAGACGGACTTGTTACGAAGGCAGTAACAGGAGAACAGATCATCCTTCCCATTTGGCATGATATTACCAAGCAGGAACTAATCGAGTACAGTCCATCTTTGGCAGACAAGGTTGCCCGTACTACAGGAACCCATACGATAAATGAAATCGCTGAAGAGATCGCCCGCGTTATCCGCGGCGAGAGTGTATAACATGACAACGTAACATGCGATACGCTATTCTGAAGGTTCGATCGTTAGCACCGATAAATTAAAGAAGGGGTAGATATGCCAAGACTTAAGACGTATGATCTATTTCTGAGCCATGTATGGCGTAGTGCCGAAAACTCCGAATACTACCGCCTTGAGAATCTTCTCTACGAAGCACCGTACTTCTATTGGCGCAATTACTCAGTTCCAGAGCACGATCCATTGGGCACAAAAACAGATAAGGAATTGCGTCAAGCACTTAACCTACAAATTGCTCCGATAAACTGCTTTCTTGTAGTTTCTGGCATGTATGTGAACCATAGAAAGTGGATTCAGGAAGAGATTAACATCGCCGTAGGCTATAACAAGCCGATTGTTGGCATTAGACCTTTGGGTCAAGAACGTGTACCGACTGAGGTACAAAATGCTGTGAAGGAAATGGTTGGTTGGCAAACAAGTAGCATCGTAGATGCTATTCGGAGATGGTCTTTGTAGCCAAAAAGTTAAAAAACCTGCGACAGCCCTTGCTACATCATAAGTCGAGGAGGTAGGAAAGAGGTGAGCAAAAACGACCTAAATTTGCTGAGGCAGAGTAAAGATGACTACGGTCCTGAATTTGAGAATCACCTTTTTGACCAGTATAAGCTATACGTCGAAATGGCTGATCGAGTCAGCGCCCGGAGAATGCTCGCAAACTCGTTTTTCGTCGGTGTGCATACGACCCTGACTATCGCCTTTACTGTGCTGCTCAAAGAGGAAATGCTGAAACCAGCCTCGCTCATCTTTGCACCTTTTATCGCCTTAATGCTTCTCTGTTATGTATGGGAGCGTGTAGTAAATTCGTATCGGCAGCTAAACTCGGGTAAATACAAGGTCGTCCATGTGCTTGAACAAATGCTACCTGTTGCTCCTTATGATGCTGAATGGAAAGCACTTGGCGAAGGAAAGGATAGGAAGCTATACCAGCCTCTTACGGGTGTAGAGAAGTGGGTGCCGAGGTGCTTTGGTCTGCTGTATATCTTATTGGCTGGTATATTTTACTTCTTCAAAGGATAGCAAAGTGCTCTAGCAGGTGGAAAGAGTATGAAACTTTTGCTTCAGTATCCATGTCAAGGATTTATCGTCAGCAGCAGACACGAAAGGATAGCTGGATTATGAAAGTTTTTATCAGCCATGCCTATACAGATGAGCCGCTTGTCAAGAAAATTGCGGCTAGCCTAGAGGAAGTTGGTCTCGAAGTATGGGATGCCACCCGTGACGTCCTGCCTGGGGCCAATTGGCCCGACGAAGTAGCGCGGGCGTTGAAAGAGTCAAAAGCCATGGTGGTCCTCCTGACCGCTGACGCTTTACGTTCAAGTTGGGTACGTCGGGAGATCGAGTATGCTCTTGGCGAACAAAACTATCGCGAACGTCTGATCCCCGTCCTTGTAAGCGATCCAGGGGAGCTAAAGAAGGAAGATATTCCATGGATCCTTCGGCGCTTACATATGATCGATATGGGTGAATACGAGGAAGAAGAAGGAATTAAACAAATCGCACAGGCAATTCTAGAAAATGATATAGCAAGCTCCTCGCCTACCTCTGCATCAATCCCTTGAGTTATGTTGCCAACGGAAATTTTTCTTTCGCATTCTGACCAAGATCGGCAGTTCGTGGAAGAGTTGGTCACCATGATGCGACGACATGGCCTTCCTGTCTGGTACAGTCGAACCAATGTACTTGGAGGACAACAATGGCACGATGAAATTGGGGAGGCTCTTCGGCGCTGCGATTGGTTTGTGCTTGTCTTATCGCCGAGTGCCTTGGAATCCATGTGGGTGAAAAGAGAGATATACTTTGCTCTTAACCAGAACCGCTTTGAAAACAAGATTGTCCCCCTTTTATACCAACCCTGCGACTACGATCGACTTTCTTGGACGCTGCACTCCTTTCAGATGATTGATTTTACGCAACCTTTTGAACAGGGGTGTAGCGATCTCCTGCGTGTGTGGAGTTTGGGATACCAAGCAGCGTAATTTCCCAGTTTGGTGATGGCTTACCTATCACACCTTCCCCGCAAAAGCCTTCCGCAATAGAGCCGACGGCATAGCATCAATGGCGTCCAATTCTTCTTCCGCCGCCGTTCGCGCCTTCTCCAGTGCCGCCATCTGCTTTTTGAGAATTGCCGCAATCCGCCGCTGCTCAGCAAGTGGTGGGAGAGGAATTTTGCGGTTGAAGAGATATTCTTGAGGCAACCTTTGTTGTCCTACTGAACCAGTGAAATATTCTGTTGCTTCGAGAAGGACACTAGGTTGCCGAACGAAGAAGTGTATCCATTCGGCGATGATGTGCTCGCTTGGGCGAAGAACATGAAACTCCGTCGTGCCGAAGCCAATACCATCTAATAGATCTCGCGCTATCGCGTGTTTTCCATTCTGCATACAAGGGGTAATTTTTGCAAAGAGAACATCCCCTTCAGCGAAATACGTGTACCCTTTCTTGATTTCACCAAACGGGCGCACACGCGAATCCGCAACTCCAGATTTTGCATCAACGGCTTCCATGGGAATGAACGTCGTTGGTGTCTCGTCGGATCGATCAATAGATGGTCGTCGTGGATTTACCTCGCACACCTCCCCCAACCTAACCCATCGCCACCCATCGGGCAGGCGTCCTGATGCTGTTGCGGCGTCACTCATGCAGTAAACATCCTCCTCTTCGCCTCAGTGAACAGTTTTTGAGGAACGCCTGCCTGTTGCAGTGCCACCATGCTCCCGGCGTCTCGGACCATGGGCACTTGAAATATCCTAGGGTTCTCCAAGGCTTCGGTACCACCCGTCGCGAACTGACCGGCAATGGCGCGAATAGTACTGGAAGCCTTGCCCGGCAATCCATCAATCCAGTCTTCGTACTTGTAGTGAAACGCTTGGGAGCGGTCGTAGCGCGTGCGGGGGTTTAGATCCCAGCCCAACTCGGCCAACACGTCGTACAGGTCGTACTCTTCTTTCTCATCTATTTGGCGAATGACAGTGGGTGGATAGCCGGACGAGACCAAGCTGTCGATCAATTCTCGCCGCAAAGACGGATCAATCCAGCGGGTGCGAAAATTGTCGAGCGTACCGACCTCCTGCACCAACTGCATAGCCATATTCTCCTTGTACTCCTCTATCGACACGGGCACGGGTTGGCCGTCTTCCTCGACGACGATAAAGCGGCCCCAAGCAGTGATATGTACGTCGAAACCCTCGACTCGAATGATGGTAGGAGATGCATCCGGCTTATCGCCGCCTTCGCCTTCGCCGCTGCTAGTGCGCGTTGGGCGGCTGGTAAAATCCTCGCTGAACAGGCAGGTGGCGTCGGTGTAGTCATAAACGCGGAACATCAGCTTATTGGTCGGTTCGTCTATACGCGTCCCCCGCCCAATCATCTGGTAAAAGCTGATCGGACTTTTGAGATACTTGAAGAAGGCGATGTTCCGTACACACGGCACGTCAACGCCGGTAGTCAGCAAATCCACTGTGGTAGCAATAAAGTAGCTACTCGACGAGGCGCGAAAATCGGGAAGCTGGTCGTTACCACTACTTGCCGCCGTGCATTTGAAAGCGTAGGAATCTCGCCGCTGCTGGCCGTTGGCGATGCACCAAGCCGCATACAGGTTGTTCATACAAGCAGCCACCTCATCAGCGTGATGATCGCGGACGCAGAAAACGATGGTCTTTTGTTCGGGGCCGTCAGTGGCGAGCAGGTACTGAAACAGGTCTTGGCATAATGCCTGTACGCGGTCAGGCAGCAAGATGCGGTCTTCGTAAGCGGTCCTGGCGTATTGCTCCTCAACTTGCTCGCGGGATATGGGCAGACCCGTGATAGCATCTACCGGGTTGTGCTTCATAATGTCGTCTATAGTAAGGCCGGTGTCGTCGAGATTGACGCGCCCCTTTTGGATTTCGCAGGCGGCCAGATAACCGTCCTCAATGCCTTGGGCCATGCTATATTCGTACACAGGTTCGCCAAAGTAGCGGATGTTGTTGGCCGTAATTGCTTCGTCTTCCTCGGCCTCGGCAGTTTCTTCCCGGCACTTCAACTGCCTCGGCGTGGCAGTGAGGCCGATCTGAACAGCCTCGCTATTGCGCGTAAGCACCTGCGACCACTTGCCCCAAGCCGAGCGATGACATTCGTCAATGACGATGTGAGTGAAGTGATTTTCTGGGTAGTGGGTGGTCAGGAAGTTGGCGTCGCCGTCGTCGTTTGCCACGCCGAGGGTCTGGTAGGTGGCGATGTGGATGCGGGCGTTGCGGGCATTATTAGTGCCGTCTGACCGACGATATACAGGAGCAGCATCGGCACCAAAGACGTTTTGGAAGGCTTGGACCGCCTGAGCGCGTAACTCGTCGCGGTCGCAAAGAAAAAGGGCACGGGTAAGCTGTCCGGCGTCCGCGATACGCTTGAGCAGGTTGACGGCGACGAAGGTCTTGCCGCAGCCAGTCGCCATGGAAAGCAGCGCTCGTTTTGACTCGTGGGCGTTCTCGCAGCGGGCGATGTGTTCCATAACGGCGCGGATGGCTGCGTCCTGATAGTAGCGGCGGGTGCCTTCGCCACCTGAGTAGGGCTGCAATAAGGGCCGGGCGGCGGGTGATTCAAGGGCAAAACCGATGCCTTGTTCGTAGCGAGTACGCAGTTCCTGTGGGGTCGGGAACTGGTCCATAGAAAGGGGCGCGGAAGTTTGTCCAGTGAAGTGGTCGTACTCGACGAACTGATGGCCGTTAGAAGAAAACACAAAGTGGACATTGAGCCGCTTGCACTGAGAATAGCCCTTCGCTTGGTCAAGGCCATGCCCTGGAGGCAGGCTTTCCTTTTTTGCCTCAATTAGCGCCAAGGCGATCGGCTGGGTGTGTTCGTTGACCTTGACCCGGAGCACATAGTCAATCTGGCCGCGCTTGCGGCGACCACTGACAGGCTCAACGGTCCCGGCAGTCTCCTCGCGCCGGATGTGGTCTTCTGTCCAGCCGCGCCTATGAATGGCCGGATCGATGAGCTTGGCTCTAGTGTCGGCTTCGCTGAGGTTCAGAAAATTGCCCCTATCTTCCGACATTTTGGTTGACATGATCAGCGGGACTCCATTTACTCTTTACTAATTCGCTAATGCGAAGGTGGGTGGTCAGTTTTGCCATTGGGAGGGGGCCTTACGGCCCCCTTTTTTATTTTATAAAAACTTCTTCCCGTAGATTACTTCCCGCTCTAGTCGTACCTCTCTTTTTGCGCCGCGCCCATTCTACGCTATCTTGCCCCCACATGGAAAACACCTACTTCGTCCCAGCCGACGCCGAGCACGTCGCCCGAGAAAAAAACAAGGCTAAGGAGCTGCGTCGCTCCCAATGGTGGAAGCGCAAACGGGCCGCTGGCCAGTGCCACTACTGCCAGCAGTCGTTTGCACCTCAGGAGTTGACCATGGATCACGTGGTACCCCTCATCCGCGGCGGCCGCACCACCAAGTCCAACGTGGTGCCTTGCTGCAAGCACTGCAACAGCCAAAAGCAGCACCTGCTCCCCGTCGAATGGGCGGCCTATCTAGAGCAGCTACGCGACGAAGGCTAGTGATAGTCCACAATGTCGGCTATAGCCGCAGCCACTTCCTCGGACACTTCCGCCGGTACTCGCGGATTAAACGGACCGCCATCGCCGCCGTCCACATCGCTGAATCCCCCCAAGTGCATGGCCTCGACCACGGCTGAATAGTTGTACATGCGGCCGTTGCGGAAGCGAATTTCCTCTAGGGGCGCAAGCTGATTTTCAATCTGCTGCGAAGTCGCAAAATCGCCGCGACGCTGAGCGTTGTTGATTTCATCTGAGGCGCGGGCAAAGGCCACGTTGATCCCCGACGTATGCCCTTTGGTGCCGCGCTCGGCCGGCCCGGTCGAACGATCTCCCACACCCCAAATCACCAGCGCAGCTCCTTCTTCTACCCCCGCGACAATCGGCTCAACATCATCAACCGTGGTGCCGATCTTCAGCCCCACAAAGTGCTCGGACTCGTTCATCAGCCGCACGGCTATCTCGCGCTCGGCTTGGTTGCGCAGGTAGTAGAGCAACTTGGCCCCACACGAACGCCCCAACCGCTCGGCAAAATCCATGTAGTACGCGAAAATGCCCTCTGGACTGGCCACGCCCGTAAGCGGCATGACGAGATAGACATCCGGGGGATATTCGAGCGCGGCCTCCCGCTCAATCAACCGCTCGGCATCCCCGACCGGATTGGGAGCAAGCCCGGACATCAGCACTCCGCGCCCCCCCATCTGCTCGCCGGTAAATCCCAACAACTGCACTTGCTCGTCCGCGCTAATGTGGTGGATCAAGCTAGTGCCGGCGATGCCAATCACCCGGGGCCGGTCGCCGTCCAAGTGATTGTTCTCCATCAAGTAGTTGATGTTCTTGGCGTGAGCTTCGTAGTCGATTTGCCCGCCGCGAAAAGGGACCACCGGAATGGAGGTAACCGAGTTTAATGCGGCGAGTAGGTCTTCTTTTTGCAATGGCATGTTTAACCTCAACTGTGTTAGGTGGCAATGAATTTAACGCTCGGGCGCGAAGCGGCTCATGTCGCGCCCCGGAGTTCCCTCGGCGATCCAACGGGCAACGATTTGGCCGGTAATCGGGCCTAGCAAGACGCCGTTTTTGTAGTGCCCAGAGGCCACAAAAACGCGCGGCGCATCCGTCAGCGGGCCGATGAGTGGACGCCCACCTCGGGGCTTGGGCCGCAAACCGGCCTGCTGGCGCGACAGCGGCAGACACCTCCCCAGCGCAGAGTGTACTTCCGAGACAAATTGCGTAGCTGCTGCGCGGGTCGTCGCCAACCGAAAGCCGACCTCCTCCGACGTCGCTCCCACGATCATTTCGCCGCCGTCTGGAATAAAGTGGCGTCCGTTTATCCTCACTAAGTGGCGCAGCGGGGCACCAACAAAACGCGCTTGTTGGCCCCGCACTGGGCGTAGTGAGACGCGAGCACCGAGTTGCGCTGCCAAGTCGCCGGTCCACGCCCCAGCCGCCAAAACCGCAAAGTCGGCGCGGTGAGTCTTCCGACTGGTGGCGATCTCAACGGCCTCACCCGCTTGGGCAATGCGCCAGACGCGCTCGCCCCAAGCAGCAGACGCTCCCTGCTTTACGGCCGCTGCCCAAAGCACCGCGCCCAACTTGAGGGGATCCACCCGGTGATCGTCGGCAAAATACAGCCCCTCGCCGCCACCATCCAACCCCGGCTCCGCATCGTGCAAGGCCCGCTCGTCGAGCCGCTCGACCTGACAGCCGCGCTCGCGGTTGAAGCGCCATACCTCCTCTAGCTGAGCTGGGTCAGTAAAAAGATCGATGCCGCCGAGAGGACGCCAACCCACGTCTGCGCCTAAGTCTTCGGCTAGGTCGCGGGCCAGCCGGGCGTGCAAAGCGTGACCGTCGCGGAAAAGCTGGGCGTAGGGATTGTCGCCGCCGTTGCAGTGAGTGAGGACACCCAACGAGGCCCGGCTCGTGGGCGAGCCTGTGGGGATTCCCTCGTCGAGCAGGACGACCTTCGCGCCTTGCCGCGCGAGAAAATAGGCTGTCGAGCGGCCGATGATACCGGCCCCGACCACCAACACGCTTGCGTCCGTCAGGGCCATCTAGCGACCGACAATCGGCGGCAGGTTGGTCGCCGGGCAGGCGCGAGGGCCTTGGACTGGATAGCCCATATCCGCGAGGACGCAGTTGATTTGGGCCTCTAGCTTGATCAGGTACTCCTGCTCGGTCGCGCTACTCGACGCGCGCGCTGGGCCTACGTCAAAGCCGCGGGCCGCCACCCCAGTCTTAAAGCCCTCTGGGAAATTGACCCCAAGAAGCATCAAGTTGATGAGATCGAGGATGCGGTATTGCAGTTCGCGAGCCCGCTCGATGTCGCCGCTTTTGGCCTTTTCATACAGCTCGACGATCACCTCTGGGACGATGCCCGAGGTGGCGATGGTGCCCCCGCTGACGCCCATGATTACCGAGGGAAATACAATCTCCTCGCAACCGGTCATCACCACGTAGTCGGGGCGCTGTTGGCGCAGGCGGTTCATGGTGTTGAGCAGCCTCGGCAGGTCGCGGCTGGAGTCCTTGGTGCCGCAGACCCGATCGTAGGGCAAGAGCCGCTCCAGCAAATCTATCGACAGCTCTTGGGTAAATTGCGGGATATTGCACAGCAGGATGTCCAGCGGCGATTCTTCGGCAATTTCGGCGAAGTACTCGAAAAGGCTCTCGGTAGAAATCTCGTAGTAATAGGGGGGCATCAGCGCAATGGCATCCACGCCGAGCGAGGCGTAGTATTCGGCCATCTTGAGCACGTCGCGCAAGTTGGCCTCACTGGCTCCAGCTAGGACGGGTACGCGCCCCTTGTTGGCCTCGCAGACCAGCCGCACCACGTCTTGGCGTTCCTCCTGCGACAGGCGTGCGAACTCGCCCGTGCTGCCGTTGGGGTACAGCCCGTGGATCCCAGCCTCGATCAGCCAGTTGATGTAGCGCTCCATCTCGGCGCGGTTGATCCTGTTCTGGCTGTCGAAAAGGACGATATTGGGGCAGAAGATGCCAGCAAATGTCTGGCGTCCGGCGGCGCGAGGAACCGCTGGTACCGGTGCTGGTGCCGATGTTGCCGTTGGGGGAACTTGGCCTCCGGCTTCCCCGCGCACGATCTCAACGCCTTGGGCGTGCAAAAAATCCTGCGCCGAGGGCGTCAGCTTGGCTCCCGGGCCGATCTCGACCTGCCGCTCGCCAGCTAGACGGCCCTCCAAGGTCTGAGCGGTAATTACTGCATCGTCAATCCGAATCATTTTTCGCGTCCTCGCTAAACGTGCGGCAGGCGGCCTTCGAGGCCGCTGTAGGGCTGTGGAATTGCGTAGGCCGAGACTAGTTCCCCGTGTTCAACGGCCTCCTCCCGACCCGCATCTATGGCGACCTGCACGGCACCGACATCGCCGCGCACGACCGCGGCCGTCAAGTAGTACCCCACCTTATAGGCTCCCTCGTATTCGACGGCCGCAGCCTTGAGCATTCGATCGACGGCCCGCACCAAGGCCACGGTGCTGCGCGTCTCAATCAGCCCCATAGCCTGCCGCGCACCCGCGCCAAGACCTTCGGCCGCAGTGGCAAAACGGGCGACGAGCGCGGGGTCGGGTCTAGAGACTACGGCCGAGGCGTCGAGCTCCCCCAAAGCCGTGGCCGCCTCAGCACCAACGCGCACCGCAGCCTGCACATCGTCGAGATGGCCGGTGGCCAGCGCGGCAATCCGCCCGCCGCTGCCAATGCTCAAGCGCTCTATTTGCACATCCGCGGCCTTGAGCATGGCGTCGGCGCTGCCTACGACCGTGGCGTAACCAATAGTCTCTATGAGGCCCAAAGCACCCGTGGAACGCGGCTCGACCGCTGGCGCGGGCGGCAACAAAGGCCCTAGCCCCTCGCTGGGTTGCGGCAAAACAAGCGTCGCGTACACCGTGCCAATCCGCTCGGCTGCTTGCCGACCGACTTCTAGCGCCGTCTGCACGGCCGCCACATCGCCAAAGATCGGCGCGTGACACAAAGCGCCACCGATGAAGGCCCAACCCCCTAGCTCCACCTGGGCGGCCTTGAGCATGGCGTCGGCACCGGCCACCAGCGGCGTCAGGCCCTGCGTCTCCAACAAGCCTGTCGCCCGCGGCTGGACTTGTTCGGCACCGAGGCCGGTCGCGTGGGGCATGGCGTCCGTAGCGCGCGCATCCGGTCGCGGCACCACTTGCGCGCCAATAAGTTCGCCAGTGCGGTTCGCCTCGACCTCGCCGACGCGGATGGCCGCCTCCACGTCAGCCACTTGGCCAGCAATTACGGCGGTGAGCCAACCCGAACCGATGCCGTGCCGCCCGCATAGTTGCACTTGGGCGGCCTTGAGCATGGCGTCGGTGGAAGCCATCAGCGACGCCATGCCGCGCGTCTCCAGTATGCCGATCGCCCCGCTAGACACCACCACCTCCCATCGGCGCGGCGTATGCAGCCAAGACCTCGGGCCACGGCTGCGGAATCAGGGCCGTGCCCAACAAGTGCTCGCAGTCCGCGAGCAACTTTTGCGCGACGGCGATGGCTTCGGTGACGGCCCCTACATCTCCCAAGACCAGCGAACATACCACGCGGTCGTGGACCGTCAGCACGTTGATGACCTCGACGGCAGCCATCTTAACCATCTGATCGTTGGTTTGAATGTGAGCCCCATAGCCGCGCGTCTCGACCAATCCTAGGGCACCAGCGGGAAAGTTGCTGTCAGACCGGACTGGAAAATCGACGAAATGGTGGCAAGCGGCAGCGGGTTGGAGTAGGGGGGCGGCCACCACGTGTTCTATTACTCCACGGGCCGCTTCTTCGCCGCTTTGCAGCGCCGCGGCCACATCGCTGATCGATCCGGTGAAAAAGGCCGTAGTATAGCCGCCGATGGACGACCAACCTGCGAGCGTCACGTCCGCGGCCTTGCAGGCCGCATCCGCACCCACAATGGCAGCGGCCACGCCCTGTACCTCGATCATGCCGACTGCCGGGTCGCCCGCCATAGCTCAGTCTGCCAGCCGGTGCAGAACTAGCTCAGTGATCTGCTCAATTAAGGCTTCCGGGTCGGAGGCTTGGCCCTGCTCGATTTGTTGCAAAAGCGTCTTGTAGCGGTTGCACCCCTCGCAACTCGCCTCGGGGTCGCCCGCCTGCTTGCGCTCGTGGACGGCGCAATCGCCGCAACGCGCTGGCTCGACGTACCCCGAGCCGAATTCCTCGTGCTCGCAGCCGCAGGCGCGGTCGGGATGCTCACACCGGCCCGCGTCCCCAACGTCATCGACGGCCGCCGCAACAGCCTCGCCGCGACTTAGCTGCAACCGGTGTTGGCGAATGTAGTCCCAAGCCGTCGGCGTCAAAATGGCGCTGGGAGCCACGCTGAGCGTCCGCTCGCCCTTGTGCTCGCGCCCGAGCAAATCGCCGGTTACTACCGGAGCGTCGATGTGCAAAGCCTCGGCCACTTAGCTAACCAAGCTGATCTGTCAGTCCCTCAGTCGGGCGGGGAATCACGTGGACGCTGCGCAGTTCGCCGATGCGCTGGGCCGCTTGCGCCCCCGCATCCACGGCCGCTTTGACCGCGGCTACGTCGCCTTCGACCAGCACGGCGACTAGGCCACTGCCCACGCGCTTTTGGCCCGCATAGCTCACGTCCGCGGTCTTCAACATGGCGTCGAGGGCTTCGACGACGCAGACCAAACCTCGGGTCTCAACCATACCCAATGCTTTCATCATTTCTCTCCTCTTACAAGTACAGCGCGACGAGATCGTCGTGCGGACGGGGAATCACGTGTTGCGACACCAGCTCGCCCACGCGCTCGGCCGCCTCGGCACCGGCGCTGACCGCAGCTTGCACCGAGCCAACGTCACCGCTGACGATGACGGTGATGTACCCGCCGCCGATGTCCTGCAGCTTGACGATCTCCACATCCGCGGCCTTGCTCATGGCATCGGCTGCTTCGATCACGCCGATGGACCCCTTCGTCTCAATCAGACCCAAGGCGCGGACGCGGTCATCGCTGTCGCCGCTGTCGCCGCGCTCGGGTACGACGGTCGTCAACTCGCTGTGCGGGCGGGGAATCACGTGTACCGAATGTACCTCCCCAACCTTGGCCGCCGCGGCCGATCCAGCATCCACGGCCGACTTGACGGCCGCAACATCCCCTGAGCAAAATACAGTCACCAAGCCGGAGCCAACTCGATCCCAGCCCAAAAGCTGGACGCTAGCGGCCTTGGCCATGGCGTCGCCGGCCTCGACCACCCCGACCAACCCCACGGTTTCTACCATTCCTATTGCATCCGACATCCCTTACCTCCTGAAGTAATTGTGCGGATTTTTGCTTTCAACGCTCCAAATATACCTTGCGGGCGTGTACCAAATCAATCGCATTGCCCTCGTCTGTATCGATGTGAACTTCTAGGCGCTCGCGCTCGCTGACGCGGCAGATCAGCCCTTCCAGCACCCCGCCCTGATCGCCTTCTACTACCAGCCGCAGCAAGTCCCCCGGGCCGACCCCGTAGTACGCGGCCTCTTCCGGGTTCAAATGCACATGGCGCGCAGCCCGAATCACCCCGTGATCCAACTCCAGCCCCCCGGCCGGCCCCACCAAGTAGCAGCCCGGTGTACCCTCGATGTTGCCGCTGAGCCGCACCGGCGCGTCAATGCCCAAATAGCGGGCGTCCGTAAAGGCCAGTTCCACTTGGTTGTAATCGCGCAATGGGCCGAGGATGCGGACATTGGGAATCACCTGCTTGCGCGGGCCGAAAACCGACACTGTCTGCTCGGCGGCAAAAGCGCCTTCCTGATACAGAGCCTTCTGCACGGTCAGCTCGGCACCTGCGCCGAAGAGCGCGTTCAGCGCCTGTTGGTTGAGATGGACGTGGCGAGCGGACATATTGACGACCAGCCTCGGAGCTGAGGGCGCCTGCTCTAGCTGAGCATCGGGCAAATGATCGTACACCACCCGGCGCACCAGCGCCTCAATCTGCTTGCGGTCTAGTCCCGCCGCTTCCATCGCCTACCCTTCGCGGCTCAGTTGCCGACAGTCAAAGTCCTTGCCCATCGCCTGTAGCGAATCAACGATCCCGACGATTACCGCGTCGGTCGGCACATCGCCCAAGTTCGGGGCGATCCGCGACGAGCTGCCCTGCACCAAAATCACCAACTCGCCCTTGCCCGCTTGCACCGCGTCGATGCAAACCATATCCCGCCCCGTCAGCACCAGACCGTGCTCGCGCACCGACGCGATTTCGACCACTAACAGCTTCTTGCCGTGCAGGCTCGGGACTTTGGCCGTGGAAATTAGGTGCCCTTTGACTTGGCCCAATAGCATCAGGCGATGCGGAAGTAATCTACGAGGGCGCAGCGGCGCTGGCGGGTAAAGGTGCGCGGCGACGTCAAACCCTCGCCCGTAGGCCCGGCAATGGAGTACGTCCCAAAACCCTCGCCGCCCAAGCCAACCCCGGCGTAGGAAGGACCGTTCTTGACGAAAATGGTAGTATCCACGGCGCAGGCCATGTTGTGCATGTTTTCGATGTTGCGCGAATGAATTACGGCCGTGTGCCCGTAGCCGTGCTCGGAGATGACGGCCTCGCGGATGGCCTGATCGACGTTGGGCACGCGCACGATCGGCAAAAAGGGCATCATCTGCTCCTCGCGCACAAAGACGTGGTTGGCGTCGGTCTCGCCAATGAGCATGCGCAGCGACGAGTCGAGCCGCAGGCCAATGCGCTCGCCCAACACGGCTGCGTCACGCCCCACGAGCTCGCGGTTGGCTACGAGATGCCCGTCCGGCCCTTCGACAAAGGCCACCTGCGCGAGCGTCTCGACCTGCCGCGCATCGAGTTCGTATGCATTGTACTGGACCATCAGCCGCTTGAGTTCGTCGGCAATGGAAGCGACGGCAAAGACCTGCTTCTCGCCGATGCAGAGAATGTTGTTGTCGAATCCCCCGCCGTCGATGATGTCGCACGCGGCCTTGGCCAAATCGGCCGTTTCATCGACGACTACGGGCGGATTGCCTGGGCCGGCGACGATGGCCTTTTTGGGGCTGCCCAGCGCGGCCTTGGCCACGCCCGGCCCCCCTGTGACCAGCAACAGGCGGATGTCCGGGTGGTTGAACAATTCGTTGGCCGTCTCAATGGTCGGCGTCTCGACCGCAGTCACCAAATTGGCCGGGCCGCCAGCCGCGACGATAGCCTGATTGATCAAGCCCACCGCGAACATGGAGACCTTTCTGCCCGCCGGATGTACGTTGAAGACGACCGAGTTCCCTGCGGCGACAATGCAAATGGCGTTGTTGACCATCGTCGGCACGGGATGCGTCGATGGAGTAACCGCGCCGATGACCCCATAGGGGGCCATTTCAACTACGGTCAGCCCGTGGTCGCCAGTCCACGAAGTGGCCTCTAGGTCTTCGACACCGGGCGTCGTATCGGCCGCAACTTGGTGCTTGATGATCTTGTCTTCCAGCCGCCCCATGCCCGTCTCGGCCAAGGCCCGCTGCGAAAATTCCTCGGCGTGGACATGCGCCGTCTGCCGGAGGGCCTCGACGATCTTTTTGCGCTCCTCCAGCGACAAGGCCACCAACTGCTGCTGGGCGCGAGTCGCACTTTGGACGGCCGCGTCAACTGTCGCGAAGACCCCAGTGTCCCCGCCCTCGCTGTCGCTCCCACCACTGACGACTCGCTGCACCACTTCTTCGACTATCTTGCGTACGCGTTCTTCGCTGACGTTTTGGGGCACGCTTTTTTCCTCGCGTTGGATCTAAAATTTAAGAATGGGGAAAATAGGCGGCCCCACTCTGAGCGTCAAGGTCATTTGACGGGCTGCTAACCCTGCCTTAAGGTTTGTACAAGTGATGGAAAAACAAAGGAGAAAGACATGCGCATCATCCGCTTTATCGACGCTGACGACGCCGTCCGTTGGGGCCTCGAAGCCGAGGACGGCCAAGCCTCCGTCCTCACCGGCGATCTCTTCGCAGAACTAGTCCCCACCGGCGAACAGGTAGCCGTCAAAAAGCTGCTCGCCCCGCTGGCCCCGACCAACATTTTCTGCATTGGGCTAAACTACCGCGAGCACGCGGCCGAATCAGGGCTCGAACCGCCCGAGCAGCCCGTCGTCTTTGCCAAGCCCACCAGCGCGGTCTGCGGCCCGGGCGACCCGATCCTGCTACCAGCCTGCTGCAACCACGGTCCAGAAGTTGACTACGAGTGCGAACTCGCGGTGGTGATCGGCAAGGCCGCCCGCAATGTGGCGCGGGCCGACGCCCTCAGCTACGTGCTTGGATACACGTGCGCCAACGACGTCTCAGCCCGCAAGTGGCAGCTAAACGGCGGCGGCGGCCAGTGGATTCGCGGCAAGGGCTTTGACACCTTCTGCCCGTTGGGGCCGGTACTGGTCACCGCCGACGAAATCCCCGACCCGCAAACCCTCGGTATCCGCACGATCCTCAACGGCGCGACCATGCAAGACCACACCACCGGCGACATGATCTTCACGGTCGCCGAACTGATCGAATTCCTCAGCCAAGATACGACCTTGCTACCGGGCACGGTCATCCTCACCGGCACCCCGCAGGGCGTGGGTTTTGCGCGCCAACCGCCCGTATGGCTTACCGCCGGCGACGAGGTCATCGTGGAAATAGACCAGATCGGCCAGTTGCAAAACCCAGTGCAAGCGGCCTAGCGTTCACGCTTCCTTGAACATCCCAAAGGCAAAGGCTTCAGGTAGCTCCTCGAAGATGATCTCCCCTTCGCCGTCGGTTTCCAGCAACTGGGCCATGTAGTCGTACCACTCTTCTAGGACTGGCACTTGGCGGCTCTTGAGCCAGTCTTCCTCAGTCGGGGCGACCGCGTGGATGATGAGGTGCTCGTCCAAGCGGTAGATGGCCATGCTGACCTCGTTGTCAGCCATGCTGTCGGCGATTTCGGGCCACAGGTCGTCGTGGGCTTGTTTGTACTCGGCGTACGCATCGGGACGCAGCCGCATGCCCAAACCAATCGAATACATAATGGTCTCCTTAATTGTTAGGAATCGCGCGCCGTTTGACGCACATTGATTGATAAATATGCGGATTAATTAAGAGATATTCAAAAAACGACGTAAAGTTCTTTTTTTTCTATTCTTAGCCATTTTTTCCTTGACACTATATCACCTTGAAAGTGAAACTAAAAGGCAGTCAAAAACCGTGCAAAGCAAATTGCACATCACTATGAGAGGAGGGCCTCAAAGAATGAATCTCTTCGCACATCGATCCTCGTGTAGTCTCAGGAGCCAGCTCCCCGATGGGGGCGGCCATACGGTCCCAAATATGTGGCCTACGAACAGCATCCGAGCGTTGCGCGTTCGTCCCACCTAGGATACACGCACGACTCTTCAGGTTGTGTGCATCGGCTGGCTAAAACGCACAGCCGAATCGGGAATTCACCTCGCATTCGCAATGTAATCGTCTCGGGCGATTGACCGCGCGTGCAAGGGCTTTCCCACGGGGTTTTCGGGACAGCGCTTTCGAGCAGGAGGGCACTTTTGCGTCCCGGAAACCGGCGATACATCGATTTCGATACAGCCGCTTTCCAGCGGCTTTTTTGATGGCCGCGGCGCAAAAATGCTGCGGCTTTTTTCGTTCAATTTCGTCGAACTTCGCACCAATTGAAGATCTGGAGAGAAAACAACTCATGCGCAAAATCGAGCCAGAACGCATCAGGCGCGCGGCGCGCATTTACGCGAGCAACCAAGAGGCCAGCCGTGCGCTGGGTATTGCCCCGGGCAGTTTCAGTCGGCTCTGCCGACTCTACAACATCGAGACCCCCTATGCGCGCAAGCGGCGGCGGCGCGAGGAATTCGGCCGCCAGCGCGATGACGATCTCTTAGAAGACATCGACATCGACCTGCAAGAGATCGAGGCGCTAGAGGAGGTCCTCGACCTCAACTAATAGGCATCGCCTACTGCGCTTGGCCAGCGGAGAGTTGGTGGACGTTTTCGTCCGCTAGCTCTCCGCTTTTTTGTTTCAATCCACGCGCCGGCCTTTATTAGGGTCTAAAAAGGAGGCGCTCATGCCTAGCGCGAAGTCGTTACAGCAGTTTTGTCGTCAAACTCTACCGCTGATGTTGCAGCAGGCGGATGGGCAGGAGATGATGGCGGCGGTGCGAGACGTGGTACAGACCGATCGCTGGAATTCGTTTGATCGCTTCGGCGACACGACCGCCACGCTAACGAGCCGCTACGAGGCCGCGGGTGCGCGAGTGGAGGTCGAATCCATCCAGACCGGAGGGCGGCTAGGGTCGGGCCGGTGGATCATCCGCGAGGCCGCCGATGTCGCAGGCGCGACTGTGGATGTGGTCCATCCGCTCACCGAGCGAATACTGGATTGGCAGGAAAATCCCTGGCACGTCATCCAGTGGAGCGCGGCGACCTCGGCCGATGGCTTGCGGCTGCGGCTGGTGATTCTCGACCAAGTCGAAGACATCCAACGTCAGCCAACCGACGGGCTCGCAGGAGCTATTGTGCTGACCAAGCTAGACCCGCGCACCCACCTCGCTCTTTTAGCCACTAAAGGGGCCGCCGCCGTCATCACCGACCGGCCAGTGCCCAACCTGCCCAAGGCCGTGGCGTGGACCAAATTCGGGTGGGGCGCAATTTCCCTAGCACATGCTGAGGCGCGGTTGGTGGGATTTGTGATCTCTGAGCAGCAAGGGAAGCGACTGCGGCGGCTAGCGCGGGAGCACGGCCCCTTGACCCTGCACGTACGAGCCGACATCCGCAAATACGTCGGCAGCCACGACGTGGTCAGCGGCATCATCGAGGGAGCCGGCGATCCGCAGGACGAAGTATGGGCCATCGCGCACAGCGCCGAGCCTGGAGCCATCGACAACGCTTCGGGCGTGGCTACCACCTTGGAGATCGCCCGCGTGCTCGAAGGGCTTATCCGTGCGGGCAAACTCGCGCGCCCCAAGCGCACCATTCGCCTACTCAACGCCTATGAGTGCTACGGATTCTTCGCCTATCTAGAGCGGGTGCGGCGCTTGCAGACCCCGTTGGCCGGCGTGTGTATCGACACAGTCGGCTCCCGACCCACTGTCTGCGATGGCCGGCTGGAGTGGCACGCGACAATCCCTATGTCGGCTGGTTTCGTCGACCGGGTCGGCGAGGCTATCTTGCGGGCCGGGGTGCGGCAACACAAGCCCGGCTATCGCGTGCATCTAGCGCGCTTCATGTCCACGTCTGACACCTTGATCGGCGATCCCCAGTACGGATTTCCCTGCCCTTGGATCACCACCCATCACCGCAAGAGCGGGCGCGGCTTCGACGCCTACCACTCCTCGGCTGACGTGGAGGCACTGCTCAGCCCGCAGGGACTGGAGACCTGCGCGGCCTCGACAGCGGCCTATCTGTACTACTTGGCCGACATGGGCAGCCGCGAAGTGGGGGAGTTGGTCCGCACCGAGACTCAGCATTTCCGCTCCGTACTCCAAAAGAAAAAGCGGCCCCGAGCCGAAGCTGAATACATACGCGAAGCCCACAGCCGCAGCGTGCGGCGGCTTACGCGCTGGCTCTGGGGAGGCAGTCGGCGCGAGATCTTGGAGGCCATGGACGATAGCGAGCGGCAAGTAGCGGCCGCCGCCACCGAGGCCGCGCTACCGGACAAGCGAGCGCGGCGCACAGCCCAAGCGCGGCTAGTGCCACGGCGCACGGCAGTGCTCTCGCCCACCGGCGAAAACACACCAGCCGCGATCAATGCGCGCATCTCGGCTGCACAGCTATCGCCGTGGGCACTGTTTTGGGCCGACGGACGCCGGAATTTGGGCGAAATCGCCGAGTGCATCGCCTGCGAGGAAGCCGACTATCCGGACGGGCCACGGACGGAAGGTTCCGTCGCCGTCGATCGAGTGTACGAGTACTTCGCAGCACACGCCGAATTGGGCTACGCCGAGTTGATCGACCCGGCCAATATGATCGGCCGCAAGGAGTTAGTGCGGGATTTGCGCCGCTTGGGCGTCACCCCAGGCATGGACCTGATGGTCCACAGCTCCTTGTCGGCCATCGGCTTTGTCGAGGGTGGTGCCGAAACCGTCGTCGATGCGCTCTTGCAGGCGGTCGGCAAGCGCGGGACCCTGTTGGCCCCTTCGTTCAATCACCGCGCGGCAAAAGTCTTCAACCGGCTGACCACGCCCACCACCAACGGCACCATCCCAGACGCGCTGTGGCGGCGCACCGAAGCCGAGCGCAGCATGCATCCCACGCACGCGGTAGCGGCGATTGGGCCGCGTGCCAGCTACTATTGCCAAGGTCATCTCGAAGCTGGGATCTGGGCGCAAGACAGCCCAATCGGCAAATTGGTACACGGCGGCGGCTACATCCTCGCGCTGGGCACGACGCACGATACGAGCACAGCCTATCACGTGGCCGAGATGTCCGTGCCCTGCGGCTGCATTGAATCTTTTGCAATTCCAGACCGCATCGTGCGCGAGGATGGGACCGCGGACGAGGTCTTGGGGCTGGCCTTTCGCAGCGGTCCCTGCCCGGTTCCAACCCACAAGCTGGACTCAACCCTCGACCGGAGGAAGTTGCAGCGGCGGGGTAAGGTCGGGCAGGCCGAATGCGAATTAGTGAAAGCTCACGATCTGTGGCAGGTGCGGCGCGAACACCTGCGGCGCGTCTGTCCCACCTGTACCGTCAAGCCTCAAATCGCGCGGTGAATAGATCGCTCCCCTCCCCGTATGGCCAACACCTCCGGGGCAGCCAAGACGAGGGACTCACCGATGCCACCGGCCGCTCGCATCTAACGCTGCGCGGCTTTTGGGTCGGTGCGTTCCTCAGCTTCTTCCTGTCCATTGGCGCACCCTACGCCAACATGGCGATGCGGGCGACCAACATGGCCTTCGACTTCAATACCCCAGGGGCCATCTTTCTGTTTTTGGTGCTGGTCGGCTTGCTCAATACGGTTTTCAAGCTCGCTGCCCGCGACTTCCGCCTAGCAGTGGGGCTAGCCCTGCTGGCCACGGGCGGCTTTTGCGGCTATTGGGCCAGCCGTGGCGCGGTCGATTGGTACTCGCCTGGTTTTTGGTTTGGTGCCTTCCTCGTCCTCTCTTCGCTGTGGAACGTGCCCGTGGTGCAGCGCGGAGGCACCCTCGCACTCAACCGCGCTGAACTGGTGCTGGTGTACGCGATGCTGCTGGTCGTCTCCGCCCTCTGCACTATGGGGCTGACCCAGCAACTTTTGCCAGCTCTCACCGGCATTTTCTACTATGCCTCCCCGGCCAACCAATGGGCCGAAAAGCTCTTTCCGCTCTTTCCCTCGCAGCGCATCCTCGTCGATGACGGCACTGGCAACCGCGGCTTTTACGAGGGCGGCGCGCTCGCCGACATTCCCTACGCCACTTGGGTCGAGCCACTGTGCTGGTGGGCACTACTGCTCCTCTCGCTGTACGTGGCGATGGTATCGACGGCCGTGATCTTGCGCCGGCAGTGGGTCGAGCGCGAGCGGCTGGCCTATCCGCTGACCCAGCTCGGGGTGGCCATCGTGCAAGGCGAGCGCGGCACCGGGCTACTCAACGGCTTTCTCAAGCACGGCGCCCTGTGGTGGGGCGCGGCCTTGCCGCTCGCATACGGCAGCCTCAAGGCCCTGCACCAATACTACCCGTCCTTGCCCAACTTCGGCCTGATTTGGTCGGTACCGTTTATCGGCCAGCAGAACCTGCAAATCTGGATCAGCTTCGCACTCGTGGGCTTTTCCTATCTCATCAGCACCCAAATAGCGGCCGGCATCTGGATTTTCTATCTGCTCTCCAAGGTCGAAGCCGAATTCCTCGCCCTATCCGGCCTCAAATCCACCAGCAAATTCGTCTATGGGGTCTCGTACGAGCCGCTCTTGGCCTATCAGGGCGGCGGCGCGCTCATCGCCATGGTGCTCTTGGGGCTGTGGACGGGGCGCGGCCATTTGCAGGACGTATGGCGCAAGGCCCGCAGCCGCCATGCAAACATCGACGACGGCGACGAAATTATGTCCTATCGAGCGGCCGTGATCGGAGTATTCTTCGGCACCGGAGGCATTGCCGGCTGGCTGTGGCTGATGGGGACCCCGCTGTGGGTCGGCGCACTCTTTGCAGCGGTGGCCCTATTGGTATTTATCGGCATCTCGCGGGTTGTGTGCGAGGCTGGCCTAGCGGCGGTGCGCTCGCCCATGATCGCTCCAGACCTCATCGTGCAAGGCATTGGCTCGCAGACGATCGGGGCCGCTGGCGTCTTCAACCTCTCCTTTGCGTACATCTGGTCAGCCGACATCCGCATATTCCTGCTGGCCATGGTCGCCAACGGCTTGAAGCTGATCCAAAACATGGATCGCCGCAGTCGGCGAGTCGTTTTCTGGGCGCTGGTGGCGGCCATCTTTATCGGCGTAGCGGGCTCCTGCTGGATGGTCTTCCACCTCGCCTACAAGTACGGGGGCATCAACCTCGATAGCTGGCGCTTTCACGGCGGCCCATCCACCATCTACAACGCGGCACAGCGCGCGCTAGAGCCAGCCGGAGCCGACTGGTTGGGACTGGCGTTTTTCGCTGGTGGAGCTGTGGTCATGGCCCTTTTGACTTGGGCGCGGCATCACTTCTTGTGGTGGCCCTTCCATCCAATCGGCTTCCCAATTGGCGCAAACTTCATGCTCGACAAAATCTGGGCTTGCGTGCTCTTAGCTTGGGCGCTCAAGAAGCTGATCTTGCGTTTTGGCGGGGCGGCGCACTATCGGACGAGCCAGCATTTCTTCATGGGCCTGATTATGGGCGAGGCCCTGTGCAACGGATTGTGGCTGGTCATCGACTACTTCACCGGCAAGATCGGCAACGCCGTCTTCATTCTGGGGTGATCCCATATTCCTTGACATCGCACGAGGGTGGGCCTATCTCTTTTGCGCTATGAATCGACTTATCTTTTTTATTGCCACAGCACTCGTCGCCTGTGTCGGCCCCTTCGCCGGCAAGAAGGTTCCGCCTTGGCTTGCGCCGCCCCCCGTGCTCAAAGCGACCTTCTCCAGCGAGGAGGCCGCCGCGCATCTGGTCTGGCCCCCAGTGTCTGCTGCGAGCTTTCTCTACGGCGAAATCCAGCGCGCCACAGGAGGCGAGTTCGCGGCCATCGCACGCGTGGAATCCGCCACCGACACCACCTTTACAGACGTCGGCCTGTTGGCTAACACGCAGTATAGCTACCGGATCGTCAGCTTCTACGGCGAGGATGAGACCGTACACGAGCTAATCAGCACGACGGTCGCGGGCGGGTTCCACCACCGCATCGCAAGCTGGTCCCTCGACAAAGGCACGGCCCCCACGCGACTGGCCATCAGCCGCAACGGCACGGTCTTTGTCGTCGGCGTAGGCACCGGGCGCGTCGAGCGCTTCGACCGCACGGGCCACGCCTTGGAGGCATGGGTCTATACCACTGAGCCGCTGGCCCGTATGGAAACGAGTGCGCTGGACGGGCCAGCGCTGGCCATCGACGACGAAGATCATCTCTACGTGGTGTACAACCTGCACCGTCCGGGCCAGAAGCCAGCGGCCTTTTGGGCGAAATTCGCCCCAGACGGTCGGCTGTTGTGGACGCGCCCACTCGCCGGGCTGTTTGCCCGCCACATCGTCATCGACGGCGATGCTATCTACATCGAAAGCATCAGCCAATTACAGCTATTCGACCAAGCTGGCGAACAGCAAATTCAGTACGCCATCCCGGCCCTGTTAGTGGCTAGTCTGCGGCTTTGGCAAGGGCGCTTCGCCGCGTTGATCGAGCCGTTGGCCCTGCGCGCCGACGACTGGCAGGCACCGCGGCTAGTCGTGTACGACAACCCACAGCGCGCCGCGGCCAGCCGCGTCATCGGTCGCGATCCCAAATCGCATCAGGACCGCGGCAACGGGCTTTTGCTGCGGCCGACTGACTTTGCCGTCGATGAAGCGGCCGACCGGGCTTTCGTGGTCAATGCCGGCCACAGCCGCATCGAAGTATTCCAACGCGGTGTCTATCTGACGCGATGGGGCGAGGAGGGCGGCGGCGACAACCAATTCCGCTTCACCGGCCGCCTCCAAGTTGTCGTCGATATGGCTACGGGCGAGGAGGACGAGCGCGAGGTGGTGGCCGGTGGTATCGCCCGCGACACCGAAGGGTTCATTTACGTGGCCGATACCTTCAACGATCGGATTCAGAAGTTCCAACCATGAAGGCCGTGCTCGCATTGCTATTGCTGGCCGTGCTGTGCAACGAAGGTCAGTCCCAGCGCCAAAACAAGCGGGCGTACAACCTCTGGGCCAAAGAGAAGATCCGCTACCTCAACGCCAAGGTCACCATCAATCCCTACAACCCGCAACTGCGCGTCCTCCTCGCCAACGCGTATTTTGACGACGGGCAAAAGTACGAAGCCAAAAGGCTGTTGCTTGAGGCACTGGAACTCGACCCCGACTACGCCGAGGCGCATTGCAATCTCGCAGTCATGCTCCACGGCCAAGGATACGAGCGCGAGGCCAAGCACCACTACGAAGAAGCCCTGCGGCTGGATTCGCTAATGGTCGAAGCCATGGCTGGACTGGGAACCTTGCTCTGCCGCACCGAGCGCCAAGTCGAGGGCCTTGAATACCTCGAAAAAGTCATCGCAATCCAACCCGATCACGTCAACGCTCGCTTCAACATGGCCGTGGCGTATCACAAGGTCGGCGATTTCAAAAAATCCATCGAACACCTAGAGACCTTGCTGAAGGTCGATTTCAATTATCGCGGTGCGCGCCGCGCACTGGCCCGCTCTTACTACAGCCTTGGGCTCGTGCGGCTGCAAGCCCAACAGCCCGAGTTGGCACTCCCGGTGCTGACCAAGGCCGTCGAGTACGAGCAAGACAACGACAGCATGTTCTTCGCCAAGGGCCTCGCCCACCTCGACAGCGGCGACTTCACTGGAGCCGAAGCGGCCTTCAAGCAGGTCATCGCATTGTCCGGCGATCACATCCCCGCCCTGCACAACCTCGGCGTGATCTGCGAAAAAACCGAGCGATACGCGGAAGCCGTCCAATACTACGGCAAAGTCCAGCAGCTAGCCCCGCATCTGGCGACGATCGATGCGGTTAAACACGCCTCATACGACGTGAATTACCTGACCGAATGAGTTTGACTTTTGCTCGGCTAACGCGTACACTTTGCCTTTTTTGCAAGTCGCTTTAGCGGCTGTTTTTTTCGTGCGTGGTGTGCAAAACGCCCCTATCACTTCACCTCTTTTAGGCGAGAACAATGGCCAAAGAAGAAGCAATCGAAGTCCAAGCAGTGGTCAAAGAGGCCCTGCCCAACGGCTACTTCAAGTGCGAGATGGAAAATAACCACGAGATTATGGCCCACGTCTCCGGCAAGATGCGCAAGTACTACATTCGCGTGCTTCCGGGCGACCAAGTCACCGTGGCCCTTTCGCCCTATGATTTGAGCCGCGGACGCATCACTTTCCGCAATCGCTGAGACGCCGCACTATCACCCAATCGCCGTCTCGACGCGCCTCACACTTGATCCAAGTTACATGGAGAGGAACCAGACCAGTACGCATCGGGCTTGGCCCTTCCAAGAGGCGGTACAGATCGTCAAGCAGCGCCAGCCCAGCAAAGATCGCCCGGTACTATTCGAGACCGGCTTTGGCCCCAGCGGCTTCCCCCATCTAGGTCACTTTTCCGAAGGCGTCCGCACCTCTTGGGTGCGCAACGCCTGTGAACACCTCTACGGATTAAAGACCCGCCTACTCTGCTTCAGCGACGACATGGACGCCCTGCGCAAGGTACCTAGCAACTTTCCGCAGCCCGACATGCTCGCCGCCCACCTCGGCAAACCCGTACACGCCATCCCCGATCCTTTTGGTTGCTGTACGAGTTTTGGCGACCACATGAACGCCAAGCTGTGCGAGTTTTTCGACGCGTCCGGCTTCGACTACGAGTTTCAAAGCTCACGCGAAGCCTACGTGCGCGGCGACTTTGACGAAGGGCTGTCGATTCTTCTAGCCAAAGCTGAGGAGGTGCGCCAAATCATCGTGCCGACGCTGCGGGAACAAAACCGCCAGCACTGGTCGCCCTTCTTCCCGATTTGTCCCAACTGTGGCTCGATCATGGCCACGTGCGTCACCGCCTACCACCCCAGCCGGGGCACCGTGAGCTTCACCTGCGACCTCGACACCGGCCACTACACCGGATGCGGCGCAAGCGGCGAGCAGTCAGTGCTCGGCGGCAACGCCAAGGTGGGCTGGAAAGTCGATTGGGCCCTGCGCTGGTACACCTACGAGGTCGATTATGAAATGTACGGCAAAGATCTCATCGACTCGGTGCGCCAGTCCTCCCGCATCGTGCGCCTGATGGGCAAGCAGCCGCCGGTCGGCTTGTGCTTCGAGTTTTTTCTCGACGAGGAAGGGCGCAAGGTGGCGAGCAGCACCGGCCGCATGGGGGTGACAGTAGATGCGTGGAAGACCTACGCGCCGATAGAATCCCTACTCTTTTTCCTGTTCCAAAATCCCAAGCGAGCCAAGCGGCTGCACTGGGACATCGTCCCCAAGTGCGTTGACGACTATCTCGATGCGCTGCGGCGCTATCCCGATGTGGCAGAGTCAGAGCGCCCCGAGCAGGCCCTGTGGCACATCGGCGACCGAGGTAAAGATGTGCCCGAGTACGCGTCCCAAGTCAACTTCTCGACCGTCAACAATCTGATCGCAGCCCTCGGAGTGGATTCGGTCGCAGTGTTGGAGGAATATCTGGCGCGCTACGACGCGCAGGCCCCCACTTATCCGCAGGTAACACAGGCTCTGGTGGAGAAGGGGCTTAACTACTACCGAGACGTAGTACTGCCGAACAAGCGGTTCCGTCCGCCCACGGACGAGGAGCGGGCGCTGCTAGGACAGTTGGCTGAACGACTGAGCGCGGCCAATGGGGCCACCGAAGAGGAGTTGCAGGCCATTCCGTTCGACTTGGCCCGCGAGGCTGAAATCTCTCCCAAAGAGTTGTTTCGGATGTTTTACGAAGTGGTGCTCGGGCAGGAGCGAGGGCCGCGATTTGGCTCGCTGGTGCAGCTAGTGGGGAAGGAACAGGTGGTGAAGATGGTGCGGGAGAAAGCATAGCGCATACAGGACATTCGCCGATAATTGCGAGGGTGCGGTAGGTGCCGCGCCCTCTTTTTTTATGGAGCAAATCGTGGCAGAACAACAGGACCTTTTTTCCGAAATCATGCCGCCGGCCAAGCCCCGGCACGTCGAGCGGATGCAGCAGGTGCAAGAGGGACTACCCGCGCAACTCTTTTTGGGGACGACGAGTTGGTCGAATGAGGATTGGGAAGGGCTGATCTACCCAGAGGGTTGCGCCGCGGCCGACTACATCGAACACTATGCCAAGGTCTTCAGAAGTGTGGAGATCGACTCGACTTGGTACCGAGTGCCAACGCCAAAAGCAATAGACGGATGGCTGCGACGGACGCCGCCGCACTTTCGCTTTACCGCCAAAATTCCCCGCGTGATCAGTCACGAAAAAATGCTCGTGGACTGCATGGGAGAAATGGAGGAATTCCTCGACGCGATGGCCCCATTGGGCGAGCGGTTGGGGCCGCTGCTGATGCAGTTTCCATACATTGCGCGGGGACAGGACGCGCACGAAAACGAGTACGGCAGCGCATTCACCGAGCGCCTAGCAGAATTCTTGCCGCAGCTCCCTACGAGCGAGTTCCGCTTTGCAGTGGAAGTGCGCAACGGAAGCTGGCTGCGAGCGGAACTGTTAGACCTGCTGCGCGAACACGGAGTAGCGCTGGTGCTGAACAACTACTACACCATGCCGAGCTTAGCGGACACCCTCAACCGCGTCGATCCAGTAACGGCCGACTTTCTCTACGTGCGCTTTTTGGGCGACCGCAAAAAGATGGACGCCTACGTCGAGGAGCGAATTCGCAAGGGCGAACAGGAACGACATTGGGATCGTCTCGTCTGGGACCGCGCCGCCGAGACCCAGCAGTGGACGCGGCAGGTGCGAGAGCTAGCGGAGGCCGCACCGGAGCGGGCCGTGTACGTATTTTTCAACAACCACTACGCCGGGTACGCACCCGGTTCACTCGGCATTTTTGCCCAGGCGTGGAAGGAATGAGCGAGGACGGGACGGGCTATACGGTTAATTAAATATTCAAACATATAATGGTGAAGCGGCGCGGCTCTAATGGGAGCCGCGCCGTTTTTATTTGCTTTTTACATGCAATAGATGTATTATTAGTTCAAGTAGGACAAGGTAAGGAGCATATTTATGGAAATAGTCATCGACACCAGCGATTCAGTGCCGGTGTTTGCTCAATTGATCGATCAAATCAAAAAGGCCGTTCTCAGCGGCGAGCTTAGTGCAGGGGCTGCCTTGCCTTCCATCCGGCAACTTGCAAACGACATGGGCCTGAACCACAACACGGTGGCCAAGGCTTATCGGCTATTGGAACGCGATGCGGTCATTGAAACCAAAGGATATCGCGGTACGTTCATCCACCCGGACGCCAAGGCCAATAGCACTGTCGATTTAAACGCATGGGTGACGTCCACATTAAGCGAAACAGTCAAGACATTAAGAGGATCCGGCGTAACGGATTCCGAAATCCGGATTGCATTCGGGAATGTCATGAACAACCGAGACCAGTGAGGAGTTAGAAATGCCAGACAATATCTTATTTTACGCCGTATTTCTGAGCCAGATTCTTCTTATTTCTTTTTATTTTCCCAGAAAAATGCTCAAGCGGGTAAGTTACGTGTTCGCAACGTACCCACCATCGCAATATCCCAGACTCTACCCGGAACCGATCGAATATTACGAGAAAGCCCAGCGCAATTACCGGAATTTAAACGTGGCTGTACTGCTAGTTGGCTTGTCGTTGCTGGCGGTGTTCTTAGGCGATTCGCGTAGTGGTGAATGGGACATGGGCAATTTCGTATTTCCGTATTTTATGATCCAATTTTTCCCTGTGATGCTCCTAGAAATAAGGTCTTTCAAATATTATCGGCTGATGAGAAAAGCCGATTCGCGCACCACTCGCAAGGCCGAGCTATAGCAGTCCTAAATGATTTGAAAGCATGCGTTCATCAGCCCGGTCTCTTTTACCTATGCGTCATTCCCGCGCAAGCGGGAATCCAGTCTTGAATGATTTAGGGTTGCTATACAACCCCGCCGTTTGTTTGATTTTATTTCCCCTACAATGATCGGCCTAGCGCTATTCGTGTATTTCGCCTTTATTGCGCTCATTCTCTATATCCGACAATTCGATTTTCCCTGGTTCGGCGGATATTGGAATATCGTCGGAGTGACGGCGGCCAATGTCTTTTTTGCGGCAATAGTGGCTTGGAACATGTATGGGAAAAAGCGGGACCCGTACCAAGCCTATGAAGATCGCAAAAGGCAGATAGAACTCGTCGTGCAACAGATGGTTTTTATGAGCATTGCGGCGACGACGTTTATGGCGCTAGAAGTGATCCTAGCCAGTCTGGACCTGCGCGATCTCCAGCCTCCGGTGATGAGTCTGTATTTTCAGTTAATAGCCGTGATCTGCTTGCGAACCCTGCGCATAGACAACATAAATTTTGCAGTGTATAAAGGAGACCTTTCCCAAGAAAGGGCTGAAATACGGAACGATGCGGCGAGTGCCCACAATCTTGCTAGCGTGGGTCTATGGGTAGGTCTCGGTCTCGGTCTATTATTCGGTGTTCTTATTCTCGTAGAAGGCGGGACCGTAAAAGGTTTTGTAATGGGGGTGGGGATTGGGACGGTTTTGGGGATGGTTGTCGGCAGTCTCTTAGAGTCGCGAAGGGGCTCTTCCCCAACAGTATGACCGTTCGGAACCGGAGCCGCCTCGAAAAGTCGCCCTAGGACAATTTGTTATTGACGGTAGACTTCCCGACGATGTTTTATTCGATAAACATCGACACGGTTCCTGCCGTCATCTATTTGATAGAGAATGCGGTACTCCCCGACACGCACCCGCCAACCAGAAGCCGTCCGACCTGAAAGTTTAACGACGCCATCTGGACGTGGATTACTTGCTAATTGACGGAACACAGCATCAATGCGTCTGATAGCTTCTCGTGGCAGCCTCCGAAATTCTCGTTCAGCACGACGTTCTAAATGGATGGTATAAGCCATCGCATCTGTCAAAGTTTCCCTTCTTTTTTCATTTCTGCCTGTATCTCAGTGTATTCCCGAAAGTCGGTTGCCGTTTCAACGGCTCTATCCAAGTCTAAAGCATCTTCTAAATCCTGAAGTCGTTGCATCAGAGAGCGATAATCTTCCATCGATAGAACGGTTGCTGTTTTTCGTCCCTTTTCATTGACAACATATTTCGGCTTGATATTGAGCATAATAGCCTTCCTGTTACGAGCTTTTACAAGTAAGTATATGGAAGCTAGGCCCGCTTCTCAACGAAAGCCTGTACCTCTATTCGGGTCGCCTTAGCTTTGTGCGGAACCAGTACTTCCCTTTACTGACCATCGGCAACGCCGGGCAGGGTCGAGGTGCTGAGCAGACCGCCATCGACATCGAGCGCGACTCCAGTCAAAAAAGACGATTCTTCGGCGAGGAAAAACATAATGGCATTGACGACATCGTCCTCGGTGGGGTTGCGGCCGAGCGGGATGTCCGCCGCAGTCGCGGCGAGGATCGCTGCGCGCGTTGCGCCGGTCGCCTGTCGTTTGTAGGCGAGCACCTCCTGGCCCATGCCGGTGGTCGAGACGCCGACTGGACAAACGCAGTTGACGGTGACGCCTTCGGGGGCCAGTTCCCCGGCCAGCGCCTTGCTCAGGCCGACGACTCCGGCCTTGGCGGCGCAATAGGAGGCAATCAGCGGGAAGCCAATCTTGGACACGTCCGAACCGATGTTGACGATGCGGCCGCGCCGACCACTTTGGCGCAGCAGCGGGGCCGCGGCCTGGCAGCAGAGGAAAACCCCCTTGAGATCAATGTCGATGACCCGGTCCCAATCCGCTTCGGTGGTTTCTGCCAAGGAACCGAAGTGGATGACGCCGGCGGAATTGACGAGAGTGTCCAAGCCTCCGAAGTGCGTCTGGCAGGCGGCTACGGTCTGTTGGACGGATGGCGGCGAGGTGACATCGAGCACTAGGGGCAGCACGCGGTCGCTGTGCAGTTCGTCGGCTGTTGCCCGCAGTTTTTCGCCGTCGATATCGGCGATGGCGACCTGGGCACCTTGGGCGAGCAGTGCCTTGACAGTGCCTAGACCGAAGCCGCTGGCCCCGCCGGTGATTAGCGCGCGTCTAGGTTTCAACGTGATACTTCTCTACGAAAGCCTGCGCCTCTATTCGGGCAGCGCGATTTGGGGGTCGTCGGGGTCGGGGCGGTAGAGGAGCAGCGTGTTGCCCAATACTTGCACTAGGTGTGCCTCGGTAGCGGCGGCAAGCTGCTCGCCGGCTTCGCGGCGGTCGAGGGGGCTGTTGCGCTCGCAGCGCACCTTGACCAACTCGCTGTTGGCATAGGCTTCGTTGAGCGAGCGGATAACGGCGGCGGAAAGCCCCTCTTTGCCCAAGTACACGGTCGGACGCAGTGAGTTGCCTAGGCCGCGCAAGTAGCGGCGGTCTTTGCCTCGGAGTATAGGTGGGGAGTTTGTCATGATCTATAGGCTCTATAGCAACCCTAAATCATTCAAGACTGGATTCCCGCTTGCGCGGGAATGACGCATAGGTAAACTGATGAACGCATGCTTTCAAATCATTTAGGACTGCTATATCTGTAGCGGCTTGTTAAGCTCTGACAGATATGACTTGCCCTTTCTCGATTGTTCTCAGTACGGTATTGACTTGATTCATCAGCGGCGCGAGATCTTCGTAGCGATTGCCCTTCGCTTCCAATAACACAATACCCATCTTTATTTCGATAAGATTTTGCTGTTGCGGAATGCCTTGGTCCATTGTGACTAGGACATCGAATTCGCTCTCCGCGCTCTTCAACAATTCTCCATTCTCCTTTCCCTTCCAACCCCGATAGCCAACCGTAACGACTTCAATTCCTGCCTCAAAAAGTCGCCTCAGCTTGGACGGTAGATTCTCGTCAAGCAGCACGCGCATCCGCTACTTCCAGAGTCATCTTTAGATAGGCGATGGCTTGCTCACGTGATACAGTGGGAAAGTCTTCAAGGAATTTGTCGAGTGAGTCCCCAGCAACAATATGTTGAATCAAAATTTCAACGGGAACGCGGGTTTCGGCAAAAACTAAGGCACCATTCATAACCGTCGGATTACGAGAGACAATTGCCTTCTTCATAGGTTGAACCTCCGTTTCTAAGGCTGAAGTACAGATTGCGATGCCTAGGCATTGAATATAGACGTGCCCGCCATTCTGTCGAGTTGGAACGATTTTTGCCGTTGGACTTGGTATGTCTGCGAGCAAAAAGACGCTTCGGCGGCCCGCGCTGTGGACCGCTCTCGGATTCGGAATCGGCATTTTCTTGGGGCGAGCCGTGGAAATGGGCTTGGTCACAGCAGCGGCTCTAAGCGGCTTGGCCCTCGTCGGCGCGACCACAGGCTTCTATCGCAAGGCGCGTTGGACGGGTTGGATGGTGTGGGCGGTCGTCGTCCTGCTAGGTGCGCTGCGTTACCACATCGACACAGCACTGTCCCCTTTGCCCCACCTAGTCGCGCTCGAGGTCTTTGGCCAGCGCGGCGTAATCACCGGGCGCATCGTCCAAGAACCAGAGCGCAGCGACGAGCGAATATACTTTACCATCGAGCTGGAACAGGTGGTCGCCGACAGCGCCATATACCACTTGAGCGGGCAAGTGCTGGTCACAGTAAAAGACGTGTACTTGCCAGCCGATTACGGCGACCGCGTATCCCTGCGCGGGAAGCTACAACGGCCTCGTGGGGTGCGGAATCCTGGTGCCTTCGACTACCGAGCCTTTTTGGCCCAACAAGACATCTACGGCACGCTCTTCGTCGGCAAACCCGCGCAGATCGTGTCCGTAGAACACTTGCCCGGGCACTGGTTATACGAAGGCGTGGTGCTGCCCCTCAGACGCGCTGTTCGCCAGAGCATTGAGCGCAACCTCTCAGGAGCGCCAGCCGGACTGCTGTTGGGCGTACTCTTGGGAGAGAAGCGGCGAATTCCCGAAGAGGTGCGCACTGCGTTTCGCAGCACCGGGCTGGCGCACGCGCTCGTGGTCAGCGGACTCCACGTCGGGATGGTGGGCGGGTTCTTCTTCTTCGGCTTCCGGCTCCTGCGGCTCGCCGACCGGTCGAGTTCCGCTGCCACCATCGCCGCACTGGCGCTCTATGCCCTCGCAACCGGAGCACAGGTGCCGGTAGTGCGAGCGGTGCTGATGGGAGCGGTGGTCCTGTTGGGGCGGGTACTCCGGCGGCAGGGCGACATCTACAACACCCTTGGGCTGGCGGCGCTAGCGATCTTGGTGATATGGCCGGAGAGTCCGTGGAGCCTGAGCTTCCAACTCTCCTTTGGCGCGACGTGGGCCATCGTCGCCTTGCACGGGCCGCTCACCTCGCTGTTCCCCGCGGCTTTTCAACGCGCCGATAGCCGAATCGGCCGCTGGATCGTCATCCCCCTGTGCGCCTCTCTGGCGGCCCAACTCGGCACCGGGCCTTTGATCGCCTATTCCTTTCAGCAGCTAGCACTGGGGGCCGTGGTGGCCAATATAGTGGTAGTGCCGCTGTTGGCGCTCGCCGTCGGCTTGGGCCTACTAGCCGCGTTGACCGGGTGGATTTTGCCTTGGATCGCCACCCTGTTCAACGCTGCCAATTACTTGGTCCTCGTGGGGCTGATCGAGTTAGTCTCGTGGTGGGCCGCGCTGCCCTTTGCGTCTGTGGCCGTGCCGCGGCCAGGGGTGCTCTTCGTAGCAGTAGTTGCTGCGCTCTGCCTACTCGGCCCGCTTCTGACCCACAGGGTGTGGTCGCGCAAAGCTGCCATTTTCGCAGCGCTCATCTGGCTCAACGTCGCGGTGTGGACCTACGCGCTCCGCTCCCGCGACTTGGAGATCGTCTTTTTAGACGTGGGCCAAGGCGACGCGGCGTTTGTGCGCTTCCCCAACGGCAAAACCATGGTCGTCGATGGCGGCGAGCGCAGCGCATACTTCGACAGCGGCGAACAAGTGCTGTTGCCTTTCTTGCGCTACATGGGCGTCCGGCGGATCGATGTCGTCGTAGCCTCGCATTCGCACAACGACCACATCGGCGGATTAGTAGCCCTGTTGGAGCAAATGGAAGTCGGCTACTTTCTCGACAGCGGGCAAGTCTATGACTCGTGGACAGCGCAGAGGCTGCGAGAACTCATCGCCGAGCGGGGCGTGCGCTACCACCGAGTCGCAGCGGGCGACAGCTTGGTGGGCTTGGGCGGGGTCGCAGGACTCGTCCTGCATCCGACTGCGGACTTTGTCGATGCGGACGGCAACACCCCTTTTGGCCTCAACAACGGCTCGGTGGTATTTAGCTTGCAGTACGGAGCCGTGCGAGTGCTCTTTACCGGCGACGTAGAGCAAGAGACCGATCCGGTAATTCTTGCTTGGGGCCCGCAGCTACAGGCGCAATTGCTCAAAGTGGCGCACCACGGCTCGCGAACCTCGTCGCAGCCACTTTTTGTCGCGACAGTTGCACCCGCAGTGGCGGTAATGTCGCTGGGAGAGGGCAACAAGTTCAATCACCCAGCCCCAGAGATCGTCGCGCGCTACGCAGCGCACGGAGCGCGGGTGCTGCGCACGGACCACACCGGCGCGGTACAAGTGCGGATTGACGGCACAGGCATGGCCGTGCAGACGATGCTGGAGTGAGAAATGCGCCTA
Source organism: Candidatus Latescibacterota bacterium (assembly GCA_022820485.1). GTDB lineage: Bacteria > Latescibacterota > UBA2968 > UBA8231 > UBA8231. Next base: position 168,431 of record JAJEFJ010000054.1, read on the forward strand.
GTCTTGCAGCCCCAATTCGGGCCGCTCGATCAAAGACCGCAGGCGGTCGAGGAAACGAGCCGCTGCGCCGTTTTCGAGCAGCCCACTCTCAACCGTCAGGCTCAAAGATATCAACGCCCGTGGTACCACGCGGCCCTCGCGCACAGCCGGGCGCTCGGCAATGCGCCCCAGTCCCAAAGCAGCGCGGTAGGGAGGGCGGAGGATCGGGGTAAAGGCGTCGATCCCGTACATACCGAGGTTGGCGATGGCAAAGGTGCCGCCCTGCACGGCCTCCGGCTCCAAGGCGCGCCGCCGCGCCTGCAGCGCGAGGGAGCGCGCCTCGGCCGCGAGTTCGGCCCAGTTCTTGGTATGCGCGTCGCGGATAACCGGACTCGCCAAACCATCGCCCGTATCTACGGCGAGACTGAGGTGGACAGCCTCGGTCCCCGCGGCATTCAACTGGGGATAATCGGCCAAGGCGATGACCGCCAGTTTGGCAATCAGGTGGTGATATGCAGGTGCCGGCGCATCCTCCACCTTGAGCCGCGGGCGCAGCGTCACCAACTCAGTGGCGTCTGCTTCGGTCGTCAGGATCGCGGGGGCAGCTTGACCGCTGCGCGCAGCAGCCGCGCGAACATCGCGCTCGACGATCCGGCCCGTGCGCCCACTGCCCGTAAGCACACGCCATTCCACCCCAAGCTCCGAGGCCACGCGCCGAGCGCGGGGGCTAATAGTCGGCCCTGCGGAGCGAGCTGGCGCAGGAGTTGGGGCCGGCTCTGGCTTTGCCACAAGCTCGGGTTCCGCCGGCGTTGGAACCGGCTCTGCGGTGGGAGTTGGAGGCGGCGCAGTCGGCATTTCCTCGCCGGGCTGCAACAGATAGCCCAACAGGGTGCCCACCGGCACGGTATCGCCGGGGCGGGGCGCGTCCGGGGGAATGCGCAGAATGCCGCCGGAAAAAGTCTCGATCTCGTTGAGGGCCTTGTCGCTTTCCACCGTAAAGAGGATTTCGCCGGCCTCGACCGCGTCGCCATCGGCTTTGAGCCACTCGACGAGCGTGCCCTCCTCCATGGTCCACCCTAGGCGGGGCATTGCGATTGCCTCGGCCATGCGCTTGCTCCTACTCGGCCATCAAGTCGCGGATGGCCCGTTCTAGGTCCTCCCTGTTGGGCGCGACCGCGGCCTCTAAAGGCGCACTGTACGGCGTGGGCACGTGCGCTCCGTTGAGGCGGCGCACCGGCGCATCGAGATCGTCAAAGGCCCGGTCAACCACGGCGGCGGCGATTTCTGCGCCCATGCCGCAGGGGGCAAAGGTCTCATCGGCGATCAGCAGGCGGCCCGTCCGGTGGACGGATTCGAGTACCGTGTCGATGTCGAGTGGGGACGTAGTGCGGGGGTCGATCACTTCGACCGAGATGCCCTCGCCAGATAGGGTCTCGGCGACTTGCAGCGTCTCGGGCACCATAGTCGTCAGGGCCACGACCGTCAGGTGCTCACCGCGACGACACACGGCCGCTTGGCCAAAGGGAATAGCGTATTCCTCTTCCGGCACTTCACCGCGAGTATTGAGCAAGGATTTGTGTTCTAAAAAGAGCACTGGATCGTCGCCGCGCAGGGCCGTCTTGAGCAGGCCCTTGGCGTCGTACGGGTTGGACGGCACCGCGACCTTGAAGCCGGGCAGATGCGTAAAGATCGGATAGTAATTGCCCGAGTGATGGGTGGCAGCCGCGCCGCCGACGCCAATGCAGCCGCGCAGGACGATGGGCATTTTCAGACGGCCGCTGCTCATGTACTGCATTTTGGCGATCTGGTTGATTAGTTCGCCGAACGCATCGAGGATGAAGTCCAAGAACATGAAATCCACGACCGGCCGCGTACCGGTCATGGCCGCGCCAGCGCACAAACCGACAAAGCCGCGCTCGCATATCGGAGTGTCGCGCAGGCGCTCCGGGCCGTACAAATCGAAGAGTCCGGTAGTGGTGTTGAAATTGCCGCCGCGCGGCCCAATGCCCTCGCCGACAACGAAAATGGTCTCGTCGCGCGCCATCTCTTCGGCTAGAGCTTGGTGCGCCGCTTCTACATACGTGAGTTCGGGCATTACGCGCCGCCCCTTTGGCTAAAGACGTGATCGGCCACCGTAGCCGGGTCGGGCCACGGGCTGTCGTGGGCAAATTGCAGAGCCTCGGCAATCAGCGCGGTGACGTCCGCTGTGATCGCGTCGAGTTCTTCTTGGCGGGCGTGGCCTGCCTCTAGCAGCTTGCGGGCAAAGGCCGGGATGGGGTCGCGCTCTTTCCACTCGTCGATTTCCTCGGTGGAGCGATAGCCCCCGTCGCGCATTCCCTCGGCGTGGGGCCGGGTGCGATAGGTCTTGCACTCGATGAGGGTCGGGCCGCCGCCTTGGCGCGCGCGGGTTATCGCTTCGCCAGCTACCGCGTACACCTCGCCTACGTCGTTGCCATCGACGGCGATGCCGGGCAGTCCGTAGGCTGCGGCGCGGTTGGCCACCTGCGGATTGCGAGTGGTATCGACAAAGGCCACTTCCGTGGCATAGAGGTTGTTTTCGCAGACGAAGAGCACCGGCAACTGCCAGTTGGTCGCTAGGTTGATACCCTCGTGAAAGGCTCCATTGGCTACCGCCCCGTCGCCAAAGAACGCCACACCGACTTTGGGAACCCCCAAGAGCTTAAAGGAGTAGCCAGCGCCAGCAGCTTGCAGGATGCAGGGACCGACGATGCCGCTAGTACCCATCATCCCCACTTGCGGAGAGAAAAGGTGCATGGAGCCACCGCGCCCCTGCGAGCAGCCCGTGGCTTTGCCAAAAAGCTCGGCGATCAGCTCCTTGGGCGGGACGCCTTTGGCGAGGGCGTGGCCGTGGCCGCGATGCGTGCTAAAAACCGCGTCGTCGTCGTTGAGGTGGGCGCAAACGCCGGTGGCAATGGCTTCCTCGCCGACGTACGTGTGGCAGGCACCGGGGATCAGGCCGGCTTGGTAGGATCGGGCGAGTTGCTCTTCGCAGCGGCGGATGACCAGCATCTGGCGATAGAGCGCCAGACAGGTATCCTTGTCGGGCAGAACTGCTGAGGTAGACATGGCGGCGAATATAGAAACTCAAGGGATTTACGCAATTGTTCGCGCTCGACTTGGGGCAATTGCTCAATCAGCGGCAACAGCTTTTCGAGTGTTATCGGCTCGGAAATTTGGATCATTGCGGATGCAAAAATCGCGGTAGCAGTTGGTATCGAGGGCGACTGTCATGCCTACAATATAGACGGTACGTGCAGGCAGAACAATCGGCCAACTACTACGCTCCCTAGGCGGCAGGCACCACGGGCCGCTCGACGTATTCGACGTAGAGGCGCTCCAAGTCGGTTTGTTGGAATTCGTCGCGGGTGAGCGTCTTGACGAGGT
>JAJEFJ010000030.1 GCA_022820485.1 Candidatus Latescibacterota bacterium
GGTCGCCGACAACGCTTCGTCATCGGTGACGACCACTTCCACCGTGTAGGTCGGCTGCGTCTCAAAATCGGGGGGCTGCTGGAAGTAGAGAGATTGCCCCGTGCCGGTCTCTCGCAACTCGAAGGCGCTGGCATCGGTACCCGTCAGCAACCACGTCAACGAGTCGCCATCGGGGTCCGTAGCGGTGTAGGTGCCGACGGCATCCGTACTGTTTTCTTCTACTGTCACCGTGCGGGGGCCGTCCACTGTCGGCGGACGATTCGGCGACACGGGCGTGGCCTTGGTACGGGCGGTCCCGCTGGTGCCCACCGCGTTGACCGCCCGTACCCGAAATCGGTAGGTCGTGCCGTTGGTCAGCCCAGCGATGGTGTAGCTCGTCGTCTGGGCATCACTGTCTGTTATCGTCGTCCAGTCAGGATCCAAGAAGCGTCGTCCTCATCGACTCGCTGGCGATACTCGTAGTGGGTGATCGGCGAGCCATTGTCGTTGGGGACCGTCCAACCAAGCGTCACCTGCCCATCGCCCGGCGTCGCCGACAAGCTCCCCGGCGGGTCGGGCGGCTCCTGCGAATGCACCGGAAAAGCAAAAAAGCCTAAAAAAAAGAAAACGCCGACCCTACGAAGGACATGCTTCATTTTGTACTATAACTCTTCTCTTTAGTGATTTTGCGTCTCAAACCGCGAATGAATTCAAGGCACAATAAACATGATTAAACATGAAATAGCAAAAGACAACTATTTGCGCAGCACTCGCGGCTAATTTTCAACTCCCTCGTCCAAATACCAAGTCTCCGGGTAATACGGCCACGTCCAGCGCGAATCCCAACCCCAATAGCCCTGAAGCGGCACATTGCGCAGCTTGTGGCTGACCACGACCGGATGTGGCCCCAAGCCAATGATGCCGAGTGCCCACAAGTTCTCAGCTTGGCTGCGGAGGATCTTCTTGCCCATCGCAATGCGTTCGTCCTCGTCCGTGGTGCGGCGCAGTATCTCCCACCAGCCAATCAGCTCCTTGATCTGCGCCGGCGGCTCCCACCCGAGCGCACCGTCGGAAAAGTACCATCGCGTCCACTTGGACCACTGGCTTTGCTCCCAGCCGCCATTGGTCGGCACGTACCAATAAGGCTCGATGGGGAAGAGGATGTCCGCATTGCGATCGGCGTGCCAGATGGTCATGTCCATCAAGCCCGCCCTGGCGCGAATCCGCTGTAGCGTGCCGCTGATCTGCTTGAGATTGACGCTTATCCCCACCTCGCGCCAGTGGGCCGCGACCAAGTCCAAAGTAACCTGCTTGGGCGTCTCACCGATCATGTACTCCAAGGTGATTTGCAAAGGCTCGCCATCGAGCCGCTCGCGTCTTCCGTCTCCGTCGCGATCGACAAGCCCCATCTCGTCGAACAGGGCATTGGCCCGCGCCGGATCAAACTCCGCCCAAGCCGTGGCAAATTCTGGCTCAAAGTAGCGGCTCGCAGACACCACCGTGAGCTGGCGCGGCACCCCGTAGCCAAAGTAAACGATGTCGTTAATCTCCTCCCGATTGATGGCCAGCGACATCGCCCGGCGGAAGCGCACGTCTTGGAAAATCCGCCGCAGCCCTTCGTCGGGATGGTTCAAATTGAACTGCAACACCACATCCGAGCCGTACGGCCGCGGCCAGACGTACGTGGAATAGTCATTGTGCTGCTCAAAGCGCTTAAACAGCGGAATATCGGCCGTCATAAACTGCCGCCCGGCAAAGTCAACCTGTCCGGTCGAGGCTTTGGCCGCCATGATCTCGGGGCTATCGACCCGCTGCACCTCCAAGTAGTCAATATAGGGCAACTGGTTGCCTTCAGGATCCACCTTGAAATAGTAAGGATTGCGGCGCAGCAGGGCGCGCGTCGAAGTCCGGCTGACCAGTACGTACGCCGTCAGCACGGGGCGGTTGAAGTGAATCAGATCAGTCGTGCTGTTGACCGCCCCGAAATAGGTGAGCCAGTCCTGCAAACCCAGCTCTTCGGCCTCGCGCTCCAACTGCGCGGGATCGGTGAAATCCGGGTGGTAGCGGCGCATAAAGTGCGCCGGCATCACCAAGCGCGAACTGTTGTGGGCGAGATGGTTGACAAACAGCGGCATCGGCTGGGGAAAGTGATAACTGAAGCTGTGCGCGTCGTGCTTTTCGATCCGCGCGCCCTTGAATCGAGGCTCCACCACCGGCGTGAGTTCCTCGTTCATCAGCACGTGATCGAACCAGAACGCGTAGTCATCAGCCGTTACGGGATGGCCGTCGGACCACTTGTGGCCGGGGCGCAGCGTAATCCGCAAGGTCCGCGCGCCATTGCGGTATTCGGCCTTGGCCGCAAAATTCGGCAGATTCAACCGCATTTGCGGGCCCGGACGCAGCACCCCCTCGGGCACGTTGATCAGGCTTTCACCTGCGAAGAACAGCCGGGCCGTGCCCCCGTAGCGGCCAATTTCGCCGAAGGGTTCGACCACCACCGGGTCGTCGGGCAGGCGCTCTCCTACCGGCGGCAATTCACCGGCCGCCACCAACTCATTGAGCGCGGGCGATTGGCGGAAGGTCTGCAATCCCACGGCTGAGGCCGTGGCCGGCGGCCGGAACCAAGCCTCGGGCCACGCGCTCCGAGGGATGTCGCCCGCTGGCACCGCACGCTGGTCATCAGCGGCCGCAATCGAGCGCTCGGTTTCGACCGGAGCACAGCCCAACCACGCAGCCGCGCCTATACTCCACACCATCTTGTGATTCAGCACGGACACAACACCCTTCTCGTTTTTTTCATATTTTATCAATCCATGTCTTCATTGCCACCCCAACCACCCGCTTTCTCCCTGCGCGCCGTCCTTACGGGTTTGCTCCTCGTGGGGGCGATCAGCGTGCTGAGTCCTTGGGGTATCCTCATCGTCAAGGGATCGCAAATCACCAGCAATGCCATCCCTCTCATCGCCGTCCTTTTCCTCTTTCTGCTGACGGCTGCGGCCCTGCCCTTGCTCAAGATGCTGGGCCGCGCGTGGGCCTTTTCCCGCGCCGAACTCATCGCCGTGTACGCCATGATGCTGGTCGGCGCGGTCGTGGTTACCACCGGCTTCACCGGCAGCTTCCTGTCGGTCATCACCGGAGCTGCGTACTACGCCACGCCGGAGAATGCCTGGCAAGAGCTTTTCGTCGAGTACATCCATCCTTGGCTAGCGCCCAGCAATACCGAGGCCGTGCGCCTGTTCTACGAGGGACTGCCCCAAGGCAGCGCCATACCGTGGGCCGCTTGGAGCCGTCCGCTCGCCGCCTGGCTCTGCTTTCTCTTCACCTTCTACTGGGTCCTCTTTTGCCTCGGCGTGTTGCTGCGAGGCCAGTGGGTCGCCAACGAGCGGCTCGTCTTCCCCCTCACTCGCCTGCCGCTTACCATGCTCGAAGACGCGGACTCCGAGTCCCTTTTCGGCCGCTTGTTTAAAAACCGCCTGCTGTGGCTGGGCTTTGCCGTGCCGCTGCTGATCCACTCGTGGAACTCGCTCAACTACTACCACGACGCCTTCCAGCCCATCGCCCTCAATGGCAGCCTGTCCCTGCTCCAAGGCAGCGTTGGCCTGCCCTGGCGGATCAACCTGCCGATCTTGGGCCTAGCCTACCTGATGGCGCTCAGCGTCTCCTTCAGCATCTGGTTTTTCTTTTTGTTTTACACCCTAGAAAAAGTCGTCTTTGCTCGCATCGGCCTCGTCATCGGCGGGGGCGATATCTGGACCTCGGGCGGTGGCTCGGTCCCCGTCTCCCATCAGCAGGCCGGTGGCCTCTTGGTGCTGACCCTCTTCGTGATGTGGACCGCCCGCGCCCATCTGCGCCGCCTGTGGAGCCAAGCGTTAAAAGGCGAGCCAGCCCCCGGCGAACTCATGGCCCCGCGCACGGCCTTTGGCGGCCTAGCCGTCGGCGTGGCGTTCATGGTCGCTTGGCTGACCCTCACCGGCCTCTCCCTGTACGCGGCCGTGCTGCTGGTGGTAGGGGCGCTCATCGTCTTCATCGGCCTGTCGCGCATCGTCTGCGAGGCTGGCATCCCCGGCTGCCAGACGCCGATGGCCCCGCAGGCATTTATCACCCGAGGCATTGGCCCCGAGACCCTCGGCCTTGGCAACATGACTGGCTTGGGCCTGAGCACAGTGTGGATGGGCGAGACCGCGGCCAACATGATGAACGCCGTCATGCACAGCCTCAAGCTCACCTCCGGCGACTCGCCCGCGCCGCGCTGGCTACCTTGGGCCTTGTTCGCCGCCATCGCTGTGGGACTACTCGGCTCGATCTGGTTTACCATGACCCTAGCCTATACCTATGGCGGCATCAACCTGCACGGCTGGTACTTTAGCGGCGCGCCGCGCTGGCCCTTTACCTATATGGCGTCAGTGTACAACGCGCCCGAGCCGTCGTTTGCCCCGCGCCTCGCCTTTACCGCCAGCGGCAGCTTTGTCATGGCAGCCCTGCTCTTTTTGCGCCATCGCTTCGCGTGGTGGCCCCTGCACCCTTTGGGTTTTCCCATCGCCTCCACCTTCACCATCGTTTACTATGGCTGGCTGTCCATCTTTTTGGCCTGGCTACTCAAGGCGACCATCCTGCGCTACGGCGGGGTGCGCACCTATCGCACCCTGATGCCGTTTTTCTTGGGCCTAATCCTCGGCGACTTCACCACGGCCTGCCTGTGGCTCTTCATCGACGGGGCCTACGGCGTCGAGGGCAACATGATCTTCAATTTCTGATTTGGCCCCGTAATATACGTGTAATTTGACTCAGCAAGCGAAATGCCAGACACTTGGCACAGAATTTAAGCCAAAGGAGACCCCATGATCCGCAAAGCCTTTGTCATGCAAGTCAATCCCGACCAACACGCCGAGTACGAAAAGCGCCACAACCCCATCTGGCCCGAGCTGGAGCAAACCCTCAAAGACCACGGCGTCCACAACTACTCCATCTTCCTCGACGCCGACACCCACCAGCTTTTTGCCTACGTGGAAATTGAAGACGAGGAGCGCTGGAATAGCATCGCCGAGACGCCGGACTGCCGCCGGTGGTGGACCTACATGAAGGACATCATGGCCTCCAACCCGGACGACAGCCCTATTGCCAAGGACCTACGCGAGGTCTTCCACATCGACTAGGTAGGGGGCGGTTTCAAACCGCCCCCCACAACGCGTAATTTATCTAAAAAATCATGCACATTTTGGTCATAGGTGCCGGAGCCATCGGCTTCCAGTTGAGCAAGCAACTGAGCCAAGACGGGCACGACATTACCCAGATCGACACCGATCCCAGCCGCGTCAAGCGCGTCAGCGAACAGCTCGACATCATCGTCGCCGAGGGCAATGGCACCAGTTTGCAGGACTTGCGCGGGCTCGGCATCGAGAAGGTGGATCTCGTCGCCGCCATGACCACCAACGACGAGGTCAACCTGCTCGCCTGTAGAATGGCCAAGAAGCTGGGCGTCCAATCGGCCATCGCCCGCATCCGCAATCCCGAATTCACCGCGCCTGATTTTATTTTCAGTCCTCAAGAGCTCGGCGTCGATCAGTTCATCCACCCCGAGAAAGAAACCGCCGACGCCATCGTCCGCCTCATCCGCCAGTCCAGCGCCACCGACCTAGTCGAGTTCGCCGAGGGCAAGCTCGTCTTGCTCGGCCTGCGCCTCGACCACCAGTCCTCCCTGCTCCACGCTCCTCTGACCGAATTGGGGCGGCAGTTTACCGACATTCCCATGCGCATCGTCGCCATCCAGCGCAAGCAGCAAACCTTAATCCCCCGCGGCAACACCACGCTGCTGCCAGAAGACCGGATCTTCGTCATCAGCGATCCCGATTTCATTCCCTCCGTGGTCAACCTGACCGGTCTCGCCGACCACCGCATCAAGGATATTGCGATCCTCGGCGGTGGCCTCATCGGCCAATTCGTCGCCCAAGAGCTTTCCTCAGAGATGCGCGTCAGGCTCATCGAAAGTCGTACCGACCGCTCCCGACAAATCGCCGACCAACTCGCCAACGTACTAGTCATCCAAGGCGACGGCACGGACTACGACCTGTTAGCCGTCGAGGGCTTGGCCGACATGGACGCCTTTGTCGCCGTTACCGGCAACGACGAGGTCAACATCATCTCGACGCTCGTGGCCAAGCACCTCGAAGTGCCGCGTGCCATCGCCTTGGTCAACAACGTCGATTACATGCCCATCACTCCGGCTATCGGCCTCGATTCGGTGTTGAGCAAACAGCTCCTGACCGTCAACGCCGTCCAGCGCTACGTGCGGCACCAGCGCATCGCCTCCATCGCCAGCCTGCCCGGCCTCGACGTAGAAGCAGTCGAGTACATCGCCCACGACCGCAGCAAAATCACCCAAAAACCCCTAGTCTCCATCCGCCTACCCAAGGATTCGATTATTGGAGCCGTCGTCCACGGCGATCACGTGATCATCCCGCGCGGAGATACGCGCATCCACCCCGGCGACAAAGCCGTGGTCTTCGCCCGGCACTACGTCCATGAGGAAGTGAGAAAGATCTTCGGGGGATGAACTAACGTATGCACCCCGCGGGGACATTTCGGGTGCTGGGCGTCCTGCTGACGCTCTTTAGCGTCACCATGTTAGTGCCCGCTGGCGTATCCCTCCTCTACCGCGATGGCGCAGCAACCGCCTTTCTGTTGGCCTTTGCCATTACGCTCGGCACTGGGCTGGCGTGCTGGCTACCCTTGCGCAAGCAGCGCACCGAGTTGCGGATCCGGGACGGCTTTTTGATAACGGTCTTGTTCTGGGCCGTCTTGGGCTTGTACGGCTCCTTTCCGCTGATGCTGTCCGACCAGCCTGAACTGAGCATTACCGACGCCGTATTCGAATCCCTCTCCGGCCTGACCACGACCGGTGCCACGGTCATCCAAGGCCTAGACGACCTGCCCCGCTCCATCTTGTTGTACCGCCAGCAGCTCCAATGGTTGGGCGGTATGGGCATCATCGTCCTCGCCATTGCCGTGTTGCCCATGCTCGGCATTGGCGGTATGCAGCTTTTTCGCGCTGAGATCACCGGCCCCATTAAGGATTCAAAGCTGACGCCGAGGATCACCCAGACCGCCAAGGCCCTTTGGTTTATCTACTTGAGTTTGACTGTGGCCTGTGCCCTCGCCTACTGGCTGGCCGGCATGGAACCTTTTGATGCCATCGCCCACAGCTTTTCAACGGTTGCCATCGGCGGCTTTTCAACCCACGACGCCAGCATCGGCTTTTTTAACAGCCCAGCCATCGAGCTAGTCGCCGTCTTTTTTATTGTGCTGTCAGGCATCAACTTCACGCTGCACTTTTACGCCTTTCGCCAGCGATCCCTGCATCCGTATCGCATCGACCCAGAATGCCGCACGTACCTAGTCATTTTGCTAATCACCGCCCTAATCGCTTGGCTGATCCTCTTTACCCACAACGAGCACGACACCGTCGCGTCCCTGCGCTACGGCCTCTTCGCCACCGTGTCCATTGTCACCACCACCGGGTTCAGCATTGCCGACCATTCGGTCTGGCCCAGCGTGCTGCCGTTTTTGTTGTTCCTCGGCTCGTTTGTCGGCGGCTGCGCCGGCTCGACGGCCGGGGGCATTAAAGTGATGCGCCTGTTGCTCATTCTAAAGCAGGGTAGCCGAGAGATCACGCGCCTGATCCACCCCAACGCCGTCCTCCCCATTAAGGTGGGGCTGCGGGCTGTTCCCGATCGGGTCATGGAAGCGGTGTGGGGTTTTTTCTCGGTGTACGTGCTGACGTTCACGCTCATGTTCCTCGCCGTGCTCGCCACCGACTTGGATCTGACTACGTCCTTTTCAGCGGTGGCCGCCTGCATCAACAACTTAGGACCGGGCCTAGGGGAAGTCGTCCACCACTATGGCGACATCAACTCGGTCGCCAAGTGGATCCTGTGCTTTGCTATGCTGATTGGGAGACTGGAAGTTTTTACGCTCTTGGTGCTGTTCAGTCCGGCGTTTTGGCGCAAGTAATATCCGCAACAATGGCGGCGAGCGCTTCCCACAGATAGGCCGCCAAGCTGTAATCGACCCACAAGCGGTACTCCCCGCCGCACGGCAACACCCCACAAGCCGCCCCAGCCACCTGCGTGTACACCATCCGCTCTGCTGGTTCACGAGCCAAATCCACCGCGCAAGCCTGCGCCAAAATGCCCTCGGCATCATCCCCTTGCACCACCAAGGTCACCGACTGCTGCTCCACCTGATAGACCCCACCCTCCACAGCTTCCAACGCCGCGTTCAGACGCGCCCACAACTCGTATTCGGGCTGGCACTCCAAGATCAGTTCACCAGCTCCCACCCGCGCCAAAACCCCATCCGCGCCCACGGGCCGCGTGTCGTAGATCCGCTCCGGCAGGTCAAGCGTGTGCTGCTCGGCCCACTCAACCAGGCGCGGACCTTTGGCCCCGAGCTTGACCATATCAACCGGGTGGTGCAAAGCGGCCTGCACCAGAGCGGGTGCGTCAGCGACAAGATGGGCGATGGGGCTTTTGCGCGTCGTGTTCATAGTCTTATAGCCGATTGAGCAAGTGGTCGTACTCGGCATGAGGGCCAATCCAGAACCAGTAGATCGCATCGTCTTCCCGCAAGCCTAACGCACGCCAACTGATCCCAATTCGCACTGCATAGATCGGGTCGGTCGTCAGCACCTGCTTAAATTGCAGACTTGGATGATTGTGGTTCTGCTTCCAAAGACGATAGTTCTTGCGCGCTTTCTCTTTGACGCTATCGGGCAATCGACCAAAACAGGCCAGAAAATCGTCGGTCAGATACGAATCCATCGCTCAAAGTTCATCGAATCCCATTTTATGGATCCGCCCGGCTTCAATGTCCGTGCGAACTTTTTGGGCCAATTGGGCGAGTTTATCCTGCGAGGCAGCGAATGAACGATCCCATAGTCGTTCATCTTCGAGTTCTTCGAGGATGATACTCGCAATAGTATCCTGCGCTTCCGGCGGCAGTTTACTAACCTCGATGAGGGCTTTTTTAAGGAGTTGAGTCATAGTATCTCCCTTCTGTCAATGGCATGGGTATAGATTTCAGCCTGCCCATCCTTCCGATAGTACTTCGGCCTGTACTAGGACGGTCTGCGTGGCGTTTTCCTGCTTGTCTGGCGGGTAGCCGTAGCGTCCTCAGCGATGGCACCGTGGGCGTCGTTATCGTCGTGCCAATCTGGGCACAGCCGCACCAACTCGCGGTAGCGGCATCTTCCACAATGGATATAGTGATGGTGATCATTATCCTGAAGGCTCACTAATAATACTCTCCAGTTCCTTCACCCTGGGACCAAAGGCCAAGTGGAACTTTTCCAGTTGGTTCAGCAGCCAAGTATACTGCTCGGTGCGGGTTTCGGGATCGTATAGGTCCACATCTCGGCGAGAGTATATCATGTAGCCGTAGTTCCCCATCATTTTCGCATACAGCTTTTCGCCGATCTGTTGTTCGATCTCTGTCTTTTGGGACATGAGAGAACCGGCGAGCCGTTCAGAGAGTTTTCCATGCTTGATATAGCAACCCTAAATCATTCAAGACTGGATTCCCGCTTGCGCGGGAATGACGCATAGGTAAACTGATGAACGCATGCTTTCAAATCATTTAGGACTGCTATATCTACCTCCGCCCTCAGCTCAGATTTGTTAGCACGTGCAGCGAGCCGAAAGTTCGGAAGTCCAACCTGACCGGCGGTCATATAGTTTCCCGGTCCCCGCTCTTCCAAGATTGAGGTGAGCTTGACCTGTTGTCCGTGCTGAGTAACGTGCTCCTCAAATCCCTCCCAGAAGATCTGCCGAATCTCAGATAGCTTCACTTCTACACGCTGAATCTCAGATAGCTTCACTTCTGCACCTTGTATTTCCTTCAACGATCGCCCCTTGGCATCCTTCCATTCGGTACGCCCATTGCTGGAGCTCCCGAGCAGGATGTCGGCAGCAGTGGAGGGTGAACTGAAGATGTAGTCTTGGACGAGTCGGTACGCGGTACCTACATCTTCAAAAATGCCTTGGTTCAGCAGTTCCTTCCGCAGATCGGAGACAGAAGTAGGGATCGAAGCAACCTCGTTTTTGACCGCTTGAGAACCGGCGCGTACGACAAAACCGCCCGCTTCCTCAAAACCACGCGCCTTTATCTTTTTGGCACTTAAAAACAGATCTTGGGTCTTTTCCGCCAGTCCTCGCGACTTCTCAAAGAAACTAACCCCAATGACCGGCAGGCACAGCAACATGTCGGCCAGATAGAACTCTGCATCCGCCTTATCCGCAGCCGATAGCGATGGCATTTGCGGGATGTTCGCGTTGTCCAGCTCACAGCGCTTGGCCTCAGCCGCGAGTTGCACTAGCCGTGCTTCGAGGTGCTGGACATGTGCCTTGTTCAGGCTCTAGTCCTTGCTAGTGAAGGCAACTCCGTGGGTCCAGAAGTCCTTGTTCTTCACGTGATTGTCCAGCCGTGGTAGCAATACATCGCCCTCACCCACGTAGGCATGCGGTAGTTGCCCTGATCGACCGGGTTCCCAGAGGATATACACTCCGGTACGGGTGAGTTCCTCCCTTTGTCGAACCTTGGCAAAGAGTGAACGGGGAAAAATAAGCCCCTGTCCAGTCCAATTCGATTTCTCGATCACACGCATTCCTTCTGGATCACCGGAAGGAACGAAGATTCTCACTGAAAATCCCAATGATTCATTCATTGGTGGGTTTTCCTATATAGCTTGCTATACACATACCAACGTGCGCTCAGGTGTACCGGCGATAGATTCAGCACAACCTTCGCTGGCACCCGTTTCAAATTTCTGTTATCGCCAACGATTTCGATCCAGATTTCATCTAACAGGATCGGGCAATTTACTCTATCCATTTAAGATTTATTGTCCTTCACTTGATCTCACCGGCGACACCATCTGAATATCGAATCCAAATACGGTAGCCAGCCCGTGAGTGTACTTCGGTCGATCGAATCATTGTGCTGCCTCTTCTATGTTTCCCGAACTCTTCGTTCCGTACCCCCTCCTGTACGTCCGTTTCTGTCGCGTTGTCGTCATTGTGTTTTGCATCCTCTAAGCCATTGCCCGCCGAGGTTTCACGCGCTCGGCAATGCGCTGCCCTACTTCGATCTCGGCTCGACGCAGCTCGTAGGTCTTCTGTAGATTCAACCAGACCTGTGGCGTCGTTCCGAAATAGCGTGCTAGCCTAAGCGCAATATCGGCGGTTACATCACGCTGACCGTTGAGAATCGCAGTCATGCAGTCCGGCGACACATCTAGCGCCTTACCCAACTTGTTAGACGACAGGCCGAGCGTCTCAAGCTCCTCGCGCAATATCTCGCCCGGATGGACCGGTCTCATACCATTCTTTACGTTCATGTCCTTTACCCCCTCAACAAAAATTAATACACCGGCAGGCGATTGCCCACCGTCCCCGTGAACCCATCGACGATGAGCCAGATCCCCGCAGTGACGATCTGGCCGAGGGCTATGCCGAGGAAAAAGGGCACCGTCTTTTGGTAGAGCGCCGCGCCCCCAAAGCGGAGCACCAAGGTCTTGACGAACCAAGCGAGAAAAATCGCGAACCAGATATGGTTCATGACCCAGGCCATGCTCGCGGCAAAGCCCAAAGGATGCAGCGGCCACCAAGCCCAGTAATTGCGCGCACCAATCAGCGCACTCATCAGCAACGCGCCGCCGCCGGTCCACAGCCAGCCAATGGCGTCCGGGCCGGTGGGATGGAGTAGTTGCTGCGCGGCGAACTTAGACGGCTCAGCCGCAAAGGTAGAAAAATACTGCCGGTGGAGATTGACGGCTCCGTGCGTATAGGCCAAGTGCAGCGTGTACCAAGTCGATAGCACAAGGCTGATGAGCATGGCTGCGGCCAAACCCCAAAGCAACCGGCGGCGGTCCCCGGCCAATTCGCTGCCCAAGCGCAAGCTATTGGCCAAAGGAGCGGTCATAAAAACCAGCAGATCGCCGATCCAGACCAAGGTATAGCCCAGCGCCACCACGCCCGGTGCCCCCAAGGCCGGTACACCCACAGCACTGACGGTAAATCCAGCGGGAATCATGCCCGAAGTAATAGTGGGAGTACCGGCCTCGGCGATGATGCGCGTCAGCGCCACCAAAAGACCCAGCGCCACCACCACCAACAGTGCGGCGATCCACACCGGCAACCCACTCTGCCACAGCCACACCACCATGCCTGCCGTGCCCAAGACCAACCCAACTACGGAGAAGCGATAGGACGCCATTTCCCCTTCGTCTTTTGCAGGATGCAAAAAGCGGCGGCCAACCTCGGTTAGATGAGCGCGGGCCGTCCACAAGCTATAAACGACCAGCGCGGCGCAGGCCCCTATCATCTGATGCCCCATCCCCGCTTCGGACCACGTCCCCACTTCGGCGGTATGCTGCAAATGCAGACTATCGAGCAGGCCCTCTTGCAGAGCGTGGAGCAGATAGAAAACCCACAGGCTAAAGGAGAGCTCGACGCCGATGAGATAGGCGAAGCCGAGCATCAGGAAGTTGATATCGAGGCGCAGGACCACGATCTGCCGCAGCAGCGGCAATCGCGTATCCAGTACGGGCGAAGGCATGGCGGGGAAGTAGTGATGCAGAGCCTCTAAACTGCCGAGGACAAAGGGAATGGCGAGTCCTATCCAGACGAGGCGCTGGCGGAAAAAGGGTGCGAGCCGGCTTTCCTCTGCGCCCTGGACCATGGCCAGCGGCACTTGCGCTAAGGGATAGGCCAGCCGCTCGTTATCGACCCACTGGCGGCGCAGGATATTCATCAGGCATATCAAGACCAGATAGAACGCCGCGTAGAACGCCAGCCAACGCCCCAAGGGCACCAACCAAGCATCCCAAGGAATCAACGCATCGCGCCCCACGCCCTCGTAAAAGTCCCGGATAGCCTCTATGTCCGCGACGACCATCCAGTCGGCCAAATGGGGGTGGATCAACTCGGCCCACTGGTTTTCTGGAGTAGCGTAGTAGAAGGTGCCAGTGATCATCGGCAGCAGCAGCCCCACTACGCCGCGCGTGGGAATGGCCGTGGCCACGGCCATCATCGCAAAGATCGTCAGCAACTCGCCGCGAGCAAACGCCCACTCCCGCCGCACAGCCCCCAGAGCCACCTGCACGGTCAACAGCAGCACGAATAACAAGAAAAACGCGGCTGGCGTCGCCGACGAAAGCCCCAGCCGCGACCCTTGTATCACCATGCCCCCATAGGGCACGCCGATGGCAATGAGGGCCGCCAAGAGGCCGCCGGTGAGTAGGGCGCGTCCCGTAGCACCCCGTCCCGTGGTCTGGTCGCGGCGCACTACGCGCTGGCGATAGACAGCCGGTATTCGTCGGAGCAAGACCAGTCCTTTCCTAGCGCCGCCCCGACAACCTCACCGCTTCTGCCGCTCGTCTTCGGGATCGTAAAACGGTAGCTTTACCACCTCTGCCACACTCGTCGAACCATCGTCCAAGCGCACTTCCACCCGCGTGCCGGGCGCAGCCATATCCGCTTCGACAAAGGCCAAGCCCAGCGGATAGCCCAGTGTCGAGGCCGGGGCGATACTGGTTATGCGGCCAGCGATCCACCCGCTCCGCATGATCAAGTTGCACTCCTCGGGCAGCTTGCCGGCAAAATTAGCGGGCCAGCGCACGCCGACGAGCGTGCGCCGAACTGGACGTGCGGCGTAGATTCGCAAGCTGCGCTGGCCGACGAAGAAGCGCTTTTTTTTGCCAATGGCCCACGCCAATCCCGCCTCTTGGGGATACGTCAGCGCGTCTGTGTCGTGGCCGACGATCAGGTGGCCTTTTTCCAAGCGCAACAGGCGCTGCGCCTCCACCCCAAAGGGCCGCGCACCGGCCTCTATCAACGTCCGCCACACATGCTCCCCTTCCCAAGCCGGCACGTGGATCTCGTAGCCCAGTTCGCCGACAAAACCCACCCGCATCACTATTGCCCGCACCCCGGCCACCTCGCCCTCGCGCACCCTTAAATAGGAGAAAGGCCCCGACCTCAGATCAATGTCCGTCAACTCCGCCAGCGCGTCGCGGCTTTCCGGGCCAGCTAAATTGAACGCCGCTAGCTGACCCGTGACATTGCTCAAGGTCACGTCCAAGCCCCAGATCGCGGCCCAGCGCAGCATCTCGCGGTAAAAAGCCGCTGCGCCGCTGCTAGTCGTGGTCGCATAGAAGCGGTCTTCGGCCAATCGCGCAATTACCCCGTCCTCAATCACAACCCCACTCTCGTCGAGCGCCACGCCGTAGCGGCAGCGGCCAACCACCTGCTTCTTGAAGCGGCCCGTATAAAGGCGCTCCAGTAGCTCAACAGCGTCCGGGCCGCTAACCTGCAACTTGCCCAGCGTGCCCACGTCAATAATCCCCAGACCAGCCCGCACTTGCTGCGCCTCCTGCACAATGCACTCGTCGCGGCTGGCGTCGCCGCGGGCATAGTATTCGGGCCGATACCAGTCGCCAGCGTGGGCAAAGACCGCGCCGTGTTCGCAATGCCAATCGTGGATCGGCGTCCGGCGCATCGGGTGGAAGCGCCGCCCCGCCAAATGCCCCAGCGGCACCGGCTGGTAGAAGGGACGGGCGGTCGTCGAGCCAGTCGCGGCAATGGTGTCGCCGTTGAGTTTGGCCAAGATCCGCATCGCGTTCATGTTGGACAGCTTGCCCTGGCTCGGCCCCATCCCCACAGTGCTGTAGCGCTTGAGCAGTTCGACGCTATCGTAGCCTTCTTGGTGCGCATTGACGAAATCCGCCAAGTGCAAATCCTCGTCGAAATCCACGAAATTCTTTTTGCTCGGATGGGCGAAAATCGGATAGCTGTGGCTGGGAGCTCCTCGCCCAAGCGGCGGGGACGCGGGCACTTCCCCGTCGCCGTGACCAGCGTAGTGCGCGGCCCTAAGCCCAGCGACCCGCCCGTCTTCCCGCTGCGCGTCTAGGTCGTACACTCCGCGAACGCGCCCAGCGACAAAAACTCCGTCTGGACACGACTGCGGCACAAGCTGCTCCAGCCCCTCGTCGTACGCAAACTGCACCCCCGCTTGGCTGGGCAGCGCGGCATTGGGCATCCAGCCAACCGACGCGGCAATACCGTCGCAGGCGATTTTAGTGCCGCGCTGGGCATCCATGGTGCCGTCTGCGGCTAGCGGGGCCACCACGGCACCGCGCAGGCCATTCTTCTGTCTATTCGGCATGGCCGCATAGATCGCATGGCCGCTGTGGATCGGCACCCCGGCAGCGGCGATTTTCTCGGCTAGGTCCGACGGAGTCGCATCAGGGCGCAAATCGGCAATAGCCGCCACCTCGACCCCCGCGTCAAGCATGTCCAGCGCCACTCCGTACGCATCGCTATTGGCCGCTAGCACCACCATGCGATCACAGGGCTTGACCGCGTACAACTTCACCAACCGCTGGGCCGCCGATCCGAGCAGCACGCCCGGCAGATCGTTGTGCCCAAAGACCGCCGGCTGCTCAATCGCGCCGTTGGCATAGACGACAGCTTCGGCGCGGACCTTAGTCATCCGCACCGCGTCGAACAAGGCGACCCAACCGTCGGCGTAGTGGCCGCCGACCGTCGTTCCACAGCGTACCTCGACATTCGGGAGAGCGGATAGAGCTGCGACGAGCGCTTGCACTTCGGCGTCGCGACCCTGCCACGCCCAACTCCCCCCCAAACGCGCCTGTTCCTCGACCAGCAAAACGCGAGCACCAGCTTCTCCCGCAGCCCTCGCCGCCTCTAACCCAGCCGCGCCACCGCCCACAACCAACACATCGCACCAAGCGTATCCTTTGGGGGTAGCCGTGGCCGCTTGGTCGCGGTTGATCTGACCCAAACCCGCGATCTGGCGAATGATCCGCTCGTGGAAAGGAAAAAGCCACCGGGGGCGGTGAAATGTCTTGTAGTAAAAACCCACCGGCATGAAGCGGCCCAAAATCTCCAGCCATTTGAGCAAATCGCCCTTCAACCCACCGATGGTGTTGACAGCCCGCAACTCCATACCCGCAGCCAACAGCGCGCTATCGCCGCGCAGATGCGTGCGCTCGCCGTCTGTAAACAGCGCGTTGGCATCGTGCCCGGCCAAGCTATACACCCCGCGCGGCCGGTGGTACTTGAAGCTGCGCCCCATCATCTGCACGCCATTGGCCAAAAGCGCACTGGCGATTACATCGCCAGCAAAGCCGCTGAACGTCTCGCCTTCAAAGCGAAATTCAAGGGACTGCGTCCGGTCGATCCACTCCCCGGGCTGTGCAGACAGGCGGCGTTTCACGCTTGGTCCTCCTCGCCCCACAAATAGGTGCGGACGATCTCGTCGCTGGCTGTGTCGCGCTCGGCGATAAACCAAGTGCTGCTGGCGCTGTGGTACCACCACTCGCGCTGGATGCTCGGCTCGCCGCTGCGATTGAACACGTAGTCGGCCCACGCAGCGTCATTCGCTTGCTTGGGATCGGGCATGGGACGCACCTCGCCGCCGAAGACGAATTCCGATAGCGGGCGCGGCCCGTTGATTGGACAGGTGAGGATTTTCACGGCCGCCCCCTTGAGTCGTTAGTGGCCAACGGACGCCGCTCCCTTCTCGCCGACCAGCGCAAACGCGCCAAAGCGTGCTTCATCGCGCAGCACGACGATCTGCTTTGCCAACTGCTCGACGCGGACGAGCACATCATCTAGCCGGCCAGCGAGGTCCAGCGCCGCAACTTCCAACCGCTTGCCGGCGTGCAGTACGCGGTAGGTCGCTACGTCGGCCTCTCCCTCGGCATAAATTAGCAGGCCGCCCGGCAGGTCGAGCGCAGTGGCGTATGCGAGCATCTGGTACAGGTCGGCGTTGGGGATGCGGTCGCCGGTAATGTTCTTGTACTTGGCATCGCCGACAAATACGCAGGAATGGCCCTCCCACCAAGTCAGGTCCGGCTTCAGCTTGACGCGCCCGGCCTCGTCGAGGGCCATGTTCCCGACGCCGCTGTCCGAGTCCGAGCGGAAGACGCGTTCGGAAAGGTCCAGCTCTTGCCGCAGTGCCTGCGTTGCGAATTCTTGGAAGACGACATTCATATCCATCAGGAACCCGCTGGCCCGCACGGCCCCGCGCCCGGCCTCAAATGCGCCGTGCCGCAGAATGAGCCGCGCCAGCTCCACTACGCGCCGGTAGTGCTCGTTCAGCCGATCAAATCGCACCGCTGGAACACAGGTTGACTGGAACTCGACCAGTGATACGTCCTCGAGCATGGACTCCAGCCAGCCCAAGTTCCGGCGGGCTTTGGGGGAGCGCAGTCGCATGCGGCCCAGCCGGTACGCGGCCGCCTTCACCAGCCGATTGGCTAGAATGTCCGCAGTGAACTCGTCGTACCGCACCTCCACCGGCAGCGGTACGTCAAACCTGCGCCGCAGTTGGTGGTCGAACCGGATGCGTCCCCTTGCGGTGTACAGTGCATCCTCCTCGGTGCGGTACCCATGCAGCAGGCCGTGCGCGAAGGCCCGACGCGCCTGCAAAGTCAGCGCCAGTGCCAGCGCGTCGGGCAGGGCGTCCTCTGCGCGAAAATCGAAGTCTTCCCGCTGGAATTTGACCTTGCCGATGGCGTAGCAGGCTAGCGACAGCACCTGCGGAATGCCTATCTTCGGCTCGATGAGCACCAACAGGCCGCCGATTTCAACGGCCCCGATGGTGGAGCCCGGCGTCAGGACGTAGGCACTATCTTCCCTTTCCGCCGGTTCGATGGCGACCGACGCTGTCCGACGCAAGACGTCCCGCTCAGCGACGGAAAGCGCAAAAGGGTCGCTCCTCTGATGCTCCTGCAGGGTTATCTCACGCATCGCTTGCGCCGTCCTCGCCGCCCGCTGGCCTAACTATTCCCACCAGCGTCGGCAGCGTCGGCAGTGACTTCCTTCCACAGCTTGTCAAGGTCAAAATCTGCCAGCCGATCTTCTCCTTGCCCGAAAAGGCGCTCTTCAGTGTAGGGAAGGACGCTGTACTGCCAGATGAGCCGGACGGCATCCTCGTCGAGGTCCGGTTTCATAAAATAGCTCGGTCCGATGGCGGCGTGTCGGTCATCGCGCAGCAACTCGTTTGCCCGGTCAACCACATCGGCCATCCACTCCATGCCGGGAGATTTGCGCTTGAGATACCTGCGGAGCAGGCCCTTGATGGGCTTCTCGTCGGGATGGAACTCCACGAAGTAGAACCGGCGGCGCAGGGCCAGATCAACCAACGCGATGGAGCGGTCAGCCGTGTTCATCGTCCCGATGATATAGAGATTCGGCGGCAGGCGGAACGGCTCATCCGAATACTGGAGATTAATCTCCCCGCCGCGATACTCTAACAAGAAGTACAGCTCGCCGAACACTTTGGCCAAGTTGCCTCGGTTGATTTCGTCTATTACGAGGAAATGATCGGCGTTGGGTTCGGACGCAGCTTGTCTCGCCGCCCGCCGCAGGGGGCCGTCCTTTAACTTGAAACCGGGCTGTCCGTCTATCAGCACAGGACGGTAGCCCTGCACAAAGTCCTCGTAGGCATAGGACGGGTGGAATTGCACCAAAGTAACCCGCTGCTTCGACCCGGCGATGCGCTGTGCCAGCTTTTGCGCAACATAGGTCTTTCCCGTACCCGGTGGTCCCTGAAAGATGACCTGCTGCTTTTCTTTTCGCAACGCGTTGATTGTCTCCAAGAAGTCGATCGGCAAATATAGTTCTTCGGCGAGGGCGGCGAAGTCCATACCGTGCTCAACCCCATCACCCTTGCCGTCGTCCTCAGCGGATTGCCCCCTGGTCGCCCAAACTACGCTCTGGGCGTCGAGGCGGTGGTCCAGTTGCAGCCCACGCTCTGCCGCTTCCTCAATGAATCGGTCGAGAAAACTTAGTGCGTGCTCGTACAACGCGGCCTCATCCGCGTCTTTCTCGGGCCGGCCGTACTCCGTGCGGTCGTAGGCTTTGTTGAGCACTGTTACCCGAAACAGCGGATACTGCTCGACGTCCAGTCCCATGAGCAGCCCAGAGACCACATTCGCACGGACGCCCGGCCCAGAAATTTGCCCAGAAATTGATTCGGGCAGCGAGCGCCAGAATTTCTGGACCCGTTGAGCGAGGGTAACTTCGTCCCGCGTCCAAAGCGCTTGCAAAGCCTGAAGTATTTCCGCTGGATAGTCTGTGAGGCCTTTCTTTATGTAGTCTCCATGCCGCCAGTGAATAAAATTGCTCTCTGCGCTCGCGCTCACAGCACTCACAAACAAGTCGTGCCAGTTCGACGAGTCGTCTAGGACGGCCTTACGTGCAGCAGCTAATTTTCCTCCTATCTCGCGCTTGTAATCGCTCTCAACTTCCAGCCGTCCACTATCGACATACTCTTTAGCGCGGCGAATAAAATCGTCCCAGGCCTTGGCTTCCACGCCGTTTCCGGTCTTCCTGTTATTCATTGTCCCCCTCTCGATCTCGATGAGGCGAAAGATCAATTATTTTAATTATTTTTTTGACTGAAACAGAAAGCAGAAACGCAACCTAAACATGGCAAAATTTCACTTACCAGTTGAATCCGCGATTACACATAAATTCATTCATTTTTTAAATATTGCGCCGTAGGGGGCGGTTTGAAACCGCCCCCTACCCGGGTGCGTAACATCAGTTAGAAATTAAGAATTCCTAATCCGCAATCAGTGGCCAACGGACGCCGCTCCCTTCTCGCCGACCAACTCAAACGAACCAAAGCGCGACAGATTAAAGGCGCGGATCAGCGGATGATCCTCGTCGTGAGCGATGGTGTGAGCCATGGTGTAACCGCAGACCGGCGAAGCCTTAAAGCCCCAAGTGCCCCAACCCGCGTCGATGTAAAAGCCCGCAATCGGCGTCGTGCCCATGATCGGCGAAAAGTCCGGGGTCATGTCGCACAACCCAGCCCACTGGCGCAGCACCTTGACGTCGCTCAAGCAAGGAAAGAGGTCGAGCATGTGGCCGGCCAAGCCCTCGGCAAAGTCGAGCGTTGAGCGCATGGACGTCAGCTCGTAGGGATCCAAAGACGCACCAGCGACCAACTCACCGCGCGAGGATTGGCTGACGTACGTGTGTAGGCTGGCCGATACGACAATCGCGTCGAGCCACGGCTTGAACGGCTCGGTGACAAACGCCTGCAGCGGATGCACCACCAGCGGCGAGCGCAAGCCGACCATCCGCTGTATCTGCGGCGTCCAGCCCGCCACGGCGCTGAGCACCTTGCGGGTCTGAATAAAACCCCGGTCCGTATGCACGCCCGCGACCCGACCGTCCTCAACTTCAATGTCGGTGACACTGGTCTGCTGGTGTATTTCCACGCCTTTACTGTCGGCCCCGCGCGCATAGGCCCACGCCACCGCGTCGTGGCGGGCGATCGCGCCCGGCGGATGATAGAGCGCGCCGACAATGGGCGGTTGGTGCCCACCGCAGTTTAGGTCAATCTCGGGGATGGTCTTCTTGATGAACTCTGGGCCGACGACCTCGGAATTGATGCCGAGGTGCTTGTTGACCTCGGCGCGCCAGCGCTGGGTGCGCAGCGCGGCCGGCGTGTGAGCCAAGGTAAAGTGGCCGCGCTCGGAGTAGAACAGGTTGTAGTCGAGCTTCCGCGACAAATCGCGGTACAGATCCACGCTGAACTGGTAAAAGCGCGCGCCCTCTTCCGTCAGGTAATTCGAACGAATGATCGCCGTATTGCGGCCAGTGCCGCCGTGGCCGATGTAGCGCTGCTCCAAGACGGCGATGTCGCTGATGCCGTGCTCTTGGGCGAGATAGTGCGCCGCGGCCAGCCCGTGGCCGCCGCCGCCGATGATCACTACTTCATAGCTGTCGCGCAGCCGCTCGGGCGAGCGGAACATGCGCGGCTCGGAGTAATCCTTCTCGAACCCGTATTTGAGCAACCGGTAAGGCATGGCCTCAGCAGGACGTCAAATACCGGTCGATCTCCCAGCGGCTGACTTGGCTGTCGTACTCGGCCCACTCGTCGGCTTTTATCTGGAGGAACTCGTCGGCGATGGGGCCTAGTGCGCTCTGCACCACTTCATCCTCGCTCAGCGCGTCGAGCGCCTCGGCCAGCGACTGCGGCAAAACCTGTATCCCTGCCGCTTGGATCTCGTCGAGGGAGCGCTCGTACATGTTGCCCAGATTGGGCTCGCCCGGCTCCAAGCCGCGCTCAATGCCGTCGAGTCCGGCGACCAGATAGGCAGCTAAGGCCAAATAGGGATTGGCCGCGGCGCTGATCGTGCGGTCTTCAAAATGTCCCTCGCCGGCCGTGCGGATCATCTGCGTGCGGTTGTTGTCGCCATAGGTGATAAACGCCGGCGTCCAAGTAAAACCCGAACGGCTCGAATAGATGCCAGCGCCGAGTTGTAGGCGCTTGTAGCAGTTCACCGTCGGGCTAGTCACCGCGCAGAGGGCGCGCGCGTGGTGCAAAATGCCGCCAAGGAAGTGGTAGGCCAGTTCTGAGCAACCCAAACCCCGCTTATCTCCCTCGTCCAAGAAGAGATTATCGCCCGACTCGGCATCGGCCAGATGGTAGTGCGCGTGCAAACCGCTACCCGTGCGGTCGGCGAATGGCTTGGGCATGTGCGAGGCGATGGCACCGTACTTCTTGGCGATCTGCGAAGTGGCCATCTTAAAGAAAATGATGCGGTCCGAAGTCGTCAGAGCGTCCGCGTAGTCGAAGTTCACCTCAAACTGACCGTTGGCATCCTCGTGGTCGCACTGGTACACGCCCCAGCCCATGCTGTTGAGCGACAGCGTCAACTCCTGCAAGTACGCCATGGCAGGCGACATGGAGCGGAAGTCGTAGCAGGGCTTGGCCAGCGAGTCCACCCCGTCCGGGTCCCAAGGCCGGATCGAGCCGTCGTCATTGCGCGCGAGGAGGAAGTGCTCCGGCTCCATGCCCACGTTGAAGACGTAGCCCTGTTGCGCGGCGTCGGCGAGCACCCGCTGGAGGTTGGTGCGCGAGCAGTAGGGATAGGATTCCCCATCGACGAACAGATTGCTGGCAAAGCGCACGGTGTTCGGCTGCCAAGACAGCCGCGCGTACGAATCGAGGTCAATCCGCGCCAGCATATCGTGCGAGTGCGGCCCCTGTCCCAAACCCCAAATAGACGCGCCGGCAAAGCCCGCGCCTTCGTCAAGCGCGTCGTCGAGTGCCGTCACCGGCACCATCTTCACCTTGGGCGCGCCAGTCATATCGACGAACTGGACGAGGAGGAATTCAATGCCCTCTTGGTCGAGGCGTTCTTTGATCTCAGTGCGTTCAGTCACAGCAAGCTCCTTTAGTTGGCGTGTTTCCGGGAATCCAATCCGTCCCGGCCAAGGGAATCTTGGCCATAGCCGCCGCCTCAATGGTCAGCGCCGCCAAGTCCTCTGGCTCCAGATTGTGAACGTGCGATTTGCCGCAGGCACGGGCAATGGTCTGGCACTCCATGGTCATTACCCGCAGATAGTTGGCGAGTTGTCGGCCACCGACCACCGGGTCAAGGCGCTCGGCCAAGGTATCGGTCTGAGTCGAGATGCCGGCCGGGTCTTCTCCGTCCTGCAAGTCGTCGTAAAAGCCGGCGGCCGAACCAATTTTGCGGTACTCGGGATCCAAATGCGGGCTGTTGTCGCCCAGCGCAATCAGCGCAGCCGTGCCAATCGAACAAGCGTCCGCCCCCATCGCCAGGGCCTTGGCCACATCCGCGCCGCTGCGGATGCCGCCAGACACAATGAGCTGCACCTTGCGGTGCATATCCAACTCGTCGAGCGCTTCCACCGCTTGGCGCACGGCCGGCAAAGTCGGAATCCCCACGTGCTCGATGAACACCTCCTGGGTCGCGCCCGTGCCGCCCTGCATCCCGTCGAGCACCACCACGTCGGCACCGGCCTTAATCGCCAGAAGCGTGTCGTAGTAGGTCCGCGTCGCGCCGATCTTGACGTAGATCGGCACCTGCCAATCAGTGATCTCGCGCAGCTCCACAATTTTGATCGCCAAATCGTCTGGGCCGGTCCAGTCGGGATGCCGACACGCCGAGCGCTGGTCAATGTCCTTGGGCAAGGTCCGCATCTGGGCGACGCGGTCGCTGATCTTCTGGCCCAACAGCATTCCACCGCCGCCGGGCTTGGCCCCTTGGCCGAGCACCACCTCAATAGCATCCGCCTTCCGCAGGTCGTCGGGGTTCATGCCATAGCGCGAGGGCAAAAGCTGATAGACCAAAATCCGCGACTGTTCGCGCTCCTCTGGCGTCATCCCGCCGTCGCCGGTCGTAGTGCTCGTCCCCACCTCGCTGGCACCGCGACCGAGCGCCTCTTTGGCCTGCGCCGACAGCGAGCCAAAACTCATTCCCGCAATGGTGACGGGGATGTCGAGGTGAATCGGGTTTTTGGCGTAGCGCGTGCCCAGCACCACATCGGTGTCGCAGCGCTCGCGGTAGCCTTCCAGCGGATAGCGCGACATGCTCGCGCCCAAAAAGACCAAGTCGTCAAAATGGGGCACCCGGCGCTTGGCCCCCCAGCCACGGATATCGTAGATCCCGGTCTGCGCAGCGCGCTGGATCTCGTAGATGACGTCGCGGCCAAAGGTCGCCGATTCGCGCAGACCCTCTTGGTTTTGGTTTGGTTGCGTCATAGAGCGTCTAGTACTGGGATGCGTTATCTACCTTGAAGTTGTAAAGCTGGCGCGCCGACCCGTAGCGGCGGAACTCTTCGGGGTTCACATCGGACAAGTCCGCTCGCGCCAACAGTTCAGCCAACGCGCTCAAATGCTCGTCGCGCATGGGCTTTTCAATGCAGTCGGCCCCCAAGCCCGCGACCCGGCCGCGAACGAAAATCCGCGCCTCGTACAGCGAGTCGCCCAACGCCTCGTCCGCATCGCCGCAGACGACTAAGTTGCCAGCTTGGGCCATAAAGCAACTGCTGTGGCCGACCGAGCCGCCGACCACAATATCGATCCCCTTCATCGAAATCCCACAGCGGCTCGACGCGTCGCCTTCAATGACCAGCAGGCCGCCGTGCCCGGTGGCCCCAGCGCACTGGCTAGCGTGGCCCTTCACTCTCACCACCCCCGACATCATGTTCTCGGCCACCCCGACCCCGACCATCCCGTGGACGGTGATGCGGGCGCGCTGATTCATGCCAGCGCAATAGTAACCAACGTGGCCTTCGATATCGATTTCCACGGGCGCATTGACTCCGGCGGCCACCGCGTGCGCGCCTCGCGGATGCAGAATCCGCCACGGCTTCTTGGCCGTCTCGTCAGTCAGATCGTGCAGGCACTGGTTGAGCTGGCGCAACGCCCCGGTCGCCAAGTCGAAAACCTCCGCGCCCATCAATCAGCTCCTCCCCAAGTGTACACCCGCGCCGGCTTGGGCTCCCACACCTCCGCATCGTCAATCCCCGGCAAGCTCGATAGCGCCTGGAACTCGCTGGCCATCGCCACGTACTCATCCGTCTCGGCCAACACGGCCGGCTTGCAGGCGATCGGGTCACGCAAGACCGCAAAGCCATCGACCGTGCCAATGGCAAAAGTATAGAAGCCGTCCAGATCGTCGAGCGCCATTTGCAGGGCCACTTGCAAGGTATCCCCCTGCTGCATCCGCCACATCAAGTAGCCAGCGGCCACCTCCGAGTCGTTTTCCGTGCGGATCTCAATTCCCCTGCGCTCCAAGCGCAAGCGCAGCCGGTTGTGATTGCTCAGCGACCCGTTGTGTACTAAGCAGAGGTCCATGCCGGTGGAAAAGGGATGAGAGCCATCGGTGGTCACCGCGCTTTCGGTGGCCATGCGCGTGTGGCCGATGATGTGCGTGCCGCGCATCTCGCGCACTCCAAAGCGATCGACGATCTCGGCAGGCGCGCCAATTTCTTTGAGAATCTCAATGCTGCGGCCGATGCTCATCACCGTCAGGCCAGGGTCTGAGCCAGCCAGCGCCCGCCCCAACGAATCGGCGTCGGCTCGCACTGCGATGACCGCGTAGTTGGCGTTGACGCGCAGGCTGGCCTCGCAATCAAAGCGCGCGCCGAGTTGATCGGCCAGCCCCGGCCAGTCGTAGTCGTCGGCCGCATGCCGCAAGGTGACTTTGATAAAGCCTTCCGGCGGCTCATTGCCATAGAGCGCCAACCCCGCGCTGTCGGGGCCGCGGTCGCTCATGCAGATCAGCATCTCGGCGAACAGCGCGCCGAGTTGATCGGCCAAGTCGTGTTTTTTTACATACAGCCCAACAATACCACACATTGCATACCGGTCATTTTTGTAGGGGGCGGTTTGCAAACCGCCCCCTACGCTTGTTCTACCGCTCGCGGCTAGACTAAATTACACAATCGCTTAATGCACAACAAACACGACGAGGCAAATAATATGACCAAATTTCCAGCAGTACAAGCCCTCACTTTCGACCTATTCGGCACCGTCCTCGACTTAGGCGGCAGCCTGACCCCGGCCATCGCGTCCTACCTGCGCGATAAAGGGTCTTCCGTAGCGCCCGAGCACCTGTGGAACCAATGGCGGGCACGCCAGCGCCTAGAGCAATATCAGGACAATATCCTCCTGCTGGGCCACAGCGGCTATTTGGAGACAGTGCGGCGGGCCTTGATTTACGTTTTGGCGTTGGAGGGAATAGACGCGACCGAAGGAGATGTCCCCCGGCTCATGGCAGCTTGGCAGCACCTCAACCCCTTCGCCGATGTGAAGGCGGCGCTCAAAAAGCTAAAGGAGCGCTACCGCCTAGTCGCCCTATCCAACGGCGAGGCAGACTTTTTGGCCCATCTAGCGACCAACCGCATTGGCTGGAACTTCGACCGCATTATCTCGGTCGAGGAAGTAGGTGCCTTCAAGCCGCACCCTGGGGTGTATCGCCGGGCCGCAACCTTGCTGAACCTCGAAGTGGGACAGTGCATGATGGTTTCGGCCAATTCATTCGACGTGATGGGAGCGCGGGCCTGCGGCATGAGGGGAGCCTTCGTCAACCGCAACGCCTTGCCCTACGAAGAAACGCCGTATCGACCCGATGTGGAGGTGGGAAATTTTACCGAGCTAGCCGAGGTGTTAGTGTGAGGGTATTAAATAACGGCAACGGCGCTCCGCGCCATCTCGTCCCAGTCCGGTTCCGCCGCGGGACGGTCGCTCCAAGCTATCGACAGGGCGCCATCCTCTACGACGACCGTACCCCGGCAGTCTAGATCCTCTTCGGGAGGACGCGGCTGCACGCCCATCGCTTCAAAGACGGGATCGTTGCCGATGGCCAAGATGACTTGGGGATCGCCGCCGTGTACTTCGACGCCGAAGCTCTCGGCCAGTTGGGCCTGTTTGACCTGACCCGTGATTCCAATACCCCGCTGCCGGACGATATCCGCAGCCTGTAACGCCAAGTACGGTGCCGTATTGTAGGGCTGCCCGCCGATGGCTCCGATCCATTCGAGGGTCAGCACCGGCAGATCGAGGGCGGCGCACAGCTTCTTCAGCCCCATGATGTCGTAGTCCTGCAACGGCTCTTCGATCCACCGGTAATGATACTTTTCTAGGACGCGGCCGATTTTTATAGCCTCATCGACCGTGTACGACTCGACGGCATCGTGAAAGAGCAGGATATCGTCGCCCAGCGTCTCCCGCAGCTTCCTCGCCATCTCCTCGTTGCCTTTCACCCCCCGGTACGAGTGATCTTTGCAGCCGATAAACCCCTCTTCTTCTACCCGCTTCACCGCGTTAGCCACTAAGTCGTCAATGGTCCGCCCACCTACATTGCAGTACGCCGGGACGCTTTCGCGGCAGGCTCCGAGCAGCTTGTAGATCGGCAGGCGGGCACTTCGGCTCGCCAAGTCCCACAACATCCGGTCGATGGTGTCGAGCAGCCCCCTACCCGTGTACATAAACCGCTGAGCCATCCAAAACCGCTGCCAGATGTATTCCCGGTCGAAGGCATCTACGCCGATGAGCATGTGGGCATAGCGGGCCAAAAACGCCTTGGCCTCCCATTCCAGTTCCCGCGGATCGAAACCTGTGGCGTAATTGGCGTACGCATCTAGGTCTCCATCCGTCACGAGCCGGATCATCAGGCGATACGTTGGCTCGGGTTCTTCCCCAGTAAACGTAAATCCCCCGGGATCAGCTGCGCCGAACCCCTGGTCGTGGGTAAGCAGCCCAGAGACCCCCGGCGGCACCGGGGCGATGCTTCCTCTGGCCCCGCAACTCTCCTGCCGCGTCGCGGGTTCGCCCTGTAACAGGTAACATTTCACACCTTGAATCTGCATAGGGCCTCAGATCTCTATCAATTCCTCGGTATGCTCGTTGACAGCACCCATGTCGATCTCCATGCCTAGTCCCGGCGCGTCGGGAATCTCGATGTACCCATCGCATATTTGCAGCGGATTCTCGACGAACGGCGAAGACGCTTCGTTTTCACTCATCTCCAGAAAGGGCGTATTCCGAATGGTGCCCGCCAGATGCAAATGGGCAAAACCGTCGCAGATCCCCAAGCCGTCCAGATGGCAGTAGGCCCCGAAGGCTTCGACGCAGCGAGCGGCTTTGAGCACATCCGTCATGCCGCCGACCCGCGCTACCCCGGTGCGAACGTGGTCGGCTGCCTGAGTCGTCATAACCTGCGCCGCTTCCATGGGACTGGACACGCCCGTGCTCGTCGGAGTATCTATCGCGGCAGCTAGCTGCCGGCCGCCGGACATGTCGTTGTCGGGCCGCGGCCGGTCAAAACAGAAAAAGTCCGCCGCGTCGAGCGCCCGGCCGATCCGTATCGCTTGGTCAATAACCAACCGCGTCCGGCCGTCCAATAACAGGCAGAAATCCGGTCCCACGGCCCGGCGCACGTCGCCTATCAGGTCAACGAGCGATTCCTCGTCCCAAAGGGCGGCGAATTTGTACGCCCGAAAACCTGCACGCAGCGCTTCCTGTGCTTCCTCAACGATTCCTTCCGCCGAGTTGCACTCCGATCTCCTGCAAACCGGAATGCGGTTGCGAAAGCCGTTGACATGCCGATGCACCGGCTGATCGGCGGCCTTGGCCGTGAGGTCCCACAAGGCGACGTCGATACAGGCGCGAAGATCGGCAGACACGCTCCCATCTACTTCGTTGAACGTCTGCCATAGCCGCTCGCGATTGACGGGATCCGCATCCATGAGGATGGAGGCCGCCGCGGCCACGTCAGTCTCGGTGACTGTAGCCGCAACGCCGGTACAGTGACCTTCTAAGCTCGCGTCGGTCATAATGCGCAACAAACCAGCGGGCTGATGGACGATTACGCGGGATATAATCATGGGCGTCTCAGGATGTAATACGATGTGTATTATCGGCGTGCAGTATAGATCGCCATACAGGCACTGTCAACGATCTAACGGCGTCGGACTTACTTGCCTAGGCTCCTTTCCAAAACCAGCCAAAATCCCGTTTTTCTCGCCCACGCATTTCCTTTCTCAAGAATTCTCGGGAGGCAACTGAAGGGGAAAATCGATGATAATCTCTCTTACCAAGAAGGAAACAGAATCTCGGCGCATAAGTCCCGGACGGCTCAAAAAGGCGGTGGAGGCGATCAGGCGGGACGGATATATCGTCATCGAAAACGCGGTCCCCCATGAGCCACTCGATATCCTCCGGGAGAAGATGGATCAGGATTCCAAGGTCTTGATTGATCTGGAGCAGTGGGGCGGTGCCGGAGGTCTCAAAGGCCACCTGCAACAGGGACCGCCTCCGTTCGCTCCCTTTGTCTTTCGCGAGATTGTCGCCAATCCGCTTGTGATTCAGGTCAACACCGCCCTCCTCGGCGAGGGAATTTTCAACAGCTTTTACAACGGAAACACCAATTGTCCCGGTAGCGGCACCCAGCCGTTGCATAGGGACGGGCCTCACCTATGGCCCGGGCACAAGCCCGCCCACCCGACCGCGTGCGTGGTGGTGAATATCTCTCCGCACGATGTGACCGAAGAGAACGGGGCCGTGGAGCTATGGCCGGGCACGCATCTACACCCCTTCCCGGAAATGGTGATCGACGAGGAAACCGAAGAGGTGCAAAGGAAGGTTGCTCCCCCTGTGAGCGGGTGCGCGAAAAAGGGCAGCGTGCTGATCAGGGATATGCGGCTCTGGCATCGAGGGGTGCCGAATCGCTCGAATCGACCGCGGCATATGATTGCCTTGGTTCAATGTATCTCTTGGTACAGAAATCGCGGACCGTTGATGTTCAACACCGGCTGCGAAAAGGCATTTCCCGCTGATTGCGGCCTAAATCACAATGCGGAATTCATTGAAGAGCCGATTGATTATCTGCTGCTCAATCCGCCAGAAAGCAAAAAGTAGGGGGCGGTTTGCAAACCGCCCCCTACTCCTTAGCCGATCGTCGTTGAAAACCGAATTTCAGCCGCCAAACTTATAGGACACAGCCAGTTTCAACCGCCGGCCCTTGGGGTCGTGCGTGAAGCCGTCGTACGCTTGCTCGATGTTGACCAGTGGGGCCTTGGTGTCGAGCAGGTTCATCCCCGACAGCGCGATGTGGACGCCTTCGGACAAGTCCCACAGAAAGCTCACATCCCACGTGGTAAACGAGTCAATGGTGCCAAATAATTCCTCAACGGCATCATTACCAGAGTTCATCGATCCCCGGTCCTCGTACGACGAAATGTAGTTCAAAAAGCTCACTAGGCGATACGTTCCCCAGTGATAGCCCGCCGACACCTGCCCCTTCAACCTCGGCAGCGAGGTCGCAATGGGATTGCCAAAGTTTAGGTAGCCGGCCGCGTCTGCTTCATCCTGTAACACTAGATCGCCAAACATCAGAGCCTTCGTCCGGTATTCCAGCGTGTACGTAGCGTCCAAGCCGAGCGAAACTTCCCCGGCTCCGGCATCGGTGCGCCCGCCCAAATGCAAATCAATTCCCGAGGTCTTGACGCCTGGCCAATTGATGATATCAACTTGCACTCGCTCCAGTTCGGAGGCCGCGCACGTGCCCGTGCCGATCCCGTCCGGGCAGACGATGAACTGCTTCAGGGCCTCATTATTGGCTTCATCGGCATATAAGGCGGTAATAGCCCCGTGCGGCATGGAGCCGATGACATCCTCGAAGTCGTAGCTCCAGTAGTCAAACGTCGCGTCAAAGCCCGCCTCGGTGACCAAGACGAAACCCGCATTATAGGTAAAAGCCTGTTCGGGCTTGAGGTCCTTACTGCCGAATCGGTCCACCGCTTGATAGGCACCCGTTTCGTTGATCCACTCAAGCGTTGTCAGTGGGCTTTCATTTACGTCGTCCAGCGCTGGCGTGCGAAACGTCGTCTGCACCGAGCCGCGCAGAAACATGGATTGAGTTGGCGATTCCACTAGCTGATAGCGCCAACCGAGCTTGGGATCGAAACTGCTCGCCACATCGTGGAATTCGTAGTTGGCCGCCAGTTGGGTGTCAAAGCGCGATCCTAAGCTCAGGGGAATCTCGGCAAAGAAGCGATGCACGGTCTGCGATTCATCGTAGGGCCGATGGACGTTGGTGAACGCATAAGGCCCGAACTTGTCTTCCGCCGAGCAGCTCGTATCGCCTATCACCGGGCAGGGGTTGATGGTCACGTCGCCCTCGTCGTTGGGATCGCCGCTGGCATTGAGCAAACGGAACTGGTAGCCGGCCGCGTAGCTAGCGACCTCTTCAATCCAAGTGCCGCTCAGCGTCGCATCGGCGACCAGCAAATCCGCCGTGCTCTGTAGATCGACTTCATTATTTGCCAGCCAGTGCCGCAACTCGGGGCTGTTGGCGAGGTTGGCGCGGTAATCGGGATTGGATTGGCTTGCAAACTCCGCGCCGTATTGATCCGCGAATTCGATGGCATTGCTGAAGGGGTTGTAGTACTGGCAGTTGCCCTGACCCGCCACTTGGCCGTTGAGCGGGCCAAGCCGCATCCCAGCAAGGGACGAGTGATCCGCCTCCACGTCAACGCCGCAATCGGGTCCACCAAACCCGCGGAAGCCGAGGAACAGCCGCTCAGTGTACACCCCTGGCAGGTTGTAGTTACCCTCAGTGCGGGAATAGGACAAACCTAGGTCAAAATAGGTATTTTGCCCTAGGTCGCCATTGGCTGAAGCTGCCAAGCGCAAGGTGCGAGAGTCGCGGCCTAGCGTGCGATTGGGACCGGAGTTGCCAAACGGACGGCCATTGAAATACCAGTTCTCGCCGCCTTGGCATTCGTTGTAGTACAGGTCGCCTTCCTCCGCGCCGTAATCCGCGCAGAAGGCCTCCCGCCCTGGATGGTTGGGCGCGACTTCCATAATGCTGGTGTCCGTCAAGGGAAAGGGCGGATACGAAGGCGTGGTGTACCATTCGGGAATCTCAGCCTGAGCAAACAGACCCTCTAAGTGATACTCCATGCCGTTGTCCAATTCGCCGTTGAGCTCGGCAAAAGCGCGCGTATGGCTCATGTCTTCGATCAGATTCTCGTACTGCTGATAGCGGAAGCGGCAGGTCCAAGATTCCCGGAAGCCGCCAAACTGCTCGCAACGCGGGGCGTGAATGGCAGCGGTCCACGGAGCTGGCGCACCAACGGCGAAGGTGCCCGGATTGCCCAAGCTCGACCAGCCAAGACGCTGCCCGCCGCCGTGCCACGGCTGCAACAAGTAGTCCCTCTCAGAAGCCGGTAGCGCCTGACGCCCGCGCCATTCCCCGGCAACAATCGCATGAGCCGCACCGATTTTCCCACCCCAGATCGCGCCGACGTTGGAATCGCCCGCGCCCGCGATATGCTCGTGCGCCCCTGAAACCTCGAACCCCTCAAAGTCGGAGCGGGTCAAAAAGTTGGCGACACCGGCCACCGCATCCGAACCATAGATGGCCGAGGCCCCTTCTTTGAGCACCTCGACCCGCTCCACGGCGATGGCGGGAATGGCATTTACATCGACGAAGCGCCCGCCGATCAAGCGCGCCGGGACATAGGTCTGGCGGCGGCTGTTGATCAACACCAGCGTCCGCGAAGCGCCCAGTCCACGCAGATTGACGTTGGCAATGCTCTCGGAAAGAGTGGCGGCTTGGTTGGCATTGTACCAACTGCTGCGCTCGCCGATCACCCCGTGGCTGGCGCTCAAGTTCTTGAAGAAATCAACCGGCTGTGGTGCCCCTTGTTCGGCCATCTTGTCCCGGCCAGTCACCGCAACGGCGTAGGTTGAACTGACGGGAGAGTTCTTAACAGCCGTGCCGGTCACCGCCAGCTCTTCGAGGAGCAGCGCAGAGGGTTTTATCCGCAACTCGATGGTCGCGGTTTGCCCGGCCTCTACTACAACCGTGGCAGTCACCGACGAGTAGCCAATCAATTCGGCGCGCAATTGGTGCTCGCCCACCGGCACGTCGGCTATAGTAAACTGGCCCTGTGCGTCCGACATCCCGCCTAGGTCCAAGGCCGGGATATAGACTAAGGCCGTCTCCAGCGCCTGGCCGCTGTCGTCATCAACTACGGTGACGACGACAGTGCCTGTCGCTTGCGTCCACGCCGGCGCAGCCCAAACTAAAGCCGCGGCGACTAGCACCAAAATGTGCCTATGCCAATATGTCATCACAGAACCTCCTTCATTAAGGATGAGTGTACCGCCTCTTCTAAGGATTCGTTCTTATAACATCTACTCTATTAGCATTTAGTGCGCTGCACGCATTTCGCGGCGCAACTCTATCCAGACGCAGACGGCCATGCCCAAGACGACAAGGGCAAACGGAAAGCCGGTCGCGAGCGAGGCCGCCTGTAGCGAATGTAACCCGCCACCGAGCAAGAGAGCAATAGCGACTAAACCTTCAATCGTACACCAAAAGACCCGCTGCGCCACCGGAGCATCTACTCGGCCACCGGCTGCAATGGTGTCGATAATCAACGAGCCGGAGTCCGACGAAGTGACAAAAAATACAGTAGTCAGCAGGAGCGCGACCAATGAAAGAAACTTGGTCAGCGGCAGTTGGTCAAACATCTTAAACAAGGCAATTTCTAGCTTCCACGCCGCAACATTCTCGGTTACACCCGTATAGCCGCCAACGATGTGCTGATGGAGGGCCGTGCCGCCAAAAGTGCCAAACCACAGAAAGCACAACACCACCGGCGGGATGAGGACAAAGAGCGTGAATTCGCGCACGGTGCGGCCCTTGGAAATGCGGGCGATGAACGTGCCGACAAAAGGTGCCCACGCAAACCACCACGCCCAGTAAAAGGTCGTCCAACCGTGCAGGAAATCCGTGTCCTCGCGCCCGATCCAATTACTAAGCGGCACAATTTTGGCGCAATAGCTGCCGAGTGCAGTGAACATACTGCGGAAAATGTAACTCGTCGGTCCAAGTGCGAGAACCGCCGCCAACAGCAAAAGCGCGAGCGTGATGTTGAACTGGCTGAGGCGCTTGATGCCGACGTTAATACCCGTCAGCACCGAGGTCAGCGCGATGGACGTAATCGCCACAATCAGCACTACCATGGTGGTGTTATTGGCCGGAACGTCGAACAGATAATTCAGGCCGGAGGCTAGCTGTTTAACGCCCAAACCGAGCGAAGTCGCAAGCCCGAACAGACCAGCGAAGATGGCAAACGTATCGATGACATGGCCAGGCCAGCCCCAGATGCGGTCGCCGAGCAGGGGATAGAACGCCGAGCGAATGGTGAGCGGCAATCCGCGATTGTAGGCGAAGTACGCGAGGGCGAGCCCCACGACGCCGTAAATGCTCCAAGCGTGCAGCCCCCAGTGAAAAACAGTGGCTGCGATGCCGACCATAGCGGCTTGTTCTGTTCCGGCGGCAAGGCCAAGCGGTGGACTCTGGAAGTAATAGATCGGCTCGGCCGCGCCGTAAAACAGCAAGCCGATACCCACACCAGCGGCAAAGAGC
Source organism: Candidatus Latescibacterota bacterium (assembly GCA_022820485.1). Taxonomy (GTDB): domain Bacteria; phylum Latescibacterota; class UBA2968; order UBA8231; family UBA8231. The sequence goes on from JAJEFJ010000030.1 coordinate 33,776, forward strand.
ATGGCGAACCAAGTGGCGTTGGAGTATTCGGGTTTTGCATCGGCCCCTCCGAGGCGCACCTTGCCGAGCGGCGAGCAGGCTACATACAGACAAAATAGCAGGAGGAGATTAGCAGCAAGCAGAAAAAACCAGTCGAGATTTACAGTCAGCCACTCGCGGACATTTTCGCAAACTTCGGTCGCGGCTTCTTGGAAGACGAGCGCCCCAGCGATAAAAGCAACAATGGTCACACTGGAAATTGTGAATACTGGGGTCAGATAGATGTCTAGACCGAATAGTTTCTGGTGGCCCTCGTCATCTAGCGGCTGTTGCTGCTGTTGTTCACTTATTCCCAAAACTTTTCTTTCATTAAGGATTTAGGAACATCAGCCCAACTCGACGTTGGTACGTGAGCAGACGATTTTCATCCCGTAGTGCTAAAAATAAAATAGGCTCCTTGTTAGATTGGCCATGACTTTTTAGGAGTCAATGCTTCTTCATCCAAGTAGCCTGTTGCAGTCAAGGTATCGCCCCCGCCGTCCCCTGTCAAGGCGACGGAGGCGCTCAAGGCGTGCGCTTTGATTGAAGCCCTTTTCACCGAGCCAACTGCGGCGTCGCTGTGAAGTTGCCCAGACTATTCGTATATTTTTTTATAAAGAAACGAGCGTTATGAGATCGATAATTGGATACCTCATGGGATTGCTCTTGGTCGTCGGGGCCAGCGCCGAGTCACTGGTCGAAGGGTGGGTGCGGCTGGCTGCGGGGGAACCGGCCATCGGCGCGCAGGTGCGACTGTTTGTTGCAACCGACCTGAGCCGCTCGATTCGCACTACCACCGATGAGACCGGCTATTTTGCCTTGTCCCTAGCGGCATTGAGTACGAACGTCTTGGCGGAACAAACCGTCCTGCCGCAACAATTTTACTTAGGACAGAATTACCCCAACCCGTTCAACCCTTCCACGATCATTCCCTATCGCCTGCCGATCTCGACCAGGGTGCGGCTAGAAGTGCTCAACGTCTTGGGGCAGCGCCTAGCGACGTTGGTGGATGCGGAGCAGCCAGCGGGCTTTTACACAGCGACGTGGGATGGCACGGATGCGTCGGGACGGGGCGTCGCCGCAGGGGTATATCTGTATCGGCTAGTGGGCAATGAAGTGCGTTTAACTCGGTCAATGGTCCTGCTCGACGGAGCGGTTGGGAGCACTTCTGCGGGTCCGGTGGGTAAGGAGCTAGTGGGAGCAGCGCAGATCTATGGATTGACCGTCTCAGGCCAGGGCTTGATCCCCTACGTGGACCCGGCCTTTCGGGTGGGGACCGATGCTGTCAATATTGTGGTCGCATCACTCGACAGCGTTCCCCAAGATCAAGGGGCGGCGAGCAGGCTACTAGGCGACCTCGATAACAACGGTCGCGTCGATTGGGCCGATGCGCTGCTAGCCGTCCTGTACAGCGAAGATTCCTCCATCTCCCTGCCCAACAACGGCGATATATCTTTGGGCGATGTCAGCCGAGACGGGCAAATTGACCTAGCCGACGCCCAGCTTATCGAGGCGTATAGCATCGATCCGTTCCACCCGTCGCTACCTGTAGGAATTGGCAGGTCGGTGGACCCGCCCCCACCCGAAGACCCGCGCCTGACGCAGATCGAGCTGCCGGAAGGGTTCCACATTCGCGTGTACGCCAAAAGGGTCCCCGGCGCTCGCTCACTGAGCCGCAGCCCTAGTGGCACCCTATTCGTCGGCACCCGATCCGCTGGTCGCGTGTACGCAGTGCGCGACGAAGACGGCGACCACAAGGCCGAGCGAGTCATCATCCTCGCCAGCGGCCTGAACAGACCCAACGGCGTTGCCTTCAAGGACGGCGACCTGTACGTAGCCGAAGTCAGCCGCATCCTGCGCTATCGCGACATTGAAGCGCACCTCGACAACCCGCCGCAGCCGGAGATCGTCAACGACGCCTTCCCAACAGACCGCGCCCACGGCTGGAAGTTCATCCGCTTTGGCCCCGACAGTTTGCTGTACGTGCCAGTCGGCGCGCCGTGCAACATTTGCGCTTCCCCCGATCCGTACGCGGCCATCGGCAGGTTGAATCCTTCCACGGGCGACTTCGAGGTCGTGTCGCGAGGCGTGCGCAATTCCGTTGGCTTCGACTGGCATCCGGAAACAGAGGAAATGTGGTTCACGGAAAACGGCAGAGACTGGATGGGAGACGATCTGCCACCAGACGAACTGAACCGGGTAACCGCCGATGGACAGCACTTCGGCTATCCCTACTGCCACGGCACCAGCATCGCCGACCCAGAGTTCGGCGCTCAGCGCGATTGCGGCGAGTTCGTCGCGCCAGTCCAAGAACTCGGCCCGCACGTAGCAGCCCTTGGAATGCGCTTTTACACTGGCAACATGTTTCCGGCGGAATACCGCAATCAGATATTCATCGCCGAACACGGCTCCTGGAACCGCAGCCGCAAGATCGGCTACCGCCTCACCCTAGTGCGCTTGGCTGCCGACGGAGCGGTCAGTTACGAGCCGTTCGCCGAAGGCTGGCTGCAGGGAGAATCGAACTGGGGCCGGCCGGTTGACGTTCTAGTAATGCCCGATGGTTCACTACTGGTCTCGGACGATCAGGCCGGTCTGATCTATCGAATAAGTCATTAAGGCCGCGTGTACAACGCCTCAAAGCAATCCTTGGCCTCCCAGCCCAAGAGCCGCTTGGCCTTGTCGGGCCGGTACTTGTCGTGCGGCAGCCGCGCACAGATAAAGAAATCCTCGTACGGCGATGGCATCTCGGTCGCCCGCAACCCATACAAGAACGCCTCCCCAGTATCCTCCCACGAGGTCACGTATGGATGCACGCCCTGTCCATGTTCCTCGGGCAGGATTTCCCGCGGGCGAAAATGCGTATAGACAAAGGTGAGCACCTCCAAGCCTTCGCGCTCGGCAAACACGCGCGTAATGTGCCCCCCGAGATACTTGCTCACTGCGTAGAGATCGTCGCCTGGATGCAGCGGGATATCTGCTTCCACTTGAAAGTCGTTCCAATAGTCGGCATTGTGGTTTAAGGAGGTGTGAAAAGGCCCAGTGTGGATCAGCCTCTTTATCCCACAGGCCACGCAGGCTTTGGCCACGTTGTACGCGCCAACCATGTTGACTTGGAAGGCCAGCACGGGATGCGGCCGGACGACGGATACATTGATCGCCGCGTCCATGCCCTCGCAGGCAGCCAACACTTGCGCGTAGTCGGTAATATCGACGACCCGATTTTCGTGCGGCGGCCCCAATACCTCGGGGATCGGTGCCCGGGGCCCCTGCGGCGGTGCGGACGCTACTTCCGTCATCGGCCGGAGATCAGTCACCCGCAATGTGTAATGCTCTTTGAGCGCGGTAATCGCCGACGCGCCGACCGGGCCACCCGCCCCAAACAACACCACCTTGCCTTCGTTCACCGTTGCCATAAGTCCCCCTTAGGCGAAGCGCCCGCTCGACGCTACGTGGGCCAGTAACCAGTCGTGTCCTCCACGCTCAGCGGTCAGAGCTTGGCGCACCGCTTCCACAGCGTCGTCAGCCGAGGTCTCCGCATCCAATTCGCCGAGTCGCAAACAGCGCACCTCGATCTGTCCAGTGCGGGCGATCTCGCGGCCAACCAATTCGGCCATAAGCGGTGCCAGCGACCCGGCTTCCGCCCGTGGCAAGGCATTCCACTGCGGATCAACTAGATATTCTTCTGGGTAGTCCCGCAGCAAATCGAGATCACTCAGCAGTACCGCTTTCTCAATGCCGACAGCACAGGCCGCCGTCAGCGCCACGTAGGTACCCCGCGCCGCAGTGTCGAGCACGGCCCCTTCGTCGCCACCAGCCGGATCTCCGCCCGCCGCGTGGACAATGGCCTCCACGCCAGCCAGCGCCGGGTCTAATTCCTCACGCTGGAGCAAATCGACCTGCCGATAGTTGGCTAGGTCGCTATTTTCTTCTGCACCAAGCCCCACCACTTCAAACTCCTCGCCCAACTCAGCCGTTAGCAGCGCTCCCCAAGGGCGATCCGCGCCGATTACCGCCACGCGCATAGCATCTCCTCTACCAAGAAAGTCATCGTGCTGTTCAGAATCATGATACTGTTTCAGTGATATTTCTATCATCCAAAAAAGCAACAGGTTCTTCTTCTTTACCATTTTCCCACATAAGGGAATAAAACCAAACACCACTCTCACCAATGCAAAAATCTGCGGGAGTAAAGGTCATTTTTGAGTCCAGTGGTGGATCAGATTTTTCGGGATTGTATTCTGCCAGCCAGCCAAATGCCTCACCGCCCCATAGCTGGCCTTTGTCATGGAGTTTTTTTGCAAACACCACCACATCTTCGATATTTGGAATGACGACGGGCACAATAGGTATAGCAACCCTAAATCATTCAAGACTGGATTCCCGCTTGCGCGGGAATGACGCATAGGTAAAAGAGACCGGGCTGATGAACGCATGCTTTCAAATCATTTAGGACTGCTATATCAGTGCTCGATAACGGGAAAGCTAGTATCCCAATCATTCCTGTATGCGACAAGGGGTACCCATTACAGGTAATGCTGTTCGCCTCGGAACGCAACCGCAATACAAGCCTACCTCTGTTTTCGCTCCCCATGCCATCCGCCCGGTAACGCTCTAGAGCCTCTCGGTCAATAACGACAAAATTATCCCAACAATCTTGAAGCCGAATGGCAAAAACATACGTTACATCTGGAATCATCTGCTTCTGAAGCTGCAAGAGCGGAAGATTAAACTGTGCACTGTATCCGTACTTCTGCGGTTTTGCCACAGCCGTCTTCACCTGTACTCGACGCAGATCTCCATTTCTATCGTGGACGACGAAAATATCGTCGCCCACATCTACCTCTGGAATGGCTGTATTCCAGCCCCGAAGAAGAAGTTCCGCCATAACTGCTAAATGACCTGCTCTACCAGTGTACAGGTTGCTTCTTTTAGGCATATTGTACCAAAGGCTCAAATAAGATATCCAGTGTCCTAGTATCTACAAATACGACCCCACCAAATTCCTGAAGTTCTGTTGCGGAATAGCCGGTTAGAAGCTGTCTGAAAACCCTTAATGTAGCCTCTATTTGAACGGGCGTACTCATCGAGCCATATTCAGGTTTCACGACAAACTCTGAACAGAAAGGCTTGTATGATGAGTACGCCGCGTATGCAATATGCCACCGATGTAAC
>JAJEFJ010000047.1 GCA_022820485.1 Candidatus Latescibacterota bacterium
ATTGAAACATGTCATGATAGAACGGCAACGCCGAGTTGTACTCAGATCAGAACACTTGACCCGATTTCTAGGGGATTGAAACTTCTTGGCGCCATTCAGGACGCTTTCGGTCACTGTCATCAGAACACTTGACCCGATTTCTAGGGGATTGAAACTTCTTCAACGTCATAGATGACAACATCATCACCATCTTATCAGAACACTTGACCCGATTTCTAGGGGATTGAAACCTTGAGGTGGTCCGTGCAGACCCCTTCGTATGTCCCTGATCAGAACACTTGACCCGATTTCTAGGGGATTGAAACTGCGTACGGTCTGCTCGGCGATCTGGGCACCCCCGCCATCAGAACACTTGACCCGATTTCTAGGGGATTGAAACGTTGTTGGTGCCATCGTCAACATCAAATGTTTTGAATCAGAACACTTGACCCGATTTCTAGGGGATTGAAACTCTGGGCACCCCCGCCCCACAGCGTCGTGGGGGTGGCCATCAGAACACTTGACCCGATTTCTAGGGGATTGAAACGGGAAAGACCAGGCGGTCGGCGAGGCCGTAGCCGGATCAGAACACTTGACCCGATTTCTAGGGGATTGAAACTCCACGATGTTGATCCAGGGAGACTGGCAGTGCCTTGATCAGAACACTTGACCCGATTTCTAGGGGATTGAAACTCTCCAAGCGTAGGAGGTCGTAGCCCGTTGCGGTGGATCAGAACACTTGACCCGATTTCTAGGGGATTGAAACTCCATCCTGAGCGTTTTGCTAAGCAAAATCCTGCAAGATCAGAACACTTGACCCGATTTCTAGGGGATTGAAACATCGTCGCGTTGACGCGAACGCTGATACTGTCATCACATCAGAACACTTGACCCGATTTCTAGGGGATTGAAACCGGCGTTCCTGCGACTTGCTTCGCTCTGCTCGCTCTTCCACATCAGAACACTTGACCCGATTTCTAGGGGATTGAAACGATATGATCGCCAGCCCTATGACCAGCGACATGCAGTATCAGAACACTTGACCCGATTTCTAGGGGATTGAAACACCTCTTCGCCCCGGCGGCCCTTGACTCGTCGCCCCCGATCAGAACACTTGACCCGATTTCTAGGGGATTGAAACCCCTTCGCCGCTACCGGCTAGTCTTGGCTCTTTCATCTGTATCCCTCCTTACTTGGTGGTTGGGAGAGATAAATAAAGGGAACAAGACCAGCACTTAGTCTATTCTACCCACTGAAAGGAGGTCAGAATGGCAAATGTTATCATCGCCATTGATAATGACGAGGAGAGTCGAAAGTGGGCACAGTTTGTTCAGCTCAACTGCCCGGTTTTGACCGGGACCGAAGAGATGGCGACAGACTTGATCAATCGATACAGGAATCATCTGCACGCCATCCTGATTAACACCCAAAACTACCAGAGCGGTTTTTTTCTTGCCGCTCTGGCGGCACGTGCCGGCAGACACACGATGTATGTCGCTGGCGTGGTGTCTCCAACCCTCCCCGACGCATTGAGCAAATCACTCTTCGTCATAGAGGGGATCCCTGTTACCTTGAACAAGTTGGACAGGTTCCTCATCGAGGACCGGGTAACCGACTGGGTGATGCTCTATCGATCACTCACCTTTCAGGGGTCTCCTGAAGCGTTGAAAGAGTGGGAGGGGTAAAGACTCAGAACACTTGACCCGATTTCTAGGGGATCCAGGCACTCTAAAAAAACAGGAAGCCTTTGTCCTAGAGGGCAGTGTGATAGACTGGGTAATTCTCCTTAGGTCGCTCACCTTCAGGGGAGGACCGATGTAGAGTAGATCAATGCGCTGGCCAGCAAGTGGACGACTCTTTAGGTCGCTCAGCTTCGGGCTGGCGAAATAGAATTATGCTGCCAAGAGTGTAGATGCGGATCGCTGAAACGATATTGGAGAGCATCAAGGACAGAGGTAGCCGGGGACTACCCCATGAGGAAATTTACCGGCACCTCTATAACCCCGACCTGCTGCTCCGTGCCTACGGCCGAATCTACAAAAGACCCGGGGCGACCACCCAAGGCATCACCGAAGAAACCATCGACGGGATGTCCATGGAGAAAATCAACAGCCTCACCGAGCAATTCCGCTGTGAGTGTTACCAATGGACGCCGGTTCGGCGGATATATATTCCCAAGAAAAATGGCGGGCGCAGGCCGCTCGGCATACCTGTTTGGCAAGACAAACTGGTGCAGGAAGCCATGCGCTCCATCCTCGAAGCATACTATGAGCCACAATTCAGCGACCTGTCCCACGGCTTCCGTCCCAACCGAGGTTGCCATTCAGCCTTGATGGAAATTTCAGGATGGCAAGGCATAGATTGGTTTATTGAAGGAGACATCAAGGCGTGCTTCGACAGCATAGATCACGATCTGTTGCTGTCCATACAGGCAGAGAAAATTCAGGACGCCCGGTTCACTGGATTGCTCGGCCGGCTGCTCAAGGCCGGATACGTCGAGTATGGAAGGCACGAGCCAACCCCGGTCGGCACGCCCCAAGGCGGCCCGGTCAGTCCGATCTTGGCAAACATCTACCTCGACAAGCTAGATCGGTTCGTCGAAAACACGCTCATACCCCGTTATACAAGAGGCAAACGGCACACAGCAAGGCATTGGCGAGAGGTAGTGCGACAGGACCGGTCCGCTGGGAACTCCCGGCGGCTCCGGTATATCCGCTACGCCGACGATTTCCTGATCGGCTTCACCGGGCTGGAGGCGGAAGCGCAGGAAGTCAAGCGGCATCTTCATCAATTTTTAATGGAAAAACTGAAATTGGAACTTTCAGCGGAAAAAACCTTGGTCACCCACGCCCGCACTGAGGAAGCCCAATTCCTCGGCTACGCAATCAAAAGAATCGCCGAAAATACCAACCGCAAAAAAGGCCAGAGACCCGTTGCCGACGCCCTGACCCTGAATGTTCCCATAAAAGCCATGCAGGAGCGATGTAGCTGCTATAAAAAACGCGGGAGGATAATACCCCGTGCCGAACTGATCCACCATAGCGACTTCGACCTCATGAATCTCTTTCAGAGCCGGTATCTGGGATATGTGCAATTCTACATTCTCGCCCACAACCTCCATATCCTGAACGAATTGCGCTGGGTCATGGAAACGTCGTTGCTTATGACGCTCGCCAAAAAACGCCAAACCAGCGTAAATCAGCTTGCCCAGCAATACGAGACGACCATCCAAACGCCTCATGGGCCGCGCAAGTGTTTGGAGATGCAGGTCAAAGGGAAGAAGCCACGGATTGCACGCTTTGGCGGCGTCCCGCTAAAACGGAGAAAAGGGGCCGCCATGGACCGGCAGCCGCAAAAGCATGGCATCAAGCACAAGCAGCCCGAGCTGATTGAACGCCTCTTGGCCAACCAATGCGAATACTGCGGCTCCATGGGCCGGGTGGAGGTGCATCACGTCCGCAAACTGGCCGATATTGGCAAAGGCGGGCGGACGCCGAGGCCCCCGTGGGCGCAGGAGATGGTGGCGCACCAGAGAAAGACCCTGATCGTTTGCCGAAGCTGTCATCGGGCGATCCATTCTATGAGGTTCGATAGGCTGTCCCAAACACAATAGCGGCGGAGAATCTATGAATAACCAGATCTTATTATGTACCGTTGGCGGTTCTCATCAGCCGATTATCGAGGCCATTCGGTCAACGTCACCGTGCTATGTCTGCTTCTTCTGCACGGACCGAGACCCCATAACCAGCAGACCGGGATCCATTGATCAAGTAACCGGCGAGGGCAGCGTCATTAAAGCGTCCTATAGTGATTCTAAGCCGACGCTGCCAAATATCCCCACGCAAGCAGGTCTCCAAACCGACCAGTTTGAAGTGTCGATAGTTCCAGCCGACGACCTTGATGACGCTTATTCTATTATGCGTGACGCTACCGCTGAACTGGCCGAGAAATTCTCCGGTGCGCGATTCATCTCCGACTATACAGGTGGTACCAAGACGATGACGGCGGCCCTAGTATGCGCAGCATTGGAGATGGATGATGTGGAGCTTCAGCTTGTTGCAGGTGCCCGGACCAATCTCGTCCGTGTGCAAGATGGAACCGAACAGGCGATGACAGCGAGCGTGGCTCATCTGCGACTTCTCCGTGCGATGACACCCTATCTTGGAGCTTGGGAGCGATTTGCATATCACGAGGCCGCGGAAGGGCTGAACAGTATCCGAATTGCTGCCGATACCACAGATAGGCAGCAGCACCAGCTTGCATTGGGTTTGAGTCGAGCCTTAGCCCTTTGGGATAACTTTGATCATGCCAAGGCATTTGACCTGATTAAACTTTATAGCACCCACGTTAACGCCTGCTTTCCGTATATGTTTCAGACGCTTTCTGTCCTGACGAGAGAAAATGATCAAAGATGCGAACCCGCACGTCTGTTCGACCTCTGGTTGAATGCCGAGCGGCGCGTAGCCCAAGGCCGGTTCGACGACGCGATTGCGCGGTGGTATCGCCTGATGGAGTGGACAGCCCAATGGCAACTGAGAACGAAGCTCAATGCCGATACCGCTGACTTTCCATGCGATTTGCTACCGAAGGATGCTGACGCGACTCCGGGGCGCGATGGCAAAATTAAAATCGGGCTTTGGCAGGCATGGCAAGTCGTGGGAGACCGCCTACCGGGATCTGCTCAAGACTTCGTCAAAAAGCACGGAAAGGAGATCCTCCATCTAGTTAAGCTGCGCAACGCGTCGATACTGGCTCACGGTTTCCGCCCAGTGCGTGATTCGGACTGGCGAGAGGTGTGTAATTGGACGCATGAAAAATTCCTGCCTGTTCTGCGTGCTATGGCCGACGAAGTGGGCCTGAAAAGCGAGCCACAGCAACTTCCGACCACATTTCCAGAAAACCTCTGAATCGCGTGCTAACTCTATGTACAGGGCGAACCACTGGCTTGACGCATAGCGGACGTGACCATACCGTAAGCCACCACCAAAACCACAAGGAATTTCCAACATGAGGCAACCAAATCCGAACCTTTGTCCGAAAAATGCCCAAGCAGTTTGGAAAAATTCATCGCTCGCCTCCACACAGGTAACTGCACAATGTGAGCTCATTACGCCGATGTACGGCGGCGGTGTGACGGCAGGCGTGGTCGACAAAAAAATGCCCATACGCGCCAGTGCTCTGCGCGGTCAGTTGCGTTTCTGGTGGCGTTTGCTCAATAGCACTAGCTATCCAAACCCAAACGACCTGTTCAATGCCGAGTCTGCGCTGTGGGGCGGCATTCCCAGCAGTGGGCCGCAAGCTAGCCAAGTGTCGTTGAACGTCAAAGCTAGCCCTGTCCGTTCCCAAGATATGATCAGTAGTCGGGACAATAACCGCATTATAAGCAAGTTCGACTATGTGCTAATACTGGAACAGAATGACAATCCAGAGCTTCTGAACGCGGGTTACACGTTCGAGTTGGTGCTGAGTTTCAAATCGACGATAGAGCCACAACAGCAAGCCCAAGTCATTGAAGCTCTGCGTTGGTGGGCGAGCTTTGGCGGTGTGGGTGCGCGGACGCGGCGTGGGCTGGGGACTGTCAAGACAACCGACAACAATCTAAATCTTGTGTCTAAACAAGAGGTAACATCGAAGAACGGCGTTATGGTTCTCCGCAATCCGGGTAATAACGCAATCCATGCGTGGAGGGATGCTATCGACAAGCTGAAAGACTTCCGTCAGGGAAGGGGTATCGGGCGCAACCACGGCACAGGGAATCGCCCAGGACGCAGCCGCTGGCCGGAACCGGATACGATCCGATCTATTTCCGGATATTCTTCAAAGAAGCACCCTGCGATACATCCGGTCAAAGGTTATCCACGTGCCGCGTTCGGCTTACCTATTGTCTTCCAAAACGACCCAACAGGTACACTCGAACCCGACACCGACAGCGGTGACGGGGACCGCATGGCCAGCCCGCTGATACTGCGACCCTACTTTGACGGCACACAGTATCATTCCCTCGCGCTGTTGCTGCCCGATTGGAAAAATCGCGTGAGTGTGCCTGTTTGTTTCGACAACAAACGACAGGGCTACGCATGGCCGAAAAATCCTAATGATCGCCGGTCCCAAGCAAGTCAGGTCCCGCCGATGAATGACCGCGGCGACGACGCCCTATCGGCCTTCATGGCCTACTTCCAAGAATAGCGGAGAATCTTGATGCAACGCTTCCTCATCACTCTATCGTTAGGTCCAGTACAAAGCCTGATTGGCGCGGCTCGTCGCACCCGCGACCTATGGTGTGGGTCTTGGCTGTTGTCCGAGGCCGCACGGGCGGCCGCTCATGCCTTGCACAAACAAAAGAAGGATTGCCTGATCTTTCCGTGCCTAGATAATCCCAACGAGGACTTGCAGCCACAGAACAACCCAGGAGACGCCGCCAATATCGTCAATATCCTGCGTGCCGAGGTCGAGGTGTGCGATGCCGCGGCCGCTGGCGCACTCTGCGAGCAGGCCAAGGCCGCGGCGATTTCGCGTTTGAAGGAGCTCGGCGAAGAGGTACGGGAGGAGCTGAAGAAGATGAAAAGACCAGTGCGGGACGATGTCTGGCAAGCTCAGATTGACGACATTCTGGAAGGATTCGCAGCTTGGGTACCTGTCGCGACTGAAGGCTATATACAGGCCAACAAGCAACTCGGTGGCGTGCTAGCCGCCCGCAAGGCGACGCGCGATTTCCGCGCCTGCAAACCGCTAACCGAAAGACTACGAAAATCCTCCCTTGACGGCGCACTCGAAACTGTATTGAAGGGCTGGCCGGAGGGCGATAGAGCGCGGCGCAAGCTCCGTCTATCCTCTGGCGAACAGCTCGACGCGCTCGGGGTGATCAAGCGCTTGGCCGGCAACTCGGAACAATTTACCGCTTATTCGCGCATCGCTGCGGACGCTTGGATTGAGCAACTCACGTGTGAGCAGCAGCAGCGTCTGTGTGAAAAGTATAACCCGTTGGTTGGCTTAGATCTAGCCACGCGGGTCAGCGGCAACAAAGGAATCTACGACGCGCTGCCGTACGACGCGCAGATGCTATACGAATTCCGGCTGGACAAAGAATTGGCCCAAACCAAGGCTGACGCTGAAATTGAGGTGCTCAAAGAACTCAAGGATTGCATCAAGCAGATTTCCCAAGAAAACAAGGTAGGTCCTCCCGTACCCTATGCCGCCATCCTGAAGGCTGATGGCGACCGCATGGGGGTGCTGTTTTCACGGGCAACAAGCGCAGAGCAATCCCGGAAAATTTCTCGTACGCTGCATGAGTTTGCCTCTAAAGTGCGCCAAATCGTCCGCTGTCACCGTGGCCATGCCATCTATGCCGGTGGCGACGATGTCCTCGCGCTAGTGCCGCTGGAGCAGGCGTTGGATTGCTCGCGTAAGTTGGCCGAATCCTTCAAAGATGCACTCAATGAGATCGCTGAAGATATGGGTTTGGTGGAAAACGAGCGTCCGACCCTTTCGGTAGGCCTCGGCATTGGCCACTTGATGGAGCCATTGGGATCGCTACGTGCTCGCGCCGACCGGGCCGAACACCACGCCAAGGGAGACGACAAAGATACACCGCGTAACGCACTGGCTATCGCCCTCGGCATTCGCTCTGGCGCGGAACTTTCTTGGCGCACCCGGTGGGATGACAAGGATGCGTTCGACGCACTGGCCGAGTTTACCAATGCATATCGCAATGGCTTGCTACCGACCCGCGTCGCTTATGATTTGCGCGGTATCGACCAACGCTTCGCCTGGCTGCGCAACGACAATAGCGAAACCGCACACGGTATGCGGTCTGCTGAGATAGACCGCATGCGCGAGCGGGCGCGTATCGAAGGCGGGGACAAGAGCATCCCGAACAAGCTGAAAGCGTTAATCCAAGCGCGGGCAAAAAAACAATCTCTAAAAGTACTGGCAGATACCTTGATTATCGCACGCTGGCTTTCGGCCCGCACAGCAGGTGACTTGGGAGAACACACATGAGTCCACGCAAGCGCAAAAAGCGGATACAAAAGAATGCGCCGCACAAATCCGGCAAGCGCAAGAAAAACACACAGGGCAAACAGCAGAACCCTCCTTCGCAACCTATCGCCGCAATCCACAAACAGGCGAACGCACAAAACACCCAGCAAAACCAAACGGTCAACACATCCGCTGTAGTAAGCTTGGAGCCGCTCGCGCCCATTATTATCGGCTCTGGTCGTCCCTTTGGGCAGTCCGTTGCCAACTCGGCACTGTTTCCGCCTCCCTCAACCGTGGCCGGATGTCTGCGGACAGCTTGGGCAAGAGCAACAGGTACGCCCTTCGGGCCAGATCTTGCAGAAATATCGGTTGATGGTCCGCTGTTGCTCAATTGCGCCAATCAGGTTTTGGTGCCAAAGCCGGCCGACGCCTTGTATTTTGGCCATGGCTGTGCGGCGGCTTGCGTACGTGCCGAGCCGAGCCCATTCAATGTTGGCGATGCGGATCTGCCTGATGATCTGCTGCCCGTGCAGTTGACCGAGGAGATTAAAGGTAAGCCCGGCGACGGTCCGGCTTGGTGGTCGTGGAACGATCTAAAGGCATTCCGCGAAGGCGAAAAAGTTGATCATGTCGATCTACGTAAAAACGGCTGGACGCCGCCAGCGGGAGATCGCCGTACTCATGTGGCGATCTCCCGACTTACTGGGGCCGCAGATGCAGGGAAACTTTTCCAGACCGAGGGCATGGATTTCGCCGCACGAGCCGGTGACGATTCGGTTGTGGGTACGCGGCTCCTCGTGCGCTTTGAAAAGGAATTGGGCGAAACGCTGGTTCACCTCGGCGGCGAGCGTCGCCTAGCGGCCTTGCACCCAGAGGAAAAGACAACATGGCCCGAGCCGCCAGCGGGTTGGTTGGATCAGATCCGAAAAGCCGGCGGCCTTTGCCTGACGCTGCTAACGCCGGGAATTTTCTCGGCTGGCTATCGGCCGGGTTGGGTCAATAAAAAGTTGATCGGCAGTCCGCCTGCCGCGCCTGGGCTGACACTACAGCTATGTGCGGTAGCAATAGACCGCTGGCAGCCCCACTCTGGCTGGGACCTCGACAAGCAACAGCCTCGCCCCACCCGCAAGCTAGCCGATGCTGGCACGACCTACTGGTTTCGCATTGTCGATGGCGATGGCGATCTCGACGCACTGTGGCTGACCAATGTCAGCGACCTTGACCAAGACCGACGCGATGGTTTTGGCCTCGCCTTGCCAAGCCCATGGAAGCCAATATAACCGCGTTGCATAGCTTCTTTTGAAAGGACGATTTTCATGCAGCCAAAACTTTTTCATCTTCACGCTCTCTCTGCATTACACTGCGGAACCGGCCAATCTGCGGGCGTAGTGGACCTGCCTATCGCTCGTGCGCGGGCAACACAGCTACCCATCGTGCCGGGCTCGGCGCTGCGCGGCGTATTGCGCGAGCACACTACCGCGAAGGACGAACAAACAGCAAGGACGTTATTCGGTATGAGCGACAAGGTTGGAGCCTTAGCAGTCGGCGATGCACATCTGCTAATTTTGCCGGTGCGCTGCTTGGCTGGTATCGTCAGTTATGTTACCTCGCCGTTTATTCTACGCCGCTATGTACGCGATCTAGAGCGCACAGGCGTCACCCTAAAATTGCCGGACGCTCTTGCCGAAGATGCAGCAAAGGTGACGGCTGAATCCGTCAACCGCATTGATCAAACGCTCGTACTTGAGGACCTCGACTTACAGGCAGATGAAGATGATTCGCTAGATCCGTGTGCAAACCATATCGCACAGGCAGTGCATCCCCACGACCCCGATACGCAAAATGACTTTATCAAGCGGTTTGCGCTGCTGCCCGATAAAGTTATGGGCTTTCTCGCCGAAACTGCTACCGAGGTTCGCGCCCGCATCGTCCTTAATCAAAACACCGGCACTGTCCGCAAGGGGGGACTCTGGAACGAGGAAAATCTGCCTGCTGAAGCTGTGCTGTGGGGTATTTTCGCGCTCTCGGAATCCAACAATAAGCAGAACCCGCACTCAGCGGGAAACTCATTCCAAAATGCCTTTCCCGATGCTGAGACACTATTGCAACTCGGTGGCAACGCCGGAGTAGGCAGCGGATTAGTCCGCTTTCTGCACTAATGAGCCAACAGAGGAGGGATCGGCATGAATATCCGTACTCACACCGTTGCTAAAGAGGCTTATGCCCGCGTTGACGCACACCGCAACGACGAAAAGAACAAGAAAAAGAAGTATGGCGCACTGGCACATAAGCTGCCGAGCATGATTCTTGCCAACGGCCTTGCCCAAGCTACTGGCTTCCTGCTTGCCAAAGGTAAATCCGAGCATATTGACCTGCTCAAAGATCTGAATGCCGTGCTGTGCGTCGCGGGGACCACCAACACATCCGATGGTACAGAACTTCACCAAGCAGTCATTAAGAGCGACCTCAACCAGACTATGCTTCTCACGCGCCACTCCTTAGAGGCAAGCGGCTGGTTGAAACGCTATGTACAAGGTGTGTTGGGTGTAGATGCTACCGGCGAGGACACTGCCGAAGACGGCCAGAGGGAGACGAGTGATGACAACGAAGTTGATGAGAGATAGCCTACGCCCTCTGTACAGAGTGAAGCAAGATGCTCATCTAGGCCTACTGCTGCAACGCGGTCTGACTGAGCACGATGAGGGGAACCAAACGGCAAAAACGAAACACATTGAGCGTGTGTGTCAGAGCACGGCCGGTGAATTCTACAAGCGTACATATAATCGGTGGAAACAAGCCACGGCTGATATAAATCGCTTTAGGCGCGTATTTCTGAAGCTCGAGACCCGGCTGTTTATTGGACTGACCGGCGGCGGTATGTTGGAAACGGGCTGCGCCATCAGCCACAGCCACGGCATGCCTTATATCCCAGGGTCGAGTGTCAAGGGCGTCGTCAATGCCTTCGTACGCGAACGGCTTGGCACGGGAGGCGATGATATCCGTGAAGAGCTATTCGGCGCACCGGCCACCAAGGATCAACCAGCAGGACTATCAGGGCTAATCACCTTTCACGACGCTTGGTGGATACCCGGTTCGGCCCACTGTCCGTTGGTACAGGAGGTTGTAACCTCTCACCACCTAGAGTACTACGGTACAGAGGGTGCAACGCTGGCCACCGACTTCGACAGTCCGGTCCCGAATGCCCAAGTTGCGGTACAGGGCGATTTTCTGTTCGTGCTCGAAGGGCCGCTCGCTTGGCTGGAACTGGCAGAGGAAATGCTGACTGACGCATTGAGTACGCACGGGGTTGGAGCCAAGACGAGGGCTGGGTACGGTCTGTTCAGGGAAGACGCCGAAAGACGAGAACAGGAAGAAAAAGAAAGACGAGAACAGGAAAAAGCTGAAAAAGAAGCGCAAAAAGAAGCAGAGGAGCGCAGAAGAAAAGAAGAGGAACGCCAGCGACGGGAAAAATTATCAGAAGGAGGCCGGTGGATCGAGGATCTCGCGCATCAGCTCGAAAGGTTCAAGGCGGAAGGCGATCAACATAGAAGGATAGGGATTCGTAGGCAGGTCGTGGAAGCAGCGAATCGGCTGACTGGAGGCCATTTTCAGTGGACTGACGCTGAGGAAAGAGAAACCGCCGCCAAAGCGCTTGAGGAATGCTACGATGTAATCGGTTGGCATGATCCCGGAAGGAACAGGAGGCAACGAGAGAGACAAGAAAAAAAGCGGCGGGCCGACATCGAGAAAATTCGCCAAGGAGATGAACAAAGCTCGCGCCCGGCTTGAAGAATACCGCGTCATGCACGTCAAGCATAGGAATCCTCCATGACCCATGCGCTGATCACTTTCTTAGGCCGAACTCCTCGTGACCCCCAAACCCAAGGATACCGAGAAACCACCTATCAATTTCCCGACGAGACTTCGGAGAAGACTGCGGTATTAGGGTGGAACTTGGCGCAACGATTGAGACCCAACCGCGTGATCATCCTCGGAACCAGTGGCAGCATGTGGGATTTCTTGGCCGAGTCTGCCGGGATCGAGAAGACGGAATCCCTGTTAGACATCTGGGAAGATCTCACTCAAGCAGTAGAAGACCAAACGGTTTCAGACGAGCTTCTCCAAAGAATCAAACTCTTGATTACGAGTCATCTCAACATCGAAACCCAGCTCTGCCTCATACCCAAGGGACTCACGGAAGCAGAACAGCTCAATGTCTTGGACATCATGGCGGAGGCAACCGAGGGCGTCGATGAGCTTTCCTTGGACGTTTCTCACGCCTTTCGCCATCTGCCGATGATTGCGATAGTGGCAGCTAGCTATCTCCAATCAATTCGGAATATTAAGTTGAAATCACTCTGGTATGGCTTTTACGACCCAGACACCCATACCGGAACGGTGTATGATCTTAAGGGGCTGTTGCATCTATTCGAATGGATTCGGGCTTTGAGCCAATTTGAACATACCGGCGACTACGGAGTTCTCGCAGATTTACTGCAAAGGGCGAACTCCTGTTTAGGGGGCCCTACGCGCAAGGCCGCCTTTTTTGAACGAACCACTCGCGAATCTCTCGCCAAAAATGAGATCCATCAAATCGTCACTGCCCTTGAAGCCACCCCCCTCGCCGGTGTTGCCAGCCTGTTTCAACCAGCCCTTCAAGACCGCTTGAAGTGGAACGAAAATAAGACGCCACAACGCCGGCAGAAGCAGCTCGCCATGGATTATCTAGAAAGACGCGACTATCTCCGAGCTGCGCTTTACGCACAGGAAGCCTTTGTGACCTTTCGTGTCTCCTTAGAGAAAAAGAATCCCGCGTTGTACGATGATCGTAAAACAGCAAGAGAGAATTACGAAAAAATAGCAAGAAAGAATTACAAAAAGGACAGACTGCCGAAATTGTACTGGAATCTTCGAGAGCTTCGCAACGCTCTGGCTCATGGCACGGAGACGGAGAAGGCTAAGAAGATGATGAAGGACGAAAACACACTGCGAGAACAGATCGAGCAATTTCTCAAGAGCTGGTAAGAACTGGTCTTTTACAGAAGGGTAATTTCCGGCTGATCAGTCAAGGCTTTAGGCAGTGCGCCGACTTGACGGGCACCTCCGTAAGTTCGACACAAATGCGTCTTTCAGAAAATGATGCCAAAACCATACCCGCGATAGGATTCATGCAACAGGGCCGATACTTTCAAAAAAGAGAAAGCACCATGCGTCCATGAACAAACGCAAACTACCCATCGGCATTCAGACCTTCCGCAAAATTCGGCAAGAGGACTACTACTACGTCGATAAAACTGCCTACATCCGCCGGCTGCTCGACGAGGGTACGCACTACTTCCTGTCGCGCCCACGGCGCTACGCGGACAAGTATCGCGCCTTGGGGCAGCCGATTTACCTGATCGCCGTCGAGTTCAGCAAGGACACCCGCAACCTAGCGGCGTTCGAGGTGGAACGAGTCTGACAGGCCATTCAGACCGCAGTGCTGACGAGGGATACGAACAAGAAGGAACGTCACTCTTCGTGCGGCAGGTAGGCGACATCATAGGCATGGACCTCGCGCGGAGGGTTGGTTTGAACGTACTGAAACGTAACCCTCGTGTTCAGGGTGGTGCTGGCTGCCGCGATGCTGGCCATGGAGGTTCCCCCGGTTACGTCGATGACGATGTCCTTGTCAGTGAGTTTCACCTTACCCTTACCCTCCTTTTTCTGTTCGTCTATTATCTTTTGAATATGCTGGACTACTGCGTCGAAATCATTGAAGTCAACACCCGACTCATCTTTTGTGATCATTACACCGGGAAGGTACCTCTCCAGCCATTTTTCGCATGAATCGAGGTGTTCAAGGGAGCCGCCGTCGCCGGTTGACCCAATCAGGTGCAGGCGGAGAAGCTGCTTTTCCGGATCGACAATGTGTGGCTGGATGGCTCGAATCTGCTGCTGCCAATTCCATCGGCGGGAAGGTTTTTCCTGCAAAAGTTTATCCAATTTATCGAGATCTTGATCGAGACAGTCGCTCAGTTGTATCTTTGTTCCATCCGGAAAGTGAAGCATTCTTGAATCGTCTAGCCGAGTCCTAGGAGTAGGCGTCGATACGATCAAAATAAGGCTCTTGTGGGGATCGCACTTATGCCGGGACAGGCTTTGGATATTTGCAAAGGCATGCCTCCGTCGGTACAGTCCGTACGAAGAGGCCAGAAAGACGACGAAGGCCATCGACAATCCCCATGCCCGGTTGGCGAAAAAGTCGGACCAGTCCGAGAATAGGACTTCCCCTTTGACTCCGTCGGCTATCCAGCTCCCACTGACCAGCACAAATAGCGCCAGAACGACAGCGAGGATTCTTTGCGCTTTGTTGGATATGCGATTCATCTCCTTCCTGCTTCCTCCTGCTTCGGGTGAACAGACAAGGTAGATATGCTGAACGAACTGTGCAAAATTCGCTACGAGCCGAAAGCTGAACCACTCTGATCATGGATTATTTCGAGTAATCGGCGATCACAAAAAACCTAAGCTCAAACCGCAGAGAGGATCATCATGAGCTTTGAACAAGCAGTAGCCAAAGTGCTGGACCACGAAGGCGGCTTCGTGGATGACCCTGCCGACCGGGGCGGCATGACCTTTATGGGCATTTCGCGCCGGTGGTTCCCCGACCAACCCCTTTGGGAGAAGATCGACTCCCTGCTAGACGAAGATCGCAACCCCAATGAGGCGATGGACGAGCTACGCCCCGACGTGAAAGACTTTTACCGGCGCGAGTTTTGGGACAAGTACGGTTGCGAAACCTTGCCCGAAAGTATCAAGGAGCGCCACTTTGATTTTACCATCAATGCCGGCGCGGGATCATCTACCAAGATCATCCAGATCCTTGGGAATGTCTTTTGCCAAGAGGAACTGGGGGGCGTCATCGACGAGGATGGCCTTACCGGTCCCGCCACCCGGCGAGCCATCGAGGCACTGGGCAATCTCGGCGAGGACATGCAAGAAGTTCTACCGATTGCGTACCGCTCCTTGCAGGGCGTCCACTTCCTCGATATCTGCAAGAATGATCGCAGTCAAATCCGATTCATTCGCGGCTGGCTACTCAATCGAGCTAGCTAGCGCCCACCCTTCGGCTGAGCTCAGGTCGAAGCCTGCTGTGGGCCTCGCAAAACGCAAGACAGCTTAGTTTAGCAGCAAACTAAAACAAAGGAAAACACCCGTGAAAGCTTGGCGTTTCTATGCCTTCGGCGACATGCGGCTCGACGACATTGAGCTAGCGGCCTGCCCACCCGACCACGTGCTAGTCGAGCCGCTGGTAGTCCAGCCCAGCGCGACCGAAGCCCAACTCGCCTTTGGAATCCCGACCTTGGCGTACGACCACGTCAAAAGCCGGCTGGAAACCGACGCGCCGCTCCAGCTCTTCGGCCACGAGTTTTGCGCCCGCATTGTAGAGGTCGGCTCAGCCGTCACCGGCTACGCACCCGGCGACCGCGTAGCAGCCCGCGCCAAGCTGCCCTGCGGCGACTGCTCCCTGTGCCACTCCCAGCGCAGCGACGACTGCCGCCGCGGCCCGATCATCGGCTTCCAACTGCCCGGCTGCTTTGCCGAGCGCGCCCTGCTCCCGGCCATCGCGTTGGTCAAGGTCGATGACCGCATCTCCGACAGCGAGGCCGCCACCCTGCAATCGCTGAGCGACAGCATCGCCGGCGTCGAGACCGCGCAGATCCGGCCGGGCGATTCGGTCGCCGTCTTTGGCCAAGGCAGCATGGGCATCGAGAGTATGCAGGCCGCGCGCGCCTGCGGCGCGGGCCAGCTCATCACCGTGGATGTGCGGCCCGAGGCGTGTGAGATCTCGCTCGCGCTAGGGGCCGATCACGCCATCAACGCCAGCGAGGACGATCCAGTTGAAGCCATCCACGACCTGACCGGCGGCGAGGGTGCCGACGTGGTATTCGAGTGCGCCGGTGGCAGCGTCAAGCTGGGACTAGCTGGCGACCGGGCGCTCAAACAGGCCATGCACGCAGTGCGCTCCGGCGGCAAGCTAGTGGGCGTCTCCTGGTTTGGAGCACCCCTAGAATTGGATGTGGACCTGATGCGAGAGCGCAGCCTGCGCTACCTCTTCCCAGACATCAGCTCGCAGGCCCATCTGGAGTACACAGTGCGGCTGGTCGCCTCGGGGCGCATCAGCATGAAACCCACCATCCGGCACGTATTAGAGGGAATCGACAAGGTACCAGAGGCATTTGAAATCACCGCGCACAAAGCCCAGTACCAAGCCATCAATCCCGCGCAGGTCGTGATCGCCACTTAGAGACTTGAACGATTTGAGCTGCTGATCGTCTCGTGCATCCTATTCTGCGTCCATCTGCGTCCATCTGCGGATTATCTTTAGATCGCTATATCTGGATAGTTCAACGGCATCCCCGTCTTGCCCAAATCGTAGTGCGCTATGTGCCAACGCCCCAAGTTGGCGCTGAGAAAGAGCGACCGCTCCGGGCCGCAAAAGGCGATATTGGTCGGGGCCGCCATGGCAGTGCCCTCGTAATCGTCGGCCAAAACGTCGAGCTGGCCGTCGGCATACTGATAGATGCGGTCCGGGCGATAGCAGGAGCAGTACAGAATGCCCTCGTCGTCGAAAGCAAGACCATCGGGAACGGTCTGCGGGAGTTCGAACACGGTCTCGGCGGCACCGGCGCGGCCGTCGGCCTCGATTTTGATGCGGGCCACGCGGGGATTGATGCTCACGGCCACATAGAGGTATTCGCCCGCCGCATCCAGCGCCGTGCCATTGGGAAAGTCTGCCAAAGCGCGGCTCCAAACCTCGCCTTGGCCCCCCGGAGCGATCTTGCAAATCCAACCATCGTTTTGGTGCCAGCCCCCGGAATTGGACACATACAGATTGCCAGCCGCGTCAAAGACCGGGTAGTTGGCCACAGTCAGCGGCATCTCGCCCGCGCGGTCGCAATACGTGCTGACCGCACCATCCGGCTCGACGCGCTTGACGTCGCCGTTACAAACGTACAAACGATGCTGGGCATCCTGACAGATGCCGCCGACAAAGCCGTCCACTCGGGCGAACTCTTCAAACTCGCGCCGGGCCAAGTCAATGCGGTAGATCTGACCCGCTTCGCCGCCGGCATAGGCATAGCCATCGCAGCCCCAAGCAATGCACTCGGGGTGATCGAGGCCACTGCCAAAGTCGCCAATGATCGCTGAAATTTGGGTGTGGGTATCGAGAAGAGCCATAACATTCCTTTCGCGATAGAGGTGCAAGGTCGGCCTCGACGGTAATTCAAAGTCGCCGCGCCGACAAGCCCCTTATTGACAGCCGCCCACGGGTGCGCTATGGTCTGCTCTCCCAACATTCACCCCGCGAGGTCCCGTGCAATTTTCACGACTAACGCCAGAACAACGCGAATTCTTCGACGCCAACGGCTATCTCATCGTCCCCGACGCGCTCGATCAGGAAACCATTGCCCAAGTCGCCGCAGCCGCCGACCGCCTGATGGACGACTTCGCCTACGAGGGCTACTACCAGCACCGCCGCGACGGTATCGTCCAAGACCCCACCCTCGCCAAACTAGCTACCTCCTCGGCGCTCGTTCCACTCGTCATCCAGCTCCTCGGCACCCACATCCACATCACCAACACGGCCCTGATCTACAAACATCCCCAGCCCGCCGACGACCCCGGCGACTGCACTTGGCACCGCGACGTCGGCGTCCACCTCGACTTGGGCCACGTCCATCTCCCGCGCGTTGGCCTCAAGGTCGGCTACTGCCTCACCGACATGGACGGACCTCACACCGGTGCCACGCTCTTTGCACCCGGCAGCAATCGCCTCGCCGAACCCCTCGTCATTCCCAAAGACCAAATCCACCCCGCAGAATACCTTGAACCCCGCCTCAAAGCCGGCGACGCCTTTCTCTTTGAAAGCCGCATCTACCACGGCGCGGAGATCAACAGCCAGAACTACGTCTCCAAAGTCGCGATGTTCGGCTATCACTATAGCTGGATCCGCCCCGACTACTACCTGCGCTACTATGCCGACGAGGTCCAGCCGAGCGCGACCGTAGTCGCCAATCTCGACGACGTCGGTCGCCAACTCCTAGGGGCTACCGCCGACGCCCAAGGACGCGAAGACCCCAACGGCATCCACTGGTCCATTGCCGAATGGGCCACCGAGCACGGCCTGTCTTTGGAAAGAGCACCGCAGCGAATCGACGCGGTGTGAGGTTAGCATGGGGTTCGGCCGCCCATGACTCCGCCTCTATCCCACCGCACCAAACTCGGTTACGGGGCCGCCGATTGGGGCTTGGCCGCCGTAGAGTCAATGGTGCAGATCTACCTGTTCAAATTCTACAACGTCGTCGTCGGCCTACCCGCACTCTACACCGGCCTAGCGCTGGCCTTGGCCATTGTCTGGGACGCCATCACCGATCCCCTCATGGGCGGCATCTCCGACCGCTCCCGCTGGTCCGGCGGACGACGGCGGCCCTACTTGCTGCCCGGAGCCGCGCTATTGGCCGTTTCCTTTATCTGGATTTTCAACCCGCCGCCTCTCGACAGCAACGCCGCCCGCTTCGCCTTTTTGCTGATCTCGTTCATCCTGCTCAACACCGCTATGACCGTGGTCGGCGTACCGCATTCGGCCCTCGGCAGCGAACTGAGCTTTGACCGCGACCAGCGCACCCAACTTTTCGCCTACAAGCGGCTTTTCGGCACCGTGGGTGCCCTAGTCGGCCTGTGGCTGCCCGGACTCATCTTGATCCAAATGGACGGCCACGCCGACCCGACCGGTGCCCAAGCGCGCGACTTGGCCAGTTGGTGGTTGGCCGCCCCCATCGTGTTGGGTGCTTGGATCACGGTCCGCGCCACTCGCGGCCTCGACCGACCCGCCGACCACGCCCAACCCAAAAAGTCGCTCCATCTCTGGCGTCTATTCGCCGACCAGAGGAGCACTTGGGCTAATCCCTTTTTCCGCGTCCTGTTGCTGGCCTTTCTAGTCGCCACAATCGGCCGCACGTTCAACGCCTCCACCGCGCTCTACTACTATGAATACCGCTTGCAGCTAACCGAGCAAGAAACCATCGGCTGGATCTTATTGCCCTTTTTCTTGAGCTTCCTCGCCTCCTTGCCGGGCTGGATCTGGGCTGCCCGCCGCTGGGGCAAGAAAACAGCCGGAGTCATCGGCGTCTGCGGCCTAGGAGTCTCCACTGCCGTGGCCTATCCGCTCTTTCCCATCGGGGAATTGGCCGCGCCCCTGCTCTACGCGCTAGTGGGCGGAGGCTTGGCCGGAGCCGTCGTCTTGCTCGACGCCTTAGTCGCCGATACCATTGACTACGACAAACTCAAGACGGGCCTCGACCGCGAGGGACTCTACTTCGGCGTCTGGCGCATGGGCACCAAGCTAGCCCGCGCATTGGGGCTGGGACTCAACGGCGTCTCGCTCTGGCTGATCGGTTTCTCCGCCGCGTCAGCAACACAGACCCCCGAGACAAGTTGGCGCTTAGCTTTGCTCTTTGGACCGATGGTGGGTATCCTGTTCTTCGGAGCCGGACTCATCCTGTGGCGCTTGCCTTTGACCGACGAGCGGCACCAGCGCATCCAGCGCCTATTGCGACGCCGCCGTCAAAGACTACACATTTCACAAGGGGATTAAGGGACGCGGGGACTTAAACTCAGAGTCGTATATCGCGTATTGAGAAATCGCACCCCGATAAAAAGGTTCAAGTGCCCCATGAAAATCCGCGCTAGACACCTCTCGCGCTGCATCCTAACCACCCTCGTCACCAGCCTAGCCGCCATGACCCAAGCCCAAGCCGACTCCGACCGCATCCAGCCCTACGCCGCCAATCCGCGCTACTGGCAGTACAACGGCCAGCCCGTGCTCCTGTTGGGCGGCACAATCAAAGACTGCCTCTTCCAAATACCCGATCTCGAAAATCATCTCGACCTGCTGCAATCAGTCGGCGGCAACTACGTGCGCAATACCATGAGCGACCGCCGCGTTTACGGCTATGAGGTCCCAGCCTTCCACCAAGCTGCCGACGGCCTATACGACCTCAACCGCTGGAACCCGGTTTATTGGCAGCGCTTTGCCGACCTTTTGCGCTGGACCGCCGAGCGCGACATCATCGTCCAGATAGAAATGTGGGACCGCTTTGACCACAGCCAAAGACATTGGCAAGAAGGGCCCCTCAATCCAGCCAACAATATCAACTACACCGTCGAGGAATCGGGCCTCGAAACGGACTATCCCGCCCACCCCGGCGGCAATTGGCAGCCTTTCTTCTACACCGTCCCCACCTTGCGCAACAACCAAGTCGTGCTCCCCTACCAACAAGCCTTCGTCGATCAAGTCCTCAAGCATTCCCTCGCCTACGACCACGTGCTCTACTGCATGGACAACGAGACCAGCGGCGACCCGGCGTGGGGTACCTATTGGAACGACTACATCAAGGAGCGGGCGCAGCAAGCGGGCAAGACCGTTGAAACCACGGAAATGTGGGACGAGTGGGACGTGCGGGGGCAGACCCATCGCGCCACCTTCGACCACCCGGAGCAGTACTCTTTCATCGACATCTCGCAGAATAGCTGGCAGCGCGAGCAGACCAATTGGGATCGCGCCCAATGGGTATGGCAATACATCGCCGCGCAACCCCGACCGATCAATTCGACCAAAATCTACGGTGCCCAGACGCATCGGGACCAAAGTCGCGGCATCGACGACCGCCACGCCACCGAGTGCTTTTGGCGCAACCTCATCGGCGGCTTTGCCTCCAGCCGCTTTCACCGACCGGATTCCGGCATCGGGCTAACCCCCCAAGCTCAAGCCCACATTCGCAGCGGTCGCATGCTGTCCGAGGTCTTCGACTTTTTCAACGCCGAACCAGATTCCGACAGCACCCTATTGAGCGACCGCGCCGCCAACGAAGCCTATCTCAGCCGCATCCCCGGTCGCCAGTACGCGCTCTACTTTACCGACGGCGGCGCGGTCGGTCTTGACCTGACCAGGACAGAAGGCACCTTCCAAGTCCAATGGCTCGACATTGCCGCCAGCACCTGGACCTCCGCCGACGATGTGGACGGCGACACTGTAGCGCAACTAACTCCTCCCCGAGGCGGCCCTTGGGTCGCCCTGCTGACGAGGCGATAACAGGAGAACAAATTGTGAATTATATCTGCGTCCATCTGCGGATTATCTTATGAACGATATGACCACTAGCAACCGCATCTTCTTCGGCCAGACCGACCTCCAGGTCTCGCGCCTGTGCCAAGGCACCGCCTTCCGCCACCTACCCCGCGCCGACAGCCCCCAGTCCCTAGCCGTGCTCCACCACTGCTTGGACCAAGGCATCAACTTCTTCGACACAGCGCAGGCCTACGGCTGGGGCGGGGCCGAGGAAGTGCTAGGGCGGGCCATCGCGGGTCGCCGCGACGAGGTCGTCATCTGCACCAAGGTTCCCGCCTCGCTGGCCCCCACAAGCGACGGCGACCCCGGTGAGCGCGTCCGCTACACCCGCGCCTATCTCACCGACCGCCTCGAAGAAAGCCTCTACCGCCTGCACACCGACTATGTTGACCTCTACCTTTTACACCACCGCGACGAGGACACGCCACCGGAGGCCATCGCCGAGGTCATGGAGGATCTAGTACAGGCCGGCAAAACTCGCTACTGGGGCGTCTCCAACCACAGCGCCGCCGAAGTAGAAGCCTTCCTCAACCTAGCCCCCATCGCTGGCGTCGAGGACTACTACAACATCGCCGGCAGCCACTGCGACGAAACGGGACGCTCGCGCGTGGAGATTTACGAGGAAGAAATGCTGCCCCTGCTGCGGCGCACCGGACTAGGCTGCCTAGCCTTCAGTCCGATGGACACCGGCCTGCTGGCTCGGCCCAACGACCCCGCTCTCGCCGCCTTAGTCGCCGCCATCGACCAAGTCGCCGCTGATCTGGGCACCACCCGCGCTACCGTCTGCGTCGCCTGGGTCTTGCATCAGAGCATCACCTGCGTACTCGCTGGTGCCGAAAGCGCCGCGCACGTCGATGCCAATCTCCAAGGCACCCGCCTCCAACTTCCCGCAGACGGGCTCGCCGCCCTCGACCAAGCGCGCCAAACCTATCGCGCCAGCCAGGAGCAACGCCCGTGAACATCGTCGACGCCCACATCCACGTCTGGACCTCCGACTTCGACCGGTATCCCCTAGCCCCCGGCTTTACGCCCGCCGACCTGTGGCTACCCTCTTTTACGCCCGACGATCACTTTGCCTATAGCCGCAAGGTCGGCAAGGTCCGCCTCAACCTAGTGCAAATGACCTGGTACGGCCTCGACCATAGCTACATCCTCGACCTAATCGCCTCGGATCCTGAGACTTATACTGGCACCGGCATCGTCCCCGGGGTCTCCGACGTGTCGCTGGCCGACCCGGGCAAGACCATGCTCGCCTTGGCCGAGGGGGGCATTCGCGCTTTCCGCGTACGCGGCGGCAGCACCGGTCGCCCAACCGCTTTTGGCCGTCGGGATCGCTGGCTCGACTACCCCGGCTACGAATCGATGTTCCGCACCGGAGCCGAACACAATCTGGCCCTCAGCTTCCTCATGGGACTCGCAGACCTGCCCGGCCTAATCCGCCTCTGCCGCCGCTTTCCCGCAACCCCCGTAATCCTCGACCATATCTGCGGCGTGCGCATCCGCGACGGCGTCTGGCCCGAAGGCGATATCCGCACCCTCTGCAACATGGCCCGCTACCCGCGCGTCATGGTCAAGCTCGGCCCGTTCCAAGCTCTCGGCAACGGCGAGGCTCCCTACCTCGACCTCCTGCCCCTCATCGAGCGCATCGTCAATGCCTTTGGCCCCGAGCGCGTCATGTGGGAAAGCGACAGCGGCGGCCCCGTCCGCATGAAAAATCCCCCAACCGACTTTGCCGCGGCAATCGCCCTTATCCGCGACCACGCCGATTTCCTCAGCCAAAACGACAAGGAATACATCCTAGGAAAGACAGCCGAGGACTTCTTCTTCAACCGCTAGGAAAGAACCGCCATGGAACTCACTGACGCCCATCTCGACGAATTAGACCAACGAGGTTTTATCATCCTGCCCGGCTTCCGCCACGGCGAGGACCTAAAAGCAATGCAGCAAGCCCAGCGCCGCGTCCTGCCATCGTGGGATGAAGTAAAGGACGACCCGCCCCCCGGCCGTGCCATCCTCACCGAATTCCCACCCCCCGAAATGGCGCTGCTGCGCGGCATCGTCCACCATCAAGCCTGGGCCTTCGCCAGGAAGTGGTTTGGCAGCGAGCATATCCACTTCCGCGCCGGCTGCATGATCGCCCGCTATCCAGGTTTCACAGGCGGCGGTACCGGCTCGGACGCCTCCGCACTGCATCTCGACAATGGCAACAACTCGCTGCTGCCGCCCTCCGACTCAGCCCGCGCCTTCGGCCAGCTCGTTTTCTGGCACCACCTCGAAGCAGTCGGCGAGGACCAAGCACCGCTGCGCTTGATCCCCAAAGAACATGGCCGCGATATGAGCAAAGCCGTGCCGCTCGTCTGCGAAGCCGGCACCCTCTGCGTCTTCACCAATTACACCATGCACTCCGCCAGCGACTATCTGCGCGCCGACGGCCAGCGCTACACCTGGGGCTTTGGCCTCGGCCGCGCCGACCACTACTGGGAGGGTTTCCGCCATTACACCGACAAAGGCCAAAACCTGATCTTCCGCGAATTCATCGGCACCCTCACCGCCGCCGAAAGGGAAGTCTTCCGCTTCCCGCCCGCCGGCCACGCTTATTACACCCCGCAAACCCTCGCCGCCCTCGAAGACCAGTACCCCGGCTGGAACGCCCGCAATGAGTACTAACGTGGGTCGCCAGCAAACCCATCTTTCGTTCTAAACGCTACATGCCAATCGGTCTATTGCTGGCAGTAGGCGATGGTTCGGCTATAGGGCCTGCCTTGATGCACCCTCCCCCATTCCGTACACTCCCCCGCAACTAGCCCACCCCACCTTACCCAAAGGAGTCACCATCGTGAAAATCGGCCTCTACGCCTCCATGTTCGGCAAAGACGATCCGCCCACCCTGCAAAGCATCGAAAGTTACATCGATCACGCTTACGACCTCCGTCTCGACTTAATCGACTTCCGCCGCGACCGAGGCTTCAGCTCCGAAGACGCCTCCTACCTCATCAAGACCAAACTCGCCTGCATCGAAAAGGGCCTTGCCATCGGCTACTTAGCTTCCGGTGGGCACTTCGTCGGCAGCGACGAGGATCTGCGCGACAAGGTCGCCACTGCCAAGGCCGACATGGACATCGCGCTGATTTTGGGCGCACCCATGATCCGCCTGTTCTGCGGCCAGCCCCTCACCGACCCAGAGGAACGCGCCCGCGAAATCCGCTGCTTTCAAGAGGTCGCCGACTACGGCCTCGAAGTAGGCATCGCCATCGGCCTGCAAAATCATCCCTCCACCGGCGACGACGTCATACGCATCATCGAGGAAACCGACCGGCCCAATTTTAGCTTCCTGCTCGACACCGGCCAGTGGTGCGGCTCGCCCGCCCGCAACCGAGGCATTCCCGACCCGGACCACGACATCTACGCCTACATGCAGCAGACCGCCCATCTAGCCACCCACGTCCGCGCCAAATTCTACAAGATCGACAGCGGCAAAGAGGAGTGGATCGACTACGAACGCATCGTCCCCATCCTCGCCGAGGCCGGATACAACGGGCCGCTCTCCGTCGTCTTTGAGGGCCAAGACATCAACGATTGCGACGACAAGGAAGTCATGCGTTTGGCGGCCGCACAACTGCGGGATTTGGCCTCTCGGCTCTAATGGAAACTACGCCATGCGCGTCAACCGGGATCAATTCTTAGAACAAGGCTACGTAATCCTGCGCCACTGCATCCCGCCAGAGATGCTAGATGCGGTGCGAACAGCCTGCGAAAAAATGGTCGATCGCCAGCGGGTAATCTGGGCCCGCGAGCGAGCACCCGATGCCTCCGCCGGCGGCGTTTGGGAAACGGCTCCCCAACCTCGGCTGCACCTGCAAACCATGCAGGACCAGATCGACGCAGAGACCGCCCTGTCAATAGAAATCTGGCTCCACGAAAACTTGCAGGGCGTTAGCAGCGAGTTGCTGGGATTAGAGGACGCCGCGGTCACTGAGATGATGATGATGTGCAGCCCGGTCCGCGACCACGGCCCGGCCAAGTGGCACCGCGACTTCTACCCGCCCTACTGCGCCCCACTCCAAGGCTACGTCGACGACATCCTCGAAAACGGCCCGCGCTATGTGCAGTGGAATATCCCGCTCTACGACGACGACGTGCTGTGGGTCGTGCCCAAAAGCCACATCCGCCGCAACACTGAAGAAGAAAATCGCCAACTCACCAAAGACAACCGCGCCCCACTCGCCAACGGCGTGCAAACCCACCTCAACGCCGGCGACGGCGTGGCCTACATCCTGCCCATCCTACACTGGGGTAGCAACTACAGCACCAAGCTGCGCCGCACCATCCACGGCGGCTTCTCCGACTTCACTCACTACCCAGACCTCAGCTATCTCGAACAGCTCTCGCCAGCGGCCCAAACCACCTTCACCCGCTGGGACCAACACAGCCAACAGAAATTGGGCCAAACCGAGGCCGTGCTCCGTGCGGCCTTGCAAAAGGACGGCGCAGCCTACCGCACCGTGCTCGACACTCTGCATCCAGGCCGCGGCCCCAAGGGCCAGTTGCAATCGACGCTATTTTTGAGCAAGGCCGCACGCCGCATCCACCACCTCAAATGCCCCGATTTTGCCGCGCTCCCCGCCCAAGACCAACGCTACGCCACCAGCATGCACCCGATGACCTTGCAGTGGGGGCAACTCATCGCCGACCGCTTTTCAGCAGCGGAGGCCGCCGCACTGTGGGCGCGCTTCGAGCCTTTGGACGACGCCCTCCAAGCCCCGGAGTTGCAATGGGGCCCCGGTTTCCAAGGCGAGGATACCCATTACTACCTCAACGATGTCCCCGACGACCTCAGCGTCGAACGCTTTATCGCCGGTTGGGATCAGAAAGCGTAGCTCAGCGCCACGCTGGGCGTCCCCGCCCGCGCTGCCGCTTGCAGCTTGAGCCGCTTGCCGTACTTAAACCGCACTCGGTCGCGCTTGGCCTCAATCACTTGGATGCCGTGCAAGAAGTCGTAGATCATACTGCCGGCGATGGCAATCACTCCCAGCGCAACCAGCGGTCCGCCCGCTCCACCATCGCGCCGGAGCTCGCGCAGGCGGTACTTGGGCGTCTCGCCTTCTAGCGAAACGGGGATCTTCTCGTAGCGTCTTTCTTTGCCGCTGTCCCCGGCGTTGATCGTCAAGACATCAAAATCCGTATCCGCGAACTCGCCATCTTCCCAGAGTGCAGCCCCAGCAACAATCGCGGCAACACCCGCAAGACCCGTGGTCAAAAGCCACTTCCCCGTCGTCGGTTCCCCCGCGTAAAAGTGCATCATGCCCGGCACCGGAATCGCGCTCCGCATCAATCCAGTGGAGATGCGGCGGTTCATGTCCTGGTACTCCTCGTAGGTCATGTCCTGCGGTATGGGTATTAGCGGTGCCTCGTTCAGCACATCGCCCGTACCCTGCGCCACAGCCGACGACGGCACGACGAGTGCCAGCGCAAGTGCTACTATCCCTAGCGCGTATTTTCTCATAGTTAATCCTCCTATTGTTAGATTGGTGATTTAAGCGCGAAAAAGGACGACTAAATCGTCCGGTTGTGACTTATAACACCTAAGCACGGCAATAGTGTCCCCGCGCTCAACGAGCCTTCCCGCTCCTTGCCCCAAGACCGGGAGCGGCCTACTTTCCTTGAGTATCCGGCCAGACTCCTCCGCTGTGAAGCCGAGCGGGAATATATCGCCTTCTTATCTTCCCAAGCAGGGTGCGTGGCCGCAACGCCCATCTTTCACGCGGAGAAATCTCATGAAGATAGCACGTCTGCTAGGGGTAGGTTGTACCTCGCTCGTCCTGCTCGCCTGCAACAGCCAAGCAGTCAAAACCGACACCCCGGCCAAAGTGGAGACCGAAGAAGAAAAGGTCCTCTACGCCTTGGGCCTAGCCATCGCGCAAAACTCCCTAGAGCCGTTCCGGGGTCAATTCAGCGACGCGGAAATAGCCGTGGTCATGCAGGGCTTTGCCGACGCCGTCAAGGGCGGCGAGCCCATGGTCTCCCTGCAGGAATTCGGCCCCAAGATCAACCCCATGTTACAGGAGCGCATGCAAAAAGTTCAGGCCCAAGCTGCGGAAGAGGGCAAAGCCTTCAGGGAAAAGGCCGCCCAAGAAGAAGGTGCCGTGCAGACGGCTTCCGGCCTCGTCTTCAAAGAGCTGACGGCCGGTACCGGAGTCTCGCCCCAAGCCACCGACCGAGTCAAAGTCCACTACCACGGCTCGCTGATTGACGGCACGGTCTTCGACAGTTCGGTGGAGCGCGGCGAGCCCGTCACCTTTGCTCTCGACCAAGTGGTCAAGGGCTGGACTGAGGGACTGCAAATGATGAAAGTGGGCGGCAAGGCCGTGCTGACCATCCCGCCCGAGTTGGCCTACGGTCCAGGGGGACGCGAAGGGATTCCGCCCAACGCCACCCTGATTTTTGAAGTCGAACTGCTCGGCATTGAGTGAGGTTCACGTCTCCCACTCCGCGTAAATATCCGCGATCACTTCGTCAATCGGCGCTCGGTGCGTCTCCGCGTCGAGCACCGATGCCTGCGCCGAAGCTTCGGCGAGCAGGGCCGGCAATTTAACCTGTTCCGCGTCAAAAACGTATTCGTGCCAGCCAGCCTCCGTTGTCAGGAGTTCGGCGCGACTCAAGTCCGGTGCCTCCTCCCCACTCGTCTGCAAGCGCAACCGCCGCCTGTCCCCAAAGTGATTGCGCAGCTCGTCAAAGGGGCCGTCAAAGGCGATTCGTCCCCGGTCTATCATCACAATCCGACCAGCTAGCTGTTCCAACTCGTCCATATCGTGGCTGGTGATCATCACCGTTACCCCCTGCTCGCGGTTCAGATCCTTGATAAAGTCGAGGATATGGCGTCTAGCCAGCACATCGACGCCAATCGTCGGCTCGTCCAAGAAGAGGATCTCCGGCTCGTGCATGAGCATCAGCCCGAGGTCTGCTCGCATCTTCTGCCCTAGGCTCAACTGCCGCGCCAGACTATCCATGAACTCGTCGAGGCCCAGCAACTCGCGCACAAAGCCGAGCATCCGCTCGTAGCGCGCCTGCGGAATATCCCACACGACCCGCTTCCATTCAAAACTCGCCGACACCGGCTGGTCCCACCACAGTTCGGTGCGCTGACCAAAGACCACGCCAATGCGGCTGACATAGGCCACCCGGTCCCGCATCGGGTCCATCCCCAAAGCTCGCACGCTTCCCGACGTCGGAGCCAGCACGCTCGACAGCAGTTTGACCGTCGTCGATTTGCCCGCGCCATTGGGGCCAGCGTAGGCAACGATCTCGCCTCGGCGCACAACAAGATCCACATCCTGCAGAGCGCGAATCTCCCGCATCCGGGGCCGAAAGAGATTCTTGAACACATCGCGCACATGGGCCGAGCGCTGGCGCTGGTAGAAGGTCTTGTTGACCCCTTGCAACTCAACTGCGATGTCCCCAGCGCAAGTAGCGCTGCGATCCAGTGTGTCCATAGTGATTCATTCCTTTCTTGATAGCTATCAGCGCCACAAAGCTCAGGGCGCAGGCGAATATCGGCGTAGTCCACAGCGACCCAACCCCTTGGTCAATCCCGAGCAGCACCCGACACGGATACCAAGCGACAAAACCCACCGGCAGCACGCTCAACAGGCCGTTGACCAAGAGCGGATGCAGTCCATCGAGCGGAAACGACTTCAACTGCCAAGCAAAACCAATCGTACGGGAACTTATCTCCTCGGCACCCACCGGCGACCAAAACGCCAGCGCGCTCCACAAATAGGAAAAAGCCAAGACCACCGCGCAGGAAGACAGCAGGTGGACTCCATAGCACAGCCACCAGCCGGGTTCCACGGCCATATCCAACTGCCCCCAAGACCAAACGCTAATCCCCAACCCGACGATGAATCCCCAGCAGCCAGAGAAGGGTATAAAGCCTTCCGTGAGCAGAGCCATCCACAAGGGTTGCGGCTGCACCAGCGTGTGGTCGAGCTGGCCGCGGCCGATGCGGCGACTGATGGCTAGCACGTTGTAGCGAAAGAACATTTCGAGCAGTCCCTGGACCAGAGCGGCGTAGCCGAGCATGAAGAGAATCTGGTCCCGGCTCCACGCTCCGATCCCCGCAAAGCGCTCGGCCAGCAAGAACACCGCCATTACCCCCGAGAGGCTGAGGACGATGTCGGAGACAACGTTGATGAGAAAAAACTTGAAGTCCCGGGTCATCCACATGAAGTCGAGATACGCCTGCACGCGCCAGCGCCTGATAACCTGGACTACGAGGTTGCGATTAGCCGCCATGGGACACCAGCCTTTCGCGATTGTGGCACCAGAGCGCGTGCGCACCAACCCACAGCACTACAGCCCAGATTACCTGCAAAGGGATGAGGTCGCGTGGCTCGCCCGTGCCGGTGTACAGGCGCAGTGGTGCCGACGCCAGCGACGCAAAGGGCAGCCACTCCAGATAGTCCCCAAGGCCCCAAGGCAACAACGCCAGCGGCACCAGCCGACCCGACAACAGCACCGTCAATATGGTGCGGATCCGTTGCAGTGCGTACACGCTGTGCTCCAAGAAGACCATGCACGCGGCAAAGAACAGATCCAACGCCGTGCCCACTGCCACGCCCAGCGCCAAACTGAGCAGGAACCACAGCCCGGCCGTCCACGTTGCCGGCAAGGGGTCAACTCCCAGCAGCGGCGCAATGAGCAACAGCGGCAGCGCAAAAAACAGCAGGCCGGGGATCCAGCCGCCGACCATTTCGGCCAACATCTGCCCGTAGATCCCCATCGGCCGCAAGAAGCGGTTGGCTATATTGCCACTCCACAGATCGTCGTCGATCCGGGTGCGGCCCGCTAGCTGGTCGGCAAAAATTGCCGCGACCATGGTATAGGTCAGCACCGCCTCCAAGCTCATCCCTGCAACCACGCCTTGACCCGCCATCACCGTGCGCCACAGCGAGAGCAAAATCGCCACGTGGAATAACCGCAGCGCGAAATCGCCAATCAGGCCCCAAAGCGCGTCGTTGAGCGACTGTGTCGCGACGATGGCGATGGTTTTCCCGTATTTGTGCAGCAGTGTTATCATCGGTTATCTCCAAAAAAAAGACCGCAGACAATAAGCCCGCGGTCTCTGAAAGTCGTAAAAAAGCCGGAAACGAGGCTCCCGGCTAAATTCAGTCTCATCCCAGCCCAGTCGGCAAGGGGTGATACTTCACCTCAACTTCCACATCTGCGACTTTCAGCGGACTCACCAAATCGTCCGGTCGCCCCACCAGCGCAATCTCCAAGCGGTTCGCTCCCTGCTGCGGCCGCACCCGCTGCAAGTCGAAAATCAGCCATATACCCTGATACGGGACGACCTTATAGCCGAACTCGCGGCGACAGATCTCCCCTTGCAGCGACTGGCCGTTGAGCGCGATCTCCAAGCGGTCGTCCGAGACCAGATCGACGATCCTGATCCGCAAGAGCACCTGACTGACGCGGCCTTCTTGCGCGTCGTCAGCCAAGTAAAAGGGAATGGTATGCTGCGCCCGGTCATCGGCCGCGATCTCCACCGGCAGCGCCACTGGATACTGGTTTTCCTCACCCGCTGCTCGCCGCGCCAGCACGTAGTGCTTGTCCTTCTCCTGCATCAGCTCCCGTCTGCCCAGTTCGCTCAGCGCGCTGCGCTCCCGGTCTCCTAAAGGCCAGGGCATAAACCACGCGTACAGCCCGTCACAGCCCCGATCCAACAGATTCATCGCCACCGCCCGAAGCTGAGCAGGAGAAGGACAAACCCGCTCGGCCCCAACCGACTCATCAGCTACGTAGGGCTGCAAAGTGCCATAGACCGCTGCATCGGCTGCGTGCGCGGCTTCGACCAGCCAATCTATCGGCATGTCCCCATCGAGGATCATATAGCCGTAGCGAATCGGCACCAAGAAATCCACCAACCCGCGCTCCAGCCAAGTCCGCACGTCCAGCCCCTGCGCCAAGTTCATCTCCTCAGTGGGCAAAACCCGCGCTCCAACCACCCCCGACCGCTGCCCGCGCACCCGCTCGGCGAGTTGCTCCACGTAATCAGTCAAAATGGGCGTCGTCGCCTCCACATCCTCTTCCCGCAAAATGCGCGGAGCCCCGCCCGGCAGGGCAAAGTCCAACTCAACGCCATCGGTTTCGTACTCGGTCGCCAGTTCCTCAACCACTTGCAATATGTGCGCCCGCACCTCCGCGTGCGCCAGCCCACCACCGCCGTCGGCCAGCTTGTGGGCCGAATCCATATTCCCGTAGGCGGCCATCCGCAAGCTAGCCCAGAAATCCATGCTATGGTCGTGTGCCCGGTCGATGAGCACCGTCAGCGGGTCGAGTCCGCGATCAATTAGGCTCTGCATGTTGTGCCAGGTACGCCAATAGGCGGCCTGCTCAAAGGGCTGAATATCCGCTCCGAACATCATCCCCACCCGCGATGGATAAAAAAGCCCATCGCCGCGCTCGACCCCATAGGCAAAAGTATCCACCCCCGTACCTGCGACTTCGTCTATGGGCACCCAAGCGTCTTCGAGCGCCATCGGCGGCTCAAAGGCAAAAAGGTAGTAGTGCCGAGCATCGTTAAAGTAGATCGTGCGCTGCTGTCGCATGGCGTATCCTCCTCGTTTTAAAGGGAATTATATACCTGAGTGCCCAAAAACCATGTTCGCGGCTAATAAGCATTAATTATTAACTACTGACAATTGTGAGGGGTAAAAAGAAGACCTTGACGATGTGAAGGGGCTGTACGTTAAATGAGAATAATGAAAGGATAGTCCTAAAAGGTGATGGATGCCCAACAAATCTTGATAAAGCCATTTGAGAGCGAGGATCAAGACGCTGTCCAAAGTCTAATTTTAGCTGGACTTGCCGAACATTGGGGAGAAATTGATCCAACATTAAATCTGGATTTGAACGACATCGGTGCCAGCTACAATGACGCCACATTTCTGGTGGCTTGGCTCGATGGCAGAATTATTGGCTCGGGTGCACTGATCCCCAAGTCAGACCAAGTAGCAGAGATAGTTAGAATGTCCGTGGCACCAGAGTTGCGGAGACGAGGAATCGGCGAAAAAATACTGGCAAGGCTCTGTCAAGAGGCTAAAGAGTTGGGATTTCAACGCATTATCCTGGAAACGACTTCTACTTGGTCTGACGTTATCGAGTTCTACAAGCGATTCGGTTTTCGCGTCACACACCGTCAGGAGGGGCCCTTTGGCGGTGAGGTTCACTTTGCTCTTGACCTGACTTCAGCCTGATTGACGATTGAGGGCATCCCACATCATATATCACGACCGTGCCCGGCTGCGGGCTGAGCCCTTCGCACAACCGCAGATCTGTGTCTAAACGAGGTGTTCAGATGGACCGAAGACAGGAGAAAATAGTATTGAGACGGGCGATTTTGGAGGATGTCAGTAGCATCGAACCACTTGACGACTTGGAAGCGGAACATCAGCGCGATGCCATCGAATGGATTGAGAGTGGAGCAGAGCTATGCCGCCAAGTGAAGCCAGCAACACCTCCCAAGCATCTCGTATCCTATTTTGTGCTTATGGATGATGACCACTTCCTTCTCGTAGAACACAGAAACGCCGGCCTCTGGTTGCCGACAGGTGGACACGTTGAGTCCGATGAGCGTCCCAGTGAAACTGCAAGAAGGGAGGCGAAAGAGGAATTGGGGATCGAACCCCGGCTTCTTTTAGAAAAGCCGCTATTCATCACCTCAACGAAAACTGTTGGAAGGACTGCGGGACACACTGACATCTCCCTTTGGTACGTCGTGGTTCACCCGCGGACGGAGGAACTTCATTTCGACCAGACAGAATTTAAATCGATTAGATGGTTCCACAGGGACGAACTGCCGCTAGATCGGTGCGATCCGCACATGGGTAGATTCGTCCAGAAGCTAGGGAGTTGCGCCAACCGCAGGTAACACGTCGGTGCATGGCTCAGCTCTGACGGGCTTCGACCCAATCTGCTTCGCAGGTTCATGCTCTACAAGGCTAAGGAAGGTCGTGACCATGACGAACTGGATATGAGGCAGACAAGGGATCAATTAGGCGATTCTCGACGCCAATGGCTGTGTCGCGCTTTAAGAGTTCATTTGCCGGACCATCCATAGATCTCTCAACTTCAGTGATGATTGTGGGAATTGGTACAATGTCTTCAGCCTCCGATAATCCGCGCGTTTATATAGGTGCCTATGGGTTTTGCCGTGATCCGTCAGGTCGGCTTCTCTTGGTTCGCATGGCTAGCGGACTGGACCAAGGAAAATGGACTATGCCAGGCGGCGGGATTGAGTGGGGAGAGCATCCAGAGGCTACCCTGCTCCGCGAATTGGAAGAGGAGACGGGAATCGCTGACGTTGAGGCAATTGGAATCACTGAGGTGTATTCACATACTTATCCCAAAAGTGTGGAGCGTCCGTACGACTCGGTTCACCACGTCGGTATCATCTACAATGTTACGGTTGGCTTCCTCGACCTCAGATTCGAGCAAGACGGCTCGACGGATCGTTGCGAGTGGTACACCGAGCATCAAGCCCGGTCGCTGCCACTCACTGCGGTCGGGGCATTCGCAGTTGACTTGGCGTGGCCAGCGTCTTAGCCCCGCGTTCTATTCGGTGAAGTGGAGGCACCGCCCAATATGCAGTACCCGGCTTCGGGCTTCTCCCTTCGCGCAACCGCTGCGCGGTTAGGGCACGGCGAAAACGTCGAACGCCATCCTCAGTCTCGGAGATTATGAAGACAAAAAGGACAACCATCGCCGCAGTGACTCACAATTGCTCCACAGGCGATTCGGACAAGAACCTAGCGCTGATGGAGGAGGTCCTCGCTGGTGGAGAAACCTCTGAGACAGATATATAGCAGTCCTAAATCATTTAAGAGCTAAGTTGTATTGCATTAACTTGGGGAATTGGTAGTATTTTTTCTGTCGAATGCCTTTAACAAATAGGGCTTTGATTTGTTCAAAACAGGTGGTCCACAAG